>JBDZVM010000006.1:9943-154212 GCA_040255675.1 Actinomycetales bacterium | reverse complement strand
TCTCGTCGTTCGCCGACGAAGTCACCCGCGTCGCCCGCGAAGTCGGCACCGAAGGAAAACTCGGCGGCCAAGCCCAAGTGCGCGGCGTCTCCGGTGTCTGGCGCGACCTCACCGAGAACGTGAACTCGATGGCCGGAAACCTCACCGGCCAGGTGCGAAACATCGCCCAAGTCGCGACCGCCGTCGCCAAAGGCGACCTGTCACAAAAAATCACCGTCGACGCTCAAGGCGAAATCCTCGAACTCAAAGAAACCGTCAACACGATGGTCGACCAACTCTCGTCGTTCGCCGACGAAGTCACCCGCGTCGCCCGCGAAGTCGGCACCGAAGGTCGCCTCGGCGGGCAAGCGCAAGTGCACGGCGTCTCCGGCACCTGGCGCGACCTCACCGAAAACGTCAACGGAATGGCGGCCAACCTCACGAGTCAAGTCCGCAACATCGCGCAAGTCACGACCGCCGTCGCGCGCGGCGATCTGTCGCAGAAAATCACGGTCGACGCAAAGGGCGAAGTGGCGGCGCTGGCTCAAACGATCAACACGATGGTCGACCAGCTCTCGTCGTTCGCGAACGAGGTCACTCGCGTCGCCCGCGAAGTCGGCACCGAAGGTCGCCTCGGCGGCCAGGCCCAAGTGCACGGCGTCTCCGGCACCTGGCGCGACCTCACCGAGTCAGTGAACTCGATGGCTCGCAACCTCACCAGTCAGGTGCGAAACATCGCTCAAGTGGCGACGGCGGTAGCGCGCGGCGACCTGTCGCAGAAAATCACCGTTGACGCCGAGGGCGAGATTCGAGAACTGAAATCGACGGTCAACACGATGGTCGACCAACTCTCGTCGTTCGCCAACGAGGTCACCCGCGTCGCCCGCGAAGTCGGCACGGAAGGAAAACTCGGCGGCCAGGCCCAGGTGCACGGCGTCTCCGGCACCTGGCGCGACCTCACCGACTCGGTCAACTCGATGGCCGGAAACCTCACCGGCCAGGTGCGAAACATCGCGCTGGTCACCACCGCGGTAGCACAGGGCGACCTGTCGCAAAAAATCACCGTCGACGCGCAAGGCGAAATCCTCGAACTCAAAGAAACCGTCAACACGATGGTCGACCAACTCTCGTCGTTCGCCGACGAAGTCACCCGCGTCGCCCGCGAAGTCGGCACCGAAGGAAAACTCGGCGGCCAAGCCCAAGTGCACGGCGTCTCCGGCACCTGGCGCGACCTCACCGAAAACGTCAACCAGCTCGCGGGCAATCTAACCACGCAAGTGCGCGCCATCGCTGAGGTCTCGACCGCCGTCACGCGTGGCGACCTCACTCGATCGATCGCCGTTGATGCGCAAGGAGAAGTGGCCGAACTCAAAGACAACATCAACCAGATGATCGCCAACCTGCGAACGACAACGGCGATCAACGCGCAACAAGACTGGCTGAAGTCGAACCTGGCGCAGATCGGCAGCCGGCTGCAGGGGCAACGCGACCTCCACGAAGTCACACAGATGATTATGAGCGAGGTCACTCCCGTCATCGAAGCCGTGCACGGCGCGTTTTTCCTCTCGGAGGGTCCGGACGAGAGTCTGGTGCTGCGCTGCGCGGCGTCGTACGGCCACGCGCACGGCATGGACGACGTCGTGTTCCGCCTCGGTGAGGGACTGGTCGGCCAGGCCGCGCTCGACAGGCGTCCGCTGCGCGTCGAACACGTGCCATCCGGTTATCTCGCGGTGCGAAGTGGCCTTGGTGAATCGAGCCCGGCCGACATTCTCATCCTTCCGGTGCTTTTCGAGGGGCAGGTGCTCGGTGTCATCGAACTAGCGTCGTTTAGGCATTTCAGCGACGTGCACACGCGTTTCCTTGAGCAGCTGGTCGAAACCATCGGCGTGGTGCTGAACACGATCACGGCCAACGTGCGCACGGAAGCGCTCCTCGCTCAATCGCAGCGCTTAGCGCAAGAGCTGCAAGCCCAATCGATGGAGTTGCAGCGCACCAACGCCGAACTCGAAGAGAAGGCAGCGCTGCTCGAGGAACAGAACCGCAACATCGAAATCCAAAATCGCGAGATCGAGATGGCCCGGCTCGGACTTCAAGAAAAAGCGGAACAATTAGCGCTCTCGTCGCAATACAAGTCGGAGTTCGTCGCGAACATGAGCCACGAGCTGCGGACGCCGCTCAACAGCCTGCTCATCCTCGCCAAGCTGCTGTCAGACAACCCCCAACGCAATCTGACTGAGAAGCAAATCGAGTTCGCGCGCACCATCTATAGCGCCGGCAGCGACCTGCTCGCCCTGATCAACGACATCCTCGACTTGTCGAAAGTCGAGGCGGGCAAGATGGATGTGCGGCCAGCGCCCGTGCTTTTGGACAGGGTCTGCGAATACGTCGACAATACTTTCCGGCCCCTTGCCGAAGAACAAGCGCTCGACTTGGTCATCGAGGTCGACGACGGGCTGCCGGCGGCAATCGTCACCGACGAGCAGCGCCTACAGCAAGTGCTGAAGAACCTGGTGTCGAACGCGTTGAAGTTCACCGAGAAAGGTACGGTGCGACTTCACGTCGGCCTGGCCCCGGCCGACGTCGCCGGCGAGGCCGACGCAACGGCGCAACTCCTCGCGGGGCAAACGGTCATCGCCTTCAGCGTGAGCGACACCGGGATCGGCGTGCCGAGCGACAAGCTTAAGCTGATTTTCGAGGCTTTCCAGCAGGCTGATGGCACGACCAGCCGGAAGTACGGCGGCACCGGTCTTGGACTTTCGATTTCACGCGAGATCGCGCGACTACTCGGCGGCGCTATTACGGTCGCGAGCGAAGCGGGCCAGGGCAGCACGTTCACCTTGCTTCTCCCGGCCGCGTACCCCTTCGAAGAGCGTGAACCGACGCCGAGTACTTTCGCGACGCCACGCCGGATCCCGCGCCAGGTGCCCATGCTCACCGATGGACGAAACGTCAGCACCCCCCTCCACGGCACCGATCCCTTGCAAGGGGCTACGGTGCTTGTCATCGACGACGATGTCCGCAATGTTTTCGCGCTGACGAGCGCACTGGAGTTGCACGGTATGACAGTGCTGTATTCCGACAACGGCCGAGGCGGAATCTCGCTGCTGGAGAAGCACCCAGACATCGACCTGGTGCTGATGGACTTCATGATGCCCGACATGGACGGCAACGAGACCACCGCCGAGATACGCGCCAGCGGCCAATTCGCCAACCTGCCGATCATTTTCCTCACCGCCAAAGCGATGCTCGAAGAACGTGACAAGAGTCTCGCGGCCGGCGCTAGCGACTACATCACCAAGCCGGTCGACCTCGACCGGCTGCTCACGGTGATGCGCTCGTGGCTCCACGATCAGACGGAAAGGGAGGATCAACAGTAGTGCCATCTGCTGAGCGGCCCGCGCGAATCCTCATGGTCGACGATCGGCCGGAGAACTTGCTGGCGCTCGAGGCCATCCTGCACGGGCTTGGCCATGAGCTCGTCAAGGCGAGTTCAGGTGAGGAAGCCCTCAAGCGTCTGCTGATCGACGACTTCGCGCTGATCCTGCTCGACGTCCAAATGCCGAACATGGACGGCTTTGAGACCGCGATGCATATCAAGCAGCGCGAGCGCACCCGCGACGTGCCGATCCTGTTTCTCACGGCGATCGACGGAGAATCTCATCAGGCGTTTCGCGGGTACGCCGCGGGCGCGGTCGACTACCTGTCGAAGCCGTTCGACCCGTGGGTGCTGCGCGCCAAGGTAGGTGTGTTCGTCGAGCTTTACGAACGACGACGCTACTTGGCCTCTCAGACCGACGAGTTACGAGCGCGTTTGTCGCAATACGAAGCCGCGAACGTCGAGCAGCTGATGTCACGCGCCGCCGACGCGGTAGCGCACGTGCAAAAGCTGGCGGCAGAGTCACCGGATTTGGCGAAGGCCGCGGACGAAGCGACCGACGCGATCGCCCGGTTGCGCTCGGCGCTTTCGGATGTTTCCGCGGAGCCGTGATGCCGCGAAGCTTGACGACGCTCTCACCGACCGGATCCTCCGCGTCGGCAGCTCGTCGCATTGTCGCCGCCGCCCTTGCCGGCACCGAGATGCGCGGCCGACTCGATGAAGCGTTGCTGCTGGTGACCGAGGTCGTCACTAACGCGATCGTGCACGCTGGCACTGACATCGACTTGCACATGGAGATCTCCCCCGATTCAATACGCGTCGAAGTCGTCGACAGAACTCCCGGTTTGCTCCTCGTAGCCCCGGCCCAGCCTGACGAAACCCGAGAGGGCGGTCGTGGCTTGCTGCTTCTCGACGCACTAGCCAACGAATGGGGTACGCGCCATTTCCATGGGGGCAAAGCCGTTTGGTTTTTGCTCACGTCAACTCAACAACGCCAGCTCGAACCACCTCCAGCACCCGAGCTTCACGGCGTCGCTATCGACAATGCAACCGAGAGCGGGGTCTCGAAACTGCCACCCGCGACGGAAATCAGCTGGTTGCTCGACTTGCCTGCCGATGTCGAGCGAAAGCTCAGCCCTTCCCAGTTCATCGGCGAACTCCTGTACCGGCTCGCCGACGGGCTCGATGTGCGTCAATGCTGGGTGTACGCGCACAGCGAGGACGACGATCGGCGCTGGGAATTGCTTGCGACGAACGACCGCACCGCGCTGGCGCCCGACCCGGATTCTGTCCGGCAGGCGGCTCAATCCAACTCCGCCCAGCTACCCGCCGACGGCATCACCTTGGTGCCGCTGCACGGGTTGTCGGGCGTCATCGGCGCGCTGGCCGTCCGACATCACAATGAACTGAGCGTCGATCACCTCGCTTTGGCCCGGCTGGTCGGAGAGCGCATCGGCATCGTCGTCCGAGACGACCGTGCCCGCGTCGCGGAGTTGCGCAGCCGCGGCTCCCTCGCCCTGCTCGCCGAAGCGAGTGAAATGTTCGCTGGCACCCTCGACGTGCAGCTCGCGATGACACTGGCAACACAGCTCGTCGTGCCGCGCTTTGCTCGTTGGTCGGCTGTTTGGGATACCTCCGGCCGGCTGCCGCGACTGATGGCGGTTGCGCACGCGGACGAAACGCGCTTGAGCTTGCTGCAGAAAGCCTTGTCGAGCCCGGACGGCGACAGCACCGCGCTTCGATTAGCCAGCCATGTGAGTGAGCACCGGCCTTCGCTCCTACCCGGAACCGAACTGCCGACGGAAGTCGCTGACGAACGCGCGGGTGAAATCCTGACGCTCCCGCTCGTTTCGAGGCGTCGCCTGCTCGGCGTTCTCATTGTCGGCCGGCCACCCGGACGCATCTTCGCCGCCGACGACGTCGGGTTGCTCAACGATCTCGCGCGCCGCACCGCTGTTGCCGTCGACAGCGCTCGCCTGTACGAGGAGAGCACGGCGATTGCGCGTGCCTTGCAGGCTTCGCTGCTGCCGCCGACTTTGCCGCAAAGCAAGATTTCGGAGTTCGGCGCTCGATACGCGGCAGCCGGAGAGGGCAACGAAGTCGGCGGCGACTTCTACGACGTTTTCGAACTGTTTGATACAGGCTCGTCCGATACTGGCTGGGGCATCGCGATCGGCGATGTCTGCGGCAAAGGCCCGGAAGCGGCGGCCATAACGGGCATGGTGCGCGACGTGCTGCGGCTGCTCGTCCGCGACGGACACCCCCCGCCGGCGGCTTTGCGGCGCCTCAACGAAGCCCTCTTGCAGCTCGGCGATCGCGGGCGCTTTTGCACCGCCACGCTGGGCACGGTCACACAGGACGGCGACTGCCTGCAAATACGCCTCTCGAGCGCGGGCCATCCGCCGCCGGTCCTCGTGCGCCACGACGGAATCGTTGAGTTGGTCGGACGCAGCGGTACCCTGCTCGGCGTGATCGGCGAGGTCGATCTCGCCGAAGACCTCGTGCTGTTGCGGCCCGGCGATGCGCTCGTCTTTTACACCGACGGCGTGACCGAACGCCGCCACGGCAACATGCTGTTCGGCGAGGGCGGCCTGCTCGAGTGCCTGCGGTCTCGTCAACATCGGTCGGCCGATGCGATCGCCGGGCTGGTCGAAGAACGCGTTCAGCGTTTTGGCGTAGCACGCGACGACCTCGCGGTGCTGGTGGTCCGCTGCGCCGAGCAGCCGCGAAACGACGCGCCTTCCGCTCATAGGATCGCCGCCGCCGTTTGACGCTTCTCGGCGTGGCTACTCAGATCGGGTTCGCGTCCGTGCCAAGCTCTTTGCTTGTGTCGGCTTCCCCGGAGGCGACTCCCCGGCACGCGGCTGGATCGCGTCCTTCGCGCCCGGCCACGCGGTCGCGGGCGTCGCGCGTTTCGCGAATGCCGCTGCGGCGTATAGTCGCGGCCGGCTCGATGATTCTTGCGCTCGGTCTGGTGACCTTTGCCGCTACCGAAGGTAACGCCGATACCGGCCCGGCGACGTCGTCCGTTCAACCGTGATTTCGTGATATGTAACGACATCGCGTCGTCGTAATGGGGTTCTCGTTCGGCGCGCCTGGGTCGAGCTCGACGCCTAGGGCATGGCGAATTTCGGCGCCTATCTACCCACCGCCCGAGCCCACGCCGTCAGCCGATTAGCGCGGCCAAGCGGAAGAAAGCAGATCGCGGGTATCATGCAGCAACTGCGGCAACACGCGGGTATGCCCCACCACGGGCATGAAATTGGTGTCACCTCCCCAACGCGGCACTACGTGCTGATGCAAGTGCGCCGCGATGCCCGCGCCCGCTACAGAGCCCAGGTTGATGCCCACGTTGAAGCCGTGCGGATTGGCCACCGACCGAACCGTCGCGAGAGCACGCTGAGTAAATAGGGTGAATTCCGCGGCTTCGTCGGCGGAAAGGTCGGTCAGGTCGCGCACGTGACGATACGGGACCACGAGCAAGTGCCCCGCGTTGTACGGATACAAGTTCAGGACGGCGTAGACCAAAGAGCCGCGGGCGACAACCAGCGCTTCGTCGTCCGACTTCGACGGAATCATGCAAAACGGGCAGTTCGCCGGATCGTCGGGATCGCCCGACGGCTTCGACGCGCCGTTGATGTAGGCCATGCGGTGCGGCGTCCAGATTCGCGAGAACGCGTCGACGTCGCCGGCCGCGGCCGAAACATCGATGTCATCAGAATCCAAAACGCTCACACCTGCGCCCGACTCACGATCGCCTCACGAATTTCCGCCACCGCGTCGGCGAGCGGAATACCGTTCTTCTGTGTGCCGTCACGAAAGCGGAACGACACCGCGCCGGCCGCCATGTCGTCGTCCCCGGCGATCACCATGTAGGGCACTTTTTGCTTCTGCGCGTTGCGAATCTTCTTTTGCATACGGTCGTCAGAAGTGTCGACCTCGTACCGGATCCCGGCCGCGCGAAACGCGTCGCCCACCGTCGACGACAGGTACGAAACGTGGGCGTCGCTGACGGGAATGCCGACCGCCTGCACGGGCGCAAGCCAGGGCGGGAAAGCGCCCGCGTAGTGCTCGACGAGTACACCGATGAAGCGTTCGATCGAGCCGAACAGCGCACGGTGAATCATCACCGGCTGCTGCCGAGAACCATCGGCGCCGGTGTACTCGAGCTGGAACCGCTTCGGCTGGTTGAAGTCGACTTGAATCGTCGACATCTGCCAGGTGCGACCGATCGCGTCGCGTGCCTGCACCGAAATCTTGGGCCCGTAAAACGCGGCGCCACCCGGGTCGGGCACCAGCTCGAGACCCGATTCGTGCGCCGCGGACTCCAACGCGGCGGTCGCCTCGGCCCAATCGTCGAGGCTCCCAATGAACTTGTCGGAGTCGTCGCGAGTCGACAATTCCAAGTAGAAGTCGGAAAGGCCGAAGTCGCGCAGCAGGTCGAGCACGAACGCCAGCAGCGTCTTGAGCTCGCCCGGCATCTGCTCTTTGGTGCAGTAGATGTGCGAGTCGTCTTGTGTCATGCCGCGAACTCGGGTCAAGCCGTGCACGACGCCCGATTTCTCGTACCGATACACCGTGCCGAACTCGAACAAGCGCAACGGCAACTCGCGATACGACCGGCCTCGGGCCTGGAAAATCAGGTTGTGCATCGGGCAATTCATTGCCTTCAGCCGATACTGCGCGCCTTCGAGTTCCATCGGCGGAAACATCGTGTCGGCGTAGTACGGCAAGTGCCCGGAGGTGTGGAACAAACCGTCTTTTGTGATGTGCGGCGTGTTCACGAACAGGTAGCCCGACTCTTCGTGCCGCCTGCGCGAGTAGTCTTCCATCTGCTTGCGCAGCAAGCCGCCCTTCGGATGGAACACCGCGAGCCCCGAACCGAGTTCGTCGGGGAAGCTGAACAGGTCGAGCTCGCGGCCGAGCTTGCGGTGGTCGCGCTTCTCGGCCTCTTCGAGCATGCGCAGGTAATCCTTCAGCGCGTCGCGCGACTGCCACGCCGTGCCGTAAATACGCTGCAGTTGCGGGTTTTTCTCACTCCCCCGCCAATACGCCGCCGCTACCCGCATCAGCTTGAGCGCCGGTATGAGGCGGGTAGTGGGGATGTGCGGCCCCCGGCACAAGTCTTTCCACGCGAGCGACCCGTCGCGGCGCCGATTGTCGTAGATGGTCAGGTCGCCGGCGCCCACTTCGGCCGACGCGCCTTCGGTGTCGGCGGTGTGGCCCTTCAACCCGACGAGCTCGAGCTTGAACGGTTCGTCGGCAAGTTCGGCGCGCGCGTCGTCGTCCGAAACGACTCGGCGGTGGAAAGTCTGGCCCTCTTTCACGATGTCGAGCATGCGCTTTTCGATCCGCGCGAGATCGTCGGGCGTGAACGGCTGCCGCGGCGCGAAGTCGTAGTAGAAACCGTTCTCGATGGGCGGCCCGATGCCGAGCAGCGTGCCCGGGAACAGGTCTTGCACCGCCTGCGCCATGACGTGCGCGGTCGAATGCCGCAGAATCGCCAACCCGTCGGCCGAGTCGATGGCGATGGGCTCGACCACGTCTCCTTGACGGACGGCGGTCGCGAGGTCGCGCGGCTCTCCGTTCACCCGCGCGGCGATGATCGAGCGGTCGCCGTCGAACAAGCCGGACGCCGTCGTGCCCTCGGTAACCGTTCGCGCGTTGCCTGCGACGGTAATGGTGAGCTCGGACACGGAAATCGGCTCCTGAAAGCGACGGAGGGTTCGGGCTCCGATGCTAGCGAGCCAGCCGGGTGCGCGTGCGCCGCCCTACGGCTCGGGGCGCGAGAAGTCGAATACCGGGAAGCGTGGCGCGCCGTCGACCAACGCGTTCAGATCGGGCACGCGGCCCGCGTCGTGCCGATCGGTTGCCCTGCGGTTACGCGGCGGTCGCGTGGGAGACAACGCTTCGAACCTCGCCGGATCGGGCGCCTCCGGGCCGAGCGGTGTGTGTCCGGTCAAGAACTCGATGGCCTGCCGCACCGACCGGCGCGCCTCCGCCAGGCTCGGCGCCGACAATCGGTGCACGACGGCGAGATCGGAGACACCGCTCGCCACGACCGTGAACGTGCACGCCCACGTCACGCCGCCGTCGGGTGTTTTGGTGCGGGTATGACGCGCGACGACCTGTCCCATCCCGGGAATTTCGAACTCGTCGACGACGGCGCCCGCTTCCACTCGCACTCCCGGATCATCGCGCGCGCTACGCCGATTGGGTAGCGGCCGTTCGGGTCAATGTGCCTGACCTACAGCACAACCTCGACCAGCGCGACGCTCGACCAGAAGTAGCGCGATTGCGGGTTCTTCTTCTCCGACACGCGAAGGTGGAAGGTGTGCTCGCCGGGGGGAAGCTGCGGGCTCTCCCACATCAACGTGCGGCCACGCCGCGGCGAGTAGTAGTCGATAAGGGTCGGCTCCTCTCGGTCGACCCAGACCTCGGCCATGCCTTGCTGCTGGTCTTTGAAGCCATAAAACCGGATCTTGCTGCCGGCGAACCGCATCGAGACCTGATCGCCCGGGACGCTGCTGTACGCGTCGCCGCCGGGGTCGGTCTCGTAGCCGTCGCCGTGCAACCACGAGCCGGTGTAGGTGAACTCGAACAAGCCGCTACCGAGCACGTCGTGGTCGATCGTCGTCACTCCGCCGACCGTGTTGGTGCCTTTGGCGTTGATTGCCGCCTGGTCGACGTCGGAAGCGTCGTCCGCGTCGAAGAAGGAGCCGGCGTCGCCCACTCGGAAGCCTTCTACGACCTCGCCGAGCGCCTTTTCCAGCCGCGCAAAGCCGACCACCTTGGCGGCGTCGTTGCGAGACCCTAGATAGGCCACCTCGCGAGCGTGATCGTGCAGGTTCGACAGCCGCCGCGAAATGTCCGCGGCGCCTTGCGCCGCCGTCACCGACACCCGGCCCATCTCGCCGGTCGCCGTCGTCTGCTGGGTGACCGCCGACGCGATCGATGACGTCGCTTCGCAAATCAACGACATCGTGCCGGTGATCTGGTTGATCGCTTCCGAGGCTCGCTGCGAGCCTTCGCGGATTCCCGACACGATCGCGCGAACCTGTTCGGTCGCCTCGGCCGTGGCGCGGGAGAGCTCCTTCACCTCGGCGGCGACGACGCCGAATCCACGCCCGGCGTCTCCCGCTCGCGCGGCCTCGATCTTGGCGTTGAGCGCCAGCAGATGCGTTTGGCGCGCGATCGCGCTGATGGCGTCGGCAATGTCTTCGACCTGCTGCATCGCCGCGCTCAGTTCCTGGACGCCGTGGTCGGCGAGCTCGGCTTGCGACGCGGCGTTGATCGCGATGTCGGCCGCGGACGTCGCGTGCCGGGCGATGTCGCTGACCGTCACCACCAGCTCTTCCGTGGACGACGCCACAACGTGGATGCTTGCCGACACATCGTCGGCGGACTCACCCGCGTCATACGCCTGGCCAGCGGCGAGTTCGGCTGTATCGAGCATCTGCTTGTGAATGCCGGCGATGGCTAACCGACCTTCGTGGAACGCCGCGACGCCTTGCTGAACGGCACCGACAAGCCTTTGCACCCGACGCAAGAAACCTTCGAGCGCGATCTCGACCTGACCTCGACCGAACCGGCGGCTGTCGACGGCCGACACGGTTAGATCACCGGCGGCGGCCGTGAGCACGATTCGTTCGAGGTGGGCCAACCGGGCATGCTCGCGCGCTCGTACCGTGAGCACCGCCGCGGTCGCGCCCGCGGTTGCCACGACGGCCAGCACCACGACGAGTGCCCACGGAAACCCGTCCGCGCGGTAAACGGCGGCGGCGACGATCGCCGTCCAGGCAAGCGGGACAGCCGCGGCGACAAGGGTGACCGGATCAACGGCGGCGCTGACGCTACGGCTTCGGGTAGACGACACGGCACGCATGCTCGAAGCATCGGCGACTTCGGCGAGGAGTTAAGCGCGCAGACAGAGCACGGGTGGGCGTACGTGGTTTCGAACCACGGACCTCTGCCGTGTGAAGGCAGCGCTCTCCCACTGAGCTATACGCCCCAGCAGGCGGTCACTCTACACGGTAGCGGCGGCCCGCGACCGGGTCGGGACGCCGGGCAAGCCGACGGCGGCCGGGTGGATTAGTTCGCCGCGCTCCGGGGGATTCCATTCGCAGCACCAACCACGCTCGACACAGTGAACTAAACGGTGAACTAACGACCCGCGAAGTAAGGGATCGGTGATACGAGTGCAGGCCGGCAGTGTCGTCTGCGAGATGGAGTTCGCGCTCGTCGTCGCAGATGCCGACCCCATCAAAGTCGGGGCCCTTCTTCGCTACGACACCCGTGACCCCTTCGCGGTGTGCGTAAGTTTCGACGCGGGCGCGTCAGAACGCATTGAGTGGACTTTTGCCCGCGATTTGCTTGACCACGGCCTGTGGCAGGCGACCGGCGACGGCGACGTCAAGATTTGGCCCCGCGGCGGCTCGGTGTTTCTCGCGCTGTGCTCGCCGTCGGGACGTGCCGTTCTTGAAACCCCTCGCGCCGCCGTCGCCGATTTCGTCGCCCGCACACAGCGCCTGGTGCCCGCCGGCAGGGAGTCGAACTTCGTCGACCTCGACCACGAACTCAACGCGCTCCTGTCGTAATTCGCGCGGACGCCGAAGCAAGCGCCACCAGTCGGCGTGCTTTGAGTTCGGTCTCCGCCCATTCCGCCAGCGGGTTCGAGCCCCACGTGATGCCAGCGCCGGTGCCGAAGGCGAGCTTTGCGTCGTCCAGCCAGAACGTTCTGATCGCGACCGCCAAGATCGCGGCGCCGTTTGCCGAGTCGACGAACCCGATCGCGCCGCAGTACGGGCCGCGCGGCACCGGTTCGAGTTCGGCGATGATGCGCAGCGCCGTCGACTTCGGAGCACCTGAGACCGAGGCGGGCGGAAACGTCGCGGCGAGTATCTCAGCCCAGCTGACGCCCGGCCGTAAGGTCGCGCGGACGGTCGAGACGAGTTGCACGAGACCGGGGTACGGCTCGACCTGGCAGAGCCCACTCACGTGCACGCTGCCCGTTCGCGCGATGCGGCCGAGATCGTTTCGAGCCATGTCGACGATCATCACGTTCTCGGCGTGATCCTTCGCGAGCAGATCGGCCGCCGTCACGCCAGTGCCCTTGATCGGGCGGGTCTCGACGAGATCGCCGCGGCGGGCGAGGAACAGCTCAGGGCTTGCCGAGCAGACGTGCACGCCGACCGACGGCAGGCAAACCAGCGCCGCGTGGCGGCTCGGGTGTCGCTCGCGGAGCAGGCTCGCCAGGCCCCACAGGTTCGGCGCGTCGCTTCGCGCGGTGAGTGTGCGACACACGTTGACCTGGTAGACGTCGCCCGCGGCGATGCGATCTTTGACGGCGTCGACACGCTCGACGTACCGCGTGTCATCGAGCGACGTCGCCCAGTCGTGCGGCTTTGGCCCGTGCCAGCTCGCCGGGGGCATCTTTTCGAATCGGACGTCGGCAAAGCGCGCGCACGTGAACGAGCCCTCGAACGTCAAGACGACGACCCAAAAGCCCGGCCGATCGAGCGCTGCCGGATCGCGGCTGATCTCGGCGAGGCCGGTCGCCAGCCGCCCTCCGACGTGCGCCCAGTCGGTGTCGGCCCCGATGCTCGCGCCAACGCCGCCCATGGCTGGGCATACTAGACGCACGTGGAACAGACACCGGTGGGCTCGAGTTTCACTCACGGCAGACCATCGGTTAGAGTGCTCCACGCGGCCGGGAAACCGGCGGCATGCGGACGTGGCTCAGTTGGTAGAGCATCACCTTGCCAAGGTGAGGGTCGCGGGTTCGAATCCCGTCGTCCGCTCGGAGGCGCCGATTCGGCGTCAACAGGGCCTGGGTTCTGTCTAGCGAGTTCAAGGGCCCACCGGCGGAGTGGCCGAGTGGCTTAGGCAAGGGCCTGCAAAGCCCTGTACGCGGGTTCGATTCCCGCCTCCGCCTCACGGGCGCTTAGCTCAGCGGGAGAGCGCTTCCCTGACACGGAAGAGGCCACAGGTTCAATCCCTGTAGCGCCCACCAGCATCGATGCACGTCAGAGGCATGATCGAGTCTGAAAGTCCGACTTCGTGCCATAGATGTGCCAGAGCGGTAGGCGGAGAGAGAGCCACCGTGTCCCGCACTCACACGACGCCTGCACGACGCCTGTCCACCTTCACGACGAAGCACGGATGGACGTTCGGCGTCGAGACTCGAGCCGACGGCCGCGTGCTGCTCTCGCAGTGGTCGCATCTTCATGAGCACTGGTCGGAGCTCGGCGTGTTCGACACCCGCGCCGAGGCCAGGAAGTACGCGCGACTGCTCTAGCCCGAAGTGTCAGCACCCGCTGGCAGCATCACCAGCACGCAAGACGGCCCCGGCCGGTGTTGGAAGCACCGAGCCGAGGCCTAAGACCCCACCCCTTCCATTGCAAGGAGCGAGACCCTATGTCAAAGAGTACGAAGACCCCGGCCGTGATACAGCCCAGCGCCATCCCGTGCCCGTCGTGGTGCACCATCCCTGATCATGACTTCGACTTCGAGAATGGCTTCGGCAGGGAGCCTCGGCGAGCGATCCGGCATCACGAACAGACCCTCGAGACGTTGGAGCGTCCACTCGAAGGCGGCGGCTTCCTGCCGGTGTTCCGCCTCGTGATGAGGGGCGAGGACACGGTTGACCGTGATGGGCGCCACTACTACCGCTACGGGCCGACGGTCACCATCGAGGACGTGAGGCGGTGCCACTTCACCGCGACCGACGCCCGCAAGATCGCGGCGATGTTGCTCAACGCGGCCGACTACCTCGATGAAGTCAGCGAGGTGGCCCGATGACCGCGTACCGCGGGCACTACCTGCCCGTTGCCGCGAGGCTCAAGGTACTGAGGGTCTATCGAGACCGCAGGACCCGTCCGCTACCGATGTCGAATGTGCCGCTGGCCCCGATCGAGGCCATGCGCGCGACGGTGGAGTATTTCCAGGGGTGGCTGGCGAGCTCGGTCGCGTACGGCTTCCCGAAGGATACGCAGGCGCTGACAGATCAGCTCCGTGCGGCCGACTACTACCTGCGTCAGATGTACGGCAAGCCTCAGGAATTCCGGTGGCGTCCACCGCGCGGGTCCGACGCCCTCGGGTCCTAGCGCCACAGGTGAAAAGCGGCGCCCGATCCCTCACTACTGATGAGGGGTCGGGCGCCGCTTCATGCGTCATTACTAATGACGTCGGCATTGCCGACCCCATGGGTACGCAATGAGTGCGTATCCTTCGACCATTTCGTCGGCGTCAACGGTTTGGTATGAACCGGACAAAAGCATTTTCGCGGCGCCCCGAAAATGGTCACTCAGACCGTGTTGGCGGCGCCGACGAAATGGTCTAGGCGGTCACAAAGACCGTCTACTAGCTCGAGCGGCGGAACGCGGCGAGAGAGACGCTTGTATGCGCATCGGTGCAACCACCACTGAGGTCCGCTTCGCTGCGAGCCAGGCCTCGATGTCGACGTCGCGGAAGGCGTAACTATTGCCGAGCTTTACGCCGGCGAGTTCGCCGTTTCGGAAGGCTTTGCGGATCGTCTCAACGCCGCAGCCTCCCCCGATCATTTTGGCTACTTCGCTGGCGGTCAGTAAGCGATCCAACGTCATAATGGCCTCCGGAGCGATGGCCGAGATGTGATCCGCACCGCTTTAGAGCCGGGCGGACGGCTGCGACTCGTTGCGTCGCGGGTCGGGTGCCGCGTGCGTTTTATCTGCCTTGAGGGACCGTTCGGCTCAGCAGCAAGCTCAACAAAGCCGTGCTGTCGCTGGCCACGGCTCGATCGGACACCTCGTCCAGGAAGCCGGTGTCTTCGGGGGCGAAGACCGCTCTGACTAACTCGAGGGTGAGCAGGCCCCGCTGCTCATCGGTCGTCGCGGACTCGGCGAAGAGCGGGAATGTGTCGAGGGCGTTCCGCTTCCGCTCATCTATCACTCGCAAATGCGTGTTGGAGCGGTACGCTCGCACGCTGAATCCGATCGCATAGCCCAAGAGGCCGAGCACGAAGAGCCGCGCGCCAACTTCTCGTGCAAAGACCATCCATGTCGTGCTCACACCAATCTCTAGGGTGGCAAACAGGACAGCCGCGGCGAGCACGGCAACGGCTGAGCTTGCAGCAGCCGTAACGAGCCATCGTTTCGCTGCTGACCGGTACTTATCTGCCTGTTCGCCGTAGTACTTCGACAGGTATCCGGCGCCGATTTCCGCGAGGCGAATCTGTGCGCTTTCGGCGAGCTGCTGAAATACGTCTTCTGCGGCTTTAGCGCGCTCGAGGGCTTCCGAGGCCGCGCTGTTTGCCTCCTCGGCTCGCGACAGACGCTCCCCCGCGTCAACGTCGGGCCGAATGTGAGGATGCACCTGCTGTCGGTATTCGTTGAGCGCCGGGCTGAGTGTGCTCTTGACGCTCTGGCGAAGGCTGCTCATGTTGTCGGCATCCACCGGCATGTTCGCGATCTGCTCGCAGGCTTGGGCGACCTGCTCGAGCTGGCGGCGTGCTAAGTCAAGGATGTTGGGTGGCACTTCGTCTGGAGGGGTTAAATCGAACGCGCGAGCAAGCCGAAGAATTACAGGTAGATCGCGGTCGAGTTGTTGAACGAAGTTGCTGTCCTGGCCCTGTCGAGCTCTTACCTTTTCGAGTAGTTCATCGTTCAGCCTGTTCAGCGCGCCGGTCAACTGTCCCACCTTGGCTCCCCTCCGTGTCGGGGATCAAGGTACAGGGAAAGCGCATCGCTTGAGTCAGGATTGAGACTTTGAGCGCCGGTTCCGTGCTCGGTGTTCCATCGCTCTCGATCGAGCGCGCCACTCGGTCTCGGTGAGAGGAATGAGGTCGTCGTGCCAGCTCGGCTCAGGCTCTCTGCGGCGCTCACAAGCAAGACAGAACCAGTACGCGCGATCGGCGCCGGATGTTCGACGCACTTGGTCCTCGGATGTAGCCCCGCAGGGGCAGGGTGGGATGACGCCGCCGTGAATCCAGCGAGTCGGCATCGTCGTGCTCCAATCCCGACCCGATGTCAGGATGCCACTGAAGCGCGGAGAGTGGATAGCTGCCGACTGGACAGTGGGCCGATGATTTGGTCGGTTTCGGTGAGCAGCCAGCGCCGCTGATTGCGGTTATCGCTTGCGTCGTAGCGGTACTGACGCCAGCGTCGGTCTCCCACATCGCTGAGCGCCCGGCACAGCGTGGTCGCGTCCAACACGAGGGGAAGGCTGTCGACGCATGCGGTCGCGGCTTCCTCCGCGCGGTGTCGGGCCTTACCGGTCAGCTCCCATCGGTCGGCGAAGTTGCGCGCTCGCTCGGCGAGCGCCAGCCGCAACGGCGAGGCAGTCGCGGCGCGTGAACGAATCCGCCTAGCCATGGTCACGCCACCGTTTGAACGCAGCCTCGCGCGCCGTTGTGCTGTCGTACCTGTGCAGCGAGCCTTCAGTCGCAGGGTCGTCCAGCTTCAGCCGCGCCAGTAGTCGGCCTAGCGCTTCGCGGTGCTGCCGGACCTCGACGAACAGCGGGTTGATGACGTCTTGGCCTTGGCTGCCTCTCACCATGAGCTTCGCGCCGCGAAGCGCTGCCGCCAGGGTCGCGACCACGTCCGCCTCGGCGCACGCGTCGGCCAGCCAGCGGCGCTCGCGCGCGTCCAACTCGAGACCGTCACCGGCCACCTGCTCGGCCACCGATTCCCACAATGCTTTGCCGTCAGTGCCGAGGCCGGCGGGTGGCTTCATGCGCGTCTTCGTGTTGCCCATGGCGCTCCTTTCGTCCAAAAAACCAATCTCTGGGGCTCAGCACGCTTGCTGGCTGGCGCTATACCCCGCGGTCCCATAGGTGCCCGGTCGGGGGGGGTGGTCCCCCGGTCTCAGTCCTGGATGGGGTTCGGCTGTTCGGGAGCGGCGCGTGATGCGTGCTCGAGCGGCTTCGCTGCTTGTCTTCGTCCTGTGGTGTGGCCCGCAAAGCGACCGCAGGTTGGCGTCATCTTCGGTGCCCCCGAGATGGGCGGGGACGATGTGGTCGACGTCGGTCGCCGGTTGGCCGCAGATGCCGTGCCGTGTCGGCCATTGGCATCTGCGCCCATCGCGGTCGAGGATGCGTAGTCGGATATGTCGCCAATCGGGCGGCAGTGGGACGACGCGCCGACTGTTCATCCGAGGATCACCTTGTGGTCGAGCGCGTCCGCTGCGTTGACGATTGATGCCGCGAGCCTGCGGGCTTCGTCTGTGCTGAACGAGTAGTCGCCGATGATGACGTGTTCGCCTGCCGGGTCGGCGATGGCTTGCACGGCAACCGGCAGATATGTGCCCGTGGTGACGTCAAAGGCTTCCGCCACGTAGGTTGCGACCGCTATCACGTCGTCCGGGTCGAACGTTACTTCGTCGTCCATCGAAACTCCCATCTAGAGAATGTGGTACGGCGTTCCGAGTTCTCGCCAATTGCCCTTGTGGTCAGAGGATCGAACTGCATAGCGGACGGCGTCCTCGAACATCTCGACTGGATCGGGCGGTCGTGGTGTTGCGATGCCGCTCGACCCTTGCGCGTAGTTGGGTGCGGGCAGCGGCGACTTCGGTTCGGCGGTTGCAGCCGGCGTCGTGTCGTCACCGCCTTGTCCCATCAGCGCGGCGAAGTCTTGGATGGCTCGCTCGTGCTCGTCCGCCTCGTCGTCCGCTGCGTCGGTCTGTGGCCCGTACGGGTCGAGGATGGTTCGGGCCTGGGCGGTCTTCTCCGGGTCGACGTTGCGGTTGACGACGCCGTGTAGGAGGGCGGCGAGGTCGGCCGCCGGGTCGTCAGCCACGTCCTGCTCCTACGGTTTCGCGTGCGGCGTCGACGACGGCCCGCACTTCGGCGGCGGTGTTCAGGTGCAGCTCACATCCAGCGTCGAGCAGCAGCCGCCAGCTGCCGCCGCGTTCGGTCTGGACCCGCGGGTCGCGCCGCAGCAGGATCTGCTCGGCTTCGGCGAGCTTCTGTCGGGTTGCCATCGGGAGGTCGACGAACATCGCGACGGCCGGCGTCGATCCTGGGCCATATCCAATCGGCGACCGCAGCCGTTCGCGGCAGTACGCGAGCGTGTTCAGCGTCGACTCGGCAACCTGTAGGTCATTCCACGCGTTGACGGCGTCCGGCCCGCGGCCTATGACCTGTTCGGCGGTCGCGCCGACCTCAATCACCGCGGCTGCATCGGTCAGTTGCTTGACGGCCTTATCCCAGTGCGGGCGCAGTCCTTCGACGATGTCGTCGCCGTGGTCGCGTATCGAACCAGCGGCGCGGCCGGCGAGCGCGGGTGCGAGGTCGAGCAGCACAGCTTGCCGCTTGTCGGCAACGACCAGGGCGAGCGCCGCGTCGTCGACAGCCTTAACGGCGTTCTTGGGTGTCAGCTTGCCGTGTGTCGCGGCGAGGCGGACGTCGTCGATCGGCGAACCGGACGACGGGGTTGTGGCTGCCTGCCACGCAAGGATCGCTTGCGCGGCTTCCCTGGGTACGTCGACCTTCCAAAAGCTCAAACGCTGGGCCAGGTCGACAACTTCGTTCATCGTGTCCATGTTGTGTTTCCTTCGGGTTATGCCGCGGTTGGCGGCGTCGGGTTGGTGGGTGCCGGGAAACGGCCGGGGCTCCTGTCCTTCGGCCGCTTCCCGGCGCGCGCAGGCAGGTCATAGCGCGGCGGAGAGATGCGCTCGCTGCCTTCGTTCCGGTCATCGTCACGCCATGGCAGATGACGAGCCGGTGACGTTAACGCGCTCGATTGTGCGAGTCTCGTCTGGTGCGAGCCGCTCATCGCTCGTCCCTTCGGAATACTTGCTCCGGTGAGAATTGCGGGCGAGCAGAGGCCGCTAAGAACAAGCCGACGCGCAAGCTCCTCGAACGTAAGCTCTTGCTCGGGCGGCTCGGGATGTGACGATCTGTGACGGCGGCGCATGCGGGCGCGTGCTCGATGCTGCGGCCAAGTGTCGGCACGGCGCGGTATATGGGCCTCGAAGATGAAGCGGTGATCAGTATTCATGCGACACCACACGTCGGATGAATAGGGACAGCACCCAGAGCTGGATCAATTCCGAACCCGCAGACCTGGCAGGCCGGTCGCGTTGCGCTTGTTGCGGTTGTTGCGGATTCCTCAGGGGATGCAGGCAGATAGCGATTCCATGCGTCGAGTAGGTCCGCCCGCTCGTAACCCTTAGGGGTCTTATCTCCGATGCGAACGGTCTTCGGTGCAATCTCGTAACGTGCCAGACGTCGGGATAGACCACGCGGGTCAAGCGCTTTACCTCTAAGGTCTCCCCAAGGTGCATCGTCTATCGCAATGAGCCGTTCGATAATCGTCTCCGTCGACAGCTTGTCATCTGCGCCGAATACGATGCGAAGGTCACGCAACAAGCGAACGCCTAGACTCTCTCCACCCCTCCGGGCATCCGCAACAAGCGCAACAGCCGCAACACGCGCCTTTTCGGGCCAGTCGCCGCCAGCAGCATCGGCGACCACGAGCAACGCTTCCCACACGTCCGCATTGCGGTCCTCGACACCATCGGGCATTTCCGGCCACGCACCCGCGACTCTCGGTGCAATAGCGACAGCCCAATCTGCGAGGCGATTCCGTAGCTGTTCCCCCTCGGGCGCGTTAACGCGATGCCGGAACGGCTCGACCTGCTCGCCGGGTGCTCTGCGGCGCATTCGGATCACGACCGAGCGGGTCATGATGGTATCCGGAAGGTCATCGAGGCCCGCCAGTGCGACGGCTGCGTAACAGGGGTAATCCTCGACATCAATCGCTTTGCCTCGGACGACGCAGCGAAGCGCGGTCGCGCTGCGGCGATGTCCTCCGTTGACGAACCCCCGCAAATCCTCATGCTCCTTAGCCGCTCGCGGCCCGAAGATGGTGTCGGCCTCGTCGATGAGCACAGTGGGTCGCCCATCCGGATCGGACACCTTACGAAAGAGCGCGGCGCTCGAGGCGTTCAGCGTGAACAGCGGGCGAGGCACCAGTGACTCGACGATTTCGAGCAGCCGGGTCTTTCCGCTCCCCGGTTCTGGCGAAAGTGCCGCCAGGCGCGGCGTCGACTCGAAACAGTCGAGCATGTGCGCGTGGGCTACCCAGAGCACGGCAGCAATCCGAGATGCTTCGCTTGGGAATGCCACGAAGCGCGCGAGGAAAGCCTCGACGGCGTCAAGCAAAAGAGCGCCAGTATCAGCCATCGCGGGCCTCCAACGCAGCCCGGATGTCCCGCACCGCTAGGCCGACGTTGCCGGTGCCTCGGACGTCGATACGGGAAAACCTCGGCGCAGTTGGTTCCGCAAGCGGCGACCAAACCCACGCCGGCCAAACCTGCGCACGGCCGATGTCGACCAGCAACGCGACGCCGTCCGGCACGTCGGCCCACACCATCTCCGCCCGCACGACGTCAGGTAACCAGCCCTGGTCGTCAACGAAACCGCGTAAATCCAGGGTCAGCCGGCCGGTAACGGTTATGCTGGATGCCGTCGAGGTCGCCGCTTTGACATTCGCCGCCCGGTTGCCCGCCGGGCGGCTATTTGTTGGATTTAGCATCGCCACCCCCGTGACCTGTCGACGTTGTACGCCGCAGTCTCACCAGTCGGGTCCGCGTAGCCGATGACACGCGCTAACGCCGATGCGACTGCGCGACGGCGCTCCTCGTGCAACTCAAGGTTGTTTGCCAGCCATGCGGCGAACGGGAAACCGTTCGGCTCAACCTTGCTCTTGTAGGCGCGCACCAGCCGTGAGACTTTCGACGCCGACATGTACACGCCGCAATTCGTGAGAACCGCATGCGTGTCACGGATCAGCGCCTCGACCGCGCGCGGGCATGCTTTGCCATCTTCTCGGCGCTCGTCATTCCGCCGGATGCCCTTGAAGGTCGCGGTTAGCATGACGCGGCCGGAATTCGCCGAAGCAGGGCCTCGACTTCTGCGAGGTCAACACGGACGAGTTGGCGACCGCCGACACGGTAGCCGGGCAGCGTGCCGTCCGCGATGTAACGACGAACGGTGCGTGGACAGACGCCTAAAAGTTCTGCGGCCGTTTCGATGGATGCCCAACGAGGGACTGACGTTGCCAATTTGGACGCGGACACGAGAGAACCTTCCGGTTCCCCTGGCCGCCTACAACAACTCCAGGTTCGGCATGTCCATGCCGGGCAACAACCTTACGAGACATGAACTTAGCGGACATGGCAGTAACGTGCAACGACTTCGAGGTCTACAGCGTGCGGCGCGTCGGATTCCCTGGAGTAGCGGAATCAGCATCACCAGCGACTTCGTCGGGGCGTAAGAAGTGCTCCGCGTGATCGCACCGGGCATCGAGGCGCAACGAATCGCTGAAGGGCGTCAACTCATCGAGCACGAGGTATCGCGGCTTCCATCGCCGATCGCCATCGGCTGTGTTTCGTGCGCGCGCGGGTTCGACAGCATCCGCGTTCTTCGCGTGCGAGAGCTTGTAGCCAGGCAGGCGCACGAGCCGCCCCATCGGAGACTGCCAACATGTCAGCAGCAAGCAACGCTGGCGGCACCGATATTCGACCAGCAGTGCAGCCTTACGCTCTTTTGGCGGCGCCGCATCATACACCGCCGCAATTTGTTCGGCGCGTCGCTTGTGTTCGGCGAGCAGTGTAGCGATATCGATACTCATCGTGCCTCCGTCGCCAGCTTCGACAGCGCCTTCGCAATCTCCACGTCCCGCGCCTGAGCGGCGTGCTGATACCGGAGCGCGGCGCCCGGCGTGCTGTGTCCGAGCCGAGCCATGAGTTCGGCCAGGGTTGCGCCCGTCGATGCGGCGAGCACAGCACCCGTATGACGAAGGTCGTGCCAACGAAGGTCCGGCCTACCGATCTTCTTTCGAGCCGGGTAGAACGACGCGTACAAGGTCGACGTCGTCAGGTGCGTGCCAGTCGGTGCCGGGAATAGCAGCCCGTCTTTCCCCCACGCGGCGTGGTCGCTCAGGTGCTGCTTGACGACAGGTAACAGGTGCGGCGGGATCGCGACGTCACGGATACCAGCGACGGACTTCGGCGTCCCGACGACCGGCTTACCGCTCACCCACGCCACTCCCCTACGGATGTGGAGGATGCCGTTCTTGGTGTCGACGTCCTTGCGGCGCAGCTCTGTCAGCTCACCGAACCGAAGCCCGCACCATGCGGCGAGCAGTGTCATCACCTGATACTTCGCAGGCATCGCGGTAACCAACTTTTCGAGGTCGGCCACCGAGAGCGGCTTGATCTTGATCTTGCGTTTCACGGTGCCGGCGCTGCGGATGTGGCAAGGGTTGGCCGGGATCAACTCGTCAGTCAAGGCGGTCGCCAGGATTGCTCGCAGGAGGCCATACGCATGCGCGCGAAGGGTCGGTTTGCCTTCGGCAAGACGGGCGTACCAGGCCCGCACCGACGCGGGAGTGATCGTGCCGATGGCAGCCTGCTCGAAGGTCGGCACGATGTGACGGTCGAGCAGCGCCTTGTAATGCGCTCGGGTACGGGGCTTCAGGTCACGATCGGCCAGCCACGTGATCGCGTACTCGCCGAAGGTGATCTGTTCGCTGTCCTTGTGCGGCGGTCGCCAGGCGTCCCGCACAATGTCGGCCCGCACGGTAGCCAGGTACGTCTCAGCGTCGCCGATAGTGTCGAAGGTGACCGGGGCGTTGTATGTTCGGCCGTCCGGCCCGGTGTACCGCGCTTGGAAACGGCCCGAGGCGAGCTTTCGGACGCTGCCGAAGCCGCTGCGCTTACGCTTACTGGCCACCGTGATCCTCCGTCCGTGCCAGATACGTGCCAGAACTCATGGCTAATCATGACACCTTGCGTCCACTCTTGTCACGCGCTACTGTTTGGCGCGTTCGATGGGTTTTCGCACGTCAGGAGCGTGATTTCGTGAGCCTGTCGAGTGTTTCACCCAGTGTCGGCTAACAGGGGTCTGCACTGGTTCAATCCCTGTAGCGCCCACCAGACTGCCGATTGCTACGTTGATCGGATGCGCCTGCTGCCCACGCTTCAGACCTCGTCGGCACGTTGCTCAGCGCGCGCTTGCTGTCGCGCCGAGGCTTGCGGTCAAGGTGTTACTCGCGGCGACGGCGGGCGGCATGGAGCCTGACGCCACCCCCGCTTCCGTCGAACTGTGGCGCCCGACCGGGCCGACGGAACTGGCGCTTGTCGCGCGGTCTGGGTGGAAGGAGTGGCCACCTCGACTCCCGGAGCAGCCGATCTTCTACCCCGTGCTGAACCGCGACTACGCTGTCCGGATCGCTCGCGACTGGAATGTAAAACGCTCGGGTACCGGCTATGTCACACGGTTCGAAGTCCGTCGTGAATTCCTCGATCGCTATGAGGTGCATCAGGTCGGGGGCGAGACGATCCTGGAGTACTGGATCCCAGCCGACGACCTCGCCGAACTCAACGCGAATATTGTCGGTTTGATTGAGGTGACGGACCAGTTCTAGCGACTGCGCATCCCGTCTAGACCCATTTGGCGAACCCCGGCGGCTCAAAGGGCGTCTCGAAATCATCACGAACTCTGTAAAAGGCGCGAGTGCACGCGACACTCGCGCGAGTTCATCGATCGCCCGCGAGGCTCACGCTCTGGCAGCACACACCACGATGGTGCTTCAGTACTGATATGTCCCCTCGTACGCGGCCGCCTCAGGCGGAGCCTCGGGGCCTCGACACGCAACGCCGAGCACGCCGTCCAGCACACCCGCCCGGCCCCTAGGCCGCGGCACGAATGGACACCCTGATCGCGGTCGTGGCGGCGCTCGGCGCCGCATGCGCGTTCGGGGTCTCGTCTGTTTTGATGTTCAGGGCAGCGAGCCGCGCGCCGCGAGAAGACATTCTGCAGCTGCGGTTGATCACGCGCCTGTCACGAAACCCGATGTGGACGGCGGGTGTCGCGCTGCAAGCGGCATCTTACGGCGTTCAGGCTGTGGCACTGGCCTTCGGGCCGCTCGTCCTCGTACAGCCCCTGGCGGCAACCGACCTGCTGTTCGCGCTGCCGTTGCTCGCGTTTGTGCGCCGGCAACGCCTGCGACGACGACAACTCGTCGGAGCCTTCTTGGTGGCGGCTGGTGTCGCGGCCTTTCTCGCCATCTCGCCGCCCACCCACGGGATCGTCGCTCCGCCGATCCGCTCCTGGTTGTTGCCGGCGGGAGCAGTGGCGGCAGCGGTCGTCATCGCGTCTGGTCTGGCGATGCGCGGCAAAGGAAACGCCCGGACAACGTTGCTCGCCGTCGCCGCCGGCGCCGACTTCGCGCTGCTCGACGCACTTAGCAAGAGCTTCGTCGGACTCATGCGCCGTGACGGCTTAGCGCTGACAGTGCTTCGTTGGGAACCCTACGCTTTGCTGTGCGTCGGAATCGTGGGTTTGGTGCTCTCGCAAAGCGCATTCCAATCTGGGCCGCTCGCCGTAAGCCTGCCGGTCATCGACACCCTCGAGCCCACCGGAGCGGTCGCGATCGGAGCGCTGGTTCTCGAAGAACACGTCGCCGCTTCGCCGGCGCTTCTTGCCGTCCAGCTTTGCGGCGCGGGCATTGCTCTATTGGGGATCTTCATTCTCGACCGTTCGACCCTTATCGGCGACGAGCCGGCCGACGACGATGTATCGAGTAAGACATGAACCACTTGCCCGGAAAGTTCTGATTCGGCGGTGTCGTGACGCCACTAAAAACAAAAAGGTGGTTCCCAGTTCAGGAGCGACGATCGCGTGACGACAAAGGAGGAAGTGCGCGACACAATCGCGAGCAGTCCGAGATCGATACGGGGACAGCAATGACCGAGGCGAGCCACAAGCAATCGAACGCCATGACACGCCATGACCGAAGTCTGGCGGCGCGCGTCACAAGTTTGCGCACGATGAACATGCTCCGCGCAATAGTGCTCGGCACGGGCCTGGTGGGCATAAACCAGGTCGTTACCTACTTCTACGCGGAGCGAATGTTGCATCTCGGTCCGCACACCGCACACGACTTCACGCTTTTCTTGACCGTATTCGGGCTCAGTGCCGCGGCTTTGGCAATCGCCGTCACATGGATTTCTTCCGGGTCATCCGTACGACCCTTCCGCGCCATGCTTTCTTTCGTCAGGGAAATTAGGGATTGGAACTTCGCGGGCAGGATCGAACTATCGCGGCGCGACGAAATTGGTCAAGTCTGCTTGCTGTTGAACGAAACACTCGACGGTCTCCAGTCCGCGATCGCGCAGGTCGCGCACACCGCCGATGCACTTGCCGACGCCAACCACGAACTCGAATACCTCAGCGGCCGCATCGATGCCGACGCGCATGACACCGCATCGAAAGCCGTGCTCGTCTCGGCAGCCACCAAGGATGTGAGCCGAAGTGTCGAGACCGTCGCCGCGGGGGTCGGCCAAATCGCGTCCAGCGTGCGCGACATCGCCGCTAGTGCCGCCGCCGCAACGGCGGACGCACAGTCGGGCGTTGCCTCCGCTCAGCGCACAACGGGAATCGTCTCGGAGTTAGCGCGAAGCACGGCCCGAGTCGGCGACGTCCTCGACATCATCACATCGGTGGCCGAGCAGACCAACTTGCTAGCGCTCAATGCCACGATCGAAGCCGCTCGCGCGGGCGAGGCCGGGCGCGGATTCGCCGTGGTCGCCGCCCAGGTGAAAGATCTCGCCGACCGGGCGGCGGCGGCATCACACCGCATCTCGGAACAACTATCCGACATGCAGGTAACCAGCAATCAAGCCGTCGACGCCATCACCGAGGTCGGCCAGGTCATCGACCGGATGAGCGGCGCGCAGGCGACCATCGCCTCCGCGGTCGAGGAACAGGCATTGACGATTAACGCGATCAACGCCGACATCCGCCACGCCGCTGAAGGAGCCGGCTCTATCGCCACGGAAATCGACATTGTCGCGGGAGCCGCGACCGGCGCGACGCAGACCATCGAGGAGATCCGCGCGACCGCCACAGCGCTTCTGAGTCTGTCGCGAGAGTTACGCGACTTGGTTCACCGCTTCCGATACGAGTAACGCGCTGCACGGGCCGCTGGTTCACCCGTTAATGGTCGACCTCTTCGGCCGGGCGTCCAGGCTATGAACGCGAAACGATGGCTCGCCCTAGCGATCAGGCGAGGGTTTGCTGCCGCGTCACGCCTCGGCGGATCTTTTGATCGCGGCGAGAGTGGCGGGTATGCCCCGATGTGCCGCCTGCACCCGGCTCGCGATCTGCGCGGTTGCCTCGCTGCCGTAGCGCTCATGGAAGCGGGCGATGCCCGCGGGCAAGAATTCCCAGGATTCGGTCAACCGCGTACCGCCGTCGACGGGCTCGAAGGTGTAACTCCAGCGCACCCACCCCTCGCCCACCTCGAAGGCGAACGCGCGGCCGGGCTCGGCCGCGACGACCCGCGAACGGGTCTCCCACGTTCGTTCGGGTGTCACGTTGCGGCCAGTAAACCAGGCGCCCGTTTCGGGCCCGTCGCCGTCGTCCCACCAGCACGCCGTGCATACGGGGCTCCACTCGCCCATACGGGTCACGTCGGAGACCATGCCGTAGACGACCTCAGGCGAACGCGCGACCATGATCGACGCGGAGTACCGCAAGTCGTTCGTGCTGCATTCAGTCATGGTGCGTCGTCGTCCGATCAGTGATAGTCGCGATGACTTGCTCGAAAGCCGCCGGCACTTAGTGTCTACGGGCTCTTCGTCGGCGTCGCGCTGGCAGTCGGGGTCGGCGTGCGAGACGTCGAGGGCGTCGGGGTGGCCGTCGGCTTCGGGCTCGCGGACGGCTTCGGCGTTGTCGTCTGCGCGGCCGGAGACGTCGTCGCCGACGACTTCGCGGCCGGCGACGACGTGATGATCGGCGCGGTCGTAGGCGACGAGTCGTCGAGCGCGGGATAGGTGCCGGGCGGTAGCGCGCTCCCCTTCAGCCAATCCGCCCACGACATGTTCCAGTCGGTCCAGCCGTTGCCGCTCTCGAGCGCGCGCGGCGTGTTGATGATTTTGACGACGTCACCACGCTGGGACAGGTTGTAGAACCATTCGGCGACGTCGGGCGCCGCGTTGACACAACCGTGGCTGACGTTCACTCGGCCTTGATCTGACACCGACCAGGGCGCGGAATGCACGAACTCGCCAGACCAGGTGATCCGCACGTCCCACAGCACGGTCTCGTAGTAGTAGTCAGGATTGCCCTTGGGGATGCCGACGGTCGCGGAATCCATGACCACCTTGGGCGTCTTCGAGAGCACCACGTGAATGCCGGACGTCGTCGGGTACTTGTCTCGGCCGAGACTCACCGGAGCGGTTTTGACCGTCTTACCGTTGATCTTGACATCCATCGTGTGGGTCTTGCCGTCGACTAGCGTGATATGTGAATCGCCGACCGTGAACGTCGTGGCGCGATCGCTCGCCCCCCAGACTCCTTTCCCGGCATTCACGCCCTTGATCGCGGCGGTGACCGTCACCTTGTCGCCGACCGGCCAGTACTGCTGCGGCCGGTAGTGCACTTCAGTGCTGCTGTACCAGTGCCAGGCGCCCTTCACCGGAATCGACGCGTCGACGTGCAGCCGGCGTTCGACAGCCGCCCGATCAGTGACCGGGGCGGTGAAATACACGACGATCGGCATCCCGACGCCGACCACCTCATCAGGCAGCGGGGCGATCTTGGTCGCGAGCGCCTTCGTCGGCGTCAACGTGGTGAACGACGCGGTCACGCTCGTCGGCTTGCCTTGGGAGTTCACGGCGGTGGCGCTGACCGTGTAGGTAGTCGCCGGCGCCAATTGCGCGCTGCTCACCCACGTCGCGGACGTCGCGTCTGTCGCCCCGGCAACGCTGTCGCCGTCGGCGCCCGACACCTTGACGTCGGTGAGCGTGCCGCCCGTCGCGCTCACCTTGACGAGCTGATCGGGCGCGACGCCGGTGCTCGCGTCGGCGGGCACGATCGAAATTTGGGCCGCCGGGACGGGCGCGGCGCTCGTGCTGTGCGAAGACGACGGCTTCTGGCTTTGACCGGACGACGTCGCACGCTGGCAACCGGCAAGAACCAGCAGTGCCGCGCACACCATCGCCAACGACGACACGACGCCGCGCGCGCGTGCGTGCCGTCGGATCGAGCCGATCCGGCCCCCTGAGTGCACCCGCACGTTGCTAGCCCCGCTCTACTTCTTGCATTCGCCGCTTCTTGCATTCGCCGCTTGTCGCACTGACCCGCCACCAGCGCGGGATCCAGTCTCCTGCAAACAGGCGCCGGAAATGGCGATTTGCCCCATCCCGCAACCTTGGCCGTGTCGCGGCCGTGTCGCGGGCCGTGTCGCGTCCGACCTCCTAGACGCGTCGCGACGGCGGTAGGTTGCCTCTCAGGATCCCTCCGGGATCTGTGGTGGGATTCGCGAGTTGCCCTCGGGGGGAGGTTTCGGACCGATCGCCGGCCGCCTCGCCGCGACAGGATTGAATGAGCGATATGAAGATCGAAGTATGGCCAGGCACGCCCTACCCGCTCGGCGCGACCTTCGACGGCGCCGGCACCAACTTCGCCGTGTTCTCCGAGGTTGCCGACTCCGTGGAGTTGTGCCTGTTCGACGACGACGGCAGCGCAACCCCGGGCGAGACGCGGGTCACGCTGTCCGAGTACGACGCGTTCGTCTGGCACGGTTACTTGCCGAATGTCGGCCCTGGCCAGCGGTACGGCTTTCGCGTGCACGGCCCGTACAACCCGGGGCAGGGCCAGCGGTGCAATCCGAACAAGCTGCTGCTCGACCCGTACGCGAAGGCGATCGAGGGCAGCGTCGATTGGGACGAGGCCCTCTTCGGCTACCGGTTCGGATCGCCCGACGAGCGCAACGACGCCGATTCCGCGCCGCACACTATGAAGTCGGTGGTCATCAACCCCTATTTCGACTGGCGCAACGACCATCAGCTGAACATCCCATATCACGCGTCGTTGATTTACGAGGCGCACGTCAAAGGCATGACGATCAAGCACCCTGACATCCCCGAGCGAGTACGCGGCACCTACGCCGGTCTCGCACACCCGGTGATGGTCGAATACCTCACCTCGCTCGGCATCACCGCCGTCGAACTGATGCCGGTGCACCAGTTCGTCACCGGAATGTACCTGCACGAAAAAGGTCTTTCGAACTACTGGGGCTACAACACGATCGGCTATCTCGCCCCACACAACGGTTACTCTGCCGCCGGCGATCGCGGTGACCAGGTGAGCGAGTTCAAGGCGATGGTGCGCACCTTGCACGAAGCCGGCATCGAAGTGATTTTGGACGTCGTCTACAACCACACGGCCGAAGGCAACCATCTCGGGCCCACGCTGTCGTTTCGGGGCCTCGACAACGCCGCCTACTACCGGCTGACCGACGACAACCCGGCGATGTATATGGATTACACCGGCACCGGCAACAGCCTCAATGCGCGCAACCCCCACGCACTGCAACTCATCATGGATTCGCTGCGTTACTGGATCACCGAGATGCACGTCGACGGCTTTCGTTTCGACCTCGCGTCGGTGCTCGCGCGCGAACTTCACGACGTCGACCGGTTGTCGGCGTTCTTCGACTTGGTGCAACAAGACCCGGTGGTGAGCCAAGTGAAACTCATCGCCGAGCCATGGGACGTCGGCGAAGGCGGCTACCAAGTCGGCAACTTCCCTCCCCTGTGGAGCGAATGGAACGGCAAGTACCGCGACACGGTCCGCGATTTCTGGCGGGGTGAGCCGGCCACGCTCGGCGAGTTCGCTTCTCGCCTCACCGGGTCGAGCGACCTCTACGAAGCAACCGGACGCCGCCCCATGGCGTCGATCAATTTCGTGACGGCTCACGACGGATTCACACTGCAAGACCTCGTCTCTTACAACGACAAGCACAACGAAGCCAACGGCGAGGATAACCGCGACGGCACCGACGACAATCGATCGTGGAACTGCGGATCCGAAGGGCCAACCGACGACGTCGAAGTGCTTTCCCTGCGGGAAAAGCAAAAACGCAACTTCCTCACCACTTTACTGGTGTCACAAGGCGTTCCGATGCTGCTCTACGGCGACGAGTTCGGCCGCACTCAAAGCGGTAACAACAACGCGTACTGCCAAGACAACGAAACGTCGTGGATCGATTGGAACAAGAATTCTCAGCACGACGTCCAGTTGCAATTCACCCGACTGCTGACGAAGTTGCGTCACGACCATCCGGTATTCCGGCGCCGCCGCTTCTTCGACGGCAAGCCTTTGCACGTGGCGGGCGAGGCCCTGCGCGACATCGCGTGGTTCACGCCGTCCGGTACTGAAATGACGCAAAGCGACTGGGACACCGGTTACGCGAAATCGGTCGCGGTGTTCTTGAACGGCGACGCGATTCCTTCGCCCGATCCGCGTGGTCAAAAGGTCGTCGACGATTCGTTCCTGCTGCTGTTCAACGCGGCCGACGCCGAGATCGACTTCACGCTTCCCGCCGCCGAGTACGGAGAACGCTGGGAGATCGCGGTCGACACAACAAGCCCGGTCGACGTCGAACGGCCGACCCTCAAGGCCGAGACCGTCGTCAAGGTCGAAGCCAGATCGGCGCTGGTGCTGCAACGTGCCGTCTGACGACATCCCTCGCTCGACGTACCGGCTCCAAATGGGCCCCGCGTTGACGTTCGCTGACGTCGCGAACCTCGCCGACTACCTCGCCGACCTCGGTGTCACACACGCGTACCTGTCACCGATCCTCGCCCCGACACCGGGCTCCACCCACGGCTACGACGTCGTCGACCACGCGCGACTCAACCCCGAACTCGGCGGCGAAAACGGCTTCGACACGATGGCGCAAGCGCTGAGGGCGCGTGGCGTGGGCGTCGTCGTCGACATCGTGCCGAACCACATGGCTATTCCTGTCCCCGAAACGTTGAACGCCGCGTTGTGGTCGGTGCTGCGTCAAGGCCAGTCCTCGCCCTTCGCGCGCTGGTTCGACATCGACTGGCAGGCGGGCGGCGGCCGCGTCGTCTTGCCGTTCCTCGACGGGCCACTCGCTCACAACCTGGCTAATCTGCGCGTCGCCGACGAAGACGGCGAACCGGTGCTGCGCTACTTCGACCACCGCTTCCCCGTCGCCGAGGGTACTGAGTCGTTGCCGCTTGAAGAACTCCTCGAAGCGCAGCACTACCGGCTCGCCGACTGGCGAGCCGCGGCGTCCGTGCTCAACTACCGGCGCTTCGTCGACATCACCTCGCTGATCGGCGTGCGGGTCGAAGACCCCGAAGTATTCGACGCCACGCACGCCGTGATTGTCGAGTTGGTCGGCAAGGGGGCCATCGATGGATTGCGGATCGACCACCCCGACGGCTTGGCCAACCCTGGTGAATACCTGGCCCGACTCGCGCAAGTCGCCGGCTCTCGGTGGACCGTCGTCGAAAAGATTTTGGCCCGTAGGGAACCGCTGCCGCCCGACTGGGCGAGCGCGGGCACCACGGGATACGACGCGTTAAACGCGGTGAACAGCCTGCTCGTCGACCCTCGAGGCGAGGCGCCGCTAAACCGGATTTACACCGAAGCTACCGGCGACGCACCGGAATTCGCTCCGGTTGCCGAGACGGGCAAGCGACTTGTCGCCGAGCAAGTGCTGCTTCCGGAAGTGAACCGGCTCGCTCGTTTGCTACCCGGCGGCGAGGCGGGCGAGCGTGCTTCAGCGCGCGAGGCGATCGTCGATGTTTTGTGCGGCCTCGACGTGTACCGGCCGTTCGCCACCTCACCGCGCACTGTCGAATCGCTCGAGCGGGCGTGCGAAGAAGCGATCAGGCGACGCCCCCACAACAGCCGCCACGTCGAAGCGGTGCTCGCCCACGCTCTCGACGGCAGCGAGTTCGCGACCCGCTTCGGGCAAACTGCCGCCGCGCTCTACGCCAAGGGCGTCGAAGACACCGCGTTTTACCGGCATTCCCGGCTGCTGTCGCTCAACGAAGTCGGCGGCGACCCCGCGAAATTCGGAATCTCGATTCCTGAGTTCCACGAATTCTCCTTGGCCTTGCAGGCTCATTCGCCGTCCGCGATGACCACGTTGTCGACGCACGACACCAAGCGCGGCGAAGACGTGCGGGCCCGCATCGCCGTCCTGTCTGAAGTGGCCGACGAATGGGAGCACGCCGTCACCCGATGGCTTTCGCTCGGCGAAAAGTTGGGTTGCCCAGACGCTCGCACCGGATATTTCTTCTGGCAGACAATCGTCGGCGCGTGGCCGCTTGACGCGCCCCGCGCCGTCCGATACATGGAAAAAGCGACCCGCGAGGCCAAGCTCGCGACGTCGTGGCATCGGCCCGACGAACGATACGAGGCCGCCGTGCGCCGCTTTGTCGACGCGGTGTTCGACGACGACGGCGTCATGGCGGATGTTGGCATGTTCGTCGCCACGATCGAACCCGCCGCCGCCGCGAATTCGTTGACGCAGAAGTTGATTCAGCTGACGATGCCCGGTATTCCGGATATCTACCAGGGCTGCGAACTCGCGACATTCAACCTCGTCGACCCCGACAATCGCGGGCCGGTCGACTTCGGCGTGCGGCGCGAGGCCTTGCTGTCGTTGCTCGACGACAAACTACGCATCACCGCCACCGTGCTGCGATTGCGACGCGAGCACCCCGAATGGTTTGCCAGCTACGAGCCGCTGCTGGCCCAAGGCCCAGCCGCCGAACATCTGGTGGCATTCGCACGGTCTGGCTCGCTCGTGACGCTCGCCGCGCGATTTACCGCCCGGCTGCGTCGTACCGGAGGCTGGCGCGACACGAAAATCGTCTTGCCGAAAGGCACCTGGGTCGACGCGTTGAGCGGCCGCGAGCACGGCGCGGGCGCGCGCAAGGTCGAGGAAGTGTTGCGCGGCGCGACCGCCGCGCTCCTCGTTCCCGGGGTGACGTTGACGACGACCGGCGCGTAGGGAGGCAGCATGGAGATATCCGGAGTCGTTTCGGCGCTCGTGGCTGGGCTGGTCATCGGCCTGCTAGGCCGCTTTCTCGCGCCTGGCCGTCGTCCGCTCGGCTGCTTGCTCACCATCTGCATCGGCATCGTGGGCGCGATCGCGGGCACCGCGATCGGCGTCGCCGCCCACGTCGGCTTTTGGGCCATCTTCGTGATCCAGGTCGTCATCGCGGCGCTGCTCGTGACCCTCTTCGGTGCCGGAAGCCGCCGTCGGTGACGACCGTGTGGGCGCCGCGCCACGGGCGCGTCGACGCCGTCGTCGACGGGCGATCGCGCCCGATGTCGGCGACCGGTCGGGGCTGGTGGCACGCCGACCTCGAAAGCGGCTGTGATTACGGCTTTTCACTGGACGGCGAAACCCCGTTGCCCGACCCGCGCTCGGCATGGCAACCGCACGGTGTTCACGGATTAAGCCGCGTCGTCGACCACGCCGCCTTCGCATGGCAGCACGATTCATGGAACGGTGCCGACGTGCTCGGCTCGGTGGTGTACGAGCTGCACATCGGAACCTTCACCGTTGAAGGAACGTTCGAGGCCGCGACCGCCAAGCTCGACCACCTGGTCGGCCTTGGCGTCGACGCCGTCGAGGTCATGCCGGTCGCGGCGTTTCCGGGCAAGCACGGGTGGGGTTATGACGGCGTTTTCCCTTACGCCGTCCAAAATTCTTACGGAGGGCCTGACGGCTTCAAGCGCTTCGTCGACGCCTGCCACGGGCGCGACTTGCGGGTGATTCTCGACGTCGTCTATAACCACCTCGGCCCCGACGGCAATGTGCTACCGGCGTACGGGCCTTATTTCACCGATCACTACTCGACGCCCTGGGGCAAGGCGGTCAATTTCAGCGAGGCCGATTCCGACGTCGTCCGCCGCTATTTCATCGACAACGCGCTGATGTGGTTTCGCGATTACCGGCTCGACGGGCTGCGGCTCGACGCCGTCCACGCCATCGTCGACACATCGGCGACGCACATTCTCGAGCAGCTGGCGGCAGAAACCGACGCGCTCAGCGCCGAACTCGGCCGGCAGCTGGTCTTGATCGCCGAGTCTGACCGAAACGACCCACGCATCGTCGTCAGGCGCGACCTCGGCGGCTACGGCGTTCACGCCCAGTGGAGCGACGACTTCCACCACGCGATTCACACTGTCGTGACCGGCGAAAAGTCGGGCTATTACGAGGATTTCGGGTTGCTCGCCGATCTCGCCACCGCGTTGACAGGCGGTTACGTCTATGCCGGCCAGTATTCGCCGCATCGACGGCGCCGGCACGGCCGCCCACTACCGCCGTCGGTGTGCGGGCATCAGCTCTTCGGCTACTCGCAAAACCACGACCAAATCGGGAATCGCGCCCGCGGCGAACGCCTCTGTCATCTGGTGTCGCCCGATCTCGCGAAGGTGGTGGCGGCGCTCGTGCTGACGAGCCCCTTCACCCCGATGCTGTTCATGGGCGAAGAATGGGGCGCCTCGACCCCGTGGCAGTACTTCACCGACCACCAAGACGCTTCGCTCGGCGACGCGGTGCGCGACGGGCGTCGTGCCGAATTCGCCGCGTTCGGTTGGCGCCCCGACGAGGTGCCCGACCCGCAAGACCCGGCGACGAGGGCGCGTTCGACCCTCGACTGGAACGAAGTCGAGCAACCGCAGCATCGCGACACGCTGCGGTGGTATCGCGACCTGATCGCGTTGCGGCGGCGCCAGCCCGATCTGCGCGACGGCGAGTTCGGCAACGTCGAAGCGGTCGCTGACGATCGAGCGCGTACCATGACGGTCACCCGCGGCTCGGTGGTCGTCGTCGCCAATCTTTCCCCCGAACCTCGTGTCGTCGCGCCCCATGCCGTCTCGTCACCCGCCTCCGAGGTGCTGCTCTCGTCGGCGTCCGTCGAAGTCCGCGGCGGCGAGGTGCGCCTGCCGGGCGAATCCGTCGCGATCCTGCGGCACCCGACTCCGGCGTCCTGATTGACTGTTCGCGTGCGCCAACTGCTTCCGACACCCGCCGACGACATCGACCTCGTCGCCGCTTACGCCTACCCCGACTCCGTGCGCGAGCGGCCGTGGCTGCGCGGCAACATGATCGCGAGCGCCGACGGCGCCGCGACTCTCGAAGGCCGCGCCGGCGGGCTCGGCAACCCGACCGACCAACGCGTGCTCGGCCTGCTCCGGGCGCTGTCGGACGTCGTCATCGCCGGCTCCGGCACGGTGATCACCGAAGGCTACGGTCCGGCGCGGGTGCGCCAGGAGTACCAGGCCGCGCGTGCCGCCGCCGGCCAGCCGCCCGCGCCGGTGATGGCCGTGGTGTCGAACCAGCTCCGGCTCGATTTCTCGTCGCGCTACTTCACGAACGAGAAGCAACGGCCGATCGTCGTCACCTGCGAGACCGCGCCGCAAGACCGGCTACGTGAAGCCCGCAAGGTAGCCGACGTCGTGCTCGCCGGAGCGAAAGTCGTCGAGCCCCCGCTGATGGTCGAGGCGCTGGCCGAGCGCGGCTACCACCGGCTGCTGTGCGAAGGCGGCCCGACCCTGCTCGGTGACGTCGCCGCGAGCGGTGCCCTCGACGAGTTGTGCCTCACCATCTCACCGCTGCTCGTCGGCGGGCCGTCGCGACGCATCCTCGACGGCCCAGTCATGCAACCGCCGGCGCGTCTTCGGCTGACCCACCTATTGCTGGACGACGACGAGCTGCTCTACGCGCGCTACGAGGTGCGTCGATGAGGAGGGCTGTCCTCCCTTCCTTCCCTGCCGGCCAAAAGGCGCGCGACGCCATCGGCGGCTGAGGCGACGTCCGCGCGAATCTCGCTCTCCAAAACGCGGTACACCCTCCAGCCGGCGTCGCGAAGACGGCGCTCAACCTCGCGATCTCGCTCGACGTTACGGCGAATCTTGGCGATCCACTTATCGGGGTCGCGATGGTTGCGGAATTGTTCTTCCATGCTGGTAAAGCCCCGTGCCGCCCAGCCGTGCCCGTGCCAAAAATCACCGTCGACGAATACCGCGAGCCGACGCCGCGTAAAGACCAAATCTGGTTTGCCCGGGAGTTTTGAATGGATCCGGTATCGCAGGCCACGCGTCCACAATTCCCGGCGAAGCAGCATCTCAGGCTCAGTATCACGCGACCGAACGTGCGACATGATGTAGGAGGTAACGGCTGGGTCACGGCTCGCCATCGTCTGTCACCGCGCCATCCGCCTAAATCGTTCGTCGCCTACAGCGTTTCAGACCGGGCTGCCCGAAGTGTTGCCCGAAGCTTTACGCCGACGGCACGCGCCACCTCTACCGCGACAGCATTTCCGATGTGGCGCATGGCTGTCGATCTCGCGCCCACGAATTCGTACCAGTCTGGGAAGGATTGCGCCCGCGCGCTTTCGCGCACGGTCATGTACCGCAGCGCTCCATCCCAATCGCGGATCATGGCCTCGCCACCGCAAACACCATGAACGCCCGCCTTGATCGTCTTTGCCGGCCAGTCGATAAGGCTTCCGGTATGGCCCGGATATGCGCGCGCGCCAGGAACGCCGATATGGTTCAGCACACCTTCCGGCGACTCCCCGATCCCCGGCGCGGGTAGGCCCGCGACGAGATCGCGCACGGTGCGCCAGCGTCTGGTTGCAGGGGGCCCTTCGAGCTTTAGCCGGTGCAGTCGATCGCCGGATATCGAGTCGGGCACGGGAGGAGGTTCGAGGTGGTGCTCCTCCCAATAGCTCGGTTCGACCCACTGCGCGTACATCAAGGCGTCGTCCGAATATGGCTTGCGCAGGTCGTCCCACGACCATTCGACGCCGAGATGTTCACGTATACCGATCATGAAAACGCGGCGACGTACCTGCGGCACGCCGAAGTCGGCCGCGTTCAGTACCGCGTGGGTGACCTTGTATCGCAGCGACCTCGCGCCTCGCGGCTTCTTGGCAAGCCGGTCGCGGTGATCGCGCCACGTTTCGGACCGCCGTGCCAGCACCGTAGGCTCGCGAAGCCGCGACTCGATGTAATCGAAGTACGGGCGAAACGACGGCCTCACCAAGCCGGGCACGTTCTCGAACACGAACGCCTTGGGTTCCGTGCGACGGACGACGTCGATCGCGGCGGGGAACATGTTGCGTCGATCGTCATCGCCGGCATGGAGCCCACCAAGGGAAAACGGCTGGCACGGCGGGCCTCCCGCGACGACGTCGACGTCCGCGTCGACGGCCGAGGCCACATTTTCCGCGAAGTGACGAACATCGTCTTCGATGACGGCCTCCGGACGCCACGGGCCTCGGCGTCCCGCTGTCGCGTTACGTCTCAGCGTTTCGCAGGCTTTCGCGTCCCACTCCACGAGTGCCGCATGCTCGAGGCCAGCCAAGTGAAGGCCGACTGCCATGCCACCGCCACCCGCGAACAGTTCGATGGAGGTCAGCTTCTTCGAACGCACGCCACGAGGGTGTCACGCGCCGATGACCGTCTCGGCGCGACGCGCCCGGGATGGGTCGCCTTGTCGTCGTGCTCCGCTCGCGCGCAATCATGGCCTCATGGAGCTTCCGGTGATGCCGCCCATCAAGCCGATGCTGGCCAAATCCGAGTCGGCCATTCCCGCCGGCATGGTGTACGAGCCGAAGTGGGACGGCTTTCGCTGCATCGTCTTCCGCGACGGCGACGAGATCGAACTCGGCAGCCGCAACGAGCGGCCGCTCACGCGCTACTTTCCCGAAGTCGTCGACGCGATTCGCGAGACCCTGCCGGCGCACTGCGTCGCCGACGGCGAAATCGTGATCGTTCGAGGCGACTCGCTCGACTTCGAAGCGTTGCTGCAACGTATCCATCCGGCCGCGTCTCGCGTGAAGAAGCTCGCCGCTGAAACGCCAGCGTCGTTCGTCGCCTTCGATCTGCTGGCCTTGGGCGACGAATCGCTGATGAACGAACCGTTCTCGCGGCGTCGTGCGCTGCTCGAATCGATCGTTCCCGCCGGCGACTCCCGAGTGCTGATCACGCCGGCCACCGACTCGCTCGACCTCGCGCGGCAGTGGTTCGACGTTTTTGAAGGCGCCGGACTCGACGGGGTGGTCGCCAAAGCCGTCGACCTGCCGTACAAACCCGATCAGCGAGTCATGGTGAAAATTAAGCACGAACGCACCGCCGATTGCGTCGTCGCGGGTTTTCGCTGGCACCGCGCGTCGGCACCCGGAACCGCCGTCGGTTCCTTGATGCTCGGCCTTTACGACGACGCCGGAGCGTTGCAGCACGTCGGGGTATGCGGCGCGTTTTCCGCCGTCCGGCGCCGTGAGCTGATCAGCGAATTGGAGCCGTATCGGGTCGTTGAAGCAGAGCACCCGTGGTCGCCGGCGGCGGTGAGTGGCGTCGGCGATCGGCGTCCGGGCGGCGTGACGCGCTGGAACGCCGGAAAAGACCTCAGCTGGGTGCCGCTTCGCCCGCGTCTCGTGTGCGAGGTGGCCTACGACCACATGGAAGGCGGCCGGTTCAGGCACACGACGCAGTTTCGGCGCTGGCGACCCGATCGTGAGCCGGAGTCGTGCACATACGCCCAGCTTGATCAACCTGTTCGCTTCGATCTTGCCGACGTTTTGAGCGGCTCTCGCTAGAATCGGCGCAAACGGGACGACGAGGGAGAGGTCATGGCTGCGCCTGCGCCGAATTGGGTCGTGGTCGGCCTCGACAACGGCGGAAACTCGAACAACGCCACCGTGCTCTCCGACGGCGGCGAATTTCTCGTCGACCGCATGGTCGAAAGCCCGAGTCGTGTCGGCGAGGGGCCCGACGTCGCGGTCGAATGCCTCGCCGCGGCGATGCTCAACGTGTTGGAGGTCACCGGCCTTCCGGCGTCGGTAGTGCGCGGAGTCGGCCTCGACACCCCCGGCCCGGCAAGCGCCGACGGCGTCATTTCGTCGAAGGGTGCCACCAACTTTTCACAAGAAGCGTGGCGAGGGTTCGACTATCGAGGCGCGCTCGAACGCCGCATCGGGTTGCCGGTCGTCTACAACAACGACGGCAACGCGGCCGCTTTGTACGCGCATCACGTCTATTTCGGCGTGCGAGCCGACGCGCATTCGTCGGTGTCGGCGATCGTGGGCACCGGCCTTGGCGGCGGCGTTGTCGAGGCCGGGCGAGTGATACGCGGCGCGGCAGGCATGGCGGGCGAACTCGGTCACGTGCACATCCCGATGGAGGGGCTGCTCGCCGACGATCAGCCGATGCCCTCGTGCAACTGCGGTTTTGTCGGGGACGTCGAAAGCATCGCCTCGCTGACGGGTATCGAGCACAACTTGCTGCCCTACTGGCTGAGCCGGTTTCCGCACCACGAGCTCGCCGACCTCGACATACAGGTGGCCGCGAAGAAAGTGCGGGCTTTGGGCGAGGCTGGCGACCCGCTCGCCTTGGAAATTTTTACCCAGCAGGCAATCGCGATCGGCCGGCTTTTCACGATCGCGAGCAACTTTATGGACCCGAGCGCTTATTTCGTCGGCGGCGGAGTCGTCGAAGCAGCGCCCGCCTTTCGCGAGTGGTTTCTCTCCACGGTGCGCACGCACACCGCGTTACGTGACGAGCAACTCGACGTCGCGCATTTCGCCGTCGTGCCTGACCGCGACATGGCCGGTGCCCGCGGCGCCGCGATTGCCGCCCGCGCCGCAGCCCTGCACCCCTGAAGTTGATCACGTAAACGTGGTCAGCACCCCCGAGGACAGACTAGGACGCCTGTCCTCGGGGGTCTTAGCCTGTCCTCGGCCCGCCAGGGGGCCGCGCCAGGCCGGCGCTATGCCTTCTTGCGGGCGCGACTCGGTTGCACGCGCATCGGCTCGCCTTCCATTTTGGGAAAGTTCGGCGGGTAGGGCGCGTCGCCGAGGCCGAAATCGCGCTCGTCGCGGTCGGCCATTTCTATCAGCGGCGTAAGGTCGTGAGCGATGTCGTCGATGCGCTCGTGTAGGTCGCCGAGTTCGGCAAAGCGCGCTGGTACGGTGGCAATGGTGAAATCGCGCGGATCGACGTCCGCCAATTCTTCCCAGGTCACCGGAGTAGAGACGGTGGCATCTGGAAAAGCGCGTACGCTGTAAGCGGCCGCGATCGTACGGTCGCGGGCATTTTGGTTAAAGTCGAGAAATACTTTCTCGCCGCGTTCTTCTTTCCACCATTTGGTGGTGGCCAACTCCGGCATACGACGTTCGACTTCACGGGCGAACGCCAACACGGCACGGCGAATCTCGGTGAACGTCCAGAGCGGTTTCAGCCGCACGTAAATATGAATACCTCGGCCGCCCGACGTTTTCGGAAAGCCGATGTAGCCGACCTCGGAAAGCACTTCGCGGACGACGGCGGCAAGCCGCCGCGCGTCATCGAAATCGGTGCCCGGCTGCGGGTCGAGGTCGATGCGCAACTCGTCAGGGTGCTCGGTATCGGAACGCCTCGAGGGCCACGGGTGAAAAACGATCGTGCCTAAATTCGCGGCCCACGCGACGGCGGCTATTTCGGTGACGCACAACTCGTCGGCATGCCGCCCGCTCGGAAAGCTTACCCGCGCGGTTTGCACCCAGTCAGGCCGATGCGCCGGAACCCGTTTCTGGTAGATCGCCTCGCCTTCAACGCCGTCCGGAAATCGCTGCAAGGTGCACGGCCGCTCGAACAGCGCCCGCACGATTCCGGGACCAACAGACAAGTAGTAGTTGACCAGGTCGAGCTTCGTCTCGCCCCTGGCTGAGAAGTAGACCTTGTCGGGGTTGCTGACGCGGACCGTTCGGCCGTCGACGTCAAGCTCGATCGCCGGTGCAGGTGCCATGAGCCGACCGTACCCGCCCAAGAGCCGACTCCAAAGCGAGCATCAAGCGCGAGCGGAGGAGCGCGAGCGGAGTAGACGGCGGGGCAGCGGCCGCTCGCGTACGCTCGGGCCTATGTACGAGGTTGAGAAGACCGCCGAGGAGTGGCGGGCCGAGCTGTCTCCTGACGAGTACGCGGTGCTGCGACAAGCCGCTACGGAGCCGCCGTTCGTCGGGAAGTACACCGACACCAAGACGGTCGGCGTTTACCGCTGCCGCGCGTGCGGGGCCGAACTGTTCCGCAGCGAGACCAAGTTCGAATCGCACTGCGGCTGGCCGTCGTTCTACGCCCCCACCGACGACGACGCTGTCGAACTTGAGGTCGACAACAGCCTAGGTATGCGCCGGATCGAAGCCCGCTGCCGCCGCTGCGGATCGCATCTCGGCCATCTGTTTCACGGCGAGGGCTACGACACGCCCACCGACGACCGGTACTGCATCAACTCAATCTCGCTGACGCTCGAGCCTGCCGACGGCGAAGAGGCCTGATCAGCGAACACGCGCGCGACGGCATCGCGAGCACCATCGCCGTACCGAGCGCGAAGGCGGCTAACGTCACGAGGTCGGCGCGCCCGTTCGGGGCGAAACCGTCGATGGCAAGCCGCGCGAGCGTCACGACAATCACGACGAGGCCGGCGACGAGCGCGGCTGGGTGCGGCCCGGCGTCGAGTGCGCGCGCGTGGTCGAGCGCGGCAGCTTTGCGTCGTCCCCACTGCTGTCGTGCCCACTGCTGTCGTGCCATGGCCAGGACGGCGACGAGCGCCGCGAGAACCGCGGCTAGGACGACGATCCATAGCACCCGCTGGGCCAGCCAGGCAACGGATCGCGGTGGCGGTGCGGGCAGCAGGCCGGTCGGAAGTACGACGACGCTTACCGCGACCACGGGCACCATGTGCCACAGGTAGACGGGCATCGTGAGCACTGCGCCTTGCCGCGCAAGGATCCGCGCCGCGCGATGCCGAGCCATCCAGCGGTTCGCGGCATTTTCGGCACTGAGCACCAGGCCGCACTGAACGAGGCCGAAAGCGAGCAACGCGATCGAGGGCGGCGACGTGTTTTGGATGTCTGCCCCCGGCACTCCCACCATGCTGACCGGGTACGGGCCCGGCCAGACGAGGGCTACCAGCGCCACGAGTGTGATGCCCGTGAATGCCGGCGCGAGCATTCGGTGGCGGGCAAATTTGCCATCGCGCCAAGCGAAACCGAGCTGATGGAAGGTTCCCCACACGAACAGGTAGTTGGCCCAGCCGACGACGTGCCAGTGCCAGGCGACCGCGCCCGCGCTGATGCCCGCCGCCAGCACGCTCATCACAATCGGGACGCCGAAACCCCAGCGCCGATGCGCCTCGTACATCAGCGGTGTCAGGGCGATGAGCACGATATAGGCGGCGAGAAACCAAACATGAAACGCGAGCGCCCAGGCCGCCACGTCGATGTTGTGCGGATTGACGCCGGCCAGCTGCGCGGCGGCGACCGCCATGACGCAGGCCGCCATGTAGGTCGCCGTGGGCGCGAGGAGACGGCGCATGCGAAGCCGAAGCCAGCTCGGCCAGGAGGCGAAGATGAGGCCCGGCTCGGCGTTGCGCCCCCACGAGATGGCGTTCGCGTAGCCGCCGACCAGGAAGAAGATCGGCACGACCTGCATGGCGAGGGTGACCCAGGGCGCCCAGCTTCGGTAGGTGATCGCGTCGACGCCGTCGAACGTGCCGTCGTCGTACCGGACGTCGGTGAGCAGCCAGTGCCCGACGACGACTGAAGCGATAGCGAGTGCCCGCAACGCGTCGACGTAACTATTGCGGACGCCGGAAGTCGCGCCGTCCGGACTCATGCGTCCTCACCCCCACCGCCCACTGTGGCACATGTTCAGGGGTCGGACAGGGGTTGCCAGAGGCCGCGCGGTTAGGGAAGCGCCGCGATGATGTCGGCGATCGGCAGGCGAGGCCCGGTGAAGAACGGTGTCTCGAGGCGGGTGTGCTCACGCGCCTTGGCACCGCGAAGGTAGCGCATCAAGTCGACGAGGCGGTGTAACTCGGGAGCCTCGAGAGCGATCAGGAATTCGTAGTCGCCCAAGGCAAAGGCGGAAATGGTGTTGGCCTGGACGTCGGAGTATTCGCGGCCCATCTCACCGTGCTCGGCGAGCATCGCGCCACGCAGCGACGGTTCGAGCAGGTACCACTCGTTGGTGCGGTTGTAGGGGTAGACGCAGCAGTACGCGCACGGCGGCTTGCCCTCGACCAGCGCAGGCACGTGTGCTTTGTTGAACTCGGCTTCGCGATGCACGCCGATCGACGACCACACCGGCTCGCACCTTCTGCCGACCTCAGTACGCAGGAACCGCAGGTATGCCTCTTGCAAGGCGTCGGAGGTCGGCGCGATCCACCAGAACATGAGATCGGCGTTGGCCCGGAAACCGCTGACGCTGTAGCTGCCCCGGGTGACGACGCCTTTCTCGGCAAGCTGCGCAAGCAACTCGTCGACCTCCGCGGTCGCCGCCCCTCGATCGTCGAGAGCGTCGCCGCGCCGCCAGCGAAAGACCGCGTACATCACGTAGGTCGTCGAGATTTCTCCGGACGACGGTGACGGTACGCCGGCGTGATCTGAAACCTGCGAAGTCATAAGCTCATTCTCCCCCGCCGCGCAATTTTGTCAGCACGCGGGTCGCGGCCGCTTGCCCGCTCGCGATGCAGGCAGGGATGCCGACACCGTCGTACGCTGCGCCGCAAATCGCCAGCGAGGAAATGGTTTCGATCGCGCTCTTGATACGCGCGACCCGCTCGACGTGACCGACCGCATATTGCGGCAGCGCGCCACCCCATCGGGTGATCGACGCGTCGACGGGTTCGGCGTCGATACCCGCGATCGACGCGAGATCGCGCCGCGCGTGGCCGATCAGTTCGCGATCGTCGCGCTGGAGTTCGGCCGCCTCGCCGAACCGCCCGATCGAGCAGCGCACCACCACGAGATCGCGCGGGTACCAATCCCATTTCGCGCTCGAAAAAGTGGCCGCTTTGATCAGCCGCTTCTCGACCGCCGGCACCAAGAAACCACTGCCGCGTAGGCCGTTTTCGACGGACGATCGTGAAAACGCGAACGTCGCGATCGCCATGCTCGCGTACTCGATACCCCCTAACTCCGCGGCCGCGGCGGGCGATACTTCGGCCAGCAAACGGCTCGCCGGCGCGGCAGGAACCGCGAGCACGACGGCATCGGCTGTCGTCGCTGTCGGTGCCGCGGCCGCTCCCACAACGAGCTGCCACCCGACGCCGTTACGCCGAAGCTCGCGCACGGTCGAGTTCAGCCGGACGTCGACACCCCAGTCGATCAACGACTTCGTCAACGCTTCGGGCACGCGGCCGACGCCGCCGGGCAGGCCCGCGAACACCGGCCCGCTGGACGCCGCGGGTGTGGCAGACCGCAACGCGCGCAGCAGCGAACCCGATTCAGCGACAGCGGCTACGCCCGGCAACGTCGCACACAGCGACAGTTGATCGGCGCGTCCGGCATAGACCCCCCCAAGCAGCGGCTCGACGAGACGGTCGACCACGGCGCGGCCCAGGCGACGTCCGATAAAACCAGCGACCGACGTGTCGTCGGCTCGCTTGGTCGCCGGGAGCACACGATCGAGTGCCGCGCGCGCGACGGCGGCGCGCGAAACCACGCCCGAGGCGGCGAGCGCGCGCAGGTCGGTCGGCACGCCCATCACGTGACCCGCCGGCAACGGTCGCAGAGCGCCGCGCGACCAGATACTTGCCTGCAAGGTCGCGGGGTGCACCACGTCGTCGGCGAGGCCAAGCGCGCCGATCAGCCCGACGCCTTCGGGCCGGCGCGCCAGCACCGATTCGGCACCGAGATCGGTAGACGTGCCGGCGATTTCGCCGCGCAGCACCTTGCCGCCGGTGCGCGGCGAGCCTTCGAGCACCACGACGGCGACTCGCCCATCGCACGCCAGCTCGTACGCCGCCGCGAGCCCGGCTATCCCGGCGCCTACCACGGCAACGGTCGGTCGCGAACCCGAAGTCACGCCACTCACCTTCGCAAACCGTGGCCGGACCGTGATCCGCAGGGTGGAACCTCGAAGCGGCGGAAGCGATCGAAACCACCGACAGACCACGGGCGCAGGGAGGCCGCCATGCATCTCAAGGTGATTTCGATCGCGGGGCTCGTCTTCGCGTTCACGCTCGCGCTCACCGGCTGCACGGCGAGTTCGACGAAGTCGAGCGCGGGAGGCGCCGCTCATGGGGAGGCGCTCACGGCTGATGCGCCGGTCGCCAGTGCGAGCGCGGCGGCAAAGGCCGACAGCGGTGCGGGCGCCTCGAACGGCAACGGGCCCGTACTGGTGAATCGAAGCGTGATTGTCACCGCGTCGATCACCGTACGCACCGACGACATCCACAAGGCCGTGAACGCCGTCGAAACAGTCGCCGGCGAAAAAGGCGGCGTCGTCTATGCCGAAGACGTCGACCTGACTCCGAAACAATCTGACGAGCCGGGAAACGCCTCGGCCACCGTCACCGTGAAGGTGCCGACCGCCAACGCCGACGAAACCCTCGACGCGATCGCCAAAATCGGCACCGAGGTTGCGCGCAGCAAAGATTCACAAGATGTCACGACCAAGGTGGTCGACGTGAACGCGCGCATCGACGCCGCCCGCGCGAGCATCGCACGGCTCACCGAACTGATGAATCACGCCGGGAGCGTAGCCGACTTGCTGAGTGTCGAGAATCAACTTTCGCAGCGAGACGCCGACTTAGAATCCCTAGAGCAGCAGCAGGATTCGTTGAAGGCGCAAACCAGCTCAGCCACGATCACAGTGCATCTCGAGGCCACGCCGCCCGTTGTCGCGGCAGCCCACGTAAGCCACAAACCTGGCTTCGTTCGCGGACTCGTCGGCGGCTGGCACGCTTTCACGGCGACGGCTTCGGCATTCTTCACCGGCCTCGGCGCGGCATTGCCGTTTCTCGCCGTTGTCGGCGTGCTCGCCGCCGCGATTTTCTTCGGACGCCGCAAGCTACGCGCTCGGCGCCCTCAGGAGTCGTGAACGAACTCCACGAGTCGCGTCAGCACACCTGGATCGGTCTCAGGCAGCACCCCGTGACCCAGGTTGAACACATGACCGCGCGCGGATTTGCCGCGGGCGATCACGTCGGCTGCCGCCTCGGCCACCACCGGCCACGGTGCGAAAACCATTGCGGGGTCGAGGTTTCCTTGCACCGCGCGCGGCCCGACGCGCGTTGCCGCGACGTCGAGCGGCACCCGCCAGTCGACGCCGACCACATCGGCGCCCGCCTCGCCCATGAGGCCGAGCAGTTCGCCGGTGCCGACCCCGAAATGAATGCGCGGCACGCCGAGATCGGCGACACCGGCCAGCACTTTCGCGCTGTGCGGCAAAACGAATCGCCGGTAATCGGACGCCGAAAGAGCGCCGGCCCATGAGTCGAACAGCTGCACCGCGCTAGCGCCGCCTTCGATCTGCACTCGCAAGAAGGCGGTCGCGATCGTCGCCAGCCGATCGAGCAGCTTGTGCCAGACCTCAGGATCCGCGTGCATCAACGTCTTGGTTTTCACGTGGGTGCGCGAAGGGCCGCCCTCGACAAGGTAACTGGCCAAAGTGAACGGCGCTCCCGCGAACCCAATGAGCGGTGTCGCGCCTAGCTCGGCGACCAGAATTTTCACTGCCGCGTCGACGAATTCGACATCGTCGAGCGTCAAGGCGCGCAGCTTTTCGACGTCCGCGATTTCACGAATGGGCGAGGCGACGACCGGCCCGACGCCCGGAACGATGTCGAGGTCGACACCGATCGCTTTGAGTGGCACGACGATGTCGCTGAACAGGATTGCGGCGTCGACTCCGTATCGGCGTACCGGTTGCATGGTGATTTCGGCGACGAGGTCGGGCGTCGCGCAGGCTTGCAACATCGGGATGCCGTCACGCGCGGCCCGATATTCGGGAAGCGCGCGACCGGCCTGGCGCATAAACCACACGGGCGGGCGGGGCACGTCCAACCCCTTGCAAGCACGGACAAAAAGGCTCGTCGCGGGCGTGGAACGGGCGTCGTCCGGCTCGATGCTCACGTGCTCATGGTGTCACGCCGGCCTAGCCCGCCGCGAGCAGCACGACGCCGGCAAGCGCCGACATCACCCCGATCGCTTGAATTCGCCGCATGCGCTCGTCTTGCAAGACTCGAGCGAGAAACACGGTCACTGCCGGATAAAGCGACGCAAGCACCGAGACCACGCTGACCAACCCGCCGCGGGTCGCGAGCCCGTAAAAGCCGTTGGCGGCGGCATCAGTCCAGCCGACGACGGCGACCATCGCGAGGTTGCGCCCGACCGGCATTTCCGCCGCCAACACCGCCCGGCTGCCGTGGGCGATCGCGCCGATCGCGAGGCACGAGGCGATCGCCACGCTGACGATTCGCATGGCCACCAGGCTCATCAGCACGCTCGTTTCCGCGGCGCGATCGAGCAAGACGTACACGGCACCGAAACACAGCGCGGCGACCATGGCGAGTAGTACGGGCGTGCGCCCTGCCTTTCCCGAAAGCTCGGGCCCGCTAGCCAACACCACGCCCGCCACGGCGAGCGCGATTCCGGCAAGTTGAATACCGGACGGCGCGTCGCCGCCGGCTAAGCCGGCGGCGACCGGCACCACGGCTCCCGCCCCCGCGATGGGCGCGACGACACCGATGACTCCGGTCGCGAGCGCTCGGTAGAACACGACAAGCCCGATGAACCCGACAAAACCGGCGGCGAGCGCCCACGGCAGGTAGTCGGTCTTCGTCGCGAACGCCCCGCTCGCGGCCGCGATGACGACCAGCGTCGCCAGCGCGATCGCATGGGCCACGCCGACGACGACCAGCGGGCGCACCCGCCGGCTCACCAGTCCGCCGACGAAATCGGAACTCCCCCACACCAAGCTGGCGAGGAGAGCGAACGCCGCGGTCATAGCCGCCGAGCGTAGCCAGCGCGATCGTCGGCGTTGGCCGCGGCCGGTTGCCGGGCATGATCGTAAGGCATGGTCGTCGGCATGGTTGCCATAGCGTGACCCGCCGCCCGGCGCGCCGTCCGGCCACCAACCCAGTACCGACCTAGGCTTTTCGACGTGGTAGCGAAAGACGTCTACGCCGACCTGCCGGCCTCCTTCGGGCGGGCCGTCGCGACCCTGCGTGCGGTACGGCTGCGTCCGGAACTACGGCTCGCCGAAGCCCCCGCGCCGCAGCGGCTCGCACCGCACGCGGTCGCGCTCACGGGCGACGTCCTCGACGAAACGGGCGACGAGACAGCAACCGGGCGGTTCGTCGTCCTGCATGATCCGGCGGGGCAGGAGTCGTGGCAGGGCGACACTCGGGTGGTCGCGTACGTGCGAGCGCTACTCGAACCCGAAATGGCCGCCGACCCGTTCTTGTCGGCGGTGGCCTGGACCTGGCTCACCGAAGCCCTCTCGCGGCGTGCGACGCCGGTGCGGGCGCTCGGCGGCACCGTCACCAAGGTCGGATCCGAAAGCTACGGCACGATGTCGAGCCGCGCGCCCATCGCCCATGTCGAAATAAGAGCATCCTGGACGCCGCCCGACGACGACCTCGGGCCGCACCTCGAGGCCTGGGGCGAGGTGTTGACGTCCGCGGCAGGTCTCGCTCCCCTACCGCCGGGCGTCGCCATGCTGCCCAGCCGCCGCCGCTAAGCGGCTTGTCCGCTCATGCCTGAACCGCTTATCCCCGAGCAGCTTCGCGTAGCGTACGAGAAGCTCATCGAGGAGGGCAGCCGTCTTCTGCCTGTCAACGCAACCTCAACCGACGACCACCAAATCACAACGATGATGTCGGAAATCGGACTTGCGTTGGTCGAGGCTCACATACCCCCAATCCTGCTCCCGACCGATCCTGATGCCGCATTCGCGCGCATCCTCGCGCGATGGCACGCCGCAATCGTCGACACGAGAGATCGCATTATGGCGACGATGTCCACCGCCATTAGGTTCGAGCGAACGACCATCCGGACGGCGATACGACACAGCACCAAGAAAGCTTGCTTGCTCGTAAGTTCATGGGGTCAAGTCGTCACACTCCATTATGGGCTCACATTCAGCGCAGATCACCGTTGCAGGCAATGGGAAACCGGGCCCTACAGGGCTCCTATAACATTGCCGACAGGCGAGCTACACCCCGTTGAGTCGCTCTACTTCGCGCCCGAGCTCCGTAAGCGCGGTGTCGAGCACATCATCATCTACGACAGCCCTTTCCTCGACGAACAAGATGGACCGGAGGATATGGCAGCCGGATACGCTGATGGCGAGGAGATCCGCCTTCTGCAAGAGAAACTTCCGATGAAACTGCTCATCATCGATGATGATACGGCCTTGGTTCCGCTGGGCCCGCACGGCTATCCGTGTCTATTCATACGTGACAAGGCTCTCGTCGACGTATTTGTCAAATTCTTCGAATTGAAGTGGGCAGAAGCCAAACCGTGGGCTCCGCCCGGAACGCCGATTGTCCGGCAAGCAAATACACAGCGGCGGCGCACCCTTGCCGCCCTCGCGGCTGGCCTTAAGGACGAAGCCATCGCACGCCAGCAGGGTGTCAGCGTACGCACAGTCCGGCGCCACATCGAGGCGATCATGGGCGAACTTGGTGTTAAGACCCGGTTTGCCGCAGGCGTAGCCGCCGTCCGCCGCGGCTGGCTCAATTCGGCTGCATGAGTGGCCGTCACGGGCGGGCACAAATGACACCGGACTGCCTTACGATTCGCGTCGGCACCACCCACGCGGGCAGAAGGGAAACACATGGCCGAACCGTTAATTCCGGACGAGCTTCGCGCAGCGTACGAGAAACTTATCGGCGACGGCAGTCGACTCCTACCTGCAGATACCTCCAGCGAGGCGCACGCCACCGCGGCCGCTCTTTCAGACGCCGGACTCGCTATGATCGCGGGTCGCGTACCCAGGCTCTTATTGCCCACAGATCCGAAGGTCGCATTCGCGCGCCTGCTCGCGCGATGGCACCAAATGATCGTTGAGACCCGCGAGCGGCTCAACCAAGCCGGGGCCTATGCAATCAAATACCAGCGAGTCGAACTGCATGCGGCGGCACGCCGTGCCGAAACCACATGCGCCCTCATCTCGTCGCACGAACACGCCATTGCATTGCACTACGCACTGGCCTTTAGCACACGTAATCTCCTTCGGGAGTGGTCGACCGGCCCGTACGGCGCGTCGCGGACCCTCCCGACTGGCGAGCCTCATCCGGCGGAGTACTTCTATTTCGCTCCTCGCTTGAAAGAGCGCGGCGCCACACAGGTAATGCTGTACGACGCAGCCTTCCTGAAAGATGACGGTGGACTCGATGACATGACTGCCGGCTACCGCGATGGCGAAGAGATTCGTGTATCGCAAGAGAAACTTCCAATGAAGCTGCTCATCGTTGATACTGACACCGCCTTGGTTCCGCTCCGCCCTTACGGATACCCATGCTTACTGATCCACGATGAGGCTCTTGTCAACGCTCTTACTAAATTCTTCGAACTCAAGTGGGAGCAAGCTGAACCATGGGCTCCGCCGGGAGTGCCCATTCCAGAAAAGGAAAATACGCAGCGCCGACACGTCCTCGAATGTCTTGCCGCAGGACTCAAAGACGAGGCCATCGCGCGCCAACAGGGTGTCAGCGTCCGCACCGTACGCCGCCACATCGCGACGCTCATGGAAGAACTCGGCGTCACGACACGATTCGCGGCGGGCGTTGCCGCTGTCCGGCGAGGCTGGATCAGCCGAGCCGCCTAAACGTCGCGGAAACCTCAGCCGGCTTTGGCATCGCTGCGACGCGGTGCTGAATGCTGCAGCGCGGAACCAGCGCCTCCTGCCAGTGCGGCGCGCGACATCGACAACGTCAGCGTCGTGCCGCGACCGGGTGACGAATCGACTGCCAGCGAGCCACCGGCGAGCCGAACACGCTCGCGCAACAAACCCAATCCGACGTGACGCCCACGTTCGGGCTTCACCTTGTCGAGCTCGAAGCCAGGGCCTTCGTCGCGAACCACAGCGCGCACGGAGTGCTCATCGACCTCGAGAGAAATGTGTGCTTCATCGACGTCCGCATGCTTGACGACGTTGAGCAACGACTCCTGGAAGAACCGATACAACGTCACCGCCGTAACAAGTGGCAACGGGTACGGCGACTCAGGCCAGTCGATAAAGACCTCGAGGCCATAGCGAATGTTGAGGTCATCACGTAAAGCCACGACAGCCTGCGCGAGATCGCCCTCGCGCAAGGCAGGCGGACGGGTACGAGCCATGACTGCACGAACCTGGTCTTCTGCTTCTGCAACGAGATCTGCCGCGTGCGAGGTCATGGCCGGATCGATCGTGTCGCTGGACAGCACGCTGCGGGCCAGCATGAGAGTCTGCGCAACGGTGTCGTGCAACTCCGCTGACAGTTGCCCGCGGGCAGATTCTTCCGCGGCCACCAGACCTGACAGCAGTTCGAACATGCCCGCACTGGCGGTTTCGGCGGTGCGGCGGTGTCGCGCCGCGACGTCGTCCGCGACCCTGATGCGAAGGTGCAACGCGTCGAGCGTACGTGCGAGTTCGAGCAGTTCGACGCTCGTCAATGACGCAAGCCGTCCCGCGGCGCTGCCCGTCGAACTCGAACCAGGGTCTTGCAAACGCCGGACGGCGTCCTCACGCAAATGCCGTACGCCACGCGCGAAACGGGCACCGGCGTAGGCTCCCCCGACCGTTGCGGCGATCGCGACAACGGCGGCAATGATGACGGTGACAACGGCCGCAAGGTCGAGCCGGGCGGACGCGTTGAGGCCGACGACGACAGCCGCGAGTGTCGCGAAGGCGCCAGCGCCGACGAAGCCGCCTGCCCAAACCGCGAGCGGCAGCCCCTCTCCCGTACCTCGACGACTCACCGAACCGTCTCGGGCCGATTGACCAGGCCGGTCGTCGTCCAGTCTTCTTCGTGTCTGGCCGCCGGAATTGAAAACTCGTCGGCCATCTCGTCGTCGAGGTCGCGCAGCGAAGGATCGGCCGCAAGGGCGATGGCGCCGAGCAACGAGGCGACCGCGCGCTCGACGGAGTGCAGCTCGTCGACGATGTCGGTAACCGCTCCTTCGCCGTAAGACGCACTCGCGAGCCGGGCCAGCCGGCCCGCGGACTCGCGCAACATGCCAAGAGCGGGAGCGGTATCGGCACCAAGGTTGCCCAGCGAACGAGCGGCCTCGTCAGCGGCGTCGGCGCGGGCGATCGCCTCGTCGCGCGAAACAGTGAGTTCAGCGACCGAAAGCCAGGATTTCGCCTGTCCGACAAGGATTCCGGCCAACGTGGCTTCGCGGCGTCCGAAGTGGCCGTTGCCTTCGGCGCGACGGGCGATGAGCACCGCCATCGGCTGGGTAGTGTCGCCGACAACGGCGGAGCAGAACGGGCGGTTGTCTTCCGTACCAGTCAAGACGCCGCGCGCGCCGAGCGCGCGAAGCACCCAAGGAGCGTCGAAGCCCTCGGGGTCTCGACGCCGCGAGGTCTGGCCGGACTCGTCGCCGGTGTAGACGACCGGGCCTTCGTGTTCGAGGACGACAAGTTCTACGTCCGCACCGCCAAGAACACGCGCGGCAGCGGTCAGGACGACGCGAGCAGAGACCTCGAGCGAATGCGAGACCGCTTGTTCTTGTCCGCGCGCCAACTCTGCAAATAGCCGCGCCTCGCCACTTTTCGATGTCTGCTCGTCAAAGGAAATCCAGAGCAACGCCACGGGGACAAGCAGGCCGAGTAACCCGAGCGGCGCATTCACGATCAGCCATGCAGCCAATAGCCCAATGCTTGTCGTCGCCGCGGCGTGTACGACTTGGAGCGACGCATCCTCGAAGATCATCGCCCGGAAGTTCTCTCCACCAACGATTGAAAGAGGCAGCGCAGACATGACTTGACTCGCCACCCAATAAACCGCCATAGCGACGATGCATGCGGGAACTGTGCCTTGGATATGCATCAAAACGGATGTTGCGATCGCGCCCGCAACGAAGTACTGGGCGATGTTGTGCTGGACTTTGAGAGCCGACGAACGGTTGATCACCATCATTGGGATTAGACCAACGACCGTCGGGACAATAATCCACGAGCCCGGAGATATTAGAAACGCACCCGCGATCAGACCCTCAGTAAGGGTGAATGTCACCCGCTGCCGCGCAACTGTGACATTGATCAGCGCCGCGTTCGAAATTCCGATAAGGATCGTTAGGAGTGGGAGGCCGAGGACACCCGGCTGACCCCACGGCACATCTGGCAGCAAAGTGGCTGCCGCCGCCATGACACCCAGGTCGACGGCGCGCAAGCGCCATGCCCGGCTCATGACCTGCCACCCCATGAGGCGGCAGCCCACGTGCGAATCGACCAGGTGCGAATCGTCCAGTTACGAACGGTCCACGTCCGGATCGCGAAGTCGTGAGAGGTCCAGTTGCGGAGCGCCCAGGAACGAAGGTTCCAGTACTCGGCCGTCCAGCTTCGCAACGTCCAGTTGCGCAGGTTCCATGCATCGTCGAGCCAGAACGGGCCCCAGACCGGCGCAGTCGAGTACCACTGCGCCATGCTCAGGCTGAATTCGCCAGTGTCGAAGAGGCTGTAACGCCCGCCGCTCGGTACGGAAACAAGGCCCTGGCCGTCGTGTCCGTCGTGAGTGATGCTGTGCGCCGAGTCACGGATCGCAGCCTTAACCTCGTACGGGTTCGCCTTGTGGTGGCCTTGCAAGTAGAGCGCTGCCAAGCCGCTCACAATAGCCGCCGACTGACTGGTTCCAGCACCCCTAAAGAGACCGCTCGCTTGCCGCGCCTCCGGGAACTGCTGGCCGATCACGGTATTCGCCGGCATTTCGCCGAGCACGTTGACACCCGCCGCCACGACGTCCGGCTTGGTGACGCCGTCGACATCCGCATAACCACTAAAGGAAGCGACACTCGCATTCGTGCCTGTGGTGTCAGCAGCACCGACAGTCAGCGCGGCGGGCGCGAAGCCGGGGTCTCCGACTTCACCCGCCGCGTTGCCGGAGGCGACCACGACGGTGACGCCAGCAGCGCGCGTCAAGGTGACCGCGTAGTTCAGCGGGTCTATGCCGTATGTGTCAGAAGGCCGATCGACGCTCAACGAAAGGTTGGCGACGTCAACGGTGTCGGAATGCGTCGCGACCCAGTTCAGGCCGGCCAAGACCGCGGCGAGTGAGGTATTGCCCTGGTCGTCAGCGACTTTGACGACGTCGACCGTCGCGCCCGGGGCGACACCAAGCGACGTGTTACCGCTGCCCGCGACATTGCCGCCCGCGATGACAGACGCCATGAACGTGCCGTGGCCGTAGCCGTCGCTGAAAACACCGTGCTCGACGATGGTGCCGTCGTCGGTGTTCAGGCCCGACGTGTCGACCGCGTCGACCAACCGGCCAGACGCACGGTTCAACGCGGCCGTGTCAGTGACGCCGGTGTCGATGAGCGCGATCGTGACGCCGTGGCCGGCATCGCCGCGGCCAGCGTTTTGGCCGAGCGTCGTCGGGGCGATGACCCCTTCGGACGCCGAGCTGCCAGGGTTGCCCTTCGCGGGTGGGTTGCCTTTCGCGGGTGGGTTGCCGTGCGAATCGTGCGAGTCGCCCTGGCCACCCGCGCCCCAACCGTGCCCATTGTCGTGCCCGCTGCCGTGCCGCCCGCCGTACGCGAAACCCTCGAGGTGCGCCGACACGTTCGGCGATACTCCCAAAACGCCCGGTGCCCGCGCGAGTAATTCCAAGGCCGCCGCGTCGCCGTCCACGATTTCGCTGTGAACCGCAGGAAGCACGGCCTGCACGTGAATGCCGGCGACGCTGACAGCCGACGTCCCGGAGAGAGCGACGATCGCTTGTTGGCGCGGTCCGCTCGACGAGTCGGACGCCGAAGCGGCAGTGCCACCCACGACGACGAGCCCGGCGACCACGCCCACTGCGGAGGCAGCAGCAAGCACCTTGCGGATCGCTCGATCGAAGTTCACCGTTCGTCTCCTCGTGGCCAGGCGTGGACATACGAAGGTCCGGCCTCTGTCTCGGCACCTTGGCGCCCGAACTGTTGCCGTGGCCGGGGATTCCGCCCGGTCGGAGTAACGCGTCGGCGTGATCAGGAAGACAATTACCTCAATAGGTGCCAAAAACTACTCGCGATCATGGACTGGAGGAGGGGTGAGGGGGCCGAGCGCAGCAACGTTCGTTGGGCCAAAGCTTTAGCCGCGCCTTGCGCCGTCCGATGGATTGACGAGGAACAACAAGGGCGATGGCCGCAACCGGCGTCCGTCGAGCAAAAACGAGCCGCGCTGTTCACGCGGCCCAAGACGTGAGGAGGACCGGGTGACGGCGTTGGTCGAGCACGTGCCGCCCCAGCCGGAAAACTCCGCTGGCTTCACCGCGATGGTCGTCGACGACCACCCGCTGGTGCGCGAGTCGATGGTGAGCCGCCTCACCGCTATGGGAGCGCGAGAGATCATCGAAGCGGCGAGCGTCGCGGAGGCCCGCGCACGCGCCCGCGCCAGCGGCCCGCGCGACCTATGCGTCGTCGACGTCGGACTGCCCGACGGATCAGGCCTCGATCTCCTGGCTGAACTGCGCAACGCGGGTTGGCCACGCCTTGTCGTGCTTTCGGCCGCGGACGACCCTTATTCCGTGCGGGCCGCCTTTGTCGCCGGGGCGCAAGGCTACTTGCTCAAATCCGCGTCTCCCGTCGTGGTGGCGGACGGCGTACGCCGCGTGCTCGACGGAGGCGTTTACGCCGATCCGTCCGTGGCGTCCCTCCTCGCGGCGGGCCTGCGCAACAGTCCCACGAACGACGGCGTGAGTGAGCTGTCCGGCCGGGAGATCGAGGTTTTGCGTCTGGTCGCCGACGGCCGCTCGAACAAGGAGATCGGCGACGAGCTCGGGCTTTCGGCACTCACTGTGAAGAGCCACCTGGCCCGCATCGCCCGCAAGCTCGGCACCGGCGATCGCGCCGAGATGGTCGCGCTGGCCATGCGCGCGGGGGTCATCCGCTGACGGTTCAACCAATTTCGCCCGGTTCGTCGCATAACACGCTGGTTGTGTGTAACGACAGTGATCTACGGGTGTCGAGTCGTACCGTGGAGACATGACGGAACACGCGAGTTCAGCCGCGCCCACCGTCTCCCCCTCCCCGAGCAACTCTCTGAGCAACTCTCTGAGCAGCGCGTCGTCGCTCGCCAGCGTGCCCGCGCAACCCTCGCCGTTGCCCCCGGCGACAAGCGTGGCGGACGTCGCCACCCCTGAACTCGCCCCCTTGCTCGTCTTGCGCGACGGCGTGCCCGGCATCGTCGACACGCCCGAGGCGCTACTCCAAACCGAACGAGCGTTGCTGGCCGGAGATGGTCCCGTCGCCGTCGACGCCGAACGCGCCTCGAGCTACCGCTACGGGCACCGCGCCTACCTCGTGCAGTTGCGGCGCGCCGGCGCCGGCACCTTCTTGATCGACCCGATCGCCTGCCCCGACCTTTCACCCCTGGGCGATGCGTTGTCGCACGCCGAATGGATCGTGCATGCGGCCACCCAGGATTTGCCGTGCTTGGCAGAAATCGGCATGCGCCCGTCGGCCCTGTTCGACACCGAACTCGCCGGGCGGCTCGCCGGCTACGCCCGAGTCGGCCTCGCCACCATGGTCGAAAATTTGCTCGGCCAGCGGCTCGAAAAAAGACACTCCGCCGCCGACTGGTCGACCCGCCCGCTGCCCGAGCCATGGCTGCGCTATGCCGCACTCGACGTCGAAGTGCTGCTCGAGTTACGCGGCTTGCTCGAGAAAGAGCTTATGAGGCAAGGCAAACTCGATTGGGCAACCGAGGAGTTCGAGCACGTGCGCACCGCGCCCGCCCCGGCGGCACCGGTCGAACGCTGGCGAAAAGTTTCGGGCATTCATAAGGTGCGCAACCGCCGGGGCCAAGCCGTCGTCCGCGCCATGTGGCTGACTCGCGACCGGCTGGCGCGCGAGGCCGACATGTCGCCGACCCGCCTGCTACCCGACGCTTCGATCGTGCATGTGGCCTTGACGGCGCCCACGAGCGCGAAAGCGCTCGCGTCGTCCGCGGAGTTCGTGGGTCGCGGCAGCCGCCGGCATCTTCGCGACTGGTGGCAGGCGATAACTGACGCCCGCGAACTGGCAGAAAGCGAACTGCCTCGCGTCGCCCGTCACTCCGACGGGCCGCCGCCGGCGCACCGATGGGCCGAGCGCGACCGCGCCGCCGCCGACCGGCTGATCGCCGCGAAGGCGGCCGTGGCGGCGCTGGCCGACGAGCACAACCTTCCGGCCGAAAATCTCGTGCAGCCAGACGCCGTCCGCCGCCTCGCGTGGCAGCCCCCCGATTCGCTGGCTCCCGACGCCGTGGCCTGCGCGCTTCGCGACCACGGCGCGCGCGAGTGGCAGGTGTCGCTCGTCGCGGGGCCGTTGGCCAAAGCGTTCTCCCGGGTCAGCGTGCACGACGGAATTGCATCGCGACGCGAGGATTGACCGAACAGGGCGTCACCCTCCTCGCGGTATCCACCAAGACCCCGGACGCGGTAGCGTCACCACCATGTCGAATCCCGTGGGGGGATCGGCCGCTCGCACGCGGCCGGGCGCCACACATCGCGATGCCGCGGACCGGACGGCGCTTCGCCGGTGCGTGCTCGCCGTCAGCGTGCTGGCCGACATCGACATCGTGCCTACCGACGACGGCGTCGAGCTGCCGGGCCTGCCCGCGATTCACGTTTCGGACGCCGACCTCGCGCGCGCTGTCGGCGACGCGTTGCCTGACAGCGGGTCGGCGCGTCGTCGCCTGATGCGGTGGCTGCGTGTGCGGCGCGCTGTCGCCGAACGGTCGCTCGACGAACTTGCCGAGACCATCAGACCCGTCGGCTTGCCTGTCGGTCACGCGTTGCACGAAGGTTCACCGTGGGCACGACAGCCTGTGCTCGGCGGCTGTCTCGACGTCGGCATTGGTTTTGTCGGGCTCGACACGGCCGATCGCGACCGGGTCGTCGTCACACCTCAATCGGTGCTCGACGCCGCGCGCATCGATACCACCCCGTGGTGGCGCATGGCCGTGGAATACCTCGAAAACATGGGCGCTTTGGCGACGTCGAGGTGGCGTCGGGCGGCGTCCGCGCCGCTTCGCCCGATGGGCGACTGCGACGTCGTCACGCTCCTCGCCTCGCAGGTTTTCCGTGGCGCTTTGTGCGCTGACGCCGGCGGCATGCGCGCGGTCGCCGTACCCGTGCGAAACCGCGGCTGGCTCGACCTTTCGCGCATCGACCCGGCCTTCGTGCAAGCCGCCGCGTCGATCGCCGGCGACGAAGAACGAGGCTTCGCGCGCCCGGTGCTGCTCACGGTAGACGAAGTGGTTACCGCCTTACCGGGCGGCAACCTCGCTGAAATCGTGCTGCGCGATCCAGCACCCGACAAGCCACGCTGGCTACGCGACGTCCTGTATCACTGACGCCCAGCCCGGTGCGCGCCCGCGCGGGCGCTACTGCCCGCGCAGGTAGGCCGCGTGGTGCTCGAGCGCGGCAAGCCCGGCGACGGTCGCGACAACCTCACGCGCAATGTTGTCGGCGGTAAGCCCGATGTCGGTGAGGATGTCGGCTCGCTTGCCTTGATGCAAGAACCGCTGCGGGATCGAGTGGTGCCGCACCGGAGTGTCGATGGCCCTGTCTCGCAACGCGGTCGCGAGCGTGACGCCCGCTCCCCCGTGCCGGCCGTTGTCTTCGACGGTGACGACGAGCGAATGCGACGCCGCCAACGTCGCGAGCGCGGGGTCGATCGGCAACACCCACCGCGGGTCGACCACCGTGCAAGCGATGCCGTCGCTCGCCAGCCGGGCGGCGACGTCGAGCGAAAGGCCCGCCATCTCTCCGTAGGAAACCAACAAAACGTCGGGTTCGGGATCGCGACGCAGCACATCGATCTTGCCGACACGTTCGATCGCGTCGATCTCGCGCGGCAGGCCGCCCTTCGGGAACCGGACGGCGGACGGGCCGTCGTCGATCGCGACAGCTTCGCGCACCAACTCGCGCAGCCGGACGGCGTCGCGCGGCGCCGCCACGGACATGCCCGGAACAATCGTGAGGATCGAAAGATCCCACATGCCGTTGTGGGTCGGCCCGTCGTCGCCGGTGACGCCGGAGCGGTCGAGCACGAAGGTGACCGGCAGCCGGTGCAAGGCGACGTCCATCAAGACTTGATCGAACGCGCGGTTCAAGAACGTCGAGTAGACGCATACGACGGGGTGCAAACCACCCATCGCCATGCCCGCTGCCGACGTCACCGCGTGCTGCTCGGCGATGCCGACGTCGAAGATTCGGTCGGGATACGCCTGGGCAAACGCGGCAAGCCCTACCGGGTGCAGCATCGCCGCCGTTATCGCGACGAGGTCGGGCCGGTCGGCGCCGATCTTGACGATTTCATCGGAGAACGCGCCCGTCCAGCCCGCGGGCTTGGGCGGCTCCTTGCCGGTAAGGGGATCGAACGCGCCCGGGCCGTGCAGGTGGTCGACGCTGTCGTCTTCGGCGGGCGGATAGCCGAAGCCCTTACGGGTGACGCAGTGCACGATCACCGGACCGCCGAACCGCTTGGCCCGGCGAAGCGCCGCCTCCATCGCCGGCACGTCGTGCCCGTTGATGGGTCCGACGTACTTCAACCCGAGGTCTTCGAACAGACCTTGCGGCGTCAGGACGTCTTTCAGGCCCTTCTTGATGCCGTGCAGCGCGTCGTACAAAGGCTCGCCGACCAGCGGCGTGCGACCGAGCACCTCCTTGACCTTCGCCAAGGCCTTCTCGTACCCGGGATTGGTTCGAAGCGTCGTCAAATGCTCTGCTAGCCCGCCGATGGTGGGCGAATACGAACGTCCGTTGTCGTTGACGACGACCACGACGCCGCGGTCTTTCGCCGCCGCGATGTTGTTCAACGCTTCCCAGCACATGCCGCCGGTGAGCGCGCCGTCGCCGACGACGGCTACGACCGTGCGCTTCTTTCCCTGGACGGCGAACGCCTTGGCCAGACCGTCGGCGTAGCTCAGTGCCGTGGAGGCGTGGGAGTTTTCGATCCAGTCGTGCTCGGATTCGGCACGGCTCGGGTACCCGGAGAGCCCGTCCTTTTGCCGGAGCCGGGCGAACTGCTCGCGGCGGCCGGTGAGCAGCTTGTGCACGTAGGCCTGGTGGCCGGTGTCGAACACGATCGGCTCGAACGGTGACTCGAACACCCGATGCAGCGCGATGGTCAACTCGACGGCGCCGAGGTTCGGCCCCAAGTGGCCGCCCGTCTTGGCCACGGCGGCAACGAGGAAGTCGCGGATCTCTTCGGCCAGCTCGGGCAGCTTGCCCGCGTCGAGGCGCTTCAAATCGTTAGGGCCCTCTATTTGCTCGAGCAGACCCACGTCGCTCCTCACCTCGCCGCCTCGACAGAACACCGCGGCATGGACGCTAATCGCGTGTGCGCCGCCGTGCCGGAGTCTAGCCGGTAGATCCCTCGAACACTCACCATGTGTGAGTCTTCTCCGTGTGAGCCTATGCCAGCAAGAGCATCACCAAACATCGGCCGGTCGGCGCGGCACCGCCGAACGACCGCGACCTCAGCGATGCAAAAGCGAGCGCAAGACGTACTGCATGATGCCGCCGTGACGGTAGTAGGCCGCCTCGCCAGGCGTGTCGATGCGCACGATCGCCCGGAACTCCTTGCCGTCAGCGGTCACGGTCACCTCGCGCGGCAGCGGACCTGAGCCACTGCCGGCCAACCCCTTGATCGAGTACACCTCTTCGCCGGTGAGCCCGAGCGACTCGCGGGTTTCGCCGTCCTTGAACTGCAACGGCAGCACGCCCATGCCGATGAGGTTGCTGCGGTGGATGCGCTCGAACGACTCGGCGATGACAGCTCTGACGCCGAGCAGTGCCGTGCCCTTCGCTGCCCAGTCGCGCGACGAGCCCGACCCGTATTCCTTGCCGGCCAAAATAACCAGCGGCACGCCTTCCTCGGCGTACTTCACCGAGGCGTCGTAGATGGTCGTCTGCTCGCCGTCGGGCAGGTGCCGCGTGAGGCCGCCTTCGGTGCCGGGCGCGAGCAGGTTGCGCAGCCGGATGTTCGCGAACGTGCCGCGGATCATCACCTCGTGGTTGCCTCGCCGCGAGCCGTAGGAGTTGAAGTCACGCGGCTGCACTCCGTGCTCGACGAGGTAGCGCCCGGCCGGTGAATCCTTTTTGATGGTGCCGGCCGGCGAGATGTGGTCGGTGGTCACCGAATCGCCGAGCATCGCGAGCACCCGGGCATTTTCAATGTCTGTCACCGGCGATGGCTCGGCCTGCATGCCCTCGAAATACGGCGGGTTGCGCACGTAGGTGGAATCGTCTTCCCACTCGAACAGGCTGCCTTCTGGAATTTGCATCCCGTTCCAGCGCTCGTCGCCTGCGAACACGTCGCTGTAGCTGCGCGTGAACATCTGAGATTCGATTGCTTGCCCGACGACGTCGGCGATCTCTCGCTCCGTGGGCCAGATATCGCGCAGGTAGACCGGCTGCCCGTCGGCACCCGTGCCGAGCGGCTCGGTCGTGATGTCGAGGTCAAGCGAACCGGCGAGCGCGTACGCGACGACGAGCGGCGGCGACGTCAAGTAATTCAGCTTGGTGTCGGGGTGGATACGGCCCTCGAAGTTGCGGTTGCCGGAAAGTACCGAGACGACCGCCAGGTCGTTGTCGGCAACTGCCTGCGAGATCGACGGATCGAGCGGGCCAGAGTTGCCGATGCAGGTCGTGCAGCCGTAGCCGACCAGGTTGAATCCGAGCTTTTCGAGATACGGCGTCAGGCCCGCCGCGTTGTAGTAGTCGGTTACCACCTTCGACCCCGGGGCGAGCGTGGTCTTCACCCACGGCTTGCGAGTAAGCCCTTTTTCGACAGCCTTTTTCGCCAACAGAGCGGCGCCGACCATCACTGACGGGTTCGACGTGTTGGTGCAACTCGTGATGGCCGCGATGACGACCGAGCCGTGATCGAGCTCGACGCCGGTGCCGTCTTCGAGGGTCACTCGTGCCGGGTTGCTCGGCCGACCGTTGCGGTCGACCCCGGCACTGACGAACGACACCGGCTTGTCGCTTGCGTGCTCACGCTCGATCGCGATCGAGTCGCTCGCCGGGAACGACTCGGCGGACGCCGCGTCGAGCGAGCCGCCGTCGGGCTCGCGCTGCTGCACGTAGTTTCCGAGGACGGCGCGAAAAGACTGCTTCGCGTCGGAAAGCGCGACCCGGTCTTGTGGCCGCTTCGGGCCGGCCAGTGATGGCACGACGCTCGACAGGTCGAGCTCGATCCGCTCGGAATACTCCGGTTCGGTCGCCGGGTCGTGCCAAAGACCCTGCTCTTTGGCGTAAGCCTCGACGAGCGCGACCCGCTCGGCGGGCCGGCCGGTGAACCGCATGTAACGCAACGTCTCTTCGTCGATGGGGAAAATCGCGCAGGTCGACCCGTATTCGGGGCTCATGTTGCCGATCGTGGCCCGGTTGGCTAAGGGCACGTTAGTGACACCTGGGCCGTAAAACTCTACGAATTTTCCGACCACACCGTGTTTTCTCAGCATTTCGGTAACCGTGAGCACGAGGTCGGTGGCGGTTGCGCCCTCGGGGAGTTCGCCGTTCAACTTGAAGCCGACGACACGTGGAATCAGCATGCTGATCGGCTGGCCGAGCATCGCCGCCTCGGCTTCGATACCTCCGACGCCCCAACCCAGCACGGAAAGGCCGTTGACCATCGTGGTGTGCGAGTCGGTGCCGACGAGCGTGTCGGGGTAGGCCACACCGTTGCGTTCGAACACGACCCGCGAGAGGTATTCGAGGTTGACCTGGTGGCAAATCCCCGTGTCGGGCGGAACGACTTTGAAGTCGGCGAACGCGTTTTGACCCCAGCGCAAGAATTGGTAGCGCTCTTTGTTGCGCTCGAACTCGAGTTCGGCGTTGCGCACGAACGCGTCGGGGCGGCCGAAAACGTCGGCGATGACCGAGTGGTCGATCACGAGTTCGGCTGGGCTCAGCGGGTTGATGCGCTCGGGGTCGCCGCCGAGTGCCACCATCGCCTCGCGCATAGCCGCGAGGTCGACGACGCACGGCACACCGGTGAAGTCCTGCATCAAGACGCGGGCCGGTGTGAATTGGATTTCGGTGTCGGGCTCGGCATCGGGCTTCCAGGCCGCGAGCGCACGCACCTGATCGGCGGTGATGTTCTCGCCGTCCTCCGTGCGAAGCAAGTTCTCGAGCAGCACCTTGAGGGAGAACGGTAGTCGGGCGCTACCTTCGACGGCGTCGAGCCGGAAGATCTCGTACGACGTCGAGCCGACTCGCAACGTGCCGCGGCTGCCGAAACTGTCCACCATCGCGTCCTCTCCTCGAAACCTGTAAGCAGGACAAGCGTACTGCTATAAGCGCGTGCCGCGGAAGCACCGCGCCCGAAGCGAACAACGTGGCACCCCCAGCAACTAGGCGCCCCGTACATGAAACGACGTCATCCAATCCTCATGACTCGTCGCGTCGATTTCCAAGCGCCACGCATACCGCCCCGGCGCCAGCAGCATCCCGGGAGCGAGCGTGACGACGACCGGCACGTCGATCTCGATGCCTTCGGGCGCTCCGGCAGGACGGCGCACCGTGAGCGTCTGCTCGTGCACGAGCGGATGGCGGGCGTCAGGCGGCCCGATCAACACCGGCATCCCGTCGGCGTCTTCGAGCCGCAGCCGCAGCGAATGCGGCTGCACAGTCTCGTGCCACGGCACGTGCACCAACACGACGACGGCCTGCCCGGGTAACGGCACGCCCGCACCTCCGCCGACGACGGTCCATCCCGCGCCGAGGATGTGCACCTTGCCGGCGGGATCGACCTGGGCGGCGTCGCACAAGAGGAGCGTCGCTTTCACCGTGTCGCCGCTTTCACCGTGTCGTCCGTTTCACCGTGTCGCCATTTTCACCGCGGCCCGCTTCCGGTGCTCGGTTCGAGGATTGCCACGCACTCGACATGATGCGTTTGCGGGAAAAGATCGAACGCTCGAAGCGACGACAGTTCATACCCGGTATCGCGAAATGTCGCCAGATCGCGCGCCAGAGCCGCCGGATCGCAGGCTACGTACCCGACAGCGCGAGGCCGCAGCGCGCAGATCGCCGCCACGACTTTCGCGCCGGCACCCGAGCGTGGAGGATCGAGCACCACGACATCGAAAGGCCCGGCGACGATGCTCGCCAACGCCTTTCGAACGTCGAGCCGGACGACGCTCACTCGCGGCAGGTCTCGAAGGTTGACCACCGCGTCGGCACTCGCGGCCGCCGACGATTCGACGGCGACGACGCGACCAGCAGGCCCGACGGCCAGACCGAGCTGGCCGGCGAAAAGACCGACGCCAGCGTACAAGTCGAGCGCCCGCTCCCCCGGCCGCACGCGTAGGCCCCCCATCACCGCCGCCGTCAAAGCATCGGGAGCTGCCGGGTGCACTTGCCAAAACGCGCCCGCGCTGACGCGCCAGCGTCGTCCGGCTGTTTCTTCGACGAGATGGTCGCCGCCGTGGGTTCGGACGACGCCGTCGCGGCGTCCGGTCGTGCGCACGAGCCGCTCACCGGACGACGTCGATGCCGCCACCTCCACCGCGCTGGCGCGGTTCCACGCCTTTGCTTCGACGGCCGCGGCTTCGACAAGCGCGTGCGCGATCGGGCAGTGGTCGACGGCGACCACTTCGTGGGATCGCGCCTTGTGAAATCCGGCGTGCCCGGCGTCGTCGACGGCGAACCGCACGCGAGTGCGCCAGCCGAAACCGTCACCAGGTAGGGCCTCGACCACGATGTCGCGTTCAATTTTGGCCAGCCGCCGCAGTTGCTCGGCGACCACAGTCGCCTTGATCTCACGCTGGTGGGCGATGTCGGCGTGCTGCCAGTCGCAACCGCCGCAGCCGCCGGGCCGCGCCAGCGGACAACGCGGGGCAACGCGGTGCGGTGACGCGCGTAGCACCTCGATCGCATCAGCCCGAACGTATGCCTTCGCCCGCTCGGTCACGACCGCGCGCACCCGTTCTCCGGGCAACGCGTGGCGGACGAAGACCACCTGGCCGCCGTGGCGGGCCACACACGAGCCGCCGTGCGCGGGCGCCCCGACGTCGAGCTCGAGAGTTTCGCTGTTCACTCGCCGCTGACCCGCGATCGCGCCTCGGTATCGCCAGCGGCGGTCGGCGCGTCGGCGTCGTGCGGCCCCGCGGTTTCGTGGGCAAGCTGGTCGGCGTATTCGACCGACGATCGAAGCAGCCACGGAACGCTCACGACCATGACGCCGGGTGTGAACAGAAGCCGGCCCTTGAGTCGCAGCGCCGCCTGATTGTGCAACAACTGCTCCCACCAATGCCCGACGACGTATTCAGGGATGAACACCGTGACGACGTCACGCGGGCTGCTGCGCCGGATGCCGCGCACGTACTCGACGACCGGCCGCGTGACCTCGCGATAGGGCGACACCAGCACTTTCAACGGCACCGGAATGTCGCGCTGTTCCCACTCTTGTTGCAACGTCGCCGTTTCTTCCGGGTCGACGTCGACGGTGACAGCCTCGAGAACCGAAGGGCGCGTCGCTCGCGCGTAGGCGATCGCGCGCAGCGCCGGCTTATGAAGTTTCGACAGCAGGACGACGGCGTGCACGCGCGCGGGCAATGTCGCCTCGGAATCGACGTCGGTGAAAAGCTCGGTGCGCACGGTGTCGTAGTGTCGCCGAATTCCTTTCATCATCAAGAAGAAGACCACCATCGCTGCCATGGCGATCCACGCGCCGTGGACGAATTTCGTAATGATGACGACGACCAGAACGGTCGCGGTGGCGGCAAATCCAATGGCATTGATGATGCGCGAGCGGCGCATTCGATTTCGCTCAGACGGCGATGCTTCCTGCTTGATATGGCGATTCCAGTGACGGATCATGCCGAGCTGGCTCACCGTGAATGAGACGAACACGCCGACGATGTAGAGCTGAATCAACCGCGTGACGCTCGCGTCGAACCCGATGATGAGGGCCGCGGCGAACAACGCCAGCAAGATGATGCCGTTGCTGAAAGCAAGCCGGTCGCCGCGGGTGTGCAGCTGACGCGGCAGGTAACCGTCGCGGGCGAGGATAGAGCCGAGCACGGGAAAGCCGTTGAAGGCGGTGTTGGCGGCGAGCACCAAGATGACCAGCGTCGTGAACGTCACGAAATAGACGCCGGTCGGGAAATTGCTGAACACCGCTTGAGCGACCTGCGCCACCACGGTTTCCTGCCCGTGTGCGGGCGGCTTTCCGTTGATGAGCAGCAACTTGTCGTCGTCCGTAATGCGCACGTGCGTGTAAAGCGAAAGCACGGTGATGGAGGCGAACATGCCGACGGCGATCGTGCCCATGACGAGCAGCGTGGTAGCGGCGTTCTTCGGCTTCGGCTCCTTGAACGCGGGCACGCCGTTGCTGATCGCCTCGATACCGGTCAGCGCGGTACAGCCGGAGGCGAAGGCGCGCAGCACCAAGAAAATGAGGGCGAAACCGAGTGGCTCGGCGTTGGTCGGCACGATCGTGGCGTGGGCCGTCGGCGCCACCAAAGTGTCGTCGAAGAACACGACTCGCAACAACGCGAACAGCGCCATGCCGTAGATGCCCACGATGAACCCGTAGACGGGCACGGCAAAGGCTTTGCCCGACTCACGAACGCCTCGCAAGTTGATCAGGACCATCAACACGAGGCAACCCAGCACGATCTCGACCTTGTACGGCCGAAACTGGGTAAGCGCCGGCGTCGACAAGAACGTGTCGACGCCCGACGAGATCGAGACCGCGACCGTCATCACGTAGTCGACGAGCAGCGCGCTGGCGACGGTGATGCCCGCGTTGCGGCCGAGGTTGGTGGTGGCGACTTCGTAGTCGCCGCCGCCGCTCGGGTAGGCGCGCACGTTTTGCCGGTACGACGCCACGACCGTGAGCAAGATGAGCGCAACCGCACCGGCTGCCAGCCAGGTCCAGTGGTAGAGCAGCGCACCACCCGCGGCGAGGACGAGCAGGATTTCCTGGGTCGCGTAGCCGACCGACGAAACCGCGTCGGTCGCGAACACCGGCAGGGCGAGCTTCTTCGGCAGCAGCGTCTCGCCGAGGCGGTCGCTGCGCAGCGCGCGACCGACGAGGAGTCGTTTGAAAACGCCGCCGGCCATAGACACGCGAGGAATGCTAGGCGATGACCACGGCGCGGTCGCACGCGCGCCACGCCGCCCCTGTCGCGCCGCCGGCAGAAGCGGGTTCGCACCACGAGACGCGGCCGCGACGCGCACCGTGTAGCCTTCGGCGAATCGACACGAATGCGCGGACGATGGGGCTCAAGGAGACGAAACCGCAGTGCACGTCGTGATCATGGGTTGTGGCCGAGTCGGTTCCACTCTCGCCGACAGTCTCGATGACCTTGGCCACTCGGTGGCGATCATCGACATGGATGCGCACGCGTTTCGCCGGTTGCGTCCGGATTTCCGAGGTCGCAAAGTTCACGGCATGGGGCTGCATCGATCCGTGCTGGAAGAGTCTGGCATTCGCCACGCCGACGCGTTCGCCGCCGTCAGCAGCGGCGACAACTCCAACATCATCGCGGCCCGCGTCGCGCGCGAGACGTTCGGCATCGAGAACGTCGTGGCGCGCATCTACGACATCAGGCGAGCCGAGATTTACCAGCGGTTGGGCATACCGACCGTCGCGACGGTGAAATGGACAGCCGATCAGATGCTGCGCCGGGTGCTCAAATCGGGGGCGCAGGCACTCTGGCGAGACCCGACAGGCACGATGCAACTGGCCGAGGTGCACGTCGACCCATCGTGGATCGGGCACCGACTGTCCGACCTGGAGACGGCCGCCGCGGTTCGCGTCGCGTTCATCACTCGTTTCGGTGAAGGCGTGATCCCCGGCCCTGACACCGTGCTGCAAGAACACGACCTCGTGCACGTCGTCGTGCCGGAGAAGCACCTCGAAGCCGCGACCGCAAGGCTTGCGCTGCCGCCGGAAGGACAAGCCTGATGCGCGTCGCCATCGCCGGGGCGGGCGCGGTCGGCCGCTCGATCGCGGCCGAGCTCGTCGAAAACGGCCACGACGTCCTGCTTATCGAGAAGGACAGCAGAGCGATCGACGTCGACGCGATCCCGCGCGCCGAGTGGGTACTCGCCGACGCGTGTGAAATCGCCAGCCTCGACGAAGTCGGACTCGACCGCTGTCAGGTCACGATTGCCGCGACCGGTGACGACAAGGTCAACCTCGTCGTATCGCTCCTCGCGAAGACCGAGTACGGCGTCCCTCGCGTCGTGGCGCGGGTCAACGACCCCGTCAACGAGTGGCTGTTCGAGGAGTCGTGGGGGGTCGATGTCTCAGTGTCCACACCCCGCCTGCTGTCCGCCCTGGTCGAAGAAGCGGTGAGCGTCGGCGACCTCGTGCGGCTGATGACCTTCCGGCAAGGCGAGGCCGGCCTCGTCGAATGGACGTTGCCCGCCAATGCCCCGTTCATCGGGCAGCGCGTGGGTTCGGTTCCGTGGCCGGCCGACACCGCGCTCGTCGTCATCTTGCGCGACGGCCGGGTTATCGTGCCGAGCGCCGACGACCCACTCGAGGGCGGAGATGAATTGCTGTTCGTCGCGGCCCCTGAGGTGGAAGACGAACTCAAGCACTTGCTCATGCACGGCAGCGATATGCCGCACCCGCCCCACGGCCAGGAGAATTGAGCCGCCGCCCTACATCACGTCGTCGCGCACGTAGTGCCCGGACTTGTGCATCTCCCGCCGTATGCCCTCGACGACGGCGTCCATCGAGATGGGCGTACCGGCCTCCGCGGCCAGGAACGCCGCGGTAATGGCGGCGTTTCGGATCGACGCGCCGGAGACGGCGAACTTGTCGGCGATCTGGTCGAGGTCTAGCTCGCTTATCGGCGCGGACGTTGGAAACGCCCGGCTCCACATTCGACGGCGCTCCCCCGCGCCCGGCATAGGGAAGTCGACCGAAATGTGAATCCGCCGAATGAACGCCTCGTCGATGTTCTTCGCTAGGTTGCTGGCCAGCACGACCACGCCGTTGTAGCGCTCGATGCGCTGCAGCAGGTAGGCGACCTCGATGTTGGCGTAGCGGTCGTGAGAGTCAGACACCGCGGAACGTCTGCCGAGCAGCGCGTCTGCCTCGTCGAAGAACAACACCACCGGGCTCATTTCGGCGGCGGCGAAAACCCTGGCGAGTTGCTTTTCTGTCTCGCCGATGTATTTGTTCACGATTTGCGACAGGTCGACTCTGTAGAGGTCGAGCCCGAGCGAGCCGGCGATCACCTCCGCCGCCAACGTCTTTCCGGTGCCTGGCGGGCCGGTGAACATGGCGATAACGCCAGTCGACGGCTCGGGCGTGAATGCCCAGTCGCCGTAGACCTGCTTGCGCAGCCGGGTGCGCTGCGCGACCTCGCGCACCTGCGCCGACTGCCGCTCTGGCAACACGAGGTCGTCCCAGCCGCGGGTCGGCACGAGCCGCGTACTCAGCTGCTCGATGGCACCCGTGGCGGTGCGGCGCAGCGCCGCCGACACGTCGCCGCCCATCGCGCTCGCGGCGATCGAGATGGCGTGCAGCTGGTCGGCGGTCAGCGTCACGGGCGGGAGTTCGTGCTCGCCGAAGACCGCGCTGACTTCTGACGTCGTCGCGGTCGGCGGCATCACGGGCAGGCTCGTCCACGATCGACGGGGCAGCGCCGAGACCGGAAGATCGGTCGCGCTGCTGATCGCCCACGCCAACTGGGTCGCGCGTTCGACGTGCGTACGCGCTTCCGGCGGCAGGTCGTCGTCGACGTCCAGGACGACGGCAAGCCCCTCAAGCGACGCGTAGCGAATGAGCGCGTCCCACTCGCGAGACGTGCGCGCGGGGCTCGTGAGCAGGAACCCCTCCGCCGGTGTCGCCGCGACGACCGCCTGCAACCGGCGGGTGCGATCGGGCCCAGACGCGACGACGAGGTACTGGTCGCCCCAGCCGGGCACGCGCAGGATTTCCACGCCAGGCGGCAGGTCCGCGGGCTCGCTGGCGTCGCCCGCCAGCCACCAGAGCACACCGGGCGCGAGTTGGATCGGCGTGGCGCCGAACGGCCGACCGTCTGGCGGCATCAACAGTCGCGCGCGTCGCAGACCGCCGCCCGGACCTGCCGCGCGCAATACGTCGCGCGGGCCCGGCGTGCTGGTCTCCGGGAACAGCTGCTCGAGGCTGTGCGGTGTGAGCCAGCCGAGCGTGACGTCGTCGTTCAGGTAACCCGCCAGCCGCTGCCGGCCGGGGTCGATCTCGACCGCGACGAGGACGGCGAGCAACTCAGCCTCGGTCTGGTCGAGCCAGCACCGGCGAACGAGCGCGCCAAACCGGCTGTCGTCGCCAAGCGCGGCGTGCAAGTGCGCGCGACTCGCCTCGATAACGCCGGCGTGCGCCGCGTCGAGACGCGCGAGCGCCTCGGCATTCGATGACCCGGCCGACTCGGCTGACTCGGCTGACTCGGCTGGCTCGGCTGACTCGCTGTCAGCTACCTGGGTGCCGTCACTCGCGGCGGCCGCCGGCAGCTCCCGCAAGAGCACCCGCAGCCCGTCGTCGTCGACGCGCAAGCCGGCGAGCGGGTCCGGAGGCTGGCCGCGACGCAGCCTTCTCGAACTGGCCGCCCGGTGCAGCAACGCGTCGGCGTAACGCGTGTATGCGGCGGGAAGCACGACGTCGCTCATCGCGCCAATCTTGGCAGACCCGCAACCGAACGGATGTACGCCGCGAACCGACACACCCGGATGGCCGGTTCGACTGGCTTAGCCCGATCGAGGGATGGGCTCGGCAAGGTCGTCGAGTCTGCAGCGCAAAGCAGGACGAAGGGTGTACACATAGACGGTGCCCGGATCATCCCCGCGATCATCCCCGCGATCACGATCATCCCAGCGCAACGAGCAGCCGGCGGTGCGCCGAATCGTCGAGTGCTCAGCCAAAGGGCAAGAGCCCGATAAGCCGTTATCGCCGGACGGCGCGTACGCGCCGCTCTCGAGAGAGCAGCCCGTTCGAGAGGGCGACCAGCCGTTGCTTCGCGCGGGCGCGGGCGAGCCGGCCGCCCTCGCGTCGTTGCAGCGGCTCGCGGGCAACGCGGCTACCGTGGCGCTGCTCCGCGAAGCATCCAGCCAGTTTTCGGGCCGGTCATCCAGCGGTCTGCGGGTTGGCGCGGTCAGCGATTCGGCCGAACGCGAAGCCGACGCGGCAGCCGAAGTCGCCCTGTCGCGGCTCGCGAGCGGAACGGCCAGCGGTGTCGCGCGGGACGAACGCGAGGCCAACGACGAACCGATCCAGACCGCGCTCGCTCGAAGCGCGCGGCCAGAGATGTCCGCGGAAAGGCCGAGCGTCGGGGCCGAAGGCGGCATGGCGCCGCCAGACACCGCTGCCGCCATCGAGTCGGCTCGCGGGCGCGGCAGGCCGTTGCCTGCTCCTGTTCGCCGCGACATGGAGAGCGCGTTCGGCGCCAATTTCGGCGCGGTGCGCGTGCATACCGACGAGCCCGCCCATGCGCTCAGTGCCGATCTCGGCGCCCGCGCGTTCACGACCGGCTCCGACATTTTCTTCGCCCGCAAAGAATTCGACACGTCGAGCGCGAGGGGCAAGCACGTGCTCGCGCACGAGTTGGCGCACGTCGTCCAGCAAGGTGGAGCACCCGCTTCGGTGGGCCGGCTGCTGGCGCCGCTTGACCGAAGCATCAACCGGCAAGCCGAGTGGGCGACGCTCGCCGATCTAGTCAAGGAATACAACGCGAAGAGGGACGACGAGTCACCCGTCAGGTTGGAAGCGATCGCCAAGCGGCTCGAGCCGTTGCTGTACCGGCTCGAACAAACGGTGAAGAGTGGGCGTTCAGGCAGCGCCGCGACAGCGCGCCTGCAGGCGGCAAAAAAGCTCGACGCCGAAATCCGCGCCGAACGCGCGTACTGGGCAAAGTACGACACGTGGATGACGAAGAACAGCGGCACCGAACGCGACGCTCCCGGCAAGTTGTCGATCGCGGCGGGCCATCACGAACGCATTTCCGACGTATTCGTCACCAAGACATTCGACGAAAACTCACTGATCGAGAAGGAGAAGCGTCTGGGGTACACCCAGCACTCGTTGCAAAACGACTTCGTCACCGGCATCAGCGGGCGCTTCGGCGTCCGCAAGGTGAAAGACCAAGTGATCGTCCCGGTCAACATCCCGTTCAAGGGCCAGGCGACGAAGGCCAACATCAACACGATCCAGCAGGCGCTCGACAAGTACTGGAACGTCTTCAAACTCACCTACGTGAGCAGCAAGGCGAAGAACCAGCCGGCTCCCGTGCAGAAGTCGGTGAAGTTGAAGTTCGTCATCGGTGCGACTGCCGCGGCCACTCGCGAGGTCACCACCGACGCCGGAGACAAAATACAAAAGTCTCCGCTGGTCGATTCCTTCGACGCCGCGAGCAAGGGCATCGACGCGCACGCGCCCGCGCCCGCGGTGGCGGGTCCGCTGCCCGAGCACTCATCGAAACTGGCTCAGCCGATCGTCCCCGCGCCGAAACCGGCGGGTGTGAAATCGCTTACGTGGGCGAAGTCGGGCCAAAAGAACGCGAAGGGCGTCACCGAGTGGAAAGCCACGGAGGGCGCCGTCGTCAATGAACCGGAGGTCGACGTCGGCGCGGTGGCGCAGCGATTCGCGGTCAAGGCGGCGCACGACGTTTTGCTGTGGAAAGGTGACCACCCCGAGTGGGACAAGCCCTCGCGAGCCCATTACGCCACGGACGGCGAGAAGAAAACGCGCTCGGATGCGTGGAACTGGCTCATGGAAGGCGCCAATCTCGACGAGACGATCGCTCACGAGTTCGGACACCTCATCGGCCTGCCCGACGAATACGGCCGAAGCCACACCGACATCAGCAAGATCACGGGGCGTGATCCCCTTGCCTACGACAAGAACGGCACGTTGCGGCCGAAGTTCGAAAAGCAATATTCCGCCGTCAAGGCCGCTATCAAGCAGGCACACCAAAATCCCGCCAAGGCCGCCGACCTGACCGCCACGATCCAAGGGCTCGTCAAAACTGACGGCAACCTCATCTCGCTGCTGTCGGCGCACCACCACAAGCTCACGAGCAAGCGTCTCGACGAGTCGATCAAGGACGTGCAAAAGCACTACGACACTATTTGGCAACGGCGCCTCGACGCTTACTGGAAGTTGGAAAACGCCAAGAAACCTTCGGCGAAGGCGTTGGCGAAATGGCAAGCCGCGGACGCCGATAAAAACACGGTGACCAAGGGGCTGCAGCCGCTGGAGCACGGCTTCTACAAGTGGTCGTTTCGACAGGGCTTCGCCACTGGCGGCATCATGGGCGACTACACCACGGTCACGTCGAAGGCCCATGACAAGCGCGAGATGGCGGCCGTGCACGACCACAAGCACCCCTTGGAGCCGAGGCACGTGAAGAACTTCGCCGACATCTTGAGCGCCGCCCGCCGCGAAGTGTGGAAGCCCGATTACGCGTGACCCCAAAGCAGACGGCAAAGCAGACGGCCGCCAAGCAGAAAAGGGCAAAAGCGAAGGCGAAAACGACGACGGCTGAGCCGACGAGTTTCGCGCTCGAAGAATGGGGGCCGCTGTCCGCGTCCGTCATCTGGTCGCTCGAGCGAGACGGCTACCGCACAGCGGGCGTCGACGGATGGCGCAGCGGGATGGTGCCGCACTACATCACGACGAACCCTTTCATCGCGCACGCGTACGCTCGAGTCGCCCTGGCGTACCTGCGCGACATCGAGGCCGCCGGGCTGACCGAGCAACCGGTCACTATCGTCGAGCTCGGTGCGGGCCCCGGACGGTTCGGGTACACGATGGTGCGTCGCCTGCTCGAACTGCACGCGGCATCACGCGTGCGGGTGCCGTTTCGCTATGTATTCACCGATTTCGTCGAGAGCAACATCGCGACGTGGCAGTCGCACCCGTACTTAAAGCCGCTGGTCGATTCTGGCGTGCTCGACTTCGCGCGCTTCGACCTGACCGCCGACACCGAACTTACGCTGCAATGTTCCGGCGACGTGCTTCGACCCGGAGACACCGCCGGGCCCGCGATGGTGATCGCGAATTACGTCTTCGACAGCGTGCCGCAAGACTGCTTTTACATCGACGGCGAGATGCGCGAGTTTTACTGCCAGGCCACGTCTACGCAAGCGGTTCCCGACCTCGCCGCCCACGACGCGCTCGAGCACGTTCGACTCAGCTTCGAGATGGCGCCGGTGCCCGTTGATCGCTACGCCGACCCAGCGGCGCGCGCCGTCTTGTCGCAATACGCCGGCGAGCTCGGCGCCACCACCGTGCTCTTTCCGACAGCGGCGCTCGGCTGCCTCGATCGGTTGCAGGCGATTTTCGGCGGCAAACTGCTGCTGCTTTCTGGCGACAAGGGCTTCCACCGCGTCGACGACATGGGAAACCACGAAAGCCCCGACCTCGTCACCCACGGCTCAGTGTTCTCGTTGATGGTCAACTTCGACGCGATCGGCCGCTGGTGCGGCTTGCGCGGCGGCTTCGCGATGCACCCGACGCGCCGACCCGCAAGTCTTAGCATCTCCGCCTGCGCGACCGGCTTCGGCGAGGAGTCGCTGCCCGACACCCGGCTCGAGTACACCGACGCGATCGAGACGCTGAGCCCCGACGACTATTTCGCCGTCCTTACCGCGTCGTTACGCGACGTCGAGCGTCTCGACTTCGCCGCCGCGCTCGCCCTCCTGCGGCTCAGCGGTTGGGACGCCGAGGTTTTCGCGCGCGTCGCCGGCATCCTCACCGAAGGTGTTCGCGACGCTCCACGTGGCGTCCAAGACGAACTCGCATGGTCGTTGCACAAAGTATGGGAGACATACTTCCCGATCGGCGAGCGCACGCTCGATGTGGCAGCACTGTTGTCGGCCGCGTTCTACGAAATGGGTTTTTATCGCGACGCCATCGAGTTTCTACATTTCTCGCTGGAATTGTACGGCCCGGCCGTCGAAACTTTATTCAATCTCGCGCTTTGCCATTACGCGGCAGGCGAAATCGACACCGCGCTGTCGTGGGCGGAAGAAACGACGCGCGCTGATTCGACTTTCACGCCGGCGCGCAACTTGCGAATGCGCCTCGACGCCGAAAGCCGGCGCATCTCGTCGACGCGCCGCGCGAGCACACGTTACGACCCGGTGGGCCGCAATTCGTAGCGGGGGTTGAACATCACCCGTTTACCGTCGCGCACGGTGATGCGGCCTTCGGCTCGCAAAACGCGCCCAGGTTCGACCCCTCCGATACGCCGCCGGCCGATCCAGACCAGCTCGACAGTACCGGAGCCGTCCCATAATTCCGCTTGCAGCGCGGGCGATTGGCCACGCGGCTGGATCGTGACGGTGCGCAAAACACCGACCACGCAAACCTGCTGGCGGTCGCCGCACTTCTCGACCGGCGTGCCACCCTGCTCGACAACTTCTTCTTGGCGCTCTTCGGCTTCGAGCACATGCTGCGGGCTGATCAGCCGATGCACCATGCCGCGCAAACCGCCGCGTCGCGCGGCGACCTCGGAGCTCGTCGCGGCGTCGGTGTCACTCATGGTTCGAGCGTAGCGCGGCGCCCGCGCCGCCCGGCCCTCACCTGGTTTCGGTGATTTCGGGGCCGCGCTCGAACGGATCGAGGCCCGGCTTTTGTTCCGGCTCTTGTGCCGGCTCTTGTGCCGCCCCGGGCAGGCCGGTCGGGAGCCGGAGGGGCAGCGCGTCACGGGGTGCCATCGGGTCGGAGCCGCGCACAACGACGACGTGCGTCAACACGATCTCGAGCGGCTTGGCCTGTTGCGGATTCGTCGCGGCCGGGCCGCTGAACACTCCGCGCAGGAACCACCGCGGGCCGTCGAACCCGACGAAGCGCAGCCGCTGTTCGCCGGCGTGCCCTTGCTTGGCTTGCGCGCGCAGCCGGACGCGCAGTTCAGGACCGAAGACGCCGTCAGTTTCTTCGGCTTCGCCGCCGTCCTTTCGCACCGATTCGGCGATCTCGGCACGCACGTCGTCCCAGATGCCGCCGCCGCGCGGCGCCGCGAATGCCAATATCTGTACCGCGCTCCCGGCATGCAGCAACGATGCCGCGACGGGTTGCTGCTGTTCGTTGAGCTCGACCCGCACCTCCATGTCGGCGAGCACCGGGATACGAATGCTGCCCAGGTCGAGACGTTGCATCTCCGAATCGTCACCGATTTCACTCTCATCGAGCGGACGGCGGCGAAGCGTCTCCTCCCCTGGCGCCGGTGGTTCAGGTTCCGCCGCCACCTCGTCGGTGACCTCGTCGGGCTCTTCGGCGAACTCGTCGTCGACAGGTTCGCCCTTTTCCCGGCCCTTCTTGCGGCTCAGCAAGCCCATCACGAACCTCCGCGTCTACGTTCAGTCATGGTTCGCCTCGTCGAGCTTGTCACCGCGTTGCGGTTCCGCCGCCGGATCGGCGAACCCGCCCGTGGATCCGTGCCCGCCCGCACCTCGGTCGGAGCCCGGCAACTCCTCGACTTCGTGAAACGCGGCCCGCTCCACCCGCTGAATTACGAGTTGGGCAATGCGGTCGCCGCGCCGGAACCGCACCGGAGCCCGCGGATCGAGATTGACGACGATGACCTTCAACTCCCCTCGGTATCCGGCGTCGATCGTGCCCGGCGCGTTCACCAGCGCAACCCCGCAGCGAGCCGCTAGCCCGGAGCGGGCATGTACGAAGGCGGCATACCCGTCCGGTAACGCGATAGCAATGCCCGTCGGCAAGACGGCGCGCTCACCCGGGGCGAGCTCGGCGTCGACGGTGGTCACCAGGTCGGCGCCGGCATCGCCGGGATGCGCGTACGCCGGAATCGGCGCGTCGGCGTGCAGCCGGCGAATCAGGATCGGAACATTGGACGTGTTCACAGGGGGCGAGACTACCGGGGCGCCAGCCGCCGGCGCCGAGCCGGGCAACACGCCCGTAGCCTTGACCACATGCGAGGTGTCGACCGCATTTCCAGTCGCGCTGGCGCCGAGGGTTCCGATGGCGCAGTCCGGCATGTCGTGCTGTTCTTCGAACAGCGCCGCGTGCCGTGGTGGTGGTGGTTGGTAGCGCTGCTGATCGCCGTGCCGAGCGTCGAGATCGTCGCCGTATTCGGGCCGGATCGCGAGACGACGAGGTCATGGATCGTCGCGGTTGTCGCGTTCGCCGCCACCGTCGCGGTCATCGCCGCCTGCCTCGTGGCGCTGTCGCGGTCGTCGGTCACGGTCGATCCCGAGGGGCTGCACGTCGAGCGCCGTCTCTTGCCCGCCGGAGTGATCGGCCGGGTGCGGGCCCTCGACCGCGAGACTGCTCGCCTCGTGCTGGGCCGCGACGCTCGCGCCGACGCGCGCTTGAGCATCAGGCCCTGGGTGCACACCGCCGTCCAGATCGAAGTCGCCGACGACGCCGATTCGACGCCTTACTGGGTCGTCGGCACCCGACGCCCCGACGAGCTGGCGACGGTGCTCGCCGGGTTGCGCGACCAACGCGCGTAACTGACCAACCTCCCCAGGCATCACAGTCAGGCGACCACCACGGGCTAGGCGACCGGCAAAAGTGGGGATGAGCCGGGCACGATCGAAGCAGCGGTCAGTTCGAAGCCAACCGAGCCAACCGAGCCAACCGAGCCAACCGAGCCAACCGAGCCAACCGAATCGAGGCCAACGTGAGTAAGAAGAAGAAAGCCGCCAGGGTGTCGGCCAAGGTGTCGCGGGTGCCCGGCAGCGAAGAGGGTGGCAAGCCGGAGTCGATCGCCTGGAAGGTCTACTCGGGGCTGGCCGCCGTCGCGGCCGGAATGATGGCGCGCAAGGCTGTTGAAGCCGCCTGGGTCAGGGCGACCGGCAAAATACCGCCTAACGAGCCCGAGTCGCCGGCGGTGCACTGGGCCGAGGCGGTCGGCTGGTCAGCGGTGTCTGGCACGACCGTCGCGATCGCCCGCCTCCTCGCCACCCGAAAAGCGGCTGGCGCCTGGCAACGCGTGAGCGACGACAGCCCCACGAAGGCGCGCTCCCGCGAGCCGCAACACGTGTGAAGGGTCGCGCCGGGCGCCCGCGCGAAAGCCACGCGCCCGCGCAAAGAGTCGAAAAGCGGCGACCCAGCGTGCCAAACACGCTGGGTCGCCGCTCGTCCGGCTGGCAAGCCAACCGGTACTGCCCGCCCGTAGGAGCTGCTACGCGGCACACTCCCGACAGATCATCTGGTTGCCCGACTCTTTCGCCAGCTGGCTGCGGTGGTGCACCAAGAAGCAGCGTGAGCAGGTGAATTCGTCGGCTTGGCGTGGCAATACCCGCAACGACAGTTCTTCGTTGGAAAGGTCTGCCCCCGGCAACTCGAACGACTCGGCCAGATCGGCTTCGTCGCTGTCGAACGTGCTGGCCTGTCGGTCGGCACGCCGTGCCTTCAACTCCTCGAGGCTGTCTTCACCAAGGTCCTCGTCGACCTTGCGCGGGGTGTCGTAATCGGTCGCCATGGGAACCTCCGGATGCCTCGTCTTTCTTCGTCATGCTCGTGCCTGTTCGGTCGAATCCAGCCCGGCTGACGCTCCCCTGGTCGGGAAACATCGTGCCGTGCGGGGTGTAACGCTGAACCCTTCCCGGTTGTGCCCGGTCTGGAGCGCAGATTTTGCCCTATCCGTGTCGCGACGGCGAATGCGACCCGCCGTGACGCGCCACGATGTTTGCTGGGACGCCGACGACAGCCCACGCTCTTGACCACGAAGCCGTCGCCAGTCGCCCGGCGCCGTGCGGTATGCCCTGCCTTCGAACGTCCAATCATCCCGGAAAATGCCCGATCTGCCGCTGCACATCGGCCGTGGTGTGGATCACTTGAGCGGAACCTGTGACGGATGCCTCGTCGTCGCGGTTCTCGTCGCGGTTGCCGCGCAAGCGTAGCGCCGGCGCGGGCGGCGCATCACCCGCTTGCGGCTCCGGAGTCGGCCAACACGTCGTGTAACTGCCGGAATACGCCTGGTGTGGCAGCAAGCAAGAACTCGCTGGACGGCGGACTGCCCTCGAGCCCCCCGACGAGGCCCCCGGCCTCGGTCGCGACAAGGGCGGCGGCGGCATAATCCCAAAGGTTGAGACCGCGTTCGTAATAGCCGTCGAGCCGCCCGCAGGCGACAGCGCACAAGTCGAGCGACGCCGCGCCAAGCCGGCGGATGTCGCGCACCACGGGAAGCACGCGCGGCAACACTCGTGCCTGGCTCGCTCGGCGGCGCGAGTCGTAGCCGAAGCCCGTGCCGATCAGGGCCTGCGACAGGTCGACGCACGCCGAGACGCTAATCGCCTCGCCATTTCGTTCGGCCCCGAGGCCGCGGACCGCGGTGTAAAGCTCGTTCTTGCTCGGGTCGTAGACGACGCCGGCCTCGACCTCGCCGTCGACTTCAGCGGCGATCGAGACTGCCCACTGCGGTATCGCGTACAGGTAATTCACCGTGCCGTCGACCGGGTCGACGATCCACCGAACCCGCTGTCCGTTTGTCGAGCCAGTGGGCTGACTCGACTGCCCTTCCTCACCGAGAATTACGTCGCCGGGGCGCGCGGCACGAAGCGCGGACGCGATGAGACGCTCGGCTCCGGTGTCCATCGCGGTCACGACATCGGTCGGTGTCGATTTCGTCGCGAACGCGAGGTGGGCGGGCCGCGACTCGAGAAGGAACGCCCCCGCGGTTTTGGCCGCGCTCACCGCAAGATCGAGCAGTTCCTCAGCGTTCGCGGCGTCGGCGCGGCCGGTCTGCGCCGCGCTCATGCGCCGGCCCTGCTCATGCGGCAACACGTCGGCGGGCATACGTCGTGCGCCGGCCCGAAGTCGCCCAGCGCGCGTGGCGGCACCTCGCCCATGCGCTCGAGCACGAGTTCGCGCACCATCGCCACGAATCGCGCGTCAGCGCCGACCGTCGCCGAGCGCGCGAACGCCAATCCGAGTTTCTCTGCAGTGCGCGCGGCTTCGGTGTCGAGGTCGTAGACGACCTCCATGTGGTCGGACACAAATCCGATCGGGACGACGACCACCGCGCGCGTGCCCTCCGCCGCCAGCTCGGTCAGCCGGTCGTTGACGTCGGGTTCGAGCCACGGCACGGACGCCGCTCCACTGCGGCTGCAATACGACAGCGACATGGAGTGACCGCCGCCCGCGGCCGCCGCGACCAGTCGCGAAGCCTCCACGAGCGAAGCCGCGTACAGGTGCCCGCTCGGGCCGCTGACGGCTTCCATCGCGGTCGGGATCGAATGCGCCACGAACGCAAAGTGTGCTTGTGGCGCAAGGGTTTTCGGCAGCTTAGCCGAGGCCGCTTTGACGCCGTCCGCCATCGGCTCGACGAATCCGGGATGGTTGAAGTACTGCCGCAACCGGTCGACGTTAGGCGCACCGTCACCGACCTGGTGGCGAGCCCGTTCGATGTCGTCGAGATATTGCCGGCAACTCGAAAAACTCGCGTAAGCCGAGGTGAGAAACGCGATGGCATTCGTCACACCGTCGTCACGCATCAGCGCGAGCGTTTCGGGCAGCGTCGGCGTCCAGTTCCGGTTTCCCCAGTAGACGGGTAGATCAAGGCCGTTCGCTTTGAAGTCGGCACGCAACGCGGCAAGCAGTGCCCGATTTTGGCCGTTGATCGGGCTCACGCCGCCGAAGTGGTAATAATGCTCCGCGACCTCGTGCAGCCGCTCGTCAGGCACACCTCGCCCGGCCGTGACGTGGCGCAAGAAAGGCATGACGTCGTCAGGCCCCTCGGGACCACCGAACGAGACCAAGAGCAGCGCATCGTAGGGTCGCATAGCCCGATCCTGCCAAGTCGGGAACCGGCGGTCGGGCCCGGCCCACACGAACAGGCCCGGGAAGGAACAGCTCGTGCGTCTCCTGCTCATCGGCCCGCCGGCGTCCGGAAAAGGAACTCAGGGTCGGCGAATCGCCGCCCATTTCGACGTGACGTATCTCTCGTCCGGCGAACTGCTACGCGCCGAGGTTACCGCCGGTACCGAACTCGGACGCCGCGTCGCTGACGATTTGGCGCGCGGCGACCTGGTGCCTGACGACGTCATCCTCGACGTCCTGCGCGAACCTCTCACGGCGGCTTTGACCAGCGGCGGCTACGTACTGGATGGTTTTCCGCGGACCGTCGCGCAAGCGCGCGCACTCGACGGCGTCGCGGCGCGGATGGGCGGCGCCCCGCAAGCCGTGGTGTGGTTCGACGTCGACGACGCGGAATTGCTGCGCCGCACCCGCAGCCGCGCGCGGATCGAAAGCCGCGGCGACGACGTCGACACCGTGGCGCGCCATCGCATCGACGTCTACAACAACGCGACGGCGCCACTTGTCGACTACTACCGAAACGCCGGGCTGCTGATCAGGATCGACGCCGCCAGGCCGGTCGACGACGTCACCGTCGACGTCGTCACGGCGCTGGAAGCGTTTGGCGTTCGGCCACACTGATCAGCAGACCGGCCACGCAGCGCGCCGGTTCGGTGTGCGAGCGAGCGCGTCGAGATGGCAGACTTCCCCTGCAACGTTCGGTGCTGGGCGCCGACGTTCGACAAAAGGCAGGTGAGATGGCAGAGCTCCGGTTGGTTGGCATGGACGACGACGGCCAGCATCTGCTGCTCACCGACGATTCCGGCGAACAGCACACGGTCGCGATCGACGAACGGATCCGGGCCGCGGTCAACGGTCATCTCTCTCGGCTCGGGCAGCTCACGATGGCCCTCGAAAGCCGAATCTCGCCGCGCGAGATTCAAGACCGCATCCGCGCTGGCGAATCAGCCGAACACGTCGCGATGAGCGCGGGCGTGCCGTTGGAGAGGGTGTTGCGCTTCGTCGGCCCGGTGCTTCGCGAGCGAGAGCATGTCGCCGACCAGGCCAAACGCGCCCGTGTCGGCACTGGGCCCGCCGGGCCGGCGTCGCTGCTTGTCGACGTCGTCAACCGCGCGGCCGCGAAGCTCGGCGTCGACGCCGACGAGGTCAGCTGGGACTCTGCCCGCCGCGAAGACCACAGTTGGATCGTCAACGTCACCTGGCCCGACGGCAGTGCGGCCGCGTGGGCGCTCGATCTCTTGCGTCACCAGGCCACGCCCGTCGACGCCACCGCCCGGCGGCTCAGCGGCGTCGGCGACGATTCACGCGAATCGGCGGGCGAATCCGACACCAGAGACGACCGAGCCGCGGACGATACGGCGGCCGAACGCGACACCACAGGTGAGCACGACACGGCGCCGATCGACCCCGACGGCAACGTCCGCCCCTTCTTGCGCCGCGTCTCCTCGATCGACCTGCGTGACGCAAGCCCCCACCCGCACAGCGCTCTCGACGGCAAGAGCGTCGCCGACGCCACCTCTGACGCCGACCCCGATGGCGAGCCCGAGTCCGGCGCCGACTCCCAATCCGAGCCAGACTCCGAGCCAGACTCCGACTCCGACACCGACACCGCCGACGCGTCGGGCATCTCAGCGACGTCCGACCAGACCCGTCGCCCACCAGCAGCGCGCCGCAACCGCTCGCATCGGCGGGCACGCGTCCCGAAGTGGGACGACATCATGTTCGGTCCGAAGTCCAAAGACTGAATCGGGCACCTCCGCGCCGTCCGACGATGCGCGAAAAAAAAAATTCGCCGCCGATGTATCAGGGCGGGTTGCCGCGTGCTCTTGTCGGTGTGAACACGACCACGCGGAAGGCGTCCAGATCGGCCGGTACGACGCTGTACAGCGATCCCGACGACAGGCCCGAACGAGAGCGTACGCGCGAACAGATTCGGGCGTTCCACAATGCGAGAGTGCGGCGGAAGCTGCACGCGCTGTGGGCAGCGGGCTGGCGACGTCTGCCGTGACAGATGGGTTCACAAGTGGAATGGCCCGGCTAGCGACATGAGTCGGCCGCGCCGGGGGGCGCGGTTGGGGGAACGTGGCACACGCAAACCGGGGGTCGGCGTCTTCGGTGACGAACAGTGAGGGGGCCATCGACGTCGGTGCCGCGCGAAGGGGTGCGGTCGCTCGGGGGCGACCGTACCCGCGGCGTCCGCTCGACGTGCCATCATCAGCCGAGCACGCGAGCAGGAAGGATGAGTTGCCATGCGCCTCGACCATGAAGCTCGGCTGGAGCGGCTGCTCGCACGCCACCCCGATATCGCACTGGTGCCGGGCATCTGCGGTAACGGCACGTTGATTCGGCGCGACCAACTGCTCGTCGCAAGCGACCACGCCGACGAGGCGCGCTCTCGAGCGCAACGCTGGGTCACCACTCGCACGGACGACGAACTGGCGGGCGTCTCGATCTTGCGGCTTCGCCAAGAAGCCCGGATCGACGTCAGCGATCTGGCGGCGGAACTCGCCGGACGACCCCATCGACGCATCAACGTGACCCCGCACCACGTCTTGACCGCCTCGCCCGGGTGGGGCGCCGGCCCGTTCGACGATCCGGTGCCCGCTGCCCCGATACCCGCGCCGCACTTCCCCGCGCTGCCCGGCGAATCCGTTCCCGGACGACGCACGGTTACGGTCGCGATTCTCGACACCGGAATAGCCGCGCACCCGTGGTTCGAGCATCGATCGTGGTTTGGCGCCTGCGGCCCGAACACGTACGAAGCACCCGACATGAACCTCGACCGGCGGCTCGACTCGGTAGCAGGTCACGGCACGTTCATTGCCGGCGTCGTGCTGCGGCACGCGCCCGAAGCGAACCTGCTCGTGGAGAAGGTGATCGCCGCCGACGGGGTGACCGACGAACTCGAACTACTGCGCGGGCTCGCCGAAGCCAAAGCGACCGCCCGGCGGGCTGGTCGGCCGATCGACGTCATCAGCCTTTCCCTCGGCTGCTACACCCACGACGACACCCCGTCACCACTGCTCGAACGGGCGTTCCACAGTTTCGGCCGCGACACGGTGGTCGTCGCTTGCGCGGGCAACGCGGCGAGCAACCGGCCGTACTGGCCGGCGGCACTCAAGCGAGTGATCGCCGTTGCTTCGCTCGACGCGGCCGGGCACGAACGTGCGTCCTTCAGCAACTACGGCTGGTGGGTCGACGCGTGCGCCATAGGCGACAAGGTCGTCAGCACGTTCTTCCACTTCGACGACCACGAGCCGGACGGCGACCTGCGCTTCGACGGCTACGCAACCTGGAGCGGAACCTCGTTTGCCGCGCCCAGGGTCGCGGCGGCGATCGCCGCGAGGGCGGCGCAACGCGACGTGTCCGCGGCGAAGGCCGCCGACGAGTTGCTCGACCCTTCTCAGCAACCCTCGATGCCTGATCTCGGCGTGATCCTCGACGTGGCAGCATCCGCGCCGGGTTCGGCCAATGCGTCGGCGGCGAGCGCGATACCCGCCTCACGGCCGGCGCGGTGAGGGTCGATGAGCGATATTGTCGTGCCCGCGCGCGTTGCGCGCGCACGACCGTACGGTTACCCGCAAAGGAAATCACCGTGTCCGAACGCACCACGGCCGACCTGCTCGGTGCCGCGGCGGCCGGAGACCGCGGTGCTTGGGACACTTTGGTCGAGCGGCATGCCCGCCTGGTGTGGTCGATCGCGCGAGGCTACGGGCTTTCCGCCGCCGACGCCGCCGACGTCAGCCAGACCGCGTGGCTGCGGCTCGTCGAACACGTCGGCCGGCTTCGCGACCCGCAAGGCCTGGTTGCCTGGCTCGCGACGACCACTCGGCACGAATGCTTCCGCGTCATGCGCCGAACCGGCCGCGAAGTCTTCGCGGGCGAAGGCGACCTCGACGTCGAAACCGGCGATCCCACTCCCGAAACGGTCGTTCTCGACAGCGAGCGCGACCGCCTGCTGTGGGCCGCGCTCGGTGAGCTGCCGCAGCGCTGCCAGGTGCTGCTACGAGCCATGGTGTGTGCGGAGCCACCGAGCTATCAAGAACTCGCCGCCGCGCTCGGCATGCCGGTCGGCAGCATCGGCCCCACTCGGTCACGCTGCCTCGACCAACTCAAGAAACGGCTGCGGGTACGAGAGGTCGCTGTCGGCAACACCGAAACGGGGGAAACGTGACAATCGAACCAACCTTTGATTCCTTACTCGACGAGCTCCGCCGCGTCGTTGACCAGGCCGACCCCATTCCTGACGCAGTCATTCGGGCGGCCAAAGAATCCTTCGTCTGGCGCACAATCGATGCCGACCTCGCGGCACTGGTCAACGACTCGGCGGCAGGCGACACGGCGGCCGCTGTTGCCGTACGCGCCAGCGGCGCCGCCCGATTGCTCACCTTTCAAGCCCCTGGTGTCGAGGTCGAAGTCGAGGTGGGCGAAACCGGTCGGGGACGGCGCCTCACCGGTCAACTCGTTCCCGTGAGCAGCGCGCGCGTCACCATCAGGTCGATGACCGGCGCCGTCGACGTCGTCGCCGACGAGTTCGGCCGGTTCAGCGCCGATGCCGTGCCGGCCGGAACGGTCCGCCTCGAAATCGAGCGGGACGGGAGCACAAGCCCGGTCGTGACGAGTTGGGTTTCGATCTGACACGCTACGGCTCGTGCCCGCCGATCCAGAACTGCTGCGACAAGCGCAGGCGACGTACCGGCTCTGCGCGTCGGCTCCACAAGAGGCGCACGACAAGGCGCTAGACATTGCGAGCCGGGCCGACGGTAACCCGCTCGCGCGCATCGCCGCCATGCGGACCATGGGGCGAGCACTGCGCATCCTCGAAGGACCAACTGCCGCCGCACGCGTGCTTCGTGAGGCGATCGCGCTCGGCGAGCGGCTCGGCCTGGCCGAGCCGCTCGCCGAGGCCCGCATCACCTACGCGGCCAACCTGGCTGATCTCGGCCGAGTCGATGAGGCGCTGGCCGAGTGCGACAAGGCGGCTGCCGTGCTCCGCGGCGCCGACGCGGGGCCACTCCTCGCGCAAAAAGCACTGGTGCTTTGCAGGGCCGGGCGCACCGACGAGGCATTCGTCTTATTCGCCCGAGCGCTTCATTTACTACGCGTTCGAAACGACGTCGACTTTCAATGCCTCGTGCGCATGAACCGGGCCAACCTTCATGCCTATCTCGGTCGCCTTGGCGAAGCCGAGCGCGATTTGCGAACGGGTCTCGCGCTGGCCGAGAAATATTCGCTACGCCATATCGGCCAGCAGATCGCCGGAAACCTCGGATTCATCGCACTCCGCCGCGGCGACATCCCGACCGCGTTGCGGCTCCTCGACGAGGCAGTTCGCGGAGCGCCACAATACATGCGCTTTACGTTGACGCGTGATCGAGCTGAGACTTTGCTCATGTGCGGTCTTGCTGAAGAAGCGCGGTCCTGCTTGGAAGAAGTGATCGGCGACGTCGGCAAGGCGGGATTTGCGGTCGACATCGCGGAATGGCACATGCTGCTCGCACATGCCGCGCTGATCGAAGGCGACGCCACGGCCGCTTACGCATTCGCTCGCCAAGCGACATCGGAGTTTCGCCAGCAAAAACGCGCTGGCTGGGCCAAGTTGTCGCGGCACCTAGAAATACGAGCCCGCTGGACAGGCGGCGAGCGCACCGCCGTCCTCGCACGGGCCGCGCGCAATGCAGCCACCGAACTGACAACCGCGGGCTGGCAAGTCGCCGCAATGCATTGCCAACTCGTCGCGGGCCGAATCGAACTCGACAGCGGCCGGGTCGCGCGCGCTCGTACTGACTTGACCAACGCGGCGAAGGCACGTCGTCGCGGCCCCGCCGATCTGCGCGCCGCGGCCTGGTACGCCGAGGCGCTGCTCCGGCGAGCCGGCGGTGACGTCCGAAAGGTGACGGCCGCGTTACGCGCCGGCCTGCGCGTCATCGACGAGCACGCCGCTACGCTCGGCGCGACCGACCTGCGCGTGCACGCCAGCGGCCTCGGTAACGACCTCGCGATTGAAGGGGTCAGGCTCGCGATTGCCTCCGGCCGGCCCAGCGCCGTCCTCGAATGGAGCGAACGTCTTCGCGCGGCCGCGCTGCGCCGTCGTCCGGCCCGTCCGCCGGCCGACCACAAACTCGCGGCCGACCTCGCCGAATTGCGCCGCATTACCGCCGAACTGGCACACGCGACGGCGGCAGGCGAAGACTCGAGAACGCTGCGAAGCAAGCAAATGCGTATCGAAGAAAAAATCCGGCTACGTTCACGGCACGCGAGTGGAGACCGCGGCAAGCCGCGGCCGCTCAACGTCGCCGAATTATCAGCGGCATTGGGCGAGCGAGTGCTCGTCGAGTTTCTCCGCGCGAACGACACTCTGCTCGCCATCACATCCAACAATGGCCGGCTCGAGTTGCACGTTCTCGGCAGCTACGGCGCGACACTCAAGGAGTTAGAGTCGTTGCGATTCTCGCTCCACCGCTTGGCGCGCCGACACGGAAGTCGCGCATCTCTCGATGCTGCCGCCACCACAGTGCGGCACGCGGCGACCAATCTCGAAAAGCTGCTGCTGTACCCGCTCCGTGAGCGAATTGGCGAGAGCGAACTCGTCATCGTTCCAACCGGCGAGCTTCACGCACTCCCCTGGCCGACGCTTCCGATTCTTCGCGGCAGGCCCGTCTGCGCGGCGCCGTCCGCGACAAGCTGGCTGACAGCCATGCGAACGACTACGCACAACAACGACGACGTCGTCCTCGTTGCAGGGCCGAACCTCGAACACGCGAATACTGAGATTCGCTTGCTCGCCAAGCTCTACGAGACCCCCGCGATCCTCACGGGCAAAAAGGCCCGCGCTGACGCCGTCCGCAAAGTAATGGACGGCGCAGGGCTGGTGCACATCGCCGCACACGGCAAGTTCCGTGCCGACAACCCACAGTTTTCGGCGATCGAGCTCGCCGACGGACCCCTCACCGTCTACGACCTGGAGCGACTTCGTCACGCGCCGCACCGCATCGTGTTGTCCGCGTGCGACTCCGGGCTTTCCGCCGTCCATCCCGGCGACGAATTGATGGGCCTTGTCGCGGCGCTTTTTTCTTTAGGCACCAGCACTTTGATTGCCTCAGTTGTGCCGGTTGCCGACGACGTCACCAAAGCTATGATGCTCGAATTGCATCGCGCGTTGCGCGCCGGCACATCACCGTCGGGCGCGCTGGCGACCGCTCAGGAACGAGTCCGTTCCGACGGCTTCGTGTGTTTCGGCGCAAGCTAACGGAAGTCACGCGATGAGCCTGACGCCGACCGCTCTGCCATGATCGCGAAACAAAGATGCCGTCATGCGGGCACATTTGTTTCGTGATCAGGTGATCGGGCCCGAGGTTAGCCAGCAGAATAGGAAATGAGCGGCACGAGTTGCTCCGCTGGGGTCAACGAACCGTGTTGCCCGATGAGTTTTGCCTCGTTCGGCTGATGATGCGTCGCCACGAAGGCAAGGTTTGACATCGAAGCCACGATGACGTCGCCGATGCGCGGCCGCGCCAGATCGCTGACCGGCCCGAACCAGCCGGCGTCGATTGCTTCGTCGCGGGTGCACACCACCGCTTCGGAACCGAAACGCGAACCCCAGGTTGCCAGGACGTCGTCGAGCGCGCCTTCGCGCACGTACAAATAGCGCGCTCGCGCCTCGCCGCCGAGCAACGCAATGCCGTCGCGCAGCGAGGCGTCGACGTCGACGTCGACACGGCGCGAAACAGGAACGTCGAGCATGCCGTGGTCGCCGGTAACGTAAAAGCTGACGCCGTCCGGTAAATCAGATTTGATCTGCGCCACCAGGTGGTCGATGAACTGAAGCTGCAACCGCCACGCGGTGGAATCGACGCCGTGGCCGTGGCCCGTCCAGTCGAGGTCGGCGACGTAGGCATACACGAAGCCCGGACGACGCGAGCGCGAAAGCTCGCCCAGCACGGCAAGCACCGCGGCCGCGACTTCTCCGAACGTGTCGGCGCCGACGAAACGGGCACCACGAAGCGCCGACCTGTCGAGCCCGCCGCCCCTGAAAATGCGCTTGCCAACCTGCAAAACCTCAACGCCGGCCGAAGCGGCTCTTTCGAAAGCCGTTGGCGAAGGTTGCCAGGTGAGCGGGTCGACTCGCGGATCCCATTTGAGGGAATTCAGCAATCGGCCTTCGCCGGGAATCGCGACCGTGTAGCCGACGATGCCGTGCTTTCCCGGTGGACGGCCCGTGCCTATCGACGCGATGCTCGCCGCCGTCGTCGATGGAAAACCCGTTGTCAGGTCTCGGAAGAATCCGCCGCACAAGACCGACGCGTCGGCAGCGTGGCCGCGAAGCACCTCGGCCCCGAGCCCGTCGACGAGCAGCACGCATGAAGCGATCGCGGGCCGCAAGCCGAGTATGTCGGTAAAACCAGGCGTGCCGATGGACGCCAGCACCGACGGCGTCAGATCCGCGAGCGACCCGCTGCCGTAGCGCGGAAGCGGCACTGAGCGCGGGTCAATTCCCGCGCTCACTCCCGCGGCCGGCCGGAAAACGGCGACGAGGGCCGCGACGAGAGCTCTGACAGCGCGGTCGCGAACCTGATTACCTGCGCGACGACGGGTGCGCCGTCGCCGTCCTCGCTGACTCGAAGCGAGAGGTCGTCGGCGGTGAGCGTGCCGGTGTAGCCGTGGTCTGCTTCGCACTGGTCGTCGCCACACGACGCCGGCTCAAAATCGACGTGGCTGATCGCGCCCCAGCCGACGATCAAGGTCGCCTCGCGACATGACGCGCCGGGGGCGTATTGCGCTGGGTTCGCGACGGTCGTGGTGAGCGCGACCGAGGTGATGCGCGCCAACGGCACAACCTCGGTAGTGGTCGTCGCATGCGGGTAGGGCGTGAATTCGTTGGCCGGATGCTCGTCGGTGTGACAGACGACCAGGCGACTGCCGGTCGCGGCCAAGACTGTGACGTGGCGCCTGATGCCCATCGTGTCGTCGAGCGTCGTCTCTTGATGGACGACGTGGGCCAGCGGCTGCTCCGACCCCAGGGTGGCGCGTAGCGAGTCGGCCATCAACTCCGGGTAGTAGCCGCTGTGTTCGATGTCTGCCCACAGATCGGCGGTGGTGGAATCGAGATCGCCGGAATGCGCGGTGGTGTTATCGGCCATGGGTCCATCCTCCCCTACCCGGGCTTGATCACGGCGGGAGTGCCCACAACCCGCGGGACTCAAGGCCGCGGGAAGCGCTCGGTGATCGTCTCGGCGGGCAGCGGGCGGTGCAGCAAGTAGCCCTGGCCCAGCCGGCAACCGAGCTGGCGCAACACGTCGAGCTGCTCGGCGGTCTCGATGCCCTCGGCGACCAGTTCGAGATCGAGATGGTGCGCTAGATCGATCACCGCCCGTGTGACGGCGCGGTCTTGCGCACTCCCCACCAACCCCGACACGAACGAACGATCAAGCTTGAGGACGTCGATGCGCAGCCGCCGCAGGTACGAAAGCGATGAGTAGCCCGTGCCGAAGTCGTCGAGCGCTATCCGGACGCCGATGTCGTGCAACGCCTCGAGCGCGCGGATGTTCGCGTGGCTGTCGTCCATGAACACGCTTTCGGTCATTTCCAAGGTGATGGACGACGGCGGCAAGCCGCTTCTAGCGACCGACGCGGCGACGAAGTCGACGAATCCCGGCTCCACGAGTTGACGCACCGACACGTTGACGGCGATGTCGAAATGCGAAGGCGCGTTCAAAGCGTCGACCCACGATGCCCGGTGCAGCAACGCGTTGTCGAGCACCCACTCGCCGAGTGGCACGACCAGACCGGTGTCTTCGGCAATCGGAATGAACTCCAAGGGCGGCACCATGCCTCGTGTGGGGTGCGGCCAGCGCAACAGCGCCTCAACTCCGCGCCACGCGCCCGTGACGAGCTCGACCACAGGCTGAAAATGCAACCGCAGCGCCCCACCCGCCACCGCGGCCCGCAGGTCTTCTTCGAGGGCAAGCCTTCCGGAGGCGACCTTGCGCAACGTCGGCGCGAACACCACGTAGCGGCCCTTCCCGGAGCGTTTCGCCTCGTACATCGCGAGATCGGCGTCGGCCAGCAAATTCGCGACCGTGACCGTCCGGCTATGGGCCGTCGCGACGCCGACGCTGGCACTGAGGTGAACGACGCGCCCCGCGGCGGAAAACGGCGCCTTCAACGCGTCGAGCAGTCGTTGCGCGACCACCTCGACCTCACTCGCCGATTCGAGACCACCGAGGAGCACGGCGAATTCGTCTCCGCCCAGCCGAGCAATCGTGTCGGACGGCCGCACCGCGCCCATCAGCCGTTGTGCGACGTCCCGTAGCAGCGCGTCACCGCGGGCATGGCCAAGGCTGTCGTTGACCCGCTTGAAACCGTCGAGGTCGAGCATCAGAACGCACACGTAGTCGCGGCCCGGCGTAAGCCGACCGAGTTCTTCGTCGACCCGTTGCGATAGCAAAGCGCGATTGGCCAAGCCGGTCAGGGTGTCTTGCATCGCCATGCGACGGTTCTCGTCTTCGGCACGCGTGCGCGCGTGCGCGGCGTCGAGCACATTCGACACGCTGCGCACGAACCCGTGGTCGTCGGCCGGGAGCATCGCCAAGACGTCGGCGCCGCCGCCGAGCGCGCGAGCGGCCAACTCCTCGCTAATGCCAAGCATGGCCGCGACAAGCCGGCACGCCTCACGCATCAACTCCTCGAGAGAGCCGTCCTCGAGCGCGCGCTGGCCCAGTTCGGCAAGCCCGGCGAAACGAGCATTGCGCGCGGTCACGTCGACGTATTGGGCGAACAGGAAGGCCGGCTCCCCCGCGTCGTCCGTCACGATTTTGACCGTGCGGATGACCTGCACGATCGTGCCGTCGGACCGGAGCATCCGTTTCTCGAGCCGGTGTTTGCCCGACTCCGCGCTCGCGAGTTCGGGGTAGCTCCAACTCGACAAATGCCGGTCATCAGGATGGGTCAGCTCCACGGTCGACCGCCCGACAAGGTCGGACGCCGTACAACCGAGCATGCGGCAAAGCTCGTCGTTGACTTCGAGGTAGCGGCCATCGAGGCCGACCAGCGCCATACCGATCGCCGCATTGCGGGCGGCCTCGCCGAACCAGGCGGTGCGGCTGCCGGAATCCGCGCCGGCGGCCGGGTGGGGATCCGAGCCGCCCTCCATGGCAGCCAGCCCAGTGGTCATAGTCATCTCATCGGCGGGCTGGCGCGGTTGCGTAGCAAGATTGCGGACGCCGGGATGCGCTTGGGCCAGTAAGGCGGTGCTGACTTCGGCGGAGTACCGCCCGTCGTGCCTACCCGCCATAGCCCCTGGCCACCATGGCGGAATCCTCCGCGTGATCGCGGCGTCCGCCAAGCGACACGCCTACGAATCGCGTGAAATTATGAAACAGCGGGCTGTGGCGGCCGCCGTCCGCTCGATATCACGCCGTCCTCCCGCCAAGGCCGCACATCGCAATTGGTTACGGCGTCTCGTCGCCGTCCGACTGCGAATCGTCAGGCTTGGAATCGTCCGGCTTCGGGCTGCCTGCCATCTTGCGCACCTGGTCGGCGACCCAGTTCCCAAGGTTCACGCCACCGCTGCCGAGATCGCGTAAGAACTTGAACAACGGGTCGGGCGAACGGTCGAAGCTATGCTTGTACGAGGCAGCGGCCGCCTTGACCTCGTCGACGAACGAGGTGTGCGGGTCGTCAGACCGCTTGGGATAGTCGCCCTCCAAAATTCGCTGATAATCGCCCGACTCGACCCAGCGCTTGATCTCCAACGCGCGCAAGACCGCGAACGGGTGCGTGGCGTTCATCAGGTTGAGAATGCGGATCACGCCCTCGCGGGCGTCGCCGGTCGCCTCGTACTCTTCGGCCTGGGCGAGAAAAGCCTGCAAATTCATCTCGCCGACGTGCGCGCCGCCGGCGCTTTTCATGTGCACCCGGGTGACCGCGCCTGGGTCTTGGCTCACCAGCAGCCCCGCACGATCGCACGACAGCTCAGCTTTGCGGTACCACTCCTTCAACGCCATGATGATCGCGCGCAGGCCGATCTGGCCGAGCGGAAGGAAGCTGCCGACGCCGGTCAATCGCATCAGCGTGAAAAGCACCGAGCTGTACAAGGCATGCCCCGAAAGGGCGTGGCCGAGTTCATGGCCGAGCACGACGCGCAGCTCGTCGTCGTCCATCAAGTCGAGCATGCCGGTGCTGACGACGATGAACGGGTGGTCGAGGCCGAGGGTCCAAGCGTTGACGAGCGGCTCTTGGGTGACGTAAAGCTCGGGCAGCTGCTCGATGTCGAGAATGCGCGCGGCGTCGACGAATATCCCGTGCACGTGCGCGAACTGTCGTTCGTCGACACGTACCGCCGAGCCCAGGAACATCATGCGCAGCCGGCGCTCGCTGAAGAAGCCGAACATGCCCTTGAGCAGCATGTCGAAGCCGGGCACCGAGCGCAGCGCGACCAGCGCCGCCCGGTCGGCCGGGTGCTCGTAGGCGCGCGAGCTGATACCGGCGAACGCCACACGCGACGCCGGGCCGGCAGACGTACGTGATCGGGACGAAGCCGATTTCGACACCGACTTGGACGCCGATCTGGACGCCGCTTTGGACGTCGGGCGCTTGCGCGGGGCCGGTGAGTCTTGGGAATCCGCCATGTACCGCACGCTACATCGAACCGATGGTCGATGGGCCGATCGTGTCTCACCAAAAGGTGAGGAAATGACTCCACCTCTTGCGGACAAAGCCGCCAAAGGACGAGGCTTTGCCCGGTCGGTCTGTGATCCACTGACCGTCCTGTTCGCCGTCCCGCAAGTCGTCACGAAACGTTCGTGGGAGGTTTTATGCGTCACAAACTCGGCTGGGTCAGCGCGGCAGCGGCAGGTACGTCGCTGCTCACGGCGCTCAGCGCCGCGGTGATCGGCGGCACCGCCGGTGCGGCGCCGAATGCTCGAGCGGTACTCAAAGGCAGTCAGCCAGCGTGGGCGACGTCCGCGCATCTGAAGGGCGCGACGTCGGGAAGCGACCACGTCGGTTTCCGCGTCTACCTCGGATGGCGCGCCGATCCGTCGTCACTTGTTGAGGCAGTGTCGACGCCGGGCAGCCCGTCGTACGGCCAGTTCTTGACCGCGCAGCAATTCCGGGCACAATTCGCGCCGGCGGCCTCCGATGTCTCAGCAGTGCAAAAGTGGCTACGTAGCCAGGGTTTCCAGGTCGACTACACACCGGCCAACAGCCTGTACGTCGCCGCTGAGGGCACCGCCGCGCAGGCGGAAGCAGCGTTCGGCACCCAACTCAACGAGTACTCGGTCGACGGCACGACGCTGCGGGCTCCGTCGAGCGAACTGAGCGTGCCGTCGTCGCTGAAGGTGCAAGCGGTGCTCGGGCTCGACGAGTCGAGCTACCTCGTGCACACCGACCACGTCAGCGCTGACGGCTCTCCACCCGCGGCATTCGTCAACGGCGGCCCATGCTCGACATATTGGGCGCAAGACACGACGGCAAACACGCTGGAGCCGACGCCTCTGAACACGACGGACGGCGTCATCACGTCGCCGTCCGGTGTCACGCTTCCTGACGCGTATAGCGGGACGACGACACCCTTGGCTCCGTGCGGCTACACGCCGACGCAGCTTCGTGGCGCCTACGGGCTCACCGATAGCGACACCGGCGCGGGTCAGACGGTCGCGATCATCGACGCGTACGCATCGCCGACGATTGTCAACGACGTCAACGAGTACTTCAGCCGCCACGGCGGTTCGCTGTTCCCGTCACTGACCCGGTCCAACTTCACTCAAGTCGTGGCGCCTGGCACCTACCGCCACCCCGAGAGCAGGGCGCAAGACCCGCAAGGCTGGTCTGGTGAAGAAACCCTCGATATTGAGGCAGTGCACGCAATGGCACCCCAAGCGCACATCGTTTACGTCGGCGCGCCGAACAATTACCAAGACCTCGACGCCGCGCTGAACCACGTCGTCGACCGGCAGCTCGCGACCATCGTCACGAACTCCTACGGTTGGGCCAGCGAGGCCCTGCCACCCGGCTACATCAAGCCGTACTACGACATCATGGCGCAGGCGGCAGCCGAGGGCATCGGCGTCTACTTCTCCTCCGGCGACAGCGGTGACGAGACCGGCGGCTCCGGTGACTTCGCCGCCGCAACGCCCGACTGGCCGGCGTCGTCCGACCTGGTGACGGCCGTTGGCGGCACGTCACTCGCCGTCGGCGCCGACAACAACTGGCTCGGCGAGTGGGGCTGGGAAACCGGCAAGTCGTCGCTGTCGGGCACCAACGAGCACAACCTGAAGTGGACGCCGGCACCCCCCGGCAACTATTTGTACGGTTCCGGCGGCGGCACCAGCCGGATTTTCCCGCAGCCGTGGTACCAAGTCGGCGTCGTGCCCGACTCGATCGCCACGGCACACGGGCACCGGTCGGCTCCGATGCGGGTGATCCCCGACGCGTCGGCTCTCGGCGACCCGAATACCGGCATGCTGATCGGCCAAACGCAGACGTTCCCCGACGGCAGCGTCAGCTACAGCGAATACCGCATCGGCGGCACTAGCCTCGCGTCGCCGCTGTTCGCCGGCATGATGGCCGACGTCCAAGCCGCCCGCGGCTCGGTGATCGGATTCGCCAACCCGCTGCTGTACGCGGCAGGCAGTAGTGCGTATCACGACATCGCGCCGGTGGCTCAGATGGCTGTGGTGCGCAGCGATTTCGCCAACCTGGTCGACGATTCCTCCGGCTATGTGGCGAGCGTGCGGTCGATCGATTTCGACAGCGTGCTCACGATCCACACCGCCGCCGGATACGACGACGTCACCGGACTCGGCACTCCCGCCGCCGAGTTCGTCTCCAAGCTGGCGGGCACGAATCCCTAGAGTTGTCCAGACGCCGTAAAGGCGGACGACGGGGCGGCGGCGCGATTTATCGCGCCGCCGCCCGTCAACGCTGGGCAGCCAGTGAGACTTGCAAACGGCGAGTTTTGCCGCAGTGCTGGTATTACGACCATTTTGCAGTAACTCGCCGCCGTCGACTTGGGATGTGTTTCTCCATCGTCCTTGACCATGGCATACGGATCTTGTAGCGTGCGCGTGCGGCATCCGTGGGGCAGTGGGGGCACAACCTCCCACGGCGGGGGTCGGGGAGGAACGATAAACCATGAGGAGAAGGATTGCGCCCTTGTTGGCGCTGCTCACTCTGTTGGGCATGATGGCGCCGGCGTCGAACGCTGTCGCCGCCACACCAGGAAACGCGAGTAGTGCCGCTATCAACGCGTTTGTGGGTCGCATCGCGGCGCAATACGGGCTGAATCTCGATGCCAGCGAATACTCAATGAGACCACTCAACGATGCCGCTGGATCGTATGTCATCGAGCCTAAAGGACCGCCAGTAAGCGACAAAGAAACCCTCAGCGGGAGCGACGGCACGTTCTCGCTGTCGGGGTCGGAACGATCCACCCCGCGTCCAGTAACCGGGCGGTCTTCGACGAACGCGCGCGCTCTGACCGAGCAAACGCTCATCACGACTCAGGCGACCAGCACAGGCTTCGTGTGGCAAGCGCCCTACTGCTACGCGCGATACTCGAATACCTACGGCTGGTTCGACCATTGCACGCAGTGGGGGTACGAGACGTATTCCAATTCGCCGTCCACGGTTTACTGGGCATTCAAGCAATACGGGACATGCAAGAGCGCTGGCTCCTGGGCTATCGAATCGTGCACGCTGGGATCGTCCTCGACTCAGTCCTACCTTCAGTGGGCGGACTGGTCGCCGAAGAGCGACTTCAGCACCTCGTGCGGTAGCACGGTGTCGCTCAACGTTCAACTGGCATTCGTCAATGTAGGGGCCTCCTACACCGGTTGCGACCATTACGACATTACCAAGGGATCGAGCCCCGCCGATTTCTCCAATGCCTGGCAGGGGTACGCCTATCATTCGGAACGTTCGGTTGCGTACCTGATCTCGATTTCTACTCCAAGCTGGCAAAACCCGAGCCTCAACATCCACTGGGGCGTCGGCGGCGTACTCGTATGTTGCTAGCTCCAGCCGCCCGCTCGGCGCGCCCTTCGTGGGCGCGCCGAGCGCTGGTCCTGGGCGTCGCCACAGCTCTGCTGCCCCTGGCTGGCTGCACGGCTGAATCTGGCGTTTCGCGTGCCGCACCAGCCAACGGGCCGGCCCGTGCGCTGTACGACAACGCGTGGGCGACGCTGCAGAACAAGCCGACCGCCTATTGCTCGGAGATTGCAGCGGCAATCCAGCAGTGCAAGGACCTCATTGCTTCGGGAAGTAGCTCCGAGCAAAAGCCTGAAAAGAAGCCAACGATCATCGGCGTAACGACGTACGACCGATCAGGTGTCACGGCCCTCCATCTGCGTTGGAGCGACGGGCAAGGCGATAGGACCGGAGACTTCGCCGTCCTTCGCGAGCAAGACGGTCAGCTACGAGCGCTGACACCAATCTTCTGGTCAGGAGTGAAATACAGCGACCTCCCGTCGAATGTCACATCCGTCACCGTGAAACCGTCGTCCACGAGGTCCTCGACGCATTAAGCCTCCCCACCCTGAGGTGCTCGATGTGAACTTGACTCACGCGCTTTACCGCGCGAGGCGCTCGAGGGTGGCGTCGCGGGCAGCGGCGGTTTGTGCCTGTACCACAAGGAAGAGTGCCTCTCGCGCCTTGCGCTGAGCCGGCGACGTCACCGACATCGCGGGCCCGGAATTCGCTGCGACTAAAGCAGTCGTGATGGTCATCAGCGTCTCGAGCGCCTCCGCCCTCACGGCTAATCGCTGGTCGATCACACCGTCGCTCGGCTCCTCGTCAGCGAGCGCATAAGCCCTTGCCCGGACGGCGGAAAACCGCTCCCCCAGACAGGCTGCTGCTTTCCTGGCGGCGGGCTCGTCTCGCGTAGTCGCGGCTTCCTCGAGCAGCCGCAAAGCGGACCGGCCGACCCCGAAAATCGCTGAATTCGCATTGCTGCTCGTCGCCCGATCGGTGGCAAGCCATTCCTGAATCGGCTGCACAAGTGCAACGTCCGAATCATCGACGAATACATCGTCGACGGAAAGTACGACTGTTTGCGCGGCGTTGAGCGCGGCGGTTTGCAGTTTGGTTTTCGCTTGTAGTCCCGCAGTTCTTCGAGTGTCGACGATGCCGAACACGGCTTCGTCGTCGTGTAGCGCGGCGATGAACGCGAGGTCGTTCAAACCCCAGCCGGTGTACCACGGCGCGACCCCGTTGAATCGCCAGGCGTGCTTTTCGCGCGTTGCGGTCACCGGGCGCTGCGGAAAGCGACGCAGATGCGAAAACGCGATACCCGCCACCAGCTCCCCTGTTGCGAGCTTCGGCAAATACCGCTCCGCCGCCGCGCTGCGCTGCCCTGCGAGCATGCGCACCGGCGAGTGATGCTGTGCCTGCACGAACCAGGTGGCGGCGTCGGCGCCCGCCAAGGCTTCAGCCACCTCGCGGAACACGGCCGCCCCCACGTCGGCGCCCCCGACGTCGCGCGGGGCGGCAAGGCCCAACAGGCCGGCCCGTGCGATCGCCTCGAGGTGGCTGCGCGGCACCGCCGTCGTGTCGACCTGCGCCGCGTTCGGCTCGAGCACCTCGGCCGCCAATCTCCGAGCGGCGTCGACCAACGGATGTTCGCCCGACACACCAACCTCCGTTCGCCGCCCCGCGGCTCCACTTCACTCGTCGCTGATCACGCACTTAGGCGCGACTTTCGCGATCCCAGGCTGCCCCTACCTGCGTGATCACCCTCGGCCGGGGTCGCTGACCGCCGTCCGATTTCCCCAGACGGCGGGTCGCATGACACACCCGCGACAGCTGCCCGAGAGAATGGCGGGCATGGCACGTAAAACCGCAACCCCACCCCCGCCGCCGTCCGAAGAGCAGATCGTCGACATCGACGTCGCCGACGAGATGCGTGGCAGCTACCTCGAGTACGCGTACTCCGTCATCTACAGCCGCGCGATTCCCGACGCGCGCGACGGCCTGAAGCCGGTGCACCGCCGCATCTTGTACCAAATGGCCGACATGGGCTTGCGGCCCGACCGCCCGCACGTGAAGTGCGCGCGCGTCGTCGGCGACGTGATGGGAAAGCTGCACCCCCACGGCGACGGCGCGATCTACGACACGCTTGTGCGCATGGCACAACCGTTCTCGATGCGCGTGCCGCTGGTCGATGGTCACGGCAACTTCGGCTCCCCCGACGACCCGCCCGCTGCCTATCGATACACCGAGTGCCGTCTCGAGCCGGCCGCCCTTCTGATGACCGAAGGGCTCGACGAAGACGTCGTCGACTTCAACCCCACCTACGACGGCACCTCGACCGAACCCGTTGTGCTCGCCAGCGCCTTCCCGAACCTGTTGGTCAACGGCGCCAGCGGTATCGCCGTCGGCATGGCCACCAACATGCCGCCGCACAACCTGGTCGAGGTCATCGCGGCAGCCCGCCACCTCATCAAGAACCCCGATGCCACCCTCGACGACCTGATGAAGTTCATCCCCGGCCCCGATTTACCGACCGGCGGCAAAATCGTCGGCCTGGACGGCGTGCGCGACGCGTACGAAAGCGGCCGCGGCACGTTCCGCACACGAGCGACGGCGAAGGTCACCGACGTCCGGGCACGTCGGCGCGGCATCGTCGTCACCGAATTGCCTTACGGCGTAGGGCCGGAGAAGGTCATCGCCAAGATTCACGATCTCGTGCAGTCCAAGAAGCTGCTGGGCGTCGCCGACGTGAGCGACTTCACCGACCGCGAGCACGGCCTGCAGCTCGTCATTGAGGTGAAGAACGGCTTCAACCCCGAGGCGATCCTCGACAAGCTCTACAAGCTGACGCCGATGGAAGACACGTTCGGTATCAACAACGTCGCGCTCGTCGACGGGCAACCGCTCACCCTCGGCCTGAAGGAAATGCTCGAGGTCTACGTCGACCACCGCTTCGAGGTGGTGCGGCGCCGCTCCACCTTCCGCAAGCGCAAGCGCGAAGAGCAACTTCATCTGGTCGAGGGCCGGCTCATCGCGATCCTCGACATCGACGAAGTCATCGCCGTAATCCGATCCAGCGACGACACCGCGGCGGCGCGCGCGCGGTTGATGGAGGTCTTCGATCTCAGCGAAATCCAGGCCAATGACATTTTGGATTTGCCGCTGCGCCGGCTCACCAAGTTTTCGCGCATTGAACTCGAAAAGGAGCGCGACGAGCTCACCCGTGAAATCGCGGAACTTGCCGCAATCCTCGAATCCGACGAGAAATTGCGCAGCGTCGTGTCGAACGAACTCGGCGAGATCGCGAAGAAATTCGGCACGCCCCGGCGCACGGTTTTGCTCGAATCGGCCGGAACTCCCGCCGCGGTGGTGCCCCTCGAGGTCACTGACGACCCGTGTCTGGTCGTCTTGTCGGCCACCGGCTTGCTAGCCCGGACGACGAACACCGACCCGCTTCCGTCGTCCGACACCCGTTCCCGCCACGACACCATCGCGTCGATCGTCGAAGCCACCGCTCGCGGCGAAATCGGCGCGGTGACATCGCTCGGCCGCATGCTTCGAGTCTCAGTGCTCGACGTGCCCGTCTTGCCCGTCGGCGGCAAACCGTCGCTCGCCGGCGGCGCCCCGATCAGCGAGTTCGTGAGTTTGGAGAAAGACGAGAAAGTGCTTGCGCTGTCGTCACTTTCTTCAGATTCGGTCGGGGTTGCGCTGGGCACCGCGGGCGGTGTCGTGAAGCGAGTCGTCGCCGATTACCCGTCAAACAAAGACTCGTTCGAGCTCATCGGTTTGAAGGACGGCGACACCGTCGTGGGCGCCGTCGAGTTGGCAAACGGGCTCGAAGACCTCGTGTTCATCACGTCTGACGCGCAGCTGCTTCGCTTCGACGCGGCGTCGGTGCGACCGCAGGGTCGGGCTGCCGGTGGCATGGCGGGCATTCGGTTGGCAACCGGGGCGCGCGTGGTGTTCTTCGGTGCCGTCGCGTCGGAGAAAAACTCGGTCGTCGTCACGATCGCCGGCTCCTCGTCCGCATTGCCGGGCACCGATATCGGAACGGCGAAGGTCACGCCCTACGCCGAATATCCCGCGAAGGGCCGCGCGACGGGTGGCGTGCGCTGCCACCGGTTCTTGCGCGGCGAAGACACCCTGCTGTTCGGCTGGGCCGGCCCGTCACCCGCGAAGGCCTGCGCCAGCTCGGGCGTCGCCGTCGAATTGCCCGAGGCGAATGGCAAGCGTGACGGCTCCGGCACGCCACTGTCCGCGCCGGTGGGCGCGATTGGAGGGTAATCGTGCGCGGGTCTCGTCGTCCGCTAAAAAATGAATCCGTCGAGCGTTCGCGGCGCCGATCCGCGGCAATCGGATTACTCGAAGCTGACGTACGAACGATGTTTGTATGACCGCAATCCCGCGATATCGACGCCTCGAGGAAACACCTTTCGCGTCCGCGCTCGTCTCCAGCGGGTCCGCGCTTATGCGCGGGGAGAGCTACGACGCCGTCCGGTTCAGCGAGGTCGACTTCGACCACATCGAGGCGTCGAACGCGCTCTTCACCGAATGCGCCTTCACAAACGTCACCTTCGATGGCGGCGGGTTGCGGCGCGCGCGATTTCGAGGCGCGTGGGTCGGCGAAGCCCGGTTCGTCGGCACTGACGTCGCGGAATCTTCGTGGATGGACGTCACGCTCGATAATTCGGTGCTCGCGGGCATCGAAGCGTTCAGCACCGAGTGGCGCCGGGTCGTATTCCAATCGTGCAAACTGAACTCGGTCAACCTGCGCCACGCAACGATCCACGACGCAATCTTCGAGGATTGCGTCCTCGCCGATGTCGACTTCACCGGCGCCACGCTCGCCCGAGTGCGATTTCCCGGTTCTCGACTGGCTGACGTCGACTTCGCCCAGACTAGCCTTGACGAATTGGATCTACGAGGCGCGACGCTGGAGCTCGTCAAGGGCTGCCAGTCGTTACGTGGCGCGACGATCGATTACGGACAACTGATCGGCCTCGCCCCCGCGCTCGCGGACGCGCTCGGCATCACGGTCGACACCTCACCGAGCGGTTACTGAGCTTTCACCACCGCGTTCCGCGGAACGTTTTTCACCACCGCGTTCCGCGGAACCGTGTCGTACGGGCCAGCTTGCGGTGGCAGGGCGATGACAGGTGACGCGTCGTCCGTCTACAGCTCATCGATCCGGCGCCAAAACGCGTCGCGCAACGCCCACCGCTGAGACGTCGACAGCTCGTAAACCTCGAGTCTGCTCGACAAGTCTTGTAGTAACGAACGATCGAGCTCCGGAGGAACAGTCGGCATGTTCTGGCGTAGCTCGGCGAGTTCGGCTTCGGTAGCGGTCGCGTACCAACTTGCCACAAGCTTGTCGACAACCGCTGTAATCGCCGGCTCGCTACGTTCCGCGGAACGGCATGGTTCGAGGCCGGGTGTCGTCGAGCTGTAAACCGGCCGCTCATAAAGACGATGGCCATTCGCGTGTCGGTCTGCCTGGCCGTCTGTCTGGCCGTCTGTCTGGCCGTTCGTGTGCCCGTCTGCCTGGACGGCTGAAAAGCCGTGGCCGCGCTGCGCCATGATCAGCGGCGTCACTTTGGTTTCGACCGCTCCGCTGGGCTTCCGCACGTGCGCTTCTAATGCAGCCTCACTGATCAGCTGAAGGCCGTCGCTCGCCATGTGCAGGTTTCGCGCGACTGATATCGGCGCGCCATCCGTATCTCCGATGACGAGCAAACTGACCTGTACGCCGAGATGCTGCGCTTCCTCGACCGCTTCAGTAAGATCGTCGTCCCCGCTGATGAGATAGGCGACATCGACCACGCGGTTGCGCGCTTGTGTAACGAGATCGAGGCCCAATCGCAGGTCGACGCCTTTTTGCTCACCGCCGAGGCCCCGGCGGCCAAGTCGAAGTTTGACCTGCGACATGCTGGCTATGGCCAACTGCTGTTCGTCAAGCCGGCCGTGCGAGTATGCCGCGTCGTACCAGTAGACCCGAAGCAGCGGAAGCCCGCAATCGTCTTGCACCTGCTTCACAAGCTCCCGCACCAATGCCGGCGCATCCACATCGGTAGCGGCGCGGAGTGAAGTACCTGTGGCACGCACGCTCGCCGCGGACAACAAGTATCCGGCGTCGATGTAGAGCCCACAATACGAGCGCATACCTAACCCCCTTGGCAAACTGGCCGGCAAACCTCACCCACGCTATCGCGACCAAGGAGAGTTCTGGCCGAGGCCCGCATCGCGCAGCGATATTTTCTATAAAGGTTGGGGAGCGCATCGTCTTGCCGTCAGACGAAATCGCCTCAACCATCGACACTGGCGTAACGGCGGCTCGCCAGTACGGATATCGCGTAGTCGCGGTCGAGGCGTTGCCCGTCCCAGCGGGGTGTCGCCGCGTCGGGTGCGATGGTGTCGTCGCTGACGTCACCGTTGTCAGCGCCGTCAGCGTTCTCGACGCCGCCTTCACCGCCCGCGGCATCGACGGTCTCGCCGCCGACGTCACCGTCGTCAAAGCCGTTGACGGTGTTGGGTCGCGGCTGGGCGAGGTCGACACCGCGGCGTTCGAACCGGAAACGGCCGCCGCCGAGCGCGACGATACGAAATTCGCCGTCGTGCAATCCGACATGGTGCCGCTCACACAACAGCACAAGATTGGCCATGTCGGTAAGACCGCCCAGATACCAAAACAACACGTGATGGGCGTGCAGATTCTTGGTGTTCGGGCAGCCCGGATGGCCACAATGTCCACCGTGGCGCAACATCAACGCCCGGTATTGGCGATCGGTCACCAGCCGATGCGACCGGCCGACGTCGAGCACATTACCCGTCGCATCGTGCACAATCGTGCGGATCCGCCCCGAACACAACAACCGCTCGACCACACCATCCGGCAGGCCCGGGCCGTCATCAATCCGGGCACACACACGCCGCGGTTTTGCGGAACGCCCGGCCCGACCCGACGCCGCACCAGCCAAGACCGCGCCAGCCAACGTCGCCTCACTCGGTACTGGGTCACGGCGTGGCTCGCCACCCGGTTCCGCGGAACGCTCTTTCGCCACAACACCCGTCTCGGGCCCGCAGATCGCGGGCTGACCGGCCGCAGGCTCGCCGGTCGCGGGCTCGCGGGCCGCGGGCTCGCCGGTCGCGGGCTCGCGGGTCGCGGGCTGGCTAATCGCCGCGAGCCGGCTGGCGTCGAGGTGGATCACCACGGCGGCTCGCTCGTCGCCGCGCAATGACCTCGGCGGATTATCCGCGTCGGCGAGCGCGGCAAGAGCGATCTCGGCCAGCCGCACCAGCGCATCGGTCGGGCTCAATTGTTCGGACGCCGCGACACGCTCCAGTGCCGCCTTCACCACCGCGCCCCGCTCCGGATCGAGCCGAGCCGAAACACGCCACAAGCTTTCCGCCGTCCAGCCTTGCGTCACGTACTCACGCTCAACGCGGTCGAGACCACACTCGTTGTCATCAACCGTACGAAGCCCTCGCACCATGACCTCGAGCTGCGCGGCCGTGCCATGGCGCGCCACCTCGATCAGATCCTCCACCACCCGGAACTCACCCGGCCGTGGCACCCGCGAGATCGCCCGCACCTGCGAATACGACAGCCGGCCAGCGCGCATTTCTTCAGCCAGCTTAGGAAAGCCCCTCAGCGCACGAGCGACCCGTACATGCTCAGAAGCGGTACGCGCCGCGATACCGCACGCATGAGACAGCCACTGCGACGTCGACGCCAAACCGAAAACCGAAGCCGCCTCAGCAGCATCGAACTCGGCCACCAACAACAACCAGCGACACAACCCCGCCGAGATTCGACCAGCACCGGCGACTATCTTCGCGGCCAAGCCGTCGAGCGCGGCACGAGTCAAACCATCGCCAGGACAAGGAGATTCAGTATTTTCCATGCGCGCAACGTATCGACGCCCAGTGACATTTCTGAGCGCACAACAACGTCGCCCACGACTTGTGGAAAGAATCGACAGACCTGTGGAAATCGACGTTCCGCGGAACGACCAGCACATGATGCGCCAGCCTGCGCAAAACGCCGGTGATGTGAAGCCCGCAGAATACGCACACTAGAACTAGACGCCAGCTGGCCAGCAGGCCAGCACGCCACGCGCGCAGCGCGGGTTTACTTCCGGACTGCGGCGCGCAGTGCTTGTTCGACGTCCGCTATCAGATCGGACGTGTCTTCGCACCCGCAGCTGAACCGGATGAATCCCGGTGCGACGTCGTCCCCACCCCAACGGGCACGACGCTCAGCCGTGCTGTGCAGTCCGCCGAAACTGGTTGCGACGGCGACGATTTCCAAAAAGGCAAGAAATCGCTCCGCTGTCGTTTCGTCGGCCAATATAAACGACACTAGGCCGCCCGGTCGGCGCATTTGCCGGACGGCGATATCGCGCCCAGGCTGGCCCGCCAAGAATGGGTATCGCACCTCGACAACGGCGGGATGCGACGACAAAAACTCGGCCAACGCCAGACCATTCGAACCTTGCCGTGCCAGCCGTAAGTCGAGCGTCATCAGCGAACGATGTGCTAACCATGTTTCGAAAACGCCTGGTATTGCGCCAGTGCTATTGCGCCACGTGCGAATTGTGGCGGCACGCTCGGGATCGCGGCAGGCGACATGCCCGAGCACGACGTCGCTGTGCCCAGTCAGGGCTTTCGTGTCACTGGCTACGGAATAGTCGGCACCGAGAATTAAGGGCTGCTGGCCCAACGGTGTCGCGGTGGTGTTGTCGACTGCCACCAAAGCGCCGACCGAATGCGCCTCGGCGCACAGCGACGCGATATCGCACACGTCAAGCAGCGGATTGCTCGGACTTTCGAGCCAGACCAGCGAGGCGCCGTCCAGGTTGGAACCAAGTTCAAGAAGCGGCACGAGCCGAACCACCACACCGATCTCGCTGAGTAATCCTTCGGCGAGTCGCCGCGTCGCGTAATAGCAGTCTGACGCCATAACCAATACATCGCCAGCTCGCAGGGACGACGCTAACACTGCCGTCACGGCGGCAATTCCGGACGCAAACGAAATCGCCTCACCGCTTTCAAGTTCACTGAGCGCGCTTTCCCACGCCGTCCACGTCGGATTGGTCAACCGCCCGTACTGGTACGGACCGCTCGGCTCACCCGTGAGGTGGTACGTCGACGTGAAAACGGGGCTCACGACGAGCGGCGTGCCCTCAGCCGCCGCCGGCATCCCGGCATGCACGACGCGCGTTCCGTCCCCCACCGACCAATTCGCCACGGATTGGTTTGCCGCCGAGCCATCGTCACCCATGGGCCTAAGTCTGCCGGACGCCGACACGCCGTAGCACGGGGGCTCGCTGAGATCGCGGGCGCGCCCGCTCAAGGGCCGGTCGCGAGGTACATCCGATAGGGCGTATGCGAATTCGGCCGCGTGAAGGTGACGAAGCTGTGGTTCGGGTCGCCGCCGGCTAACGCCTCGGGGTTGGAGAAATGGAGGTCCATCGTCACTGACAAGGTGAATTCGTCCGCGGAAGTCCACGAGAACGGCTTGTATGAAACGACATGCCCTGCCGTGAGAACAAGCACGCCGTTTGTGCTCGTCGGCTGTTCGGACGGCACCAAGTATCGTGCGGCCGCCTTGACCGCCCCGTCACGCGCCCAAGTATCGAGATACGTTTGAAATTCTTTGACGGCCATCGCGTACACCGTCGCGTCGCCAACCACGCTCGCCGACGGCGACACCGCAACCGGCGTCAGGCCGGCGTTTGCCGTCACGCTCGCCGCCGACACAGCGGGTGCTGAGCTGGAGCGCCCCGACGCGCACCCGGCTGAAGAGACAGCGGCGATCGCTAATACCGCGACGTGAAGCACGCCCTGCGCGAATCTTGTCGGCATCGCGAACCCCCTTCCCCTGAACGACTCAACGGCCGGCGTGCATGTTCAACGCCGTATACGACGCTCCAACCCCCGACTCGGATGCCACGACTCAACCACCAGATGGTCGGCCGGCGTTCCGATGCGCGTCAGCACGACTTCATCGATGTCGAGCACGTATCTCGTGGCGCCCTCGATCTCGGTCGTCTCGACGCGCCCGCTCACCTTCGCCTCGCCGGGCCACCCGCCCGGATCGTCGTCCGGTGGGTCGACGGTGGGGCTGTGCAGTGCCACCCGAGGATCGCGCGCGACATCGAGTGCCTTGACCGAGCCGGGCATCATCCCGACCCACACCGACCCGGCGTCGAACGACACCTCGATCCCGCTGATGCGCGGCGAGCCGTCGCGGCGCAGCGTGGCAATGGTCTTGTGTTTGCGGACGTCGAACAGCTGCCGTACTCGCTCGGCGAATTCGGGTTCTGCTCGCGCGACCTCGGCCCACGTTGTCATGGTTACAGTGTGCGAGCCTTGACAAGCTTGTGGGCAGATCTTGGCATCTTGAAAGGCGCTGAGGCTGAGCTCAGGCGTCGATGCGAGCGCGATCCAGCAAAGCGGCGGAGTCGACGATGAACTCCTTGCGCGGCGCGACATCGTTGCCCATGAGCAACTCGAACACCGATTCGGCCACGGCGGCGTCGTCGAGGCGAATCCGCCGTAGCACCCGCCGTGTTGGGTCCATCGTTGTTTCGGCAAGTTGGTCAGCGTCCATTTCGCCGAGACCCTTGTACCGCTGGGGTGTCTTGTACTTCTTGCCCTTCTTTTCGAGGTCGAGCAAGAGCCTGCGCATCTCGGCGTCGCTGTAGGTGTAGACGGGTTCCTTCTGACCGGAGATTTCGATGCGATGCAACGGCGGGACGGCGGCGAAAACCCGCCCGGCGTCAAGCATCGGCTTCATGTAACGGAAGAACAGCGTGAGCAGCAGCGTGCGTATGTGGGCGCCGTCGACGTCGGCGTCGGTCATGATGATGACCTTGCCGTAGCGGGCGGCGTCGATGTCGAACGTGCGACCCGAACCAGCGCCAATCACCTGAATAATCGCGGCGCATTCGGCGTTGTTGAGCATGTCGCCGACGCCGGCCTTTTGCACATTCAAAATCTTGCCGCGAATCGGCAGGAGCGCCTGAAACTCCGACTTGCGCGCGAGTTTCGCGGTGCCCAACGCCGAGTCGCCCTCGACGATGAACAGTTCAGTGCGGTCGACGTCTTCGCTGCGGCAGTCGGCCAGTTTCGCCGGCAGGGACGACGATTCGAGCGCGTTCTTGCGCCGCTGCGCCTCTTTGTGCGCACGAGCGGCTTGGCGGGTTTTCGAGGCCGCCGCGACTTTCTCCAACACCGAACGAGCCTGCTGTTTTTCGCCACGCTTGCTCGACGTGAGAAACGCGCGAAGCTGCTTCGAAACGACGTCGTTGACGATTTTCGACGCCGCCGGAGTGCCGAGCACCTCTTTGGTCTGGCCTTCAAATTGGGGCTCGGCCAGGCGCACGGTGACGACGGCGGTGAGGCCTTCGAGGATGTCGTCTTTCGTGACGTTCTCGTCGTTGACCTTCAGCAGCTTCACTGCTTTGAGCTGGTCATTGAACACCTTCACCAACGCACGTTCGAACCCGGCGACGTGGGTGCCGCCTTTCGGCGTCGTGATGATGTTGACGAACGAGCGGACGGTGGTCTCGTAACCGGTGCCCCAGCGCAACGCGACGTCGACCTCAAGGTCGCGGCTGACTTCGGTTGGGGTCATGTGGCCGAGGTCGTCGAGCATCGGAACGGTTTCTTCGAACGTGCCCGAGCCTTGCAATCGCAACGTGTCGGTGAGGCCGGCGTCGGCGGCGAGGAAGTCGACGAAGTCGCTGATGCCGCCCGTGTAGATAAACGATTGCTCTCGCGGCAATTCGGCGTCGGCGCCGCGGGATTTGTCGGACCGTTCGTCGCGCACCGAGATTTCCAGCCCGGGCACCAAGAACGCGGTCTGACGGGCGCGCTCGAGCAGGCCACGCAGGTCGATGTCGGCGTCCTTGGTGAAGATCTGGCGGTCTGCCCAAAAGCGCACGCGCGTGCCGGTGACTTTCTTCGCCACTCGCTTGATCTTGGTGAGACCCGACTTCTCGGTGAACTTCGAATCGGGCTTGGCGCTGGCGAATTCGCCGGGCTTGCCGCGTCGAAAGCTCATCGCGTAGGTACCGCCGTCGCGGTCGACCTCGACATCGAGCCGGGCCGACAGCGCGTTCACCACCGAGGCACCGACACCGTGCAGACCGCCGGTGGCGTTGTAGGAGCCCCCGCCGAACTTGCCGCCCGCGTGCAACCGGGTCATCACCACTTCGACACCCGAGAGCTTCGTCTTCGGCTCGATGTCGACCGGGATGCCTCGCCCGTTGTCGCAGACCAGCACCGATCCGTCGTCATGGAGCACGATCTCGATCGCGGTGCAAAAGCCGACCAGGGCTTCGTCGACCGAGTTGTCGATGATCTCCCACACGCAATGCATGAGGCCGCGAGTGTCAGTAGAGCCGATGTACATGCCCGGCCGCTTGCGCACCGCCTCGAGACCCTCGAGCACGAGCAAGTGCCGCGCGGTGTAAGCGCTGTCGTCACCGGTGAAAAGCGCGGTCGGTTCAGCCGTCACGTTCGTGAGTTCCCTGCGATTCTGCTGGAAGGTCGCCGGACGCCGCCGCAAGCTCACGACCGCGCCGCCGCAAGGTTACCCAAGAGCACGGACGTCGAGCCGCTGGGCGCGCCGGATCAGTGGACAACCGCAGGCATCAAGACCCTTGCAGCACGCTTTCTAGCGTCGCCACCAAAGCAGCGGACGCCGTACCCAGCCGGCCGTCCGGGGTGAGCAGGCGGTTGCATGCGCCCACCTCGACGTAGCCGATCGAACCCGCCGCCGCCACGACCACGAATCTGTCGGCGTCAACACATCCGCTCGGAATCGAATTCGCGATCTCGGCACCGCTGGCGATATCGGCAGCGGATTCGCCGGTGACCGTCACGCCTTTGATCAGCTCACCTTCCGGCACGCCGGCGCCGGCGACCTGGTACAAGCACGCCAGCACGGACGACGGAACGCTGGCGAGATCCGCAACGCTGCCACCCTTGGAACCTGCCGACGCCCGGGCACCCTCGATTGCCACCATGTCCTTGAAGCGCTGCTCGCAACCACTAGCGATCGATTCAGGAGAACGGAGCTGCCGCACGCGGACGGCATCGACCACCACGAAGGGCAACGATTGCAGCGCCTTCGTTGCGTCGGCATGCGGCTTGCCGCACGTGCCAGTGGGTATCGCCGCTCGCGCAGCCTCGCCGTCAGCTGTCACCAAAACGAACCACGGGATCACGTATCCGATGTCGGGACACGCTTGATTCGGCGGTGCCTTCTGCGAGGGCTCATGAAGTGCCGCAACGAGCTCGTCGAACCCGTGGTTCGCGACCTCCGCCAGCTGCACGCTCCACTCACCAAGGCTCGAGTAGGTGCGTTGCACGGGCTCGCATCGCACGACCGCCTTGATCGCGACATCTTTGGCCAGCGGCGGATTCGATTCAAGGCCAGGCCACGGTTCGTCGGGGCAGGCGATCGCGAGGCTACCCACGTGCGCTGTGGCATGGGGCCCTTGCGGCGGCGGGGTACCCATGGCGGCAGTGGCCGCGGGGCCGGTCGGCGCTACTGATCGGGCGGGTGCGCTCGCCGGCGCGTCAAGAGCAGGCTGGTCAGACGCCCACGGCGTTGCCGACGGCGCTGCCGACGCTGCCCGACCCGGGTCGACGTTGGCGGAAGCGCAACCAGCGACCATGGCGATCACGGCCGTCACGGCAAACACCGCGCGGATCAAGGAAAATTGTGGCATGCGCATCCTCCGCCATCGCTTCTCCACGATCTGACGCGGCGTGGCCACATCGGGTTTCAGATCACGACGACCACGTCCGATCACGACCGGCTCGTCCCGAATCGTGCCGACCATAATTCGGCTTTAGCTATGCGCGAACGGCGAGTTACCGACGTCGGGGAACGAAGTGTGGTGGGGTAGTGGTTGCATTGGTTAGCTACCTGCCGATGAGAACGCTGATGAGAAGGACGTGAACGTGACCACGGTGCTAGCCCCGACTCCCCTGTCGGCCGCTGATCGTTGCGACCGCTGCGGCGCCCGCGCGTACCTGCGCGCGGTGCTTCCGTCAGGAGGCGAGCTGCTTTTTTGCGCACATCACGCACGCGAGCACGCCGACGCGCTGCGCGCCGCCGCCGCAGAAGTCCACGACGAGACCGAACGCCTCGACAACGTATCTCCGACAGCCCCCGACGACGAGCGCTAGCGCGACTTTCTATAGCTGACGCCGAAGGCCCCGGTCGGAAACGACCGGGGCCTTCGGCGCTTTTCCGTCGTCCGGCCGCTTTTCGCCGTCCAGCATGCGAGACTCGCCGAACCCAAACCCGCGTCCGGGTTACCGTAAGCGCGTGGCACTAGCGGAAGATCACAGCAACCCAACGTTGCCGGCACTCGACCAGGTACCCGACGCGGTGATCATCGCGAGCCCGGACAACATCATCCGCTACGCCAACCGGGCGGTCACCACGCTGCTTGGCTGGGAAGTGTCAGCTCTGCTTGGGCAACCGGTGACTGTGGTGGTGCCGCCGCGCCTCCGCTCGGCCCACCAAGCCGGGTTCGCTCGGTTCGCTCGCACCGGCACGATGCGACTCGGCGGGCGCCCGCTGCGAGTCAGCGCGCTACGAGCTGACGGCGGTGTCACTGAGATCGATCTCGTGCTCGGGCCGTTGCCCGGCTCGAGCATCGAGCCACCGCGAGACGCCACCTGGGCACTGGCCGTCTTGCGTGACGTCGGCGATCGGCTCGAACTCGAACGTCAGCTCGACGTGGCCCGTTACTTGCGCGCGAGCATCGACGTCTCGTCCGCCCTGCACAAGACCGCTGCCACCGACGAGGCGTTCGCCACACTCCTGCCGGTCTTGTGTGAAAACCTCGACTGGGAGTTCGCCGCCATCTGGCAGCCCGACCCGGCACTCGGCAGGCTGGTGTGTGTGGCGAGCTGGCATGACGGCACGCTGCCCGCCGCTGCCGAGGCGATGACCCGCGGGATCACCCTGCGGATCGGAGAGGGCCTGCCCGGCCACGTGTGGTCGACGCAGCACCCGACCGCGGCCACGGCCGGCACGCCGCTGCGCGACGTCCCGCGATCCTCGATCGCAACGGCGCACGGCCTGGCGACCGGCTTGGGGTTGCCGCTGCTCGGCACCGCCGGACCCCTCGGTGTCATCGAGCTGTGGTCGAGGAGCGCGCGGAAGGTCGATCAAGACCTCGAAGCAGTGCTGCTGTCGATCGGGCGCCAGCTCGGGATGTTCCTCGAACGACTCGGAGCCGAGGCCGAACTGCGCCGCACGCTTGACGTGTTGCAAACCAGCCTGTTACCGGCCGCGCTTCCCAGCGTCGCGCATCTGACGCTGGCGGCGCACTACCAGGCCGCCAGCGGTCGAGTCGCTGTGAGCGGCGACTTCTATGACGTGTTCCCGCTCTCTGGCGGATGGTGGGCCGCCGTCATGGCAGACGTCTGCGGCAAAGGGGCGGGCGCCGCGGCGGTCACCGCGATGGCTCGGTACACGGTGCGGGCCGCGGCCCTCGATCGTGACGACCCGCGCGACGTCTTGTTGGCATTGAACCAGGCGCTGCTGGCCGACAACACCGATCGCCCGTTCCTCACGGCCTGTCTGGTCTACCTGAATCCACGACCGGACGGCGCGACAGCGGTCGTGACGAACGCCGGCCATCCGTTACCGCTGTGGCGTTCGCACGACGGGCTGGTGCGCCCGGTGGGTCAGCCGGGAGACCTGCTAGGTGTGATGGCCTCGCCGGAGTTCGTGCCCAGCCGTGTCGACCTCGGCGTCGGTGACAGCCTGCTGCTCTACACCGACGGTTTTACTGAAGCGAGAAGTCCGGACGGCGAAGAACTCGGGGAAGCGGGCCTCGCGCAGATGCTCGCCGCCGTACCCGCCCATCACCCGGCCGAGATGATCGAAGCGCTTGTCGCCGGTTTAGCGCGCCATACCGGCTCGCGAGAGACGACGGACGACGCCGCGGCACTCGCGATCACCGCGGGTTCTTAGGGCGCGGACCTCAGTCGAGGTAGTCGCGCAAGACTTGCGACCGCGACGGGTGGCGCAACTTCGACATGGTCTTCGATTCGATTTGGCGGATGCGCTCGCGCGTGACGCCGTACACCTTGCCGATCTCGTCGAGAGTCTTCGGCTGCCCGTCGGTAAGGCCGAACCGCATCGACACGACGCCTGCTTCGCGCTCAGACAACGTGTCGAGCACCGAATGCAGTTGCTCTTGCAGCAACGTGAAGCTGACTGCCTCGGCCGGCACGATCGCCTCGGAGTCTTCGATCAGATCGCCGAATTCGCTGTCGCCGTCCTCGCCCAGCGGCGTGTGCAGGCTGATCGGCTCACGGCCGTACTTTTGCACCTCGACGACCTTTTCGGGGGTCATGTCGAGTTCGGCGGCCAACTCTTCAGGGGTCGGCTCCCGACCGAGATCTTGCAGCATCTGCCGCTGCACCCGAGCGAGTTTGTTGATGACCTCGACCATGTGCACGGGGATTCGGATCGTGCGAGCCTGATCGGCCATCGCCCGGGTGATCGCCTGGCGAATCCACCAGGTGGCATACGTCGAGAACTTGTAGCCCTTGGTGTAGTCGAACTTCTCGACGGCGCGGATCAACCCGAGGTTGCCTTCTTGGATGAGGTCAAGAAAGAGCATGCCTCGGCCGGTGTAGCGCTTCGCGAGCGAAACGACCAGACGCAAGTTGGCTTCGAGCAAATGATTCTTAGCCCGGCGGCCGTCTTCGGCGATCCACTCGAGTTCTTTGCGCAGTTTCGCCGGCAGCTTGTCGTCGGCGTTGAGCTTCTCCTCCGCGAACAGGCCAGCTTCGATCCGTTTGGCAAGCTCGACTTCTTGTTCAGCGTTGAGCAGCGGCACCTTGCCGATCTGCTTCAGGTAATCCTTGACCGGGTCGGCCGTCGCGCCGGCGTTGACGAGCTGCGCCTGCGGCTCGCCGTCGTCTTCGACGACCAGTTCGTCGTCGTCTGATTCTTCCTCCGCATTTTGTTCAGCCGCGCCGGCCTTGGCCGGACGCGCCGCCGGTTTGCCTGGCGCCTCGGCGGAAACAGCGGTGCCGGCCGCCTGAGCGATGCCGGGTTCGGCGAGATCGTCGTTGTCGGACGCGTCGCTATCCGAAGTATCGTCGTCGGAACTGTCGTCGTCGGAGATCTCGCCGCCCTCGGCGAGCTCATCATCGTCGGCCAGGTCAGTGTCGGACAGGTCTGCCACGGCTAGATCGTCGGAAAGGTCGACTTCATCGGAAAAATCACCATCGATTTCGGCATCGCCGTCGTCGCCAAGGCCAGCCTCGCGAAGGCCAACGCCGTCAAGGGTCTCGTCGTCAAGGCCAGCGTCGTCAAGGCCAGCGTCGTCGAGGGTCGCGCCGTCGATGTCATCGCGGGCGACCGGTTCGCCGGTGGGCACGCCCTCCGGGCCCGAGCTCCTGTGACCCTTCGCCTGCCTGCGTACGGAGACTGCTGCGTTCTTGGCGGCGTTCAGAATGCCCCTCGCCTTCGTGGTGGCCCCCTTCGTCGTCGCGGTCGCCAGCGCCTCGTCGTCGTTTTGGCCGCCGGTGGCGGACTCGCTTTCGACGCGGCTGCTCGCCGCTCCCCTGGCCATCAGACGCGTCGCCCTGAAAGATCAGCTCCGATATTCCGGCGCGTGTCGCTGGCCAGCACAAAGCACCTCTCGAACCCGGGACGGCACATAAACGATCTCAACGCCCGGTCGGCCGAACCGGCCGACCAGCCGTGCGCACGCGGTGTGACAGCCGCACGCTCGAACCATTGTGACATGACGACTGCTGACTCCTCCGGCACTCTGCTACGACCGATGGCGGCCGCGACCGACCGCGACGCGACCGATGACGGCCGGACTGGCGACTGCAGCCAACGACAGCCGCCACCTCGGACCGACGGCTGCCCACCGCGTTCACGGCGCACGGCCGCTCCCCATTGTGCAACGCGCCGCGGCCAAACGTCGGGTGCCCGGTGAACGATCCACGGTTTCGACGGATCGCGAGCACGTCATTTCGCGTGCTCACGTCGGCGGCCGATCAGCCAGCTTGAATACCGACGTCGTCGTCGTACCGGACAGGTAGGGCCGCGCGCCCGCCTCGAATTGCCGGTAGAGCGGATTCGGAGAGTCCGCGAGGCGTTCGATCCTTTCCGCGTACCGGTCGGGATCGTGGGTGCCGACGATGTCGTGCCGGTCGGCCGAAAACTGGTACGTCAAGCGGGCCGGAGTTTCGCCAGCAGAGCCCGCCGCGTTAACCGAGCCAGCAGAGCCCGCCGCGTTAACCGAGCCAGCAGAGCCCGCACAGCCAGCACAGCCAGCAGAGTCGGCAGAGTCGACGGCGTCAAGGTGGGTCACGATGTCGTTCACGTTTTCGACGCTGAAAACCTTCGTCGCGCTCGCGGCCGCAACCCGTTTCGAGCTGACCGGCGACCCCGCTACCACCACGTGCGTCACGTTGACGCGCCGACCATTGAAGGCTGAATCACCGGCGAGGTCCATCGCGACGATCCCGCCCTCGCTATGCCCGACGAGCATGACGTCAGCCCCTGGCGGTACGCGGGCGGCATCGAGGCCTTTTGCCACGCAACGCGTGTACGCGGTCGACGGGAACGCCACCGCGCTGATGGCACCGGTCAGGTCTTGCGGGTCGGGCGCCGCGCCCATGTGACGCATACCGGGCAACTCGACGATGTAGCGGGCGACGCCGTCGACGCCGACGACTCTCTCGATGGCGAGCGACGCGTCTGGCGCATGCTCGAGATCAGCCACCCGATGCATGACTGTCGCGAGCGAGTTCGGCGCGGTGCCGCTCCACGACGGTCGAAAGCTTGACACCGAGACATATCCGGGGCCTTCTGGCGCGATCGCGCCGACGCCGCGCAGCGGCAAGCCAAACACGGGATCGACTGACACCGGACGCCGCGCGAGCACGCCGGCCCGAAACATTGGCGACGGAGCGAGGACGGCGAGCAACGGCTCGGTAAGCGGCGACAGGTAGCCCAAGGCGGCGTTTCCGAGATCGACGACATCGTGATGCCCCGCGCGAAGGGTTTGGCTCGGCGACCACGACAGCCGAATGGGTGCCGTCGCAAGCCAGCCGGCGATTGTCTCGACCTGCCGCATTGGGAAGTCGTCGACCAGCTGCTCCTTGGCGACGACCGCTTCGAGGCGCAGACTGTCGCGCTCGAGCTTCGCGGCAAGCGCCGCGAGACCGCGAGGTGCAGCTACCGACGCCATGATCGAGCGTTCGAGACGCGCCGCGCCCAGGGGGTCGAATACGGCGTTCGCGACGACCGCCGGCTCGGCGGCGAGAGCCGCCACCGAAAGTGCCTGTCCGGCTAGTGATCGGGCGGCACTCAACCAAACTTTCGCCAGCCGATGCAGTTCTTCGTAGTCGATGACGATCGAACTCATCACAGGCCCGTCCAGGAAAGGACTTTTTCGGCTCCGTGGACGGCGGCACCCGCACCGTGGGCAATACCGTGCGACGCGGCTTCTTCGAGTTTTCGCAGGCGGGCCTTCTCTGCCTCGACATCGCGCGCGAAATATCGCGCCGTCGCTGCCGCCGACCGTAGTCGGGCCGCCACGCCCGCAATGTCGTGGCGCCGCCGCGCGACCTGTGACCTGAAGGCATCGGCCGCGACCGACGTCCAAAGCGCCACGGCAGCCGCGTGCGCCAGGTGGTCGCCGATGAGTTCGATGCGGCGAGCTCGAGCGTTGAGTTCGCCGGCGAGCGCCTCGATGTCTGACATCGTTTCCCCGTTCGTCGGTGGTCCGCGCTGACAACGACGAACGTAGGCGACGTGCGACACCTTAGGGCCGGCGCGACGTCGACCGGTGAATACCGCCGCGACGTCCTGTGGATTGACGGCGACGACACCTCACCGCCAGGCAGCTCAACGCCAGGCAGCTCAACGCCGCGAAATCGAACCCTTCGCCTTGGCCGCGGCCTTCATTTCCTTCTTGTGCTCACGCACTTTCAGCAACGAGTCAGCGCCGGTGACGTCGGCTACCGAGTGGTAGATGCCGTCGGCGCCGTACTCACCCGCCGCTTGACGCCATCCGCGCGGTCGAACACCACGCTGTTTTCCTAGCAGGGCAAGGAAAATCTTCGCCTTTTGCGGGCCGAAGCCCGGCAACGCGGCGAGCCGGTCGAACAGCTGCTCCCCGGACGATGCCGTGCTCCACACGGCAGCCGCGTCACCGCCGTAGTCGGCGACGATTCGGCGAGCCAACTCCTGCACCCGTGCCGCCATCGCGCCGGGAAACCGGTGGATCGCGGGCGGCCCGACGAACATCTCGGCGAACGCCGCGGGGGCAAAGCTCGCGATCTCGGCGGCGTCGAGCTCATCGACGCCCATACGCCGCGCCAACACGTACGGTCCGCTAAACGCCTTCTCCATGGGCACTTGCTGATCAAGCAACATCCCGACCAGAAGTGCTAAAGGGTCGCGGTCGAGCAAAGCGTCGGCGTCGGGCTGCTGGGCAAGGTTGAGGGTCATCGTCGCGCTCCTTCGGGTGTCGCCTCGCCAGCCTCTCAAATCCCGGCCATCGGTGAAACCCTGGCTGACCACGCGGGGCACTCAGTACCACCCGCCAACGGGCAACAGTTCTCCGACCGGTACCTCGACGTCTAAGACGTTTCCGGGTGGGGCGAGGGGACACACCCAGCTCGCGTCGTAGGCGCACGACGGGTGGTAGGCGAAATTGAGATCGATCACGAGAGTGCCAGCGCCGGTTGCCAGGTCGACGTTCCCGCCGAGATCGGCCCCTTTCACCGTGTCGATGAGGTAACGCCCTCCACCGTAGGTGATTCGACCGGCACCGCGATCACGCATCGGCACGAACAGCCCACCGCCGTAGCTGCGCAGTGCCCACACCGACAAGTCACCGGTTCCGGGCACATGCACCACGCCGACGCGTTCGAACGGCACGATCCCGTCGGTGGCCGTCGCGACTTCGATACTCGCCGACTCGACCGCCGTGTCGACCTCGAGTTCGAACCGCCACCGCGGGTCATAGGCAGCGACCGGAAGTCCCGTGAAAGTCGCGCGTCGACCCTCGGCTATCGGTGACTGCGGGTGGCGGGCGAAAAGGTCGTCGCGCACAGACCGCCACCGCGCGTGGGCCATAAGGGGATCCGCGCAGGCTCGCACGGCCGCGTACAGATCGTGCACATGTCGGCGCCAATCCAGAAGCGTCAAGTCCATCGTCGTAGTTTTCGCACCGCCCCACTCGCGAACGCTCTTCAGGCTCGAAAGTTCTTCGGCATATCGGACCAGACGTCGTCGTAGCCGGTTTGGCGGTGCGTCGCTTTCAATGCCTGCTCGGTCGCCACGATGGGCCACCTCGTCTCGAACATGAACGCCAGGCTGTCGGCGATCTTTTGCGGCGCCAGCTCTTGAGTCGAGGCGCGCCGATAGGTCTCGGCGTCCGGCCCGTGCGAACTGAAGCAGTTGTGCACGCTCGCCCCGCCCGGCAAGAAACCCTCGGCCTTAGCGTCGTACTCGCCGCGCACGAGTCCCATGAACTCGCTCATGACGTTGCGGTGGAACCACGGCGGCCGGAAGGTGTCCTCCCCCACCAGCCAGCGTGGCGCAAACACGACGAAATCAGCGTTGGCCACCCCGGGTGTGTCGGACGGCGAGGTCAAGACGGTGTAGATCGAGGGATCAGGGTGGTCGAAACTCACCGTGCCCAGCACGTTGAAGTTCGCCAGATCGTACTTGTACGGAACGTAGTTTCCGTGCCAGGCCACGACGTCGAGCGGCGAATGGTCGTAGTCGGCGGCCCACAGGTTGCCGCCGAATTTTTGCACCACCTGGACCGAATCGGCGACATCCTCGTACGAAGCCACCGGTGCCAAGAAGTCGCGCGCGTTTGCCAGCCCGTTCGCCCCGACGAGGCCGCGTTCGGGCAGTTCGAAAAGGCGCCCGTAGTTTTCGCAGACGTATCCGCGCACCGGGTTGTGCAAAATATCGACACGAAACCGGATTCCCCTTGGTACGACAGCGATCTCGCCAGGGTCGACCCGAAGTAGCCCGAACTCGGTCACCAGCAAGAGCGCACCGGTTTCCGGGACGAGCAGCAGTTCGCCGTCCGCGTCGACGAAACAACGGTCGACCATGGAGCGGTTCGCGCGATACCAATGGATGCCGATGCCGGCGTGGGTGAGCACGTCGCCGTTACCGCCGACGGTGTACAAGCCGTCGACGAAATCGGCTGGCTTGTCGAGCATCGGCGGCGGATCCCAGCGCAGCCGGTTCGGATCAGGCGGGACGTCGCGAAATGGCGCGCTGCGAAGCGTGGCGGTCGAACCAAGACGGCGAAACGCCGGGTGCTTCGCGGACGGCGTGATGCGATAAACCCAGCTTCTGCGATTGCGCGCCCGCGGCACCGCGAACGAGGTGCCGCTGATCTGCTCGGCGAACAGCCCGTGAGCCACTCGTTGCGGCGAATTCCTGCCCTTCGGCACGGTGCCGGGAAGTGCTTCGCTCACGTGCTCGTTTCCGAACCCGGAGAGGTACTCCAGCCGCGCCGTCGACGGCGCTGGTGCCCCCCGGAGATTTTCGACCACATCCGACATGCGCGCCTCCACGATCGTCCTCTATGACATCGGATCGAGCCATCACGCTTTTCGTCAAGGGGTAACGCCACGACGCGCCGAGCCCGGCTTGATTTCGATCAAAAAATGCCGATGAGGACTTCGTGGCGACGCCGACATGCGCGGACGGCACCCGGTGGATGGCCGTCGGGCATTCGACGCTGCCCGATTCCCACGAGGCAGGTCGTGAGGCGGCGGCAACCGCACTCGCGGGAGGCGCCGATCCCAAGCTGCTACTGGTATTCGCTTCCGGCCGCCACAACCTGCCGACACTGTTGCGCGCGATCGGCGATCAAGCCGGCGACGTGCCAGTCGTCGGCTGCTCGGCCGCGGGCGAGATCAGCCGGGAGGGCCCGAGTGTCGGCAGCATCGTCGTCACGGCATTCGGCGGCCCGGGCTTTTCGGTGAGCGCGACGATGACTCAAGACGCCAGCAGCGACCCGCGTGCCGCCGGCGCGCGCATCGCGACGTGCTTGGCGGACGTCGAAACGAAGCCGTATCGGGTGCTCATGCTCTTGGTCGACGGCACCGACCAGCACCAAGAAGAGATCGTGCGAGGTGTCTACGGCGCGGTCGGGGCCAGCGTGCCGCTGGTTGGCGCATGCGCGGGCGAGGAGACCTGGAACCGGGCCACCACGCAGTTTTACGGAACGCAGGTACTGCGCGACGCGGCAATCGCCGCCGCGATTGGCTCCGACGCGCCGCTCGGAATCGGCATGAGTCATGGGTGGCGGATCGCGGGCGATGCGATGGTCGTCACCGGCGCCCGCAAAGGCTGGATTACGACGCTTGACGACCGCCCGGCGCTCGACACCTATCTGGAGCGGGTCGACGCGCCCCAGGCCGCCTACCACGACCCGAGCGTGTTCGCGCCTTTCGCGACCGTGCGGCCGCTCGGCATCCGCGGTCGAAGCGGTGACGCTGTTCGCGGGTTCGCGGGCATCCCCGACTTCGACGGCCGGCGGTTGTGCTGTGGCGGGGAGATTACCCAAGGCACGCTCATCTGGTGCATGGAAGGCGACCGCGCGACGATGCTCGACGCGACAGACGCCGCCTGCCGGCAGGCGCTCGAGGCCATCGACACGCGGCCGCTTGGTCTGGTGGCGTTCGACTGTTCGGGACGACGCAGCGTGCTCGGCGACGAAGGCGCGGGGGAGGAAGTGCGAAGGCTCAACTCCTTCGCGGCTGGCTCGTCGCTCGCCGGCTTCTACAGTTTCGGCGAAATAGCTCGCACGCGCGGCATCAACGGGTTCCACCATCAAACGCTCGTCATTCTCGCGGTCGCCTGATGTCAGAAATGACCACCGCGCTCTCGACTCAACTCCTCGCCGAGTTTCTGGCGGTCGTGTCGTCGCTTCCCGAAGCTTCGGCGGCACTCGACGCCGCTGTCGAGCGGGCGGCACTCGCCTTGGAGGCTGAGGTCGCCGCTGTGGTGTCTGACGGACGTGCTCGCACCAGCGTCGGGTTTCCGCGCGATCGGGTGCCGCATCGTGAACTCGCGCTTATCGCGTCGGGCGACGCGACGACGCTCGACGTCCCAGGCGCTGGCGTCGTCCCCGCCGTTGCCGTGCCGCTTCGAGGAGGCGTTGGCGGGCACCTCGTCGTCGCGCGTGCCGGCGGCAACGGCTTCAACGGCGAAGAAGTCAACCTGCTGCGCGGCATGGCACGCGCCGTCGAGCTCACGTTCGACATGCTTCGCACCGTGGACGCCGAGCGGCGGCTGCGGGCGCACGCCGACCAGCAGGCAGCCGAAAACGCGGGACTGCTGACGTCGCTACAGGAACGGCAAAGCCTGCTCGAACAGCTCTCGGTGATACAGCGGATGATTTCGCGCCGGGAGCCGCTGCCCGACGTCCTCGACGCAATCGTGCGCGGCACCCACGAGTTGTTCCGCGACGAAGTAGTCGTGCTTCGACACACCGAAGGGCTGGCTCCCGCCGCCCCGCGAGCCGTTGCCTGGGCGGGTGGCAGTTCTCGCGTCGCCGAATGGCTCGCGCGTGTACCGATGCCTGACGCGTTGGCGCCGGGACACCCTATCCTGTCGGACAAAGCCGTGCATCGCTACGAGTTCGCCGACGACTCCGTCGACGTGCGCGGCAGCAAACTGCGATCGGCGATCGCGACGCCGGTGCATGAAAACGGCACCGTCATCGGAAGCCTCGTCGTCGCCTCGACGACGGAGGGACGCCGCTACACCGGAACCGAACGAGAAACTCTTCTCGCGTTCGCCGAGCACGTCAGCCTTGCGGTCACCGACGCGAACACGCTCGAAGCGATGTACCGAGCGTTTCATGATTCGCTGACCGGCTTGGCGAGCCGGGCACTATTCCTCGACCGGCTGCAGCACGGACTCGCGCAAGCACTTCGTTCGCACACAGATGTCACGCTGCTGTTCATCGACCTCGACCGCTTCAAAATGGTGAACGACACGCTGGGCCACAGTGCGGGCGACGTTTTGCTTATCGAAGTCGCCGAGCGGCTGCGCGGCTGCCTTCGTGCCAGCGACACCGCCGCTCGTTTCGGCGGTGACGAGTTCGTCGCCTTGTTGCACGACACCGACGCCGTCGGGTCGCAAGTGGTCGCGAGTCGCATCATCGACGCGGTGCGTCGTCCGTTCACAGTCGGTGGCCGAGAAGTTTTCGTCGACGCGAGCATCGGGATAGCGACGAGCGAAAAGGGCAAGGTCGGTGCCGACGACCTGCTACGCGACGCGGACGTCGCGATGTACCGCGCCAAGCGCGCGGGTCGCGGCCGGTTCGCCATCTACGAACCGGAAATGCGTGCGGCTCTAGTGGAGCGGATGCAATTCGAGACCGAGCTTCGTGGCGCGATAGACCGCGGCGAGATGGTCGTGCATTATCAGCCGATCGTCGCGCTGGCTACGGGCGAAATCACGGGTGTCGAAGCCTTGCTTCGCTGGAACCACCCGCGTCACGGCTTGATGGTCGCCGACGATTTCGTCGCGGTCGCGGAAGAATGCGGCGTCATCGTGCCCATCGGCACTTTCGCGTTGCGTGAAGCATGTGCGCAGGTGACCCGCTGGGAAACGAACTCGACACCGTTGTCGGTGAGCGTCAACATCTCGGCGGCCCAGTTGGAGCAAACCGACTTGTGCGCCGAGATTTCGGACGCGCTCGCCTCAAGCGGCCTGGAAGCCTCGAGATTGGTGCTCGAAATCACTGAAGCTTTGATCTTGCGTGACGAGCCGTGGGTTATCACGCGTCTCGACGAGCTGAAGGCGCTTGGCGTGCGACTCGCGATCGACGACTTCGGCGCCGGGTATTCCTCCCTGACGGCGCTGCGTCAACTCCCGCTCGACATAGTGAAGATCGACGAGTCGTTCATCGAGTCGATCGGCACGTCTACGGAAGCGGCACCCTTCGCCCGCAAGATTGTCGAGCTCGCGCACACTCTCGACCTGGTGATCGTGGCCGAGGGCGTGCAAACGTCGGAGCAGTTCGAGGAGTTGCGCCGAGCCCGGTGCGAACTCGGTCAGGGCTATTACTTCGCCGAGCCGACATCCACCGACGAACTCCCGGCGCTTCGGCCCGAACTTCAGGGCACATGGGATCGGCGCGCGCCAAAGCTCCGCGCTCCCGCCTGAAATTCTGCTTGACTGGAACTCTCCGGTCGCACGAAGGGTAGCACGATGATGTCGGACGTCGAACCCCTCCCCCCTGTCGACAAGCTCGTCGCGCGGCATCAGCCACTGATCGAACGGGCGATGCTCGCGATCCGCGATCGCGGATACTGGTCGGCCTTCCCGGAGTCGCCGTCGACGAAGGTCTGGGGCGAAGCTGCTCCCGCGGAGGGCAAGGCAGCGTTTGACTCGTTCCTCGGCAAGGATTTCCCGCTTTTTACCCCGGGGGCTGAGAATGTCGTCGCCCCGGAGAAATCGCCGTACGGGATCGAGCTGGGGGTGCGGTACCCGCACGTGTCGGCGTCTGGCGTCGATGAGTTGCTCGCCGCGGCACAGCTTGGAATGCCGATGTGGCGCGATGCCGGCCCGTTGGTGCGGGCGGCAGTGTGCGTGGAAATTTTGCGGCGCATGGAGGCACGGAGCTTCGAATTCGCCCACGCCGTCATGCACACGACTGGCCAGGGTTTTGTCATGGCGTTCCAGGCGGGTGGCGCGCACGCTCTCGACCGGGCGCTGGAGGGGATCGCGTACGCCTATGACGCAATGAGCGCGGTGCCGAAACGCGTCGAGTGGGAAAAGCCGGCGCGTGGCGAGCCGCGGCGACTGACGAAACGTTTCGTCGTCGTCCCACGAGGTATTGCTCTGGTGATCGGCTGCACCACGTTTCCGACGTGGAACTCGTACCCGGGTTTCTTCGCCAGCCTGGTGACCGGGAATCCGGTCGTGGTGAAGCCGCATCCGCGTGCTGTCTTGCCGCTGGCATTGGCTGTTTCGGTGACGCGCTCGGTGCTTGAGGAGTACGGCTTCGATCCGAACCTGGTGACGCTGGCCGCGGAATCTTCTGGAGAAGGCCTAGCCAGCGTGCTCGCCGTGCGACCAGAGGTGCGAATCATCGACTTCACCGGATCGAGCGGGTACGGCCAATGGCTCGAAGCGAACGCTACTCAGGCCGTCGTGTTCGCGGAGAAGTCAGGCGTGAATGCCGTCGTCCTCGACTCGACCGACGATTTACCTGGTATGACGGCAAACTTGGCATACTCTTTGGCTCTGTACAGCGGGCAGATGTGCACCACACCGCGGGTGCTGTTCATCCCGTCGACTGGTATCACGGTTGAGGGTAGAGCGTGCGGCGTCGATGAATTCGTCTCCGCGCTCTCCTCCGCATTCGACGGGTTGCTCGGCCGACCGGCGATGGCGGAAGCCATTCTGGGTGCGATTGTGAACGACAACGTGTTGGCCCGCCTCGACGCGGCCGGCGATCGTGGCGAGGTAGCGATCGCTTCGAAAGAGGTGGCGAGCAGCGAGTTTCCCGATGCCCGCATTCGCACACCTTTGGTGTTACGCGTCGACGCGTCGGACTTCGAGGCGTACGGCGAGGAATGTTTCGGCCCGGTCGCCTTCATTGTCGAAACCCGCGACACCGCGCACAGCCTCGAGGTGTGGCGCGCTTTGACTACGTCGCGTGGCGCGCTGACGGCATCGGTGTATTCGACGTCTTCTGACGTGCTTACGGCCACCGAGCAGGTCGCGCTTGACGTCGGCGTGTCGCTTTCGGAAAATTTTGTGAAAGACGTGTACGTCAACCAAAGTGCGGCCTTCTCCGACTTCCACGCGACCGGCGCAAACCCGGCGGCAAATGCGAGCCTTACCGATGCAGCGTTCGTCGCTCACCGGTTCCGCGTCGTAGAACTCCGGCGGCAGCGTTGACGTCGTTCCGATGAGCGAGCCGCGGTCACGTGCGGGCCTCGACGTAGCGACGCGCGGCCAGTACCGAAATCGCATACGCTCGGTCGAGGCGCTGCCCATCCCACTGTGGCGTTGCCGCGTCGGCAGCAATATTCGTCGGATCGAAATCGTCAACAAACTCGTTGGTGTTCGGCGTATCAGCTTGCGGGTGCGTCGTATCGCGGCCATGGCGACGCTCGAACCGGAATCGGCCGTGACCAAGCGCGACGATACGAAAGTCGCCATCGTGCAGCCCGACATGGTGACGTTCACATAACAGCACGAGATTGTCGAGGTCGGTGAGGCCACCGAGGAACCAGAAGAGCACATGATGCGCGTGCAGATTCTTGGTGTTGGGGCACCCGGGATGGGCGCAATGCCCGTTGTGACGTAGCAAGAGCGCACGGAACTGCCGCTCGGTTACTAGCCGATGCGATCTGCCGACGTCGAGAACGTTGCCGGTGCCGTCATGAACGACTGTGCGAATCCGGCCTGAACAAAGCAGCCGTTTCACGACGCGATCAGGCAGCCCGGGACCATATGCGATTCGCGCGTACGGCGTGCGCGGTTTTGCGGAACCGCGTGCCCCGATGACGCTAGGCCTTTCCGCGGCATCACACGCCTCTGCTTTACGCGCCGACTCATCACTCGGTTCCGCAGAACATGACGGCTCACCACCCGAGACCGATTCGTCGGGCGCGGTCGCGAGTCGGCTCGCGTCGAGGTGGATCACCACGGCGGCTCGCTCGTCGCCGCGCAATGACCTCGGCGGATTATCCGCGTCGGCGAGCGCGGCAAGAGCGATCTCGGCCAGCCGCACCAGCGCATCGGTCGGGCTCAATTGTTCGGACGCCGCGACACGCTCCAGTGCCGCCTTCACCACCGCGCCCCGCTCCGGATCGAGACGAGCCGACATACGCCACAGGCTCTCCGCCGTCCAACATTCTGTAACGTATTCACGCTCAGCCTGCTCAAGGCCCCGTTCGTTGTGGTCGACGGTACGCAACCCGCGCACCATGACCTCCAGCTGCGCGGCCGTGCCATGCCGCGCCACTTCGATCAGATCATCGACCACCCCAAACTCACCCGGCCGTGGCACCCGCGAGATCGCCCGCACCTGCGAATACGACAGACGGCCAGCGCGCATCTCTTCAGCCAGCCTAGGAAAGCCCTTCAGCGCACGAGCGACCCGCACATGCTCCGAAGCGGTTCGTGCCGCGATACCGCACGCGTGAAAAAGCCACCGCGACGTCGACGCCAAACCGAAAACCGAAGCCGCCTCAGCAGCATCGAACTCCGCCACGAGCAGGAGCCAGCGGCAGATATGTGCCGAAATTTGACCGGCGCCGGCGACAATCTTCGCTGCCAAGGCGTCGAGCGCGGCACGAGTCAAACCATCGCCAGGACAAGGAGATTCAGTATTTTCCATGCAGGCAACGTATCGACGCCCAGTGACAGTACTGAGCGCACAACAACGTCGCCCACGACTTGTGGAAAGAATCGGCAGACCTGTGGAAATCGACGTTCCGCGGAACGCCGATACGACGAATAGGAATCCGCGGGGAGGTTATCCGCGAGGAGGTTAAGGGAGCACGCTGACTTCGGGCTCGCCCGTTTCGATGACCTTGAGCACAGCCTCGGCAACTTGCGCAGGAGTGCATTTCGGCACACCATGCAGGTGCGCTGAGCCGGCGCGGAGGCGGTCGTGAAACGCGGTATCGACCACGGCCGGGACCACGAGCGACACAGTAATGCCGTCGCGAGCCAACTCGGCTCGCGCGACGTCCGTCAAGGTATTCAACGCGGCCTTCGTGGCCGCGTACGGGCCGACGCCGGGAAACACGTGTTTCGTCGTCCCAGAACTTAGATTCACGATGGCGCCCCGGCCGCGACCGCGCATCTCCGGCACGACCACCTGCATCAACGAAAGCGGCGCGAGCACGTTTAGCTCGAGCACGGCGCGCATGTCGTCGACATCAACATCTTCGACCGGCACGTGCAACCCTTGACCCGCGTTGTTCACCAACACGTCGATCCGGCCGAACGCGTCGAGCGTCGCCCGCACGAGGTGCTCGACCTGGGCGGGGTCGGTGACATCGGTAGGCACGGCGAGCGACCCCGGCAACTCGCCCGCCAGCGCAGCTAGCAAGTCGCCCCGCCGCGCGGCGAGCACAACGCGCATGCCGCGCGCATGCGCCGACCGGGCGATGGCCTCGCCGATACCCGACGACGCGCCGGTCACGATGATCACAGCATCGTCGATCTCCACATCAGCATGATGCCCGATGCGCGCCGCCGCTGCGTCTGGCCCTCGGTGAAGGAGGCCATGTACCCATTTTCGATGTTGCTGTTGCGAGACAAAAGTAGAGCGAGTGCAGACCTGCACAGGCGCCGCGCCGGCTGGCAGCATTGGCCCAGATGGACCTCACGCGAATTACGGGGCACGCTGAGATCGCCGTTTCGTGCCCGCAATGCAGTGCGCGGCTTCGGTTGGAATCAGTCCGTTTTCCGGGAATGCCGATCGTGGTCGACGCTTCGTGTCAGTCGTGCGGGCACCGTTATGTAACCGATTGGCCAGCCGGTCATGCCCTGCTGCACCCGGTCATTGTCGATCTCGATACGCGAACGGCCTACTACGACGGCAAGCCCTGGTACGCCAACCGATTCCTGAGCTTCATCGGCAGTGGCAAGGAATCGATCGACGTGGCGATAACCACTCGTGGCCCGAGGCAACGTTCCGAGAGCGCCATACTGGTCAACTGCGTCGACTTCCTCTACGGGCACGCGTTACTGAAGCTCTTCTCCGTGCCGAGGCATCTTCGCGAGGCTCCCGCAAGCGACGTAGTCGCGATCGTGCCGAAGCAGCTGGCCTGGTTGGTGCCCGCGCACGTTCGCGTCATCGAGGTCGACGTTTCCTTGCCGCAGGCAGACGGCTGGCTGCGCGGTTTGGACGACGCGGTCGAAGAGGTGCTGCGCGGCTACCACGCCATATCGATTTCGCCCGCCGTCTCGCAGCCGCGCATCACCGAAGACGACCTGAGAGCACTTCGTCCGGAACTCTCACCGGGACACTTCTGGCAAGGACACGCGACCACTCAGGTGTGCCTGGTGACGCGCGACGACCGACTCTGGTTCGGCAATCGCAATGTCGCGCTGTCCGCCGCGCGCAGGGCGCTTCCGAGCAAAACTTGGGACGCCGTGTCGCGCGTACGGCAGCAGCGCAACTTTGCCGCGCTGGCGCGGATTTTGCACCGCCGGCGCCCCGACACACGCATTGTGGCAGCCGGCCTGGGTGACTCCGGCGGGTTGCCGTCGTTCGTCGACGACCTGCGGGTCGCCGCGCCGACGGACGACGACGAATTGCGGTGGCTCGCGGAATACGCGAAAAGTCGGGTCGTCGTGAGCGTGCACGGTTCGAACATGCTCTTGCCCTCAGCGCTCGCCGGAGCGACGGTTGACTTGTTGCCCGCGAGGAAGTTGCCCGACCTCGCCGAAGATTTGATCGTGCCCGAGGGCGCGGCCGATCCGAAGCTCTACCTGTTCCGCTACCGGATCATCCCTGAGGCTACGTCACCGCGCACAGTTGCCGAAGTGGTGCTCTCCTTGTTCGACGATGCCTCGTTCCATTATCGGAACATGGTCGAAAATCGCGCGGCCTACGAAGCTCCCGGCTGGCATCGCGAGATCACCTGGACCCGCTTGAACAAGACGCCCGCGCTCGACTGGCAAGCACCGCCGAAGCCGGCGTCGACGGCTCACGCGTCGTAGTCGAGCACGACCTTGTCGGTGCGCGGTTGTGCCTGGCAGGTAAGCACGAATCCTGCCGCCAGGTCGGCCTCGTCGAGCGCGTAGCAATGGTCCATTTCGACTTTGCCGTCGAGGAGTCTCGCCCGGCAGGTGCCGCACATCCCGTTCGTACACCCGTAAGGAACGTCGGAACGAACGGCCATCACCGCATGCAAGACGTCGCGGTTTTGCCCGACCTGAAGGGTTGTCGAACGACCCGCGAGCGTAATCGTCACGTCCGAAGTATCGGCCGGCGACGCCGCGACAACAGGCGGAGCGGCCGAGCTACCGACATGAAAAACTTCATACCGGACGACGTCAGCCGCCACACCTCGCACCTTCAAAGACGCGCGCGCGGCTTCGATAACCTTGAAGGGCCCGCACAGGAACCACTCGTCGACCGACGCCACGTCGACAACCGAAGACAGAATCTCGTCGATTTTGGCGCGACCGAGCCGACCGGAGAGCAACTCAGATTCACGCGCCTCACGAGAAAACACGTGATAGACGGCCAGCCTCGAAGGGAAACGGTCTTTGAGGTCGGCGAGTTCGTCGAGAAACATCACCGACTCGGTGCCGCGGTTTCCGTAGATGAGCGTAAATGTGCTGGCCGGCTCGCGCTCCAAAACGCTGGCAAGTATCGAAAGCACAGGAGTGATGCCGCTACCCGCGACGATGGCCGCCCGATGGCGCGCGGCGGAAGGGTCGAGCGACGTCGTGAACCGGCCGACCGGCGTCATCACCTCGATCTCGTCGCCCACCCGCAACGTGTGCAGCGCATACGCGGAGAACACTCCCCCGGCGATCCGCTTCACTCCGATTCGCAAGGTACCGGGCGGGGAGCACAGCGAATACGTACGTCGCACGTCGTCACCGGCCGCGAGGCAGCGAATTGTCACGTGCTGGCCAGGCAAGAATGAATAGTCGCCACGTAAATCCGCAGGAACGTCGAAAGTGAGCGCGACTGAGTTGGCGGTCAGGAGTTCGATCGCCGATACCGCGAGCGTGTGAAACTGCGGTCGCCGGGCCACGTGAGTGCCGCCCTCAGTGAGGCTTCACGCGGTCGAACGGCTCCAGGCAGTTGGTGCAGCGGTACATCGCCTGGCACGGCGTCGATCCGAACCTGCTGACGAGTTTCGTCTCGACGGAACCGCAACGCGGGCAGCGCACGCCGAGCGACAAATCAATCACGCTGCCGGCCGGGGACGGCGGCACGATGCCGTTCGCGGCGAGCTTGCGTCGTCCGGCTTCGGTGATCCAGTCGGTGGTCCAGGCGGGCGTCAGCGCCGTCCGGATTATGACGTCGGAAAACCCGTGACGGCGTAAAGCTTCGCGCACGTCGTCACGAATCACTTCGGTTGCCGGGCACCCGGAATAGGTGGGCGTCAGCACGATTTCGACACGGCCATCGGCGGTAGAAACATCGCGCACGATACCGAGATCGCCGATCGTCACCATCGGGAGCTCAGGGTCGGGCACCGCTTCGCACACCTCTCGTACGCGTGCCGCAGGAAGAAGCGTTCTCACCACGAAGCGCCCGGATGAATGCGGTGCAAATATTGCATCTCGGCGAGTAAATAACCGAAGCATTCAGTGTGCACGCCGCGACGGCCGCCGTGAGAAAACCACACGCTGTGCGGCATCGTCAGCGTCGCTGAGCTGAACACCTCGGCGATCGAGCGATCCCATCGCGGCTTCAACGAGGCCGCGTCGACCGCAATTCCCTTGCCGACGAGAGACTTCTCGACGTCGTCCGGCTCGAACATCTCTGCCGTGTAAGGCCAGAGACGATCGGCCGCCGCTTGCATACGCTGGTGGCTGTCTTCGGTGCCGTCGCCGAGGCGCATGGTCCATTGCATCGCGTGATCGTGGTGGTAGGCCGCCTCTTTCACGCCTTTGGCCGCGACTCCGGCGAGCGTTTCGTCGCTCGAGCTGAGCAATTCTTCGTAGAGCGCGAGCTGGTAGGTGCTGAAGAACAACTGCCGGGCGATCGTGTGCGCGAAGTCGCCGTTTTCTTGCTCGACCAAGTGCACGTTGAAGAACTCGCGCTCGGTGCGCAGGTAGGCGAGGTCGTCTTCGTCGCGACCCTCGCCTTCGACGACACCCGCGTAGTCGAGCAGCGTTCGTGCCTGGCCGAGCAGATCGAGCGCGATGTTGGTAAGCGCGATGTCTTCTTCGATTTCGGGCGCGCGAGACGCCCACTCCGATAGCCGCTGCGCCAAGATGAGCGCGTCGTCACCCAGCCGCAGCGCGTAGGTGAACAGCGGCGATTCCATGAGGTCGAAGCCGCTCACATCTGTCGCACCTCCTCCGGCAGGGTGTAGAAGGTCGGATGCCGGTAGACCTTATCGGCGCTCGGGGCGAAGAAGGGGTCTTTTTCGTCGGGCGTCGACGCGCGGATCTGTGCCGACGGCACGACCCATATGCTCACTCCTTCGCCGCGACGGGTGTAGACATCGCGCGCGTTGCGCAACGCCATCTCGGCGTCCGCCGCGTGCAAACTTCCGGCGTGCACATGCGACAGCCCTCGCCTGGAGCGCACGAAAACTTCCCACAACGGAGTCGACTGCTCTCCGCTCATGCCACCGCCCCGCTTCGCCGTGCCTCGAGCTGTGCCTCGAGCCTTGCCGCCTGCTTCGCCGCGTACGCCGCGGCCGCCTCGCGCACCCAGGCCCCCTGCTCGTGCGCGCGAACGCGATGTGCCAGGCGCTGCTCGTTGCACGGACCATGCCCCTTCACAACGCGTTCGAACTCAGACCAGTCGATCTCGCCGAAGTCGTAATGCCCGGTCTCGTCGTTCCAGTGAAGGTCGGGGTCGGGCAACGTCAACCTGAGGACGCGGGCTTGCGGCACGGTCATGTCGACGAACTTGCGCCGAAGCTCGTCGTTGGAGAACCGCTTGATTCCCCATGCCATCGACTGCGCCGAATGTGCCGATTTCTCGTCGGGCGGGCCGAACATCATGAGCGACGGCCACCACCAGCGGTTGACCGCGTCTTGCGCCATCTCATGTTGCTCCGGCGTGCCGTTCGACAAGGTAAGCAAAATATCGAAGCCCTGCCGTTGATGAAAGGATTCTTCCTTGCAGATTCGAATCATCGCGCGCGCGTACGGCCCGTACGAGCAGCGACACAGCGGAACTTGATTCGTTATCGCCGCGCCGTCGACCAGCCAGCCGATCGCGCCGATGTCGGCCCACGTCAGCGTCGGATAGTTGAAAATGCTCGAGTACTTCTGCTTGCGCGTGTGCAGCAGGTCGAGCAACTCGCCGCGATCGACCCCTAGGGTTTCGGCGGCGCCATACAGGTAGAGCCCGTGGCCGGCTTCGTCTTGCACCTTCGCCATCAAGATTGCCTTGCGCTTCAGCGATGGCGCGCGGGTGATCCAGTTTCCTTCCGGCTGCATACCGATGATCTCCGAATGCGCGTGCTGCGCGATCTGGCGGATCAACGTCTGGCGATACGCCTCGGGGATCCAGTCGCGCGGTTCGATTCGTTCGTCGGCGTCGATCAGCGCTTGGAACCGGGCTTCCAGTTGATCGGCGACGGGCGAGGCCGCGCCGACGCCAGGAGTCGGCTGCTTTGCGCCGTCCGCCATCGCTTGTCACCTCCCGGCTGCTTCCCAGCCTAGGTCGGCCACGACCCGAACGCGGCCCACTGTCGCCAGGAAGGGAAAGAATGTGCCGCGTGAGCGTGCGAGATCGGGTCGGCGAGGCGCCGCTGCCGCGTCCGCGGCCGAACCCGTCGATCTTGCACGCGGATCTCGACGCGTTTTACGCCTCGGTCGAGCAGCGCGACAAACCGTCACTTCGCGGCAAGCCGGTGATCGTCGGCGGTGTCGGTAACCGCGGCGTGGTCGCCACCGCGAGTTACGAGGCGCGGGTCTTCGGCGTCCGCTCCGCGATGTCGACCGTCGAGGCCCGCGCCCGCTGTCCGAAGGCCGCGTTCCTGGTGCCGCGCTTCTCCGCCTATCACGCGGAGAGCACGATCGTGATGTCGCTGCTGCGCGAACTTTCGCCGCTCGTCGAGCCGCTCTCACTCGACGAGGCGTACGTCGACCTCGAAGCCGGCGGTCACGGCGACATATCGGACGACGCCGTGCGCGCCCTCGCCGCGACGTTGAAAGAAAAGGTGCACGCCATGACCGGCCTCACGGTGTCGGTCGGCGCGGGCACCTCGAAACTGATCGCGAAAATCGCTTCCGATCTCGACAAACCCGACGGCCTTCTCGTGGTGGGCGCGGGCTCCGAGACCGAGGTGTTGTGGCCGCTTCAGATCACCCGGCTGCCGGGCGTCGGGCCGGCCACCGCCGTCCGGCTGCGCGCGATCGGCGTGCGCACGATCGCCGACCTCGCCGACCTGCCCGAAAGCGACGTCGTCGGCGCGCTCGGCAAGGCGCACGGCCGCGGGTTGTGGCTGATGGCGCACGGCCTCGACGACCGGGCTGTCATCGCCGAGCGGGAGTCGAAGTCGGTGAGCGTCGAAGACACGTTCGAACACGACATCGCCGACGTCGGCCGGCTCACGGTCGTGCTCGACTCGATGTCGCGCCGGGTCGTGCATCGGTTGCGGCGGTCACGCCTTTCCGGGCGCACCGTGTCGGTGAAGATGCGGCTGCACGACTTCACGACTCTCACCCGCTCGACCACGCTGCCCGCGCCCACCGACGACGCCCGCACGGTGATACGACTGGCTCGACAACTGCTGCACGAAGTCGACGTGAGCGGCGGGCTGCGGCTATTGGGGGTCGGCGTCAGCGGGCTCGCCGACTGGACCCAAGACGACCTGTTTGGTTCCCCCGTTTTAGAAGTATCGGACGACGAAAAAGACGCGGAGGTTTCGCCGTCGTCTGAACGCGTTTATGTGCCGGGGCGCGACGTGGTGCACGAGATCTACGGGCCCGGCTGGGTGCAGGGCGCCGGGTCGGGCTGGGTCACCGTGCGCTTCGAGACCCGCGACACCCCGCCGGGCGCGATGCGCAGCTTCAAGATGGACGACCCGCGGCTTCGCGGGGTGGCGACGTCCGGTTGAAACGCCGGTACTACGGTGGCCGTTATGAAGATCGCAAGCGAAAATACAGTCGAAGCGGACGGCGGGCTTCCGATCTACGAAGTTCGGCCTGAAAAAGCGCGAGGCGCGGTTGTCGTGGTGCAGGAGGCGTTTGGGGTCAACCACCACATCACTGATGTCGCGCGGCGGTTCGCTGGCCAGGGGTATCACGCGGTGGCGCCTCAGCTTTTCCACCGCGACGGCGTGAACGAGATTTCATACGACGACCTGCCGACAGCGAAAGCGCACATGGCGAACTTCACCCCCGAAGGCACTAGAGAAGATATCGGCGAGACGCTCAAACACCTTGCTGTTCAGGGCTTCGCGGCGCCGTCGGTCGGGATCGTGGGCTTCTGCATGGGCGGCTCGATTTCGCTCGTCACGGCGTGCGACCACGCATTAGGGGCGGCGGTCACGTTCTACGGCGGAGGCATCGTCGAAGGCCGATTCGGATTTCCAGGTCTGGCTTCGCTAGCGCCGACATTGCAGACACCGTGGCTGGGCCTGTTCGGCGACCGCGACAACGCCATTCCGCCCGAGCACGTGGAATTGTTGCGTGGCGAAGCGGCGAAATCTAACGTGCCGACGAATATTGTGCGCTACGCCGAAGCAGGCCACGGATTCCACTGCGACGCCCGCCCGGCCGCCTACCACGAAACTTCGGCGAGAGACGCTTGGGTCAAGACGCTCGACTGGCTGACGCGGTACTTGTCTCCTGTTCGCTAGGCGAGTTCGGCCTCGCGGACCGCGGGCGTAAGGAAGGGAAGCGGTCGGGTCGAATAAGGTGCAAGATGGCCGCGATGAGCACGTATGCGATGGCAGCACCGGATACGTTGCAGATCACGTCATCGATGTCAGCCGATCGCCAGGTCGCGAGCGCGTATTGCAGGGTTTCGACGGTGAGCGACAACCCGAGGCTAACGAGCAGGATCGGCCAAATTTCGAACCGTCGCAGGCTCAACGCGAGCAGCAGGGCGATGGGTGCGAATACGAGCAGGTTTCCCGCGAGCTCGTAGGCGCGGTGCCCGAGCGGTGTGCCTGGATCTGTGAGGTAGCCGTAGATGGTCTTGAACGGCACAAAGTTTACCGGTCGCGTCTCACCGCGGAAATGGACCACTGGCTCAAGCAAATATTGGTAGAGCTGCTGGGCATAGAGGGCGTAGAGCACTACAGCAACGGCAATGCGGCGGTGGGTCCATCTCATCGGTCGTCCTCTAGGTTGTCTTGCTGAGGGTGCTACCAAGGGAACCCCGGTGGTAGCACCCTCACGCGCGTTACTTAATGGTGGCCTTTCCACCGATGTACTGATTGCCGGAAAGCTCATGGAAGTCGATCCGATGCAGTGTATTGCTGATCGGCACACTCCAATCGCACTCGGCGTAGACGCCGTTGTAAAGGTAGCGGTCGCACTCACCCCCGACGGTCTTGCCGTCCCAGTGGCAGCCCCAGAAGCCACACGTTTGGATCTCGATATCCATTGCCACGTATTCCGTGGGGCCGTAATTCCCCCAGAGCTGAAGGGTCACGCTGCCGTTTCCACTGGATGTGCCGTTGTAGACCGTGAAGTGCGTCGAGCCGTAGAGATTGGTGTTGAAGTAGTAGGAGGTGTTGACGGGACCCGGGTTGGTGTTGGCCAACGCGGATTCGGCGTTGAAGCCGAGAGCCATGCAAAGCGCGATCGCAACGTAAGCCGCCCGACGCGCAAACCTTCGGAACATCGTTTACCCCTTCGCGAGTGATGTGGAATACACGTCCGCACACGCGGATGGTTGACGTCGTGGCCCGGGGAAGGGGAAAAATCGGCCCTGCAGCCGCCTCGCGTGCGCATGTCGCTGCGGACGCGGTCCGCGGCGTACATCGGTTAGCGGGCGAGGGTGGTACCAGCCGCCGATGAGTGATCGCCTGCCCCCGTTGTGCGGCCAGCGTAAGATCACCACGAGGAATGTAGCAGACAGGTGGTGTCGTGTCACGCTCTATCGACTAAACCTGTTTTTCGGCTATAAATGGGATGACGTCGGCGATCGGGCTGTATCGCCGAGCGGGAATCGAAGTCGGTGAGCGTCGAAGATACGTTCGAACACGATCGCCGACGTCGGCCGGCTCACGATCGTGCTCGACTCGATGTCGCGCCGGGTCGTGCAACGCTTGCGGCGGTCACGTCTTACGGAGCGCACTGTGTCCTTGAAGATGCGGCTGCACGACTTCACCACTCTCACCCGCTCGGCCACTCTGCCCGCACCACCGACGACGCCCGCACCGTTATTCGACTGGCCGGCCAACTGCTCGGCGAAGTCGACGTCAGCAGCGGCTGCGGCTATTGGGGGCCGGCGTCAGCGGGCTCGCCGACTGGACCCAAGACGACCTGTTACCACGAAGCGTCCGCTAAAGACGCCTGGGTTGCGACGCTCGGCTGGTTGATACCGTATTTGTCTCCAGCGCGTAGCCATCTACTGTGCTGTTTGCCCGCAGTTGTCAAACAAACTCCGGGTGTGGGCGCGTCAGCGCAAGCCGAGCACTTCGACCAGGGTACGGGCGGCGGTGCCGCCCTCGTCGACCGCAATTCGCAGCGCACGCGGCACGTCGAGATTGTCGCGCAAAGCGGCGAGTACCTCGTCGGTTGCTTTTTCGGCGCTGCTGGTATCAGGCCTCGCCGACGCGCTGAATAACGCCTCAAGGTCGTGCTCGGCGTCGGCAAGTTGCGATCGGTCGAAAGTCCACGGTTGCGACCAGGCACGCCGTAGCAACAACAGCCGCACTGCCGCAGCCGGGTGGTCGCGCAGCAAATCGCTTACCAGCACGAGGTTTTTCGCCGACTTCGCCATTTTGGCGCCGTCAACGTGCACAATGCCGACGTGCATCCAGGCACGAGAAAACGGCCGGACGCCGGTAAAAGCCTCGCCCTGCGCGGCTTCGTACGCATGATGCGGGAAACGCAGATCGGCGCCGCCGGCGTGGATGTCGAGCGACGACCCGTAGGTGGCCAGCACCATCGAGGTGCATTCGGCGTGCCAGCCCGGGCGCCCTTGCCCCCACGGGCTCGGCCACGCGGGCGCACCGTTGTCGACGGCTCGCCACACGGCGACGTCGAACGGATTTTCCTTCGCCGGGTCGTCGGGCTCGTCGTGAAATTCGTTCGACAGCGCCATAGCTTCATCGCGAGAAAGCCCTACACCCTCGGGCACGGCGGCACCGCGGAAATACACCGAGCCATTACGCACGTAAGCGACGCCACGCTCGACCAACCCGGCCGCGAGCGCGACCACGTGCCGCACGTAGTTGTGGGCGCGCGGCTCGTGAGTCGGACGCCGCACGTTCAGTGCCGCCATGTCTTGCTCGAACTGGAATTGCTGCACAGCGGCGAACGCGTCGTACGGCGCACCAGCCTGACGCGCGGCCGCGAGCAGCACGTCGTCGACGTCGGTCACGTTGCGGCACAGTTCGACGTCCGTGCCGAGGTGGCGCAGCAGCCGAGCGGCGACGTCGACCCACACGTAGGTCGAAGCGGTGCCCAGGTGCGTGACGTCGTACGGAGTCACACCGCAGACGTAAATGCGGGCTTTGCCGACGAGCGGCAACACCTGGTCGCCGATGGTGACGGGCCGCAGTTGCTGGTCAAGCGCGACTGGCACGTCGCCTCCTCTACTCGCCGTCCCCGGTGTTACGAGCCTGCCACAGCTGTCGCGCCCGCGCGCGGACCGACCCCGATCGGCGCCGTGGGGCGAGGCACGGCGGCAAAGGGTGAGAGCGTGAACCAGCGCGGCAGCGCCCGCCGAAGTCTCTCCGCGCCCTCGACCCGAAGATCGCCCGCCCGGACGGCGGAAGCCCATTGCACGTCGCCGCGCCACACCTCGACCATGCGCCGAAGGCTCGCGGTTACAGTGACGACGACCGGATGGCCGGGGTCGAAGTCGCACACGTCAGCGTCGTCCGAGGTGATGACGAGCCACCAATCACGAAGCTGCACCGGCACGTCGGTGAAGCTGAACCGCACGACCGATCGCCCCTCAGGCACGGCGCTGTGGTCGATGTTGCGGTGCATGTCCCACAGCAGGAGCTTCGGGTCGAGATCTTGATCGCCGATCTCGCCGATCCACCGGGTGCCCCACGCGCCGAGCGCCCGCACCACCGGTTCGAGCTCCCGCCCGGCGGGAGTGAGCAGGTAGCGCACCTCGTTGCCGTCGGCTCGCCGCTCGACGATCCCGGCGCGCACCAGTGCCGCGAGGCGACGCGACAGCAAGGTCGGCGACATTCGCGGCACCCCGCGACGCAACTCGTTGAAATGCTCGCTGCCGGTGACGAGTTCGCGGATGACGAGCATCGTCCAGCGCTCGTCGAGCAACTCCATCGCCTTCGCGACCGGGCAGAACTGTCGGTACGACGAACCCATGCGCGAAGGCTACGTCGTCCGGTACAGATTTGGTACTAGAGAGGGCCGAGGCGGGTTTCTAGCGTCGTCCACGAAGGCCTTTTCGTACCCCTTGGAGAACGCGATGAGCACCACTCTCGAATCCGACGACCGCGCGCTCAAAGCCAAGCATCGTGCCATGTGGGCGCTCGGCGACTATCCGACGGTCGCCGCCGAGGTGATCCCTCATCTCGGCGCGACGCTGGTCGAAGCGTGCGGCGTGCGGCCCGGCATGCGCGTGCTCGACGTCGCCGCCGGGCCCGGCAACGCCGCGATCCCGGCGGCACTCGCGGGCGCGGATGTCGTCGCCAGCGACCTCACCCCCGAACTGCTCGAAGCCGGACGACGGGAAGCCGCTCGCGTCGGCGCCGAACTGGAATGGCGAGAGGCCGACGCCGAAGAAATGCCTTTCCCGGACGACGAATTCGACGTCGTGGTCTCAAGCGTCGGTGTGATGTTCGCGCCGCATCATCAAGCGAGCGCGGCCGAACTCGTGCGCGTGTGCAAGCCTGGCGGCACGATCGGCCTTGCCAACTGGACGCCGGGAGGATTCGTTGGGCAGATGTTCGCGGTGATGAAGCCGTACATGCCGCCGCTTCCGCCGGGCGCGCAACCGGCACCGCTGTGGGGCGACCCGGCGTACCTGTCGAAGCTATTCGGGGATCGTGTCGTTGACATGTCGGCGCAACCACAAACCGTGCGCATCGACCGGTTCGCCGAGCCGGAAGAATTCGTCGAGTACTTCAAGACCAAGTACGGTCCGACGGTTGCCGTCTACCGAAGCATCGCGTCCGAGCCAGAACGGGTGGTCGCGCTCGACCACGAACTCGCCGACCTCGCGCGCCGCCACGGCCACGGTGTGACGACGAAAACCATGGAGTGGGAATATCTGCTGTTCACCGCACGCAAGCGCTGACCGGGTGTCTTAGACCGAGGTGCTTCAGGCCGAGGTGCCGGTGGTCGACGCGGTCGGCGACGGCCGCGGCGCACTGGGCGCGTTCGGTGCGTTGGGTGCGTTCGGGCCGTGCGGAATGTGGGGGCCGCGCGGCCCGTCGCCACCGGGCCATCCGAGCTTCGCGCCGTCGACGACGCTGCGCGCCGTACGGGTGTCTCCACTGCGGACGGCGGTCACGCCAACCGTGTCGCCGACCTTCAGATCAGTGAATGTGGCTTTTCGCGGCGTGGTCAGCGAGAAATCGACGAGCCGAGTATTCGCGTCGACGACATAGGTGAACGCCACGTTGTCGCTGCTCGTGACGGTGATGGTCTTTTTCGCGGTGTCGACAGCAGTGATTTTCCCGCGCTGGACGTCGATGGTTTCGGTGCCGCCGCCCGGCTTTTGCACCACCGACTCACCGTGCAGCACCTGGCCCCGCGGCATCAGGCCCGGGCCTCCGAAACGCGGACCGTGCTGCTTGCCCGGGTTGAGTGATGAGCTCGGCGAGGCGGGCGACACTGCCTGCGAACTGGCGGCGGTGTCGGCGGCCAGCGTCGCAACGCCGCCGCCGGACGGCGAGCCGCCCTGGCTGGTCGCCGCGTAGATCCCACCGGCGATCGCGAGGGCGCCGACGACACCGAGGGTGCTCCAGGCCACCAGCCTGCGCGCCGGCCGCGGTTCGTGGCCAATCTCGTCAACGTGGTCGTCGCTCATATTGGTGCCCTTCTCACGTCGTCCACCGTGATTGCAGTATCGGCGTCCTGGCTGAAACGAACCTCACGTTGGGCTGAGAAAACAATCAGAGTCAAAAGGGACATCGCCCAGGATCGACCACATTCGACGCGCCAATCTTTCTTCGAGAGTCCGGCAGCCGGGACGCACCCTTCGATCGGCCGTGCACGCTAACACAGCGCTTTGGCTCGGGACGCTCGCAAGCGGAAAGCTCACCATCGGCGACGTGCCGCCGCCTGCTGTTTTCGTGCCTGCTTGACACAAGCCTTGATCCACGGCAGTCTGATCGCGCTAACAAATCGGGGCGTCCCGCGTTCTGCGGTATTGGCGGGGGCCAAACTTCGAGGGAGCGGGAGGCTTCCCATGGTTAGTCGTGCACGTGCTCATCCGGGGTCGTTTGCTGGGCGGCTTGTACTTGCGGCAGCACTGAGCGCCGGGGTCCTGTCAGGCTCGGCGAGTGTGGCTCGGGCCGCAAGCGGCACACCTGTCTCGTGGGTGCCCGGAATACCAGATTCCGCATCACTGAGCTCTCCTGCCTTCATCGCCGGGACAGTGCGTAACGCAAGCGGATCGCCCGCGGCCGGTGCCGATGTGGCGCTTGTCGCGTGGCCGAGCGAAGAGGTCCAGGCGCAACTCAAAGTAGGGGACACGGTGACCTTGACACCGCTCGCCCAAACTCGGTCACGCGCGGATGGCACCTTCACCCTGCGGCTGCGCAGCTTGGCAGATGTCATGCCCATGGAAAGCACCTCGGGGAACGTTGACTTCGAAATCGTCACCGTCGGAGAAGGCGACGGCGTGGCTCGCTACTCCTTCAGCAGCGGCGTCGGAGCGAATCTAAGCGCCGTCGACCCTGCTCAACCGTCTCGGGCAAACGATGTCGCTAAGCGCGGCGTCGATCTGCGTCTAGGCACGCCAAGCAGCGGTAATCTTCCGAAAGCGGAGCCGACAGCCGCTACCGACAAGGATTACCCGTGCCCTTCCGGGAGCACTTACTATCTGCCGGTACGCGAAACACTCGTTGCGACCAGCAACGTATACGATTTGGTGGGCGACGCCTACAACCAAAAGGCTGGCGTCGTCGTGAAATTTACATATTCAAACAACGCGTCGAGCACGCTGGGTGTGGGCTACAGCGCAACCGGGGGTTATGGATCGTGGTCACAGAGCGGAACGGCCACCCGGAGTTCGACATCAAGCCAGAGCTTTCTCTGGCTCTACGCGTACCAGAACAACTATTGGGATACCGAGTTCGAATACGGAGAATATAGAGAAACGTGTGCGAACTCTGCCGGATATTACCAAGACAGCTATCAAGTCAGGCCGATCGAATGGATCGGCGGTGAGCGGGAGCGCCACCCCGGCACACCGAATCTGACAAAGTGTGTTTGGTACCCCGGAGGCCCCGGTGACGTCGTATCTCGCACCGGAACGGCTGCTGTGAACTGGTCGAATGGTGTCGACATCTCCGGCTGGCTTGGCAGCCTTTCTCTCTCGACACAAACTGGCTACTCGAATTCGGCATCGATCACATTCGACATGAACAACGCCTCAAACATTACGCTGTGCGGCCGCTACGACTATCCTATGGGCAACAACCCAGGGCCGGGAGACATCCTTGCCCGCACATAACACCCGACCGCGGCGTTTGAGTTGGCTGCTGCTCATTGCGTCGCTAATATGCTGGGGTGCCAGCTCGTGTGGCACCCCAGCCTCAGTCGGCCCGGTGAGTGGGGAGGCGTGGAGCTTCATGTGCCGCCCCGTCTACAGCCCAGCGCAACGGGCTATCGCCCCAGACGGCATGACTGGCCGTCACGTCACGGTGGGCGATAATCTTCTGCGCAACGATGGAAGCGGCACGGCGCAGATGCTGACGGCGCAACTAGCTCCCGGCAGCAAAGGGTTGCAGCTTGGGCCGGTACTGCTCGGGCCGATTTCGACAACGGGGAAGAGCGCGCTGGTGGGCATTTGGATAGGAGCCTTTCCTCCGACGGTTTACCCGATGTGGTCGAAGAACGGGTATGACTGGAAACAGCTCAAGCCCTTGGGACAGTCTAGGATCCCTGGACACACGAGGATGAATCTTGTCTACGAACTCACACTGCCACCAGGAGCGACGTTGGGCGACAGCAAAGGTTTGGTCATTACCTACAAGATAGGGCACCACCGTTACAGAATGGTTACGCCCGGCGAGATCCAGATTCCGCAGTACCCCGCAAAGTGCACCTCAGAACGCTCACCGCACTCGTGAATTCGGCGCTGCTGACCTACGGGGCATTCGACCCGTGTGGGTCGCCATCGTCGCTTCGTGTAGTGGTAGCCGGGGGGCGCAGGGCCGTAGTGTTTCTTGCTAGATGTTTGAGGCTGGCGTGCCATCTCACGAAGCACCCCAGCCGTGGGCGGCCCGGTGTGTTGAGAAGCATGGACTTTGTAGGCAATCACCAAACCGTTGCCGTCGCCCAACGTCGCCCCTGGAGGGAGGGTACGCTTCGAAACAAGATTCGTCGTCGCGTGTCCAGGAATCGCAAATTATTTCAAAGACTTGCGCTGTACCGTCGGGCACGTGCGACGGTCGCGATGCCGTCACGAGAAACAATATTTTCCACGCGAAGAGATCGCCGGCCACGACATGCATGGCCTGTTCTCATCACAGCGTTGATGTTCTTGGGTGCCGGCTCGTGCGGCACCCAAGCACACGGCACCGTTAGCGCGGGATCGTGGTTCTTTCTCTGCCGTCCGGTCTACGGCGCGGACCATCAAGATGCAGCACCAACGGGCTCGATCGGACGTCACGTCACCATGGGTGTTGAACTCCTCAGCAACGACGGCGATGGCGCAGCGAAAATGCTCGCCGCGCGGCTCGCTCCGGGTAGCAAAGACTTAGAACTCGGGCCAGTGCTGTTAGGACCGTTGACGGAAATGTTGGTTGGGGAGTGGGTAGGCGCCTATCCTCCGACCGAAGAGCCCGGGTGGTCAAAAGACGGGTACGACTGGGCCTGGCTTGAGCCGCTACCGGAGTCAACCATTCCATCGCACACAAGAATGAATCTTGTCTACGAACTCACACTGCCACCGGGAGTGACGTTGGGCGACAGCAAAGGTTTAGTGATTACTTACAAGGTCGGACGTCACCACTACACCGTGACCACACCGGGCGAGGTGCAGATCCCGCAATATCCAGCGGAGTGCACGTCAAATGGCACGCCACCGTCGTAATCTTCACGCTACCGACGTCCGACGGCCACCTCGTCGTCACCTCAGAAAGCTCACTGCACTCGTGAGTTCGGCGCTGCTGACCTGCGGCGCTATGTACCTCGTCGCGGCCAATCACCGCAGCAATCCATTCTCAAGGATTCCGCACGGAGTAGTCGCGGTAATCAACCGTTCGGCACCTGCCGATGACATTTATGCTTCGCAATTGTGCGCGGGAACTTTGATAGCCCCCACCGTGGTACTCACTGCGGCACATTGCATGGCGGACGAAACGCCCGAGCAGCTGGACGTCGTCGTCGACGCCGATAATCTGTGCCGACCCAACAGAATTGTTGGCGAGCGGCTTCACGTTCGCGGCTTCGCCGACGCGCCGCAAGAGTCGGGATGGAGTCCAGACGCGATTGCACTAATCCTCGCATCGCCGTCCAGCCAACCGCCGGCACAAGTCGCCCCAGTGCCGCAAGGGACAGACGTAGATGCCTACGGTTGGAGCTCCAAATCGGTGGTGGGCGGCCACCAATGTCACCTCAGGCGAATAAGGCTGAATCAACTAGCGAACGACGCATGCGCATCGGCGATCACGGATCGCCGGAGATGGTCGCCGTCCGAAGCAGAAATCCTGTGCGCCGTTCCGGCGTCGAGCGAGGTCGCGAACACCTGCCACGGCGACAGCGGCGGCCCCGTGTTCGCCCGAGGCTCACTGGTGGCGATGACTATCTCCGGCACGGGGTGCGAAGTTGATGATCCCGGCGCGTACTTGCGTGTCGCCAGTCTCTCCACATGGCTCGAGACCCTCGACACGACGCTGCCACGACCGGAACACCTAGGGCAGTAGGGTGCAGGCATGTCCGTTGCTGACGTGCGTAGCCGCTACAACGGCGACGCGGCAAGCTACGCGCATTTGTGGGCGCCGGTCTTGCGTCAGGCCATGCAGCCATTGCTCGACTCGATCGATTGGCGCGACGTGAACGTCGCGCTCGAGATCGGCTGCGGCACTGGTGGTGTGCTGCGAGATGTCGTTTCGCGCGCGCGAAACGCGCGGATCGTCGTCGGCGCGGATCTGTCGGAGGGCATGCTGCGGCAAAACTCGCACCGGCCGGTTGTGCAGGCCGACGCCCATGCCATACCCGCGCGCGACGGTCGCCTCGATCTCGTCGTATGCGGGTTCATGCTTCAGCACGCACCCGACCCGGCGCGGGTCGTACGTGGTGTCGCACGAGCGTTGCGAGCGCACGGCGTGTTAGCGCTCGGCGCTTGGGCCGGCGAATCCGAGTGGGGCGTGGAAAAGGTGGTCACCGAAGAGCTCGACCGCGCGGGCGCGCCGA
>JBDZVM010000006.1:0-9843 GCA_040255675.1 Actinomycetales bacterium | reverse complement strand
GAGTGGGGCGTGGAAAAGGTGGTCACCGAAGAGCTCGACCGCGCGGGCGCGCCGATCATCCCGAGTTCGCGGTCGGGCGCGGCAACGACCGACTCGGCCGAGAAGCTGCGCGGCCTGATGGCGTCGGCGGCGCTCGAGGTGGAGGCACTCGACGTTCGGCCATTGCAATGGACGCCGACGCTCGATGAATTGGTCGAGCAGATGACGACGATGCGCTCGACCGGACGCCGCTTCGCGCTCCTCGAGCCGTCTATCGCGAAACGCACCCGCGCTCGCATCGAACAGCGCCTGGCCGGCATGCGAGACAGTTTCACGCCGCCGCACGACCTGTGCCTGCTTCGCGCCCGCAAGCCCGGCGCCTAAGACGCCGACGCGATATTCGCTGGTAGCAAAGGCAATTCCACCCTGAAGCGTGCCCCGGCTCCGCCGACATTCAACGCCCCGACCCGGCCACCGTGGGCGTGCACGATCGCGGCAACGATCGAAAGCCCCAGGCCCGCGCCGCCGCGATCTCGCGCGCGCGCCTGGTCGGCGCGGTAAAAACGGTCGAATACATGAGCGAGGTCGCCCGGTGGCAAGCCGTAACCGTGGTCGGTCACTTCGAGCACCGCGACGTCCGACTCCGCCGCGAGCCGCACGTCGACCGCTGTGCCCGGCGGCGTGTGCACACGGACGTTCGTCAACAGGTTGCCGATCACCTGACGGAGTTGCATTTCGTCGCCCTCCACCACCACGTCGGCATCAGCATCGAAACGGACGACGCGGTCAGGTGCCGCCGTCCGCAAATCGTCACACGCGTCGGCGACGACTTCTGAAAGCAGCACCGGCTCGCGGGCCGGTGCACGGCCCTGGTCTAGTCGCGCGAGCAACAACAACTCGTCGACGAGCACACCCATGCGAGTCGATTCGTCTTCGATGCGCCGCATCGCTTTTTCCAAGTCGTCGGGACGGCGAGCCGCGCCGCGACGAAACAGCTCGGCGTATCCCCGGATAGAGGTCAACGGCGTGCGTAGTTCGTGCGAGGCGTCGGCAAGAAATCGGCGCAGCCGTTCTTCGGACGCCGCGCGCGCCGCGAACGCTTCTTCGATGCGCGCGAGCATCGTGTTCAGGGCGTTTCCGAGCCGGCCTACTTCGGTGCGCGGGCTGGCATGTTCGACGCGCCGCGACAGATCCCCCGAAGCGATCGCTCCGGCGGTCGCTTCCATTTTGCGCAGCGGGCGTAAGCCGACGCCGATCAAGAGCCAACCGAGCAGGCCCATGCCGGCGAGCACCGCGCCCGCGACAGCGGCTTCGACGAAGGTCAGCCGGCCAAGCGTTTCGTCGACCTCAGTCATCGGCATCGCGAACACATACGTGGCGCGATCACCTGTCGACCGATTCACCAACGCGTCTCGCGATTCGTAATCGACGAGAACGCGGAATCTTTTACTCTTGTCGTCAGACACGGTGAACGGACTGTCTCGAGTCAGCAGGTTCGCGGGTAACCGCAAGCTTTCGCCCGACGAGGCGTCGTCCCACGAGTTCGTTTGCCCGTCGTACCGCAGTTGCTCGACGACATGCCCCGAAGAGTCGACCACGATCGCGTAAGAACCGCCCTGCAGCAGCTGATTCGGCACCCGTGCCGGTGCGTTGCCGAAAAAGCGCCCGCCACCCGGCCCGCGCTGAAAGACCGACGCGTAGGCGAATTGGCTCACGCTGGCCTGCTGCGCGTCGAACCTGTTCATCAAGAAAGAAGCCAGCAGCGTGTGGGTGACAAACGCGGCCACCCCGAGCCCGACCGCCGCGAGGGCAACAAGTGCCATGAGCAGTCGCGTGCGCAGCGACAGATTCAGCCGGCCGCGCAGCATTTTGGTCATTCCCTGGGAAGCCGGAGCGTGTAGCCGACGCCGCGCACGGTGTGAATCAACGGCGGCGGATCGACGTCGATTTTCTTGCGCAAGTAACTGATGTATGTTTCGAGCACCCCCGAGTCGCCGCCGAAGTCGTAATCCCATACGTGGTCGAGCAGTTGCGCTCTCGTGAGTACCTTGCGGGCATTGGCGAGCAGGTAGCGAAGCAGGCGGTATTCGGTCGCCGTCAGCTCGATCGCGCGATTGCCGCGAGAGACTTCGCGGGTGTCGTCGTCCATGTCGAGGTCAGCGAACGAAAGCCGTGACGAGCCGTAGCCGTTGGCGCGCGTTCGCCGCAAAACCGCGTGGATACGCGCGATAAGCTCGGCCAGCGAAAACGGCTTCGTCACATAGTCGTCACCGCCGATGGTGAGCCCGCGCACCTTGTCGTCGGTGGTGTCGCGTGCAGTCAGGAATAGCACGGGGATCGGTCGCTCATTCGTGCCGAGGCGGCGGGCGACCTCGAACCCGTCGACGTCGGGCAACATGACGTCGAGCACCACGAGGTCTGGCTTCTTCGCCGCCGCCGCGTCGAGCGCTTGGCTTCCGGTTCGCGCGGTCGAGACCTCGAAACCTTCGTAACGCAAGGCGGTCGCGACGAGATCGGTGATGCTGGCTTCGTCGTCGACGACGAGCACGCGGGTCGCGGTAGGCAAGGCTGCCTCCTCCACTGAGCGACATTCGCTGATCAATGTGGCCTCGCAGCCTGCAGGTTTGCTGAGAGATATCTGAGCGTTGCCTGAGAATCGGTTGCGATCGACAAATCTCAGGATCTTCTGAGCGTCGTCACAGCGTCTTCGAAGCCGCCGCTGCTCCCCTGTCGTTGGCACACGGACTCGGTCGACGGCAGGAAGCAACGATGCGGCTGACGAAACTCGGGGTGATAAACGCGGCTCTGGTAGCGGTGACCGCGACCGGAGGTGGCCTTGCCTACGCCGCGGTGGGCACGCCGAAAGCCGCGTCGTCGACCGGCCCGACTCGCACCGCGACAGTCGGCGTCGGCACAGTGATGTCGACCATCAGCAGCAGCGGCAACGTCGTCGCACCGGGTGACATCACCGTCAACTTCGCGACGAGCGGCAAGCTAACCGAACTCGACGTCACCGTCGGCCAGCGAGTTAAAGAAGGCGACGTGCTCGCCCGCATCGACTCCACAGCCGCCGCGGCATCGTTGGACGCCGCGAAGGCGCAACTAGCGTCGGGGCAAGCGAAGCTCACGACGGTACTCGACGGGCCGACCAGCCTGGTCAAGCAGGGGCTGCAAATTTCGGAGAGCCAGGCGCGGCAGCAAGTGAACTCGGCGCAGGCATCGTTCGACAACGCCAATCAGAGCCTGTCTCTCGACCAAACTCAGCAGGCCGCCTCGGTGGCCCAGGCGAAACAGCAACTCGCGAACGACCAAGCGAAATACATCAGCGATGAGGCGACACTCGCCGACGCGATCGAGGCGGCCCGGGTGCAGGCGGCGCAACAGCTGGCGCTCGACCAAAAGCAACTCACCGCCGACATCGCGCAAGCGGCCGCCGATCACGCCGCGATCCCAGCAGACGATACCGATCCCACTTATCAGGCGGCTGTCGCGAAGTACGACCGCGACGAGGTCTCCGTACAAAGCGACACGGACAAGGTGGCCGCCGACGGCACCGCCGCGAACAACTACAACGACGCCGCGGTCGTCATCGCCGCCGTGAAAAACCAGGTGACGACCCTCGCACAAGACCAATCGGCAATCGACAAAGACCAGACCGCCGTGACGAATGCGCTCAACACGCAAACAGCGGCGTTGGCGCGAGACAATCAGTCGATCAAGAGCGCGCAACAGCAGCTCACGAATGCGCAGCTTTCCTTGCAGGCACTGCAAAACAGCAACGCGCAAAAGACGGCGTCACCGGTGGCGAGCGACGTCCAATCAGCTCAGGCCGCAGTCGAGCAGGCGCAAGCACAGGTCGACACCGCGCAACAAACGCTCGACGCGACGGCTCTCACCGCCCCTGCCGACGGAACGATCTCAGCCATCAACGCGAGCGTGGGGCAAACTATCTCCGCATCCGGCTCGGGCAGCAACTCGGGCAGTAATTCGTCGGCTAACAACTCGTCGTCGAGTAGCTCGTCGTCCGGTTTCATCTCGTTGACGAACCTCACGAACCTTCAAGTGGTCGCTGATATCGACGAGGCTGACTCGGCGAAGGTCAAGGTCGGCGCGCCCGCCGTCGTCACACTGAACGCCCTGCCAGGCAAGCAGTTCTCGGCACATGTTATCGAGGTGGCGAACTCGGCGACCGTTTCGAGCAATGTCGTGCAATACCAGGTCACCTTCGCCCTCGACAGCACAGACGGCACGATAAAGCCGGGCATGACCGCGAACGTCAGCGTGACGACATCGAAGGTCGACGGAGTGCTCAACGTGACGTCGACAGCGATCCACGGTTCAGGCGCATCGTCTTACGTGATGGTGATGCAACCCGACGGCACGCAAAAGCAGGTGGACGTCGTGGTCGGACTCAAGGGCGACACGACAACCGAGATTTCGGGCGCTTTGAAAGAAGGCGACGAAGTCGTGCTGCCAACTTCGACGGTGAATCGCAGTTCGACCACGACGACGAACCAGCGGCAAGGCGGAGGCGGCTTTTTCGGTGGCGGCGGTGGTGGCGGTGGTCGATTCTTCCCCGGGGGCGGATGATGCCTGAACCGGTTATCCGGCTCTGGCGGCTGGCCAAGACCTACGGCGAGGGCGATGCGGCCGTGCAGGCAGTTCGTGGCGTGAGCATGTCGGTCAGCGCGGGCGACTACGTCGCCGTCATGGGCGCCTCAGGGTCCGGAAAGAGCACCTTGATGAGCATCATCGGATGCCTCGACGTCCAGACCTCAGGCCGGTATCTGCTCGACGGCGTTGATGTCGAGCTACTCGACGACAACGAACTCGCGGAAATTCGCAATCGCAAGATTGGCTTCGTTTTCCAGAGCTTCAACTTGCTTTCCGACGCTACCGCTCTGCAAAACGTCGAGTTGCCGTTGACCTATGCGCATGTGCGTTCAGCTGAACGGCGACGCCGGGCACTCGAAGCACTCGACGCGGTGGGTCTTTCAGGCCGCGCTCAGCACCGGCCGGCGATGATGTCGGGTGGCGAACGGCAGCGAGTCGCGGTCGCCCGCGCGATCGCGGTGAACCCGTCACTAATCCTGGCCGACGAACCGACGGGAAACCTCGATTCCGTCGCCACCCTCGAAGTGCTCGGAATATTCGCGCGGCTCAACGCCGAAGGCCGCACCATCATGTTGATTACGCACGAGAAGGAGGTCGCGCAGCACGCGAAGCGCGTCGTCCGGGTCAAAGACGGATTGATAGTTGGCGACGACCGGCAAGCGCCGATAGCCGGCCCGTCACCGATGCCCATGCACGCGTCGTACGCACCGGCGAGCGCCGCGCAATGATTCGCGGCGAAAGCATCCGAATCGCGTTAGCCGGCATCGTGCACAACCGGATGCGCTCGGCACTCACCATGCTCGGCATCCTCATCGGCGTGGGCTCCGTCATCATGCTGGTCGCCGTTGGCACGGGTTCGTCTCGCACGATCCAGAAAACGATCGAAGGTCTCGGCACCAACCTGCTGCAAATCAACCGGCAGGGCGGCGGCTTTGGCCGCGCGACACAAGGCACGCAAAGCCGCGCGGCCAACCTCACCGCGGCAGACGTTCAAGCGCTGCAAGACAAATCCCTGGTACCCGACGTGGTAGCGGTCGCCCCGGTGACGACGGCATCGGTGACCGCGGTGTATCAAGGTGCGTCGTACTCCCCCGCGTCGTTCGTCGGCACCACACCCGATTACCAACAAATCAAGGGTTACGACATCGCGGAAGGCAGCTTCTTTACCGAGGCCGACGAGACGCAGCACGACAGGGTCGCCGTGATCGGCCAGACGGTCGCGACGAACTTGTTCGGTTCAGCCGACCCGATCGGCAAGAACGTGCAGTTCAACGGCTCGACCTACCAGATCGTCGGATTGTTGAAGACGAAAGGCACGAACGGCATTCAAGACCAGGACGACGTCGTCATCGCGCCGCTCACCGCCGTCCAAGACACCATCACCGGTTACAGCAGGTCGTATTCGAATATCTCGGTGGAGGCAGCTGCCCCTGCCAAGCAAGCGGACGCCGAAGCAGAGGTCACCGCCGTCCTCGAGACAACTCATCAAATAGCGGCCGGCCAATCCGACGACTTCCGCATTTTGAATCAGGCCAGCTTGCTGCAAACGTCCCAGTCGTCGAACAAGGTGTTCACGACGTTGCTCGGCGCGGTTGCTGCCATCAGTCTGCTGGTCGGTGGAATTGGCGTCATGAACATCATGCTTGTGACGGTGACCGAGCGTACGCGAGAAATCGGCATTCGTAAGGCGATCGGCGCCAAACAGTCCGACATCATGGGCCAATTCGTCGTCGAAGCCGTGCTGCTCTCGGCACTCGGCGGCGTTGCAGGTGTCGCGGCCGGCATCGTCGGGAGCCATTTCAAGGTGATCGGCATTCAACCCGTCGTGCAGACATACTCGGTCGCGCTCGCGTTCGGCGTCGCCGTGGCCACTGGATTGTTCTTCGGGCTTTACCCGGCGCGCCGGGCCGCTCGCCTCTTACCCATCGAAGCGCTCAGGCACGAATAGTGCGCGCCCTCGCGAAACGGAGAAACCCATGACCGACACGCACACCTCTGACGCCGAGCCGACACCGGAAGATTATGCCGACGTCATCGGCGCGGACGACGAGCCACCGCCCCCACCGCGCGCATCTCGTCGACGCAAGTTGCCGATCGCCAGCCTGGTGCTGGCGTTGCTCGCCGCTTTCGGCGTCGGCTTTTTCGCTGGTGTGCGGGTCGAAAAGAATCAGGTCACACCGACGGCGTCAGGAAGCTCATCGGCGGGCGTAGCCCGCGGCGCCACCGGGGCGCGTGGAGCGAATGCGTCGCCGAGCCCTGGAGCAAACGGCGGCGGTTTCAGGGGTGGCGCGGGCGGCGGCGGCACGGGGGGTGCTGGCGCCACCAGTATCGTCGGCACGATCGCGAATATCGACGGCCAAACGCTTTACGTCACCGACCAGTCCGGCGACACGGTCAAGGTGACGACGTCCGATGGAACGACCGTCACGAAGACCACGGCCGGCGCGGTGAAAGACCTCAACCCGGGCGAGACCGTAGTAATCCGCGCAGTGGCAGCGGGTTCTGGCGTGTACGCAGCGCAATCGGTGAGCGAAGGCACCGGCGGATTCGCCGGCTTCGCGGGCCGAGGCGGTGGCGGATTCGGTGGCGGCGGGTTCGGAGGGAGCCGTAACCGCCCGGCGCCGAGCCCCAGCGCGGCGGCCGCAAACTGAACCCGACTTCCTTCGCCGAGCCGTCAATTTTGGGGCAGAATCTTTGAGCTAGATGCCCCAATATTGACGACTCGGCGCGCTGCCAATCCGGCACGCATGCCATATCGCGATCCGAGGTAGGCCGTTCGGGGTATTTGAATTACGTCGGATGGATCATCAGGGGTCGGCAGTAGTGGTCGAAGGTCTTGATCGTGCGCCCACGCGGGCGTTTAACGTCAATCAACCGCTCGAACGGCAGCGGTAAAGCCATCTACATTTACGGATTTTTCAGGATTGGCCTTATCCGCGGCTGATGAACAACGGGCCGTGCGACACAGGTTCCTCATGTCAGGCGACGGTCAACTGGGAGGCCAACCCGGTTGGCTACCGGGCTTTTGTCGCGGACGGCGGCGAGGCATTCAACCTGGTCGAGGACAATGCTGACGCGTCGAGCAATCTCGTGACGATTCCGTCGACCGGCGGCTCGGGCGGGCCGCAGCCGTGGTCAGTGTCGTTGATGGTGAGCCCGACCTTACTGCCGGTCGGTAAGAGTGTGGCGGTGGTGGCGGCCGCTAACCAGAGCGTCGCCGGGACTCCTTACGAGGTGGAAGTATTCTCGCTCAACACCGGAAAACGGGTGGGGGCGTGCGGCCAAAGTAACGGCTGCACCTTCACCGTGCCCTGGGATCCGCGCACTCAACTATTCGTCGCGTTCGTCGCCACGCCGACGTTGTCGCCGCCATCGGATGCGGTGGCGACGTCGAACTTGGTAGAGGTCACGGGTTTGAACTGGGCTGCGCAGTTGTTCGTGACCGGCGCGGACAATATGACGGCACAGGTGGTGTCGAACCGGCCGGTTGGGCCGTCCTCGTCGACCGCCCTCATGTTGTATGACCTAGACACCCGAACGGTGTTGAAGAAGTGCTCGTTCGGCAAGCAGTGCGAGGCGCCCGTGCCGAACAAGGGGAACGCGGTCATCGGCTACGTCGTCCCCGACGACGCGAAAGCGCCAGGCGGGGTATGGCTGGCGCGCACGGGATGGGTGCGTTTCCCCGACGGGTCCAGCGGCGGCGACAATCCCGCTGGGCTGCAAGACGGCCGCCCATGCGCATGTGACCCGGTCGACCCCGCCGACGGAGCCTTGCACGAGACCGCCACCGACATCGCGATTCCCGGGCGCGAGCCGGCACTGGCGCTGACTCGCACGTATGAGTCCGCAACCGCCGGTGTGGCATCGCGGTTTCGTTATGGCTGGTCCGACGGCTACGCCATGTCGCTGCTCGCGGCACCGAACGTTGACGGCAACATGCCTGATTCACTCGCGGCGGCGACGAATATCGAAGTCGTGCAGGAAAACGGAGCGCCGGTGAGGTTCGCGAAACAGGCCGACGGCACGTTCGCCGCGGCGTCAACCGTGCTAGCGTCGCTCACCTACAACGCCGACGGCACGTATACCTTCACCAGAATGAAGCAGTCGGTGTTTACGTTCGACGCCTACGGTGAACTGGTCGCCGAATCCGACTTGCACGGCAACACCACGACCCTGGCCTACGACACCTACGGGCGGCTGGTTACGGTGACCGACGGGGTTGGGCGCAGGTTCACCTACTCATACAACGACCAGGGCTTGGTGTCAGCGGTCACCGGGCCTGGTGGGCGCAGTGAAACCTACGGTTATGACGGCGACGGGAACCTTATCTCGGCAATCGACGAGACGGGCGCGACGTGGCGATACGGTTACGACAGCTTGCACGAGTTGACGTCGATGACCGATCCGGACGGTCACACCACGACGAACAGTTACGACGAGTTGGGCCGGGTGGTGACGCAAACCGACGGGCGTGGCATGACCACCACGTTCACCTACCGCGACGACGCCTCGACCGTGATCACACACCCGGCGGGGGACGTGACCACGCTCACCTACCGCGACGGGTTGTTGGTGCGGCGCACCGACGGCGCCGGCGCGGATTCTGCGACGTGGCAGTACTTGTACGACCCGGCCACATTCGGGCTCGCGCGAGTGACCGACCCGGACGGGCACGTGACGAAATACACCCATGACGCGGCCGGCAACATCACGTCGATGACCGACGCTATGGGAGCGGTCACCACCTACACCTACGACGCGTTGAACGATCAGACGTCGGTCACCGATCCGACCGGGGCGAAGACCACCAGGATGTTCGACGCCGCCGGTGATCTGGTCAAGGTGACCGATCCGACCGGGGCGGTGACGAGCTACGCGTACAACGAGTTCGGGGATCGCGTCAGCGTGACCGACCCCGACGGGCACACCACACACTTCCGCCGCGACAACGCTGGCTATGTCACCTCCGCCACGGACCCGACGGGCGCCACGACCACCATGACCGTGGACGCGGTCGGCAACACGACCGCGATGACCGACCCGCTAGGTCGTACCACGACCTATACCTACGATCCGCGCGGGTTGCTGGTCTTGTCGATGAATGCCAACAACGAGACCACCACCTACAGCTACAACGCGTCCGGCCGACGCACGAGTCTGACCGACGCGACCGGCCGTACCTGGTCCTACAGCTATGACGAGGCCGGGAATCTGGTTCGGACGACGAATCCGGGCGGCAGTTTCGTCGCT
>JBDZVM010000033.1:0-45413 GCA_040255675.1 Actinomycetales bacterium | reverse complement strand
GGACGACCGCCCAAACCTGGACGTCGAACCAGTTCGGCACATCCGGCGGAGGCGGGGCGACCGCTGGCGCGACTGGCGCCGTGACCTCGGGTATCGCGGGCAAGTGTATGGACGTCAGCGGCGCGAATTCCGCCAATGGCACCCACGTGCAACTGTGGGACTGCAACGGCACGAACGCCCAAGTGTGGACCCAGTACTCCGACAACACCCTGCGCGCGCTGGGCAAATGCCTCGACGCCACCGGCAACGGCACCGCCAACGGCACCAAGCTGGAAATCTGGGACTGCACCGGCGGCGCCAATCAAGTCTGGCAGGTTTACAACGGCGGATACCGCAACCCGGTCTCCGGCCGCTGTGTCGACGACCCGTCGTCGTCAACCACCAACGGCACCCAGCTTCAACTGTGGGACTGCAACGGCACAGGCGCCCAGAAATGGTCGGTGCCCGGCCAAGGCAGCACTAGCGGCGGCGGCACCGGCAGCGGCACCATCCAGCCGTGGGCGCCTGGCGTCGCCTACACAGTGGGCGACGAGGTGACCTACAACGGCGTCACTTACAAGTGCCTGCAGTCGCACACCTCGCAAGTCGGTTGGGAGCCGCCGAACGCCCCAGCCCTCTGGCAAGCCGAATAAGCACGACCCGCCCTCGCACCCATGATCGCGAAACAAAAGTGACCCGATAGCGGCACAAATGTTTCGTGATCATGGGCGGCAGGGCGCCTAACCGCTTGATCGGCGTGACGGCGGCGGCTGATGCGCGCCGGGTGGCACCGATTCGAGCCAGGCGAGCATGCCCATCAACGCGCGCTCGCCCACGGCTAGCTCCAGCTCGACGAAATCACCGCCCAACGTGCGCGCTCGGCAGTGCAAAACGACCGCGTTGTACGGCACGGAATGGGTTTCGAAATTGCGCGGGTGTCGGCGTCCGATCACTTCGAAGCTGCGGCGAACAAACGTGTACTTCGGGTGCCACGCCACGCTGAACGTGCGAAACCACTGCAGATGGCGAGGGGTATAGCGGACGACGCCGAAGTGCCACCCGCGACCCGGCAGATTCTTGCCGACCCGCACCGCGCAAGCAAGCTTCGCGCCACCGCGCCGCAGCAGCGCGTGCCGGACGTACAAGAAAGCGAGGGCGAGGACGACGAGAAGCAGCAACAAGCCGGCAAAGTCAAGGATTTCTATGACCACCGGCGGTTACCGTGCTGACGGTCAGGCCGATTGTCCGGCGGCGGCCAACCTGGCTCGCGCCCTTGCCGCGGCTGCGTCGTTGCCCGGCGTTTCGTCTTCGGTCGTGGCGCTCGCCCGCTCGAGTGCTGCCCTAGCGCGAGCGACGTCGATCTCACTCGACAACTCGGCGATTTCGGCGAGAATCGCGACGTCGTTGTGGCTGACCGAGAGGAACCCACCGTGCACGGCGGCCTGAATGCCGTCGCCGGCATCACCGCCGCTGACTTTCACCGTGAATCCCTCGGCCAAAACGCCGAGCAAGGAGACGTGGCCGGGCAATATGCCGATTTCGCCGTCCAAGGTGCGAGCGACGACGAAATCGGCCTGGCCTGTCCAGACCTTGCGCTCGGCCGAAACAAGCTCGACGTTCAGCGGCATTACTCGCCTGCCAGCCGCTTCGCGTTCGCTTCGACGTCGGAAATGCCGCCGCACATGAAGAACGCCTGCTCGGGCAAATGGTCGAAGTCGCCGTCGCACAGGCGACGGAACGACTCGATCGTCTCGGCGAGCGGGACGAACGAGCCCTTCTGGCCGGTGAACGCTTCGGCCACGAACATGTTCTGCGACAAGAAGCGCTCGATACGGCGCGCCCGACCCACAAGCACCTTGTCTTCTTCACCGAGTTCGTCGATGCCGAGAATCGCGATGATGTCTTGAAGGTCTTTGTATCGCTGCAGAATCTGCTTCACCCGGTTGGCGACGGCGAAGTGCTCTTCGCCGATGTATTGCGGGTCGAGAATGCGCGACGTCGAGTCGAGCGGGTCGACCGCCGGGTAAATGCCTTTTTCCGAAATCGGCCGCGACAACACGGTGGTGGCGTCGAGGTGGGCGAACGTGGTGTGCGGCGCGGGGTCGGTGATGTCGTCGGCAGGAACGTAAATCGCCTGCAGCGAAGTAATCGAGTGACCGCGCGTCGAGGTGATGCGCTCTTGCAGCACGCCCATTTCGTCGGCCAGCGTCGGCTGGTAACCCACCGCAGAGGGCATGCGGCCGAGCAGGGTCGACACCTCAGAACCGGCTTGGGTGAACCGGAAGATGTTGTCGATGAACAGCAGCACGTCTTGCTTTTGGACGTCGCGGAAGTACTCGGCCATCGTGAGCGCCGCCAGCGCGACGCGGAGCCGGGTGCCGGGGGGTTCGTCCATCTGGCCGAACACCAGCGCGGTGTCGTTGATAACGCCCGACTCGCTCATTTCGAGGAAAAGGTCGTTGCCTTCGCGGGTGCGCTCGCCGACGCCGGCGAACACCGACACACCGCCGAAGTTTTTGGCGACGCGGGTAATCATCTCCTGGATGAGCACGGTCTTGCCGACGCCCGCGCCACCGAACAGGCCGATCTTTCCGCCTCGCACGTAAGGCGTGAGCAGGTCGATGACCTTGATGCCGGTTTCGAACATCTCGGTCTTGCTCTCGAGTTGGTCGAAGGACGGCGCGGGGCGGTGAATCGGCCAGCGGTCCTTGACCTGCAGCTTGCTTTCTTCGATGTCGAGTGACTTGCCGAGCACGTTGAAGACGTGGCCCTTGGTGACCTCGCCGACCGGCACCGACAGCGGGCTGCCGGTGTCGTGCACCGGGGCACCACGCACCAGGCCGTCGGTGGGCTGCAGCGAAATCGCGCGCACTAGGTTGTCGCCGATGTGCTGAGCGACTTCGAGGGTCAGCGTGTGCTTGTTCTCGCCCTCGACCTCACCCTCCGAACCAGCGCCGAAGTCGACGTCGACGGTGAGCGCGTTGTAAATCTCGGGTAGGTCTTCGACGCCGAACTCGACGTCGACCACCGGGCCGATGACTCGCGCGACCCTGCCGACGCCTGCGGCGCGACCGTCGCGGCTTTGGGTGCTTTCGACAGTTGCGGTCATTCTTACTCGCTCCCGCTAGCGGCCAGCGCGTCAGCGCCACCGACGATCTCGGAGATTTCTTGGGTGATTTCTGCTTGCCGGGCCGCGTTTGCCAGCCTGGTGTAGGTCTTGATGAGCTCTTCGGCGTTGTCGGTTGCCGCCTTGCACGCTCGCCGTCGGGCGGCAAGTTCAGACGCCGCGCCCTGCAGCAACGCGTTGTAGATGCGCGCTTCGACGTAGCGCGGCAGCAACGCGTCAAGCACGCCTTCGGCGCTCGGCTCGAACTCGTACGACGGCAGTGCCCCGCCGACCGGCTCCTCGCTGGTCTCTTCGACTTCGAGCGGCAAGATGCGGCGAATCACCGGCGTCTGGGTGAGCATCGAGATGAACTGCGTGTAGACCACGTGGATCTCGTCGACGCCGCCTTCTTCACTCGGCGTGTTGAACGCGGTGATGAGTGCCTCGGTGACTTCTTTCGCGTCGAGATAGCGCGGACTCTCGGAAAACCCGCTCCACTCCGCGGCGATCCGGCGGTCGCGGAACCGGTAGTAGCCGATGCCCTTGCGGCCGACGATATAAGGCACTACCTCGAAGCCGCCCTCGCGCAGGTGCGCGGTGAGCGATTCGCCTTCGCGTAACACGTTCGCGCTGTAGGCACCGGCCAGCCCGCGATCGCTGGTGACAAGTAAAACAGCGGCGCGGGTCGCGGTTTCTTTCTGCGTGAGCAGCGGGTGGTCGACGTCCGACTGACTCGCGACCGCCGAAACGGCGCGGGTGATCGCGTCGGCGTACGGCGTCGAGGCCTGCACGCGCTGCTGCGCCTTGACGATGCGCGAGGCGGCAATGAGCTCCATGGCGCGCGTGATTTTCGCCGTGGCGCGCACCGACCGGATTCGCCGCCGGTAGACGCGGAGCTGGGCTCCCATACTCGAGAAACTCCCCTACTACCGGCTCGCCGGCGTCTTGGCGGGCGGAACGTACTTGCGGACCTTCTCGGTGTCCATGATGGATTCGTCGAGCGGCTCGGCCTCTTCGCGGCCCACGAGTGGCTTGCCTTCGGAGGTCTCGAACGTCTTCTTGAATGCCTCGATCGCGACCTTCAGCTCGTCGACGGTCTCGTCGGCGAGCACCCCGGTCTGCGCGATGCCGTCGAGAATTCCCTTGTGCCGCAGGCGAACGTACTCGAGAAACTCGCGCTCGAAGCGGCGAATGTCGGCGACCGGAACTTCGTCGAGCTGGCCGGTGGTGCCGGCCCAGATCGACACGACCTGCTGCTCGACGGGGAACGGCGAATACTGCGGCTGCTTGAGCAACTCGACCAGTCGCGATCCGCGCTCGATCTGCGCCTTCGACGCGGCGTCGAGGTCGGAGCCGAAGGCGGCGAACGCTTCGAGTTCGCGGTACTGCGCGAGGTCGAGGCGCAACCGGCCGGCGACCGACTTCATCGCCTTGAGCTGGGCGTTACCGCCGACTCGCGACACCGAGATACCGACGTTGATAGCCGGGCGAACACCGGAGTTGAACAGGTCGGTCTCGAGGAAGATCTGGCCGTCGGTAATCGAAATCACGTTGGTCGGGATGTACGCCGAGACGTCGTTGCCCTTGGTCTCGATGATCGGAAGACCGGTCATCGAACCACCGCCCAGCTCGTCGGAAAGCTTCGCGCAACGCTCGAGCAACCGCGAGTGCAGGTAGAAAACATCGCCGGGGTAAGCCTCACGACCTGGCGGACGGCGAAGCAGCAGCGACACTGTGCGATACGCCTCGGCCTGCTTCGACAGGTCGTCGAACACGATGAGCACGTGCTGGCCTTGGTACATCCAGTGCTGGCCGATCGCCGAACCGGTGTAGGGCGCGAGGTATTTGAAGCCGGCCGCGTCAGAGGCGGGCGCGGCCACGATGGTGGTGTATTCGAGCGCACCGGCGGCCTCGAGGGCGCCTCGCACCGACGCGATCGTCGAGCCTTTCTGGCCGACCGCGACGTAGATGCACTTGACTTGCTTCTTCGGGTCGCCGCTCGCCCAGTTCTCTTTCTGGTTGATGATCGTGTCGATCGCGACCGCGGTCTTTCCGGTCTGCCGGTCGCCGATGATGAGCTGGCGTTGGCCGCGGCCGATGGCGGTCATGGCGTCGATGGCCTTGATGCCCGTTTGCAGCGGCTCCTTCACCGGCTGGCGCTGCACGACCGTAGGCGCCTGCAGTTCGAGCGCACGACGGCCTTCGGAGGCGATGTCACCGAGCCCGTCGATCGGCTCGCCGAGCGGGTTGACGACGCGACCGAGGAAGCCGTCGCCCACCGGCACCGACAAAATTTCGCCGGTGCGCTTGACTACCTGGCCTTCTTCGATGCCGGCGAACGGGCCGAGAACGACCGCGCCGATTTCACGGACGTCGAGGTTCAGCGCGATACCGAGCGTGCCGTCTTCGAAGCGCAGCAACTCGTTGGCCATGGTCGAGGGCAAGCCCTCGATGCGCGCGATACCGTCGCCGGCCTCAGTGACCCGGCCGACCTCTTCGCGAGACGCGACGTCGGGCGTGTACGACGCGACGAAGCGCTCGAGCGCGTCCCGAATCTCCTCCGGGCGAATCGTCAGCTCTGACATCGAAGCCATCAGTCCGTTCTCGTTCGTTGGTCTCTAATGAAGTTCACGCTATTTGAGTTGTTGCTTGGCGTCGGCGAGCCGACCGGCAATGGAACCGTCGATCACTTCGTCGCCGACCTGGACGACGAGCCCGCCGACGATGTGCGCATCGATTTCGATCTGCAGATGCACGTCGTGGCCGTAGAGATGAGCAAGGGCGGCGCGAAGACGGGCCGTTTCGTCGTCCGACAAAGCGATTGCCGTGGTGACCCGCGCGACGAATCGCTGACGGCGGCGAGCGGCGATCTCGCCGTACTCGGACAGGCCGCCTTCGGGGGTGCGGCCCCGCGGGTGGGACGCGAGTTGGAGCACCAGCGCGATCGTGTCGGGTGTGGCCTTGCCGTCGAGCAACGCGTGCACGAGCGACACCTTGTTCTCGACCGGCAGGAAACGGTCGGCCAACGCCTCGCGCAACTTCGGACGGCTCTCGACGATGCGGCCGAAGCGGAAGAGCTCGTCTTCGACTTCGTCGGCCTGATGCTGCTTGTCGGCGGCGACGAGTTTCGCGAGGACGGCGAGATGCTCGACGCCGTCGGCCAAATCGCGCATGCGCGACCAGCGCGACCGCACCACCTGGCGAACGACATCGACGGCGGTGCCGCTGACGTGAGACGCGAGAACCGATTCGGCCAGCGCCGCCTTTCGGTCGGGATCGACGGCAGGGTCGGAAAGCACCCGGCGCAACCCGACCTGGTCGTCGAGCAAACCGACGACGCCGAAGAGCTCGTCACCGAGCCGCTGCGCGTCAGCGGCGGACGACGAAGCAAGCAGCTGCTCGACGCGCTTGCTGGAGGAAGCCAACGCGTCTCGGCTGGCGCCTTGCATGACAGTGGTGCTCACGCGCTCTACTCCCCGGCCCCGACCGGAACTTTTGAGTTGGGCCCGGCGTTCGGCCGTGAGTTCGGCGAGGCGGTCTCACGCGACTCGAGTTCGGTCAAGAACCGCTCGACGACGCGACGCTGACGCGCTTCGTCGGACAGCGCTTCGCCGACGATGCGCCCGGCGAGTTCGACAGCGAGCGTGCCCACCTCCGCGCGCAGTGCCGCGATCGTGCGACTGCGCTCGGCCTCGATTTGCGCCTGGGCTTGCTTGGTGATGCGGTCGGCCTCGGCCTGCGCCTGGGCGCGCAGGTCGGCGATGATCTGCTGCCCCTGCTCACGGGCCTCTTCACGCTGGCGGGCGGCGTCGGCCCGGGCCTGCGCGATCTGCTCGCGGTATTCGGCCTCGGCAGCGACGAGCTGGGCGCGAGCTTCCTCGGCCTCCTGGAACTGCTTGCGAATCGCCTCTTGCCGAGCGGCGAGCTGGCTGTTCACCCATGGCACGATCCATTTCGCGATCGCGCCGAGGATGACCAAGAAGATGATCAGCTCGACGATGAACGTCGCGTTGGGGACGAGAAAGTTGCTTTCCGCGTTGATCGCCGGTGGGCCGGCCGTTGGTGACACGAGGAGACTCCGAACTACTTGCCGAGCACGAAGACGAACATGGCCATGAAAGCGAGGTTGATGAAGTACATCGCCTCGACCAGACCGACGGTCAGGAAGAAGAGCGGCATGAGACGAGGCTGTGCCTCAGGTTGACGAGCGACGCCGGCGATAGTGGAGCTACCGGCGAGGCCGTCACCGATGGCAGCGCCGATGGCGCCACCGCCAAGGGCGAGGCCACCGCCGATGAATGCACCGGCTGTCTTGATGGCACTGTCGAGGGTCGTATCCGCGGCCATGTCTCTCCTTGCTCCGATCTGGTCGCTGCGCGGGTGGGCTGAAGCGCTTCGGTTGGGTTTGTTGTAGTGGGACGGCGGTCAGGTATGGGTCGGTTGTGGTGCGTGCTCGATGCTTGCGCTATCCGCGTGTTGCGCGGCGTCGTGTTCTTCTTCGTTGTGCTCGACCGACGCCGCGAACGCGAAGTACAGAATCGTCAAAAGCGCGAAAATGAACGCCTGGATCACGCCGACAGCGGCGTCGATCAGCTTCCAGGCACCCTGCGGGAGCCACATGACGAAGACCGGCATCAACGCGAGCAACGAGACCATGATGGCGCCGGAAATCAGGTTGCCGAAGAGTCGCAGGGCCAACGTGAACGGCTTGACCAGCTCCTCGATCAAGTTGATCGGGAACATGATCGGGTACGGCTGGAAGTAATGCTTGATGTAATGCTTCACGCGCCTGCGGCGAATGCTCATGATGTGCATCGGGATGATGACCACGAATGCCATCGCCAGAGCCAGGTTGATGTCGGCCGTCGGCGCCGGCAGTTTTTCGGGGTGACCGCTTGGGATGAGCCCGATCCAGTTGCACAACAAGATGTAGAGGAACAGTGTCACGGCCATCGGGACGACGTACGGCGCGACGCGGATGCCCATGCTCTCTTCGACCTGCTTGTTCACGGCCTGCACGACCGATTCGAAGATGAGCTGCAACTTGCTCGGCACACCCGACTTCGCCTTGGCGCGCATGTAGAACGCGAGCCCGAGGAGGATCACCCCGGCGATGAGGCTGGTGAGAATCGTGTCGGAGTTGAGGGTGAGTCCGAAAATCTTGATGGTCGAGTGTGTGCCGACCTCGATGTCGGCCGCGACGACACGCGACGCGGTGTGAAGGCTCAACGCGCTCATGCCTTACGGAACTCCTTCAACACCGGCACCGTCGTGGCCAATCCCGCGAGCAGGTGGAAGATGGCCAAGCCGACCAAGACCGCGATGCCCTCGGGGCGAAAAGCGATCACGAAGACGCCCGCCAGCAACGTCATGTAAAGCAGACGCACCAGCGACGCCTTCGCGAATTGCTTCTTGTCGGCGTCACCGCGCTCGGTGTGCTTGAGGATCGACCGCACGGTCATGACGTTGTTGAGGCCACCGATCAGCAACCCGACCAGGAACAGCCCGCCCACGGCCGGGTGGCCGAGAACGGAGGCACCCGCGAGCGCAATACCGCCGAGCACCAAAGCGATCACGAAGACACGGCGCGGGGTGCCTACTGGCACCATCAGCGGGCCGGTGGCGTTCACTTGCGACGACTCCTGCGAACTTGGTGTGTGCCGAGCTAACTCGGGTTGTTGAAGTACTTGCGGATCTGGAACCAGCTAGCGGTCAAACCCGCCCCTATCCCGACCGCTAGACCCACCAGGGTGCAGAGGGGAAAAGAACTGATCCGACCGTCGAGGAACCAACCGATACCGAGCCCGAGCAACAACGAACCGAGGTTCAAGGTGCCGATGCCGACGAGCGCGTAAAGGTTTAGTTCTGGTCTCCCACGGTCCCCTGTCATCCTACGATCCGACGAATCGAGCTGCGCGGCGCCCTCCGGCGTAAGCCGAAGAAGCGAGCCGGCCAACGTCGTGGCTGGTTGCGCACGTCGTACGAACCGCGAACACGCGGGACTCCAGGCGGCTTGGGTGCCCGCGACGCTATCACAGGAAATCCACAGATCCCTCATCGGCGATGCGTGTGCTGGAGGGTGGCCTTTCTCACGTCCGCGAGCGACTTCGCAAGCAACGCCGTTGCGGTGCCCGCTATGCGTGCGGCACGCGGGTCGAGCGCAGCCGCGGCAGGCTCACGAGCAAGGTCGCCAACGCGACGAGGCCGCCCCCGATCGACACCACGATCAGCGGGCCTTGCGTGACGGAGAGCGCGACCACGCCCGCCCCGATCACTGCCGAGCAGAAATACATGATCAGGACGGCGCGCCGCTGGGAGTGGCCGAGTTCGAGCAGCCGGTGGTGCAGGTGTCGCTTGTCGGGGGTCCACGGCGCGCGCCCCGCCTTGGTGCGCCGCACGATAGCGAGTAACAGATCCGCGAGCGGGATGAACAAAACGGCGAACGGCACTAGCAACGGAAGGAACGCTCCGTACTGCTGATACTGATCAGCCGGATTGACTTGGCCGGTGAGCGACACCGTCGATGCCGCGAGCAGCAGGCCGATCAGCATCGACCCCGAGTCGCCCATGAACACCCGCGCCGGATGAAAGTTGTGCGGCAGAAAGCCCAGGCAGATGCCCGCGACCACGATCGCGATCAGCATCGCGGGCAACGCGCGACTGACGTGTTCTTGCACGGAAAGGTGATACGCAAGCGCGAAAAACGACAGCGCCGCGATGCCGACGATGCCCGCCGCCAACCCGTCGAGCCCGTCGACGAAATTCACCGCGTTGATCACGACCACGATGAAAAACACGGTCAAGATGACCGACCAGTCCTGGCCGAGGATCAACGTGCCGAAGGCAGGGATCGGCAACCACAGCAGCTGCACGCCTTGCAACACCACCAACGCGGCGGCCAGGATCTGGCCGGCGAGCTTGGTGACGGCGTCGAGGGTGAACCGGTCGTCGAGAGCGCCGATGACGAACACCAGGCCGCCGCCTAGCAGCAGCGCTTTGGGTTCAGAGAACTTCTGGTTGACCGCCTGCAATGTCGGCAACCGTGACGCGACGAGCAGCGCCGCCGCCATGCCGAGGAACATCGCCGCGCCGCCGAGCCGGGGCGTCGGGATCGTGTGGACGTCGCGGTCGCGCACCTTGGTCATGGCCCCCGTGCGCACCGCGAATCGGCGGGCGATCGGGGTCGCGAAGTACGTGACGACCGCCGCGACCAGCAGCGTGATCAAATACTCGCGCACGTGACTCCCCACGAGCGGCTACGGGAGGTTCCTTGACGAACCTTACGGCCACCAAACCGATTTATCGCTGCTTCACACGACGGCGACAAGGTCGGGCACGATCTCGCGCAGCCGCTCCTCGCTGATCGCGCCAAGCCGGCGCACCGTCGGGGCATCGCCCGTGAGATCGACGATGGTCGACGGCACCGCGGACGACGTGGGACCGCCGTCCAGGTAAACCGCGACCGCTTCGCCGAGTTGCGACCGGGCGTTCGCGCAGGTCGTCGCGGGAGGCAGCCCAGACCGGTTGGCGCTGCTCACCGCCATCGGGCCGGTCTCGTTGAGCAAGTCGATGGCGAGCGCGTCGGCCGGCATGCGCACCGCGACCGTTCCTTTGGCGTCGCCGAGATCCCAGGCGAGCGCCGGGGTGTGCCGCGCCACGATCGTGAGCGCGCCCGGCCACAGCGCGTCGACGAGCGCGCGGCCGACGTCCGGAAGTTGATCGACGAGCGCGTCGAGCACCTGCATCGATCCGACGAGAACCGGCACCGGCATGTCGCGGCCTCGACCCTTCGCGGCGAGCAGCGCGGCGACGGCGGACGGCGTGAACGCGTCAGCTCCGACCCCGTAGACCGTGTCGGTGGGCAGGACGACGAGCTGACCCCGTCGCACCGCGTAGGCCGCCTCGCGCAGGCCGGTCGCCCGTTGGTCGGGGTCGGCGCAGTCGTACATCATCGGGCAGCCTCGCTCACTGGTCGGCCTTTCGCCGCGCGGTCACGAACCGGTCGCGACCGGTCAGATCTTGCCGGACGGCGACGAGCTCCCACGCCCCGGCGCGGTGAAAGATGTCGGCGACGTCGGCGCCATGATGATCGGCGTGCTCGACCGCCACCAGCCCCCCTGGGCGCAGCAAGCGGCGCGCGGTGGCCTCGACCATGCGCGGGCCTTCGAGGCCGTCGGGGCCTCCCCAAAGAGCCGGCTCCGGGTCGTGGTCGCGCACCTCAGGCTCGAGCAGATCGCGATGGGTCTCCGGCAGGTAAGGCGGGTTGGCCACGACCAGGTCGACGGTGCCGTCGAACTCGGGCAACGCGGTCGCGGCGTCGGCCTCGTGCACGGTGACGCGCGTTCCGGTCGCGTTGCGGCGCGCCCACTCGCACGCGGGCAGCTCGCGCTCGACAGCGTGCACGCGCGCGCCCTTCACCTCGTGCGCGATCGACAGCGCGATCACGGCCGAGCCGGCGCACAGATCGACGACGAGCGGGTTTTCGACGTCCGGGAATTCGATGCCGAGCGCGTCGACGCACCAGCCGGCGACGACTTCGGTTTCGGGCCGCGGCACGAACACGCCCGGGCCGACCGCGATCTCGAGGTAGCGAAACGGGGCGCTGCCGGTGAGGTGCTGCAGCGGCACCCGGCTAGCGCGACGGGCGATCAGCTCGGTGAAGACCGTGTGCTGGCCGCCTGACAAATGCCCGGCCATCAGCAGGCGGTTCTTCGGGCACCCGATCACATACGCCGCAAGGGTTTCCGCATCGTGGCGCGGGGACGGCACACCGGCATCGGAGAGCGTGCGCACCGCGTCGTCGATGGCGATCCGAAGACGCGCGGGCGTTCCGGCTAACTGGGTCATGAAGCGGCCTCCGCAAGTCGCGTCGCGGCGTCGGCGTCGACGAGCGCTTGGATCACCGCGTCGAGATCGCCGTCGAGCACCTGATCGAGGTTATACGCCTTGAAGTTCACCCGATGATCGGAGATTCGGTTCTCCGGGAAGTTGTACGTGCGCACCCGCTCTGAACGGTCGACGGTGCGCACCTGGCTTCGCCGCTCGGCGCTGGCTGCCGCCGCCGCCTCTTCTTGCGCGTGGGCGAGCAGCCGGGCGCGCAAGATGCGCAACGCGGATTCCTTGTTTTGCAGCTGGCTTTTCTCGTTTTGACAGCTCACCACGACGCCGGTCGGCACGTGCGTGATGCGGACGGCGGAGTCGGTGGTGTTGACGCTTTGACCACCGGGCCCGCTCGACCGGTAGACGTCGATGCGCAGGTCGTTCGGATCGATCTCGACCTCGACGTCTTCAGCCTCGGGCAGCACCAAGACACCGGCGGCGCTCGTGTGAATACGGCCTTGTGATTCGGTGACCGGCACGCGCTGCACCCGGTGCACGCCGCCCTCGAATTTCAGCCGGCTCCAGGCCCCGTCTCCACCGTCGGCACGTACCGCGAGGGTCGCGTCGCGGTAGCCGCCGAGGTCGGATTCGGTGGAGTCGAGCAGCTCGGTCTTCCAGCCGTGGCGTTCGGCGTAACGCAGATACATCCGCAGCAGATCACCCGCGAACAGCGCCGATTCTTCGCCGCCTTCGCCAGCCTTGATCTCGAGGATGACGTCCTTGCCGTCGTTGGGATCGCGCGGCACGAGCAGCGCGCGAAGGTGTTCGGCGGCCTCGTCACGACCCCGTTCGAGCGTCGGGATTTCGGCGCGGAAGCTGGCGTCGTCCTCGGCCAGTTCGCGCGCGGCGACGAGGTCGTCACCGAGAGAACGCCAGCGCCGGTACGTCTCGATGATCGGGGTGAGCTGGGCGTAGCGGCGTCCGAGCTTTCGGGCCAGGGCTTGGTTGGAGTGCAGATTCGGATCGGCGAGCCGCTTTTCGAGGTCGGCGTGCTCGGCGATCAACTCTTCGACCGAGTCGAACACGACAACCTCCTTACGGCCTCGAACTCACGGCCTCGAACTCACGGCGCGCGCCGCGCGCACGACGAACGGCGCCGGTCGCGGACGGACTCCCGCCGCACCGACGCCGCGCGTGCGCTACTTCTTGTTGGCGCCGTTCTTGTTGGCGCCGTTCTTGCCGAAGCGGCGCTCGAACTTCTCGACCCGGCCACCGACGTCGAGAATCTTCTGCTTGCCCGTGTAGAACGGGTGGCACGCCGAGCAAACCTCGGCGCGGATCGTGCCCGACGTCGAGGTGCTGCGCGTGGTGAACGCGTTGCCGCAGCTACAGATGACCTTGGTCTCGACGTAGTCGGGGTGAATGTCGGCTTTCACGTCTGTCTCCTAGATGTCGCGGCCGCCGGGTCGCCCGCTGTGCGTCGCGTGAACCGGAACCGTCTTCGACCAGCACTTCAGTGTGCCAGACGGCGGTGCAACGCGCGGCGCGGTGGTCGCATTCCCCGCGTGCGCGCTCGCCAGAGCGGCTCAGGTGACGATTGACGCGCACGGGCGCCCGGCCGTAGGTTCGTGCAAATGATTGCATTGAGGAGGCTGGGCGATGAGCGACAGTTTGCTTTCGGGCGCTAATACCGGCCTTCCCGGCCCGACCGCGGGCCAGGCGATGGACCTGCCTGACGGACCCGACGGCTCTGACGACCAGCTGCGCCGAGCCCGTGACCTCTATCGCGACTTCCGGGGTACGGGCGTGACGCTGCGCCAGCTTTTCACTGATACGCCAACGAGTCTCTTCGTCACGTTGCTCGAGCTCGGATATCGCGTCGCGCTCGAACCTCGCCCGGACGGCGTCGGTTTGCGGTTCGAACCTGACGGGTCGACGCCACGCGACCCGGTGCTCACGTGGCGTGGCGGCTCGTCCGCGCATTCGGTTGCAACCAGCTCGGCCGGCGTGGTCTATTCGACCACCACCGAAGATCGCATCGCGATGGTCGACGCGTCGACACGCCGGCTCATCGGGCACGTCGCGGTTGGCCACCATCCCGAACACCTTGCGCTCTCACCTGACGAAAGCCGCGTCTACACCGCCAACGTCGGGTCGGACGACGTCACCATCGTCGACGCTCGGGGCGTGGTGGTCGCCACGACGCCCACCGGCAGCGGACCGGTGCTTCCCTGCCCGGCCGGAGGGATCCAATCGGTCTGGGTTCCGAGTCGCGCCGACGGCTCGATCACCGTCGTCCGGGCGGACGGCGAAACGATGGGCACCGTCGGCGTCGGGGTAGCGCCGCACGACCTCGCGCTCTCGCCCGACGGCCGGCTCGGGTACCAGCCCAACCAGGTGTCGGGCACGGTCACCGTGATCGACGTCGCCGGGCTTCGCGCGATCGCCGAAGTTCCGGTTGGCATCGGCCCGTGCCACGCCGCGTTCACCCCTGACAGCGAATTCGCGTACGTGACGAACACGGTCTCGAACGAGATCAGCGTGATCCGCACCCGCGATCACGAGGTCGTCGCCACCATGCGGGGCGGGATCGCGCCACACCTTCCGGTGGTCAGCGACGACGGACGCCGAGGCTACGTCGCCAACTTCGTCTCCGACGACATCACGATTTTCGACGTGCGAACGTCGAAGGTGCTGGCAGTCGTGCCGGTCGGCGTTTATCCGCACGCGATTGCGCTATCGCCGAACGACCGTCACCTCGTCGTATCGAACACCGGCGCGTCAAGCGTGTGCCTGCTCGACACGACCGCGCTGCGGGTCCGGACGACGATCGACGTCGGCGGCGCTCCAGGCCACATTTCGTTCGACCCGGCCGGCCGCGTCGCCTTCGTCGCGTGCGAACGCGACAACCACATCGCGGTCATCGACCTTGCCGCCGACTGTCTCATCGACACGGTGCCTCTCGACGAGGCTGCCTGACAAACGCTAGCTGACCATCTCCGCCAGAGCGGACAGAGCAGTCGCGGCATCGTCAAAGACGCGCCAAGGGGCGGCCCCTTCGGCGTCGTCCGGTAATTCCGCGTATTCGCCGGCGCGGACCCGCACAGCGCGCATGCCGATGGCGTGTGGGCCGACGACGTCCTTGCCTGGGCGATCGCCGACGTGCACCGCGGCCGCTGGCTCGACGGCGAGCAGGTCGAGCGCCCGAAGGAACGGCGCCGGGTGCGGCTTGCGAAACTCCCTGCCCATCTCGTCGGAGAAGATCACCGCGTCGAACGCGTCGGCGAGACCCAGGGCCCGCAGCTTCGAGCGCTGGATGTGCGGGTCTCCGTCGGTGATGCAACCCACCGGTACGAGCGCGCGCAGATTCGCCAGCGCCGCCGCGACCCCGGGATAGCAGGGCAGCGATTCCGGCGCATGGGCCCGAAACGCGGCGAGCAGGCCGGGCGTCAGGGCCGGCAACTCGACCTCCGAGCAGCCGACCGCCAGCAACGCGCGGTCGATGACGCGGCCGCCGTCGGATCCGGTCGCGGCCACCGCCGCGATTTCGTCGCGCAGCACGCTCGCGTCGAGGCCGAGCGCGCTGCCGGCCGCGGCGACGGCGTCCCAAGCGCCTTCGAGCCAGGCCGACTGCGGAAACAAGGTGTCGTCGAGATCGACGGTGACGGCGGCGATCCTCGCCGTCGCCAGTCGGCCCACCGGCTGACCAGCCAGCTGATCTGTTGTCACGCTTGAACCTCTGTCAGGTAGGCACCCCCGAGAGCGGCGACCCGCGGCGGCAAACCGAGGGTCGGCTCGGTTGGCGAAAGTAGCGCGCGCACCCGAGGGTCAGTCAAGCATTCGACGACTTTTGTGGCCGTGTGTCCGTCTCCGTAGGGGCACGGCAGTTCGGCCACCCGCGCCGCCTCATCCGGACGGTGAAATCGCGAAACGTGATCGAGCACGAGATCGACGTCGAGCCCGGCGAGCACCGCCGCGCCGGCGACCACGCCTTCCCAGCGTGGCGTCGTCGAGCGCAACACGATGGCCGGGATCCCCAGCCAGGAAGCCTCTTCTTGCAAGCCGCCGCTGTCGGTCACCACAACATTCGAACGCGCGAGCGTCGCCAGCAGTTCGCCGTACGGGAGCGGATCGACGAGCCGGACGCCGGAAAGCCCCGCCATCTCGTCGAGCCGGTCAGCCGAAGCGAGCTTGGACCGGGTGCGCGGGTGCAGCGGGAACGTGACCGGCGCGAACCGATCCCCCAGCCGGCGCACCAACTCGACAATGTGCCCCAGCCGCTCGGGATCATCGACGTTGGTGGCCCGATGGGCCGTGAACAGCACCCCGGCACGGTCGCGGACGTCGACACGGGCGACCCCGCTGTCGACCAGCGCGTCGATCACCGGGTTACCGACGACTTTGATGCGCTCGCGATCGACGCCTTCGTCGCGCAAGAACGCGGCAGCCAGCTGTGTCGGTGCCAAATGAATCGTGGCAAGCGCGACCATCATGCGCCGGTTCGTTTCTTCGGCCGATCGCTCGTTGAACGACCGAAGCCCTGCCTCCAGATGGATCACACCGATTCCGAACCTGCGCGCGGCCATCGCGAGCAGGGGCGCGGTGTAGGTGTCGCCCAGCACCAAGACGGCGTCGGGCCGGTGGCTGGCGAACTCGTCGAACGCGTGCGCGAGCAACGAGCCGACCCGCTCGCCCTCGGCGTTCGGGAGGTGCCATGTCACGTCGGGGGCGAAGCCCAATTCAGCGAAGATGTCGCCCGCGAGCTTCGCGTCGGTGTGCTGGCCGGTGGCCACGCAGCGGACGTCGTGACCACCCTCGCGCAACGCGGCGATCGTCGCGGCGAGCTTGACAATCTCGGGCCGGGTGCCGATCGGCACGGTGATGCGCAAGGCGGCGCTCGTCACGACTCGTAAACCTCGTCGAAGTATCGGTACATGGTGACGCCCGCGCGGGCGACGAGCCGTTCCGGTCTTGGCTCGCGCCCCATGATGGCCCGCAGATATTCGCCCACCAGATCGGCGCCCGCGTAAAGCGACAATGGCAACCCGCCGGAAAACCTGGGATTTACTTCGACGATCGTCACTGAACCGTCGCTAGCGACGAATCCTTGCACGTTCGCCGGGCCGACGTGGCCAACGGCCTTGAGCACCCGACCGACGACGTCACAGACGGCATGGTCGTCGAAAGTCCGGCCCAAGGTGGAAATTCCACCCTTCGTCGCGAGCCGCCATCGCGGCACGACGCCGCATAACTCGCCTGACGGATAGACGAGCGCGTCGGCGGTGAATTCACGCCCTTCGATTTTTTTCTGCACGATCGGGTCGGGCGTCAGCGCGATCGCGGCGGCCAGGGCCTTCTTGGTCGTGACCGCGTGCACGTCTCGCGATCCCCTGCCATAGCGAGGTTTTACGATCCAGGGCCCTGGGACGTCGCCCGCAGCGCCAAGCGAGGTCGCTGGCACCGGTAAGGCCGCTGATTGCATCGCTTGCGCGAAAAGCCATTTGTCGGTGCAGGTTCGCACGGTTTCAAGACTCGGCATGAGGGTGCGAACACCCGCTTCCTCGAAGAACTCGCCCGCAACCGCGAGCGCGTGGTATTCCTCTGCCACCGTGCACATCAAGGCTTGCGCGTCGTAGACCGTAGCGACCCGAATCAGCGCGCTCAGGAATGTCGGGTCGTCGAAACGAGGCACCGCGTATCCCTCGTCGGACAATCGCAGACCGACCGCCTCCGGATCGGCATCGACGCCGATCACGGTGTGGCCGGCGTCGCGCAACGCTCTCATCACGGCGACGCCTGCGGCACCGCCGACACCCGTGACGAGCACTCTCACCGGCGTAAGCGGATCGGGGTCCGCCGGCGGCCCGGCCATCGGGGCGACGTCGGCGTCGTCAGTCGCGAGATCTGTCGCGTCACGTCGGCGGAATTCCCTTTCTCTCAAAGGGTTAAGGGACGGCGGCGGCACGATGCCCGGCACCCCGGCGAGGAGCGGCGCCGCGGCCGCGCTAGCGCGGGAAAGTTCTGGACGCGCGTCGCTGTACGCCTTGGCCCACAGTCGCAGTTCGACGATAGCTGCCGTCGAGGCCGGCTCCCACTGGCGGCTGGCCACCGCATCGACGACGTGCGCGCGCACGACCGGATCGGCCTCGACTCGCACCGTCTTCAGCAAAGCGGACGCCGTGCTCGCCAACCCGAGCTCCGCCGCTTGATGCACGGCCGCGATCCGCATGGCCGGGTCAGGATCGGCGAGCCCGGTGCGAATTCCCTTACGCACGCGGGCAAACCTCACGGCTCGCCACATCAAGGCGGAGCCGATGAGCGCGAGCCCGAGAAAAAGCACAAAAGTTTTCATCACAACACGTCGCTCACTCGAGCCGCCCGCGGGATGCTCGCCGTCGCCTTCGGCAACAGCAAGAACAGCATCAAGAAAAATCCGAGCATCGTATAGGCGATGCCGAACAACGTGCCGATCCAGTCGTGGAAAAGCACGAGTCCACCAGACCCGACCTCGAGCCCGATCCACACCGATCCGGCGATTCGCAGCACGTTGCAGAAGACGACGACTGTCGCCGCGCAGGTAAAGGCGAAGCACCGGCGAAGCGGCGGGCCGCTCAAGACGAACGCCGCGATGGCGGCAAGCGCCAGCACTGGCACGAGCGAGGAGCAAAACGGCGTCAGTTGCGCGCGAAAGGCACTGTTGCCGTGCGGGAGCACCTGGAAGTAATGGTCGCCGAACATTTGCACGCGCGCGCCGGCGTTCAGCACCAACAGCACCAACCGCTGTTCGACGTCGCGGAGCGGCCCACTCAATCCGAAGAAACCGGCGAACGCCAAAGCGATCGCGGCGAGAAGCGACACGCCGATGATGGCTCGACGGCGGTTCATGCCGGCTCACCGGCCTCGCGACCGTCGAGCGCGTTCCACTGCGAACGCTTGGTCTTCACCCAGGTATACCGCCGGCCGAGCACGCCGTCGATCCACGCCTTCGTGCACACAAGCATGAAGACGATGAACAACGGCGTCATCCAGGCCACTGACCACGCCGCCCGCCGAGGAGCCCGACCGACGAGGAGACCGACGGCCAGTTCGCAAAAGGGCCCGGCGAAGAGTAGCGACGCCAGGGGCAACATTTCAAAGACCGAAACGTGCGGCCCGAAACCGGCCAGCCGCAGCAGCGTCAAGAACAAGGTGATCGTGCAGAAAACAGGCACGTGATACACGAGCAGAAAGAGGAACGTTTCGACTTTCTCCAGCGGAGACACGAACGTCGACTGCCAGACGGCACCGCGGTAGTCGCGCCACACCTGCTGGTGGCCGCGCGCCCAGCGGTACCGCTGCTTCACGAAGCGCCGCAATGTCGTGGCGCCTTCTTCGGTGTCGACAGCGGTGATGTCGTAACGCACTCGTTCACCCGCCAAAACGAGCCGCATCGTGATGTCGGTGTCTTCGGTGACGCTGTTCGGATTCCAGCCGCCGAGGCGGCGCAAGCTACTCGCCCGGATCGCGCAATTCGCACCGCCATAAGCCGGCATGCCGAACAGCGCCTGGCGGCCGTACTCGTTCACCAAGTAGCCCGAGAAATAGTCGATGGCAATCGACCTGGCAAGCGTCGATTGCACCGAGTTGCGAATGATGCAGCGCCCTTGCACCGCGCCGACTCGCGAATCTTTGAAGTGCCTGACCAGCCGGTTCACCACGTTTCGGCGGGGAATGTGGTCGGCGTCAAAGACCACGATAATCTCGCCTCGCGCCCGCGCGAGGGCCGCGTTCAAGGCGCCAGACTTTCCGCCGCCCGCCCCGGGTGGCCGGTGAATTATTCGCACGTGGCGAAGGTTGGCCGTGTAGCGGTCGAGTAATTCGCCTGTGGCGTCGACTGAACCGTCGTCCACCATGATGATCTCGAGCCGCGACCTCGGATAATGCAAGGCGTTCAAACCGCGCACGAGCGAGGCAACCACCGACTCCTCGTTGTGACAGGCGACAAGCACGCTGACGTTAGGCCGGTAATCGATCGGCAGATCAGGCGTCTCGTAAAGGTCGTTCGGTGCCCAGCGGGCCGCGGCCGCCGCGAAAGCGACATGCCGCAAGAAGAAAATGAGGAATACGACGTCGATCAACACGACGCCCACGTAGATCGCGCGGTCGGTGCCGAACATCCCGACGGTGAGCGCGCCGACACCGGCCAACAAGAGGAAAGTCCACGGAACCCCCTTGGGCGACACGAGGGTGGGCACGCCAAGGCCGGCGGCACCTACCGAAGCGGCACCGACCGCGATTTCGGCCGGCGCGGCGTCGGCCGGCACGCCGGCCGCGGCCGCGTTCACCGCCTTGAGCCGCCCACCAAGAAGACCGGGGTGGCCACGGCCGCTGGGGCGACAGGTGTGACGGCGGGGGTTTCGGAAACGACAGGCGTCGCGGTTGGCATTTCGCTCACGCCCGCCGGTGCCGCGTCGTCCGCGCGACCCTCCACCCGCCGGACGGCGGCCGCGCCGCGAGTGATGTCCCACACGAACCGCGGCACCTCGAAAGCTTCGGCGAAGCGCATCCTGGCCTGGTGACCCCAAAACCGGGCACCGGCCTCGACGGCCTCGAGATCGACAAGCTCGCACCGTTCGACCTGTGACCGGTGGCACGACAGCATCGCGATTTTCTCGACGATCGTTTCTTCGACGTCGACATACACCACCGGGTTGAACGCGGTGCTCGACGGCGACTGGTAGCACAACACGCGATTGAGACGCCGGGCGGCCGACAGCGAGCACAGTGCGGTCGACACGTGGTCTTGGTGACTGTCGTGCTGACCGTGGGTGTACAGCACCTCGGCACCGGTCTGCGCGATGACCGAGTCGATGAAGGTAACCGTTTCACGGCTGTGCGGGATAGCGCCGTCCGGAAACCCGCCCCACACCAAGTCGGCACCGATGCGCGCGGCGGCAGCCTCCTGCTCGAGCACCCGCGGAACCGAATCCTGCGGACCTCGCTCGCCGGTGGTCATGACGAGGAACGTCACCTTGTCGCCCGCCGCGACGTGGCGCGCGAGCGCACCACCGCAACCGAGTTCGACGTCATCAGGATGCGCGCCGATGGCCAACACGTTCATGGAGTCGCTCCCCAGCCGCACGGGTCGCGGCGATAGTGATCGTCCGCGGCGAGTGACTCGCGCCCGGCCGCCGAGATGGCCCCCGCGATGGCCGAACCGCCGGCCCGCGCGCTTGCCGACAACTGCCGCCTGCGCACCTGGCCTCCACCGCGAATCGACAACCGCGGACGCCTCGAAGTCGGGGACGTCCTACGCCGCTGAATCGGCACCCATGGCGTCTACTTGAGGCCAAGCACACGCCATGGGTCTTCTTAGTCATGTTCGGCAGGAAACCCGGCGCGCGAATCGCCTAATCGACGCGCGCAAGTGGGCGAACGGGCGACGAACGACAGACCCGTACGGGCGCCCGCGTTGGGAAAGAAACGACTCCGAACGGAACAGCGAAGATCAGTCGGGCATCGGCGTCGACTTTTGGATCTGCAGCAAGAACTCTGCATTGCTCTTGGTCTGCTTCATCTTGTCGAGCAGCAGTTCCAGAGCCTGCTGTTGATCGAGCGCGTGCAGCACTCGGCGCAGCTTCCAGACGATCTGCAGTTCTTCGGGCGACATCAGGATTTCTTCCTTGCGGGTGCCTGACGCGTCGACGTCGACCGCGGGGAAGATCCGCTTGTCGGCGAGCTTGCGGTCGAGCTTCAGCTCCATGTTGCCGGTGCCCTTGAACTCCTCGAAGATCACTTCGTCACCGCGAGAACCGGTCTCGACGAGCGCGGTCGCCAAGATGGTGAGGGATCCGCCGTCCTCGATGTTGCGCGCCGCGCCAAAGAACCGTTTCGGCGGGTACAGCGCCGCGGAGTCGACACCACCGGACAGGATGCGCCCGGACGCCGGCGCCGCCGTGTTGTAAGCGCGGCCGAGCCGGGTGATCGAGTCGAGCAGGACGACGACGTCGTGGCCTAGCTCGACGAGCCGCTTGGCCCGCTCGATCGAAAGCTCGGCGACCATCGTGTGGTCTTCGGCCGGCCGGTCGAACGTCGAGGAGATGACCTCGCCTTTGACCGACCGCTGCATGTCGGTGACTTCTTCGGGCCGCTCGTCGACCAGCACGACGATCAGGTGGCACTCGGGGTTGTTGCGGGTGATCGCGTTGGCGATCGCCTGCAACACCATCGTCTTTCCGGCCTTCGGCGGCGAGACGATGAGACCGCGCTGACCCTTGCCGATCGGGGCGATCAGATCGATGATGCGCGTCGTCAACTGGTTCGGGTCGGTCTCGAGACGCAACCGCTCCTGGGGGTAGAGCGGCGTGAGCTTGTTGAAGTCGACGCGGCCCTTCGCCGTCTCTGGGTCGGAGCCGTTGACCGTGTCGAGCCGCACCAACGCGTTGAACTTCTCACGGCGCTCGCCTTCACGCGGCTGGCGAACCACACCGGTGACCGCGTCTCCCTTCCGCAAGCCGTAACGGCGCACTTGCGCAAGCGAGACGTAGACGTCGTTGGGGCCGGGCAAGTAGCCCGACGTGCGCACGAACGCGTAATTGTCGAGGATGTCGAGGATGCCGGCGATCGGGATGAGAACATCGTCGTCGCCGATCACCGGCTCGGCGGCGTCGCCGAACCGGTCGCGGCCACGGGTGCCGCGGCCGCGCTCGCGGAATCGGCCACGCCGGCGCCGTCCGCCGTCGTAATCGTCGTCGTCGGAGCGGTCACGTCGCTGCTGGTTCTGCTGCCCCTGCTGGTCGCGGCCGTTTTGCTGGTCGCGCCCGTTTTGCTGGTCTCGGCTACCCTGCTGGTCGCGGCCACCCTGCTGGTCGCGGCCGCCGTCGGTGCGAGCGCCACGGTCGCCGCGCTGGCGGTCGCCGCGCTGCCGATCGTCACGCTGCCGATCGTCGCGTGCGCTGTCGCCGCGCGAGGAGTCGCCGCGCGACTGCGCGTCAGCGGCCGGCCGATCCTCGCGCGCCTGCTCACCGATCGACCGGTCGCCGCTCAACCGGTCGCCGCTCAACCGTTCGCCATTCGAGCGTTCGCCACGACCCGCGTGGCCCGCCGTATCGACGCCGGACGCCGACTGCGGGCGCTCATGCGACGAAGCCGAGTCAACCGAGCCGACGCTCGACGACCCGGCGTCGGAGACATCGGCGGTAATCGAAGGTACGGGGGTGCGCCGATTGGCGGCGCGTGGCCGGGCCGCCTTGCGAGTCTCTGACTCGCTGCCTGCCGGCGACTTGGGCTGACGATCTTGAATCGCGGCGATGAGTTCGCTCTTGCGCATGCGGCCCGTGCCGCTGATGCCCATGCTCGCCGCGAGCGCTTGCAACTCGGGCAGAACCATGGCGGAAAGGCCGGAGGCGGTGGGCTTGCGCCGGGTACGAACGGCGCCATCGGGACGGGTGTCGCCTTCTGTGGTCAAGACGAGCTGGGGGGCATCGGTGATCTCGGTCACTCAGGATCCTTCCGGGAAGGCTTCGTTGATCGACATCCGACGGTTCTTGCCGGATATTCCGTCATAAAGCCACACTTCGCTTTTCCGGCCACTGCCGGGCCGCATCGGCGTCCGGGAATCGCCGGCGGCGGCTCACACGGGGGTGGCCTCAGCCAACGACCTGGACGAAGATGCGACGGGAACACCACGCTCGCTGGGCCTCGACGCTTGACTCCGCCTCGACGCCGCCTCGGCAGTAGATCACTTAGCGGCGTCGGGAATTTCTGGGATTCCACGTGCGAGAGAAGGACCGATGGATCTGACGAACCCATGTCCGAACGTGAGGGGATTTCGGGCGGCGGGCAAATCAGAGCCGATCAAACCGGCGCATCGTGGGGGAGCACAGCATCGTGGCCTACGAGGCAACTGGATGCAAGGCCCAGCGTAGCACTCCCCACGACGCGCGCGGCCCATCCGCCCAGGTCGGCGCGAGCGAATCTCGCGCGGCCACGCGAACCGGGCGTGAAAGATGGGCATTTCTCCCGGTTAGCCCGGCGCGTCGACCGGCATCACGCGCGCCCCACCCGTATCGACGACCAGTTCGGACGCCGAGAACCATCGCCCCCCGAACACGGACATATCACTGGCTTGATCGCGCGTTGGCAGGGCAAGCACAGTAGGGCCGGCGCCGGAGATCACGGCGGCAACCCCCGCCTCGCGCAGCTTCTCGACCAAAGCCGCGCTACGCGGCATCGCGGGTGCCCGATACGGCTGATGTAGCCAGTCTTGGGTGGCCGCGAGAAGCAGGTCGGGTCGCCTGGTCATTGCCTCGACCAGCAAGCCCGCCCGTGCCGCGTTCGCCGCGGCGTCGTGATGCGGCACCTGCTCGGGCAACAACTTGCGAACCTTCGCCGTCGACGCCTTGTTCTCGGGGACGAACGCCACCGGCGCGATGTCGGCATGCACGTCGAGACGAATCGCCTCGGCGACCGGGCCTAATTCGTCGTGATGGCTCCACGCCAGGGTGAAGCCGCCGAACAAGCACGCGGCGACGTTGTCGGGATGGCCTTCAAGGTTTGTGGCAAGCCGCAGCGCGGCGTCGTCCGGCAATTTGTCGGGACCGCCGAGCACCAGCTCGCGCGCGGCGACGATGCCCGCGACGATGGCGGCTGCCGAGGAGCCGAGGCCGCGCCCGTGGGGGATCCGGTTCGCGCACACCACTTCGAGGCCGCGCGGCTGACCGCCGAGCAGTTCGAAAGTTGCCTGGATCGCCTGCACAACGAGGTTTCGCTTGTCGCGCTTGACGTCGTCGGCGCCCTCGCCCGCGACGTCGACCGCCAGCCCCGACTCAGCGACCTGCACGACGACGTCGTCGTAGAGTTGAAGCGCGAGGCCGAAGCTGTCGAAGCCAGGGCCCAAGTTCGCGCTGGTAGCGGGCACCCGCACGCGCACTGGGGCGGCCCGAAAGTTGATGCTGACCGGCCTGCGGCTCTTAGGCGTCAAGGCCGAGCGCCTTCGCGGCAAGCTCGGCGTCCGCCGGCACCGTGGTGGGCGCGGGAGCGCCGGCGATCGCCCACTCGGGATCCTTCAGCCCGTTGCCGGTGACGGTGCAAACCACCCTCAGCCCGGCGTCAAGACTGCCGGACTGTCGGGCCTGCAACAACCCCGCGACACTGGCGGCCGACGCCGGCTCGACGAAGACCGCCTCCTTGCTGGCAAGCAGCCGGTAGGCCGAGAGAATCTGGCGGTCGGTGACCGACTCGATGGCGCCGCCGGATTGGTCGCGGGCGTCGAGTGCTTTGGTCCAGCTCGCCGGGTTGCCGATGCGGATTGCCGTCGCGATTGTCGACGGCTGCGTCACGACGTGGCCGAGCACGATCGGCGCGGCGCCGGCGGCCTGAAACCCCCGCATCTTCGGCCGTTTGGTCGCGGAGCCACCTCGGTTTTTGTCGGAGTACTCGACGTACCCCTTCCAGTAGGCGGTGATATTGCCGGCGTTGCCGACGGGCAGGCAATGGACGTCGGGGGCGTCGCCGAGCGCATCGACGATTTCGAACGACGCGGTCTTTTGACCCTCGATGCGGTCGGGATTGACCGAGTTGACGAGGGTGACCGGATAGTCCTGCGACAGCTTGCTGGCAAGAGCGAGACAGTCGTCGAAGTTGCCGTCGATTTGCAGCAACTTCGCTCCGTGCACCAACGCCTGCGCCAACTTGCCCAACGCGATCTTGCCGCGAGGCACCAGCACGGCGCACAACAAGCCGGCCCGTGCCGCGTACGCCGCGGCGCTCGCGCTGGTATTGCCGGTGGAGGCGCAAATAACGGCTTTCGATCCCGCCTCGACCGCCTTGCTGATGGCCATCGTCATGCCGCGGTCTTTGAACGAGCCGGTCGGGTTGGCGCCTTCGACTTTGAGGTAGACCTCGCAGTCGGTCATCCGCGAGAGCACATGCGCGGGTACGAGCGGCGTGCCGCCCTCCAGCAACGTAATCACAGGAGTTTTCTCGGTGACCGGCAGCCAGTCGCGGTATTCCTCGATGAGTCCGCGCCAGCGGGGATTACCCATGTCGACCACCATCGCTTTTCTTGTTCTCGCCGGCCGTCATTTACTCGCCCTCGACACGCATCACGCTGGCGACGTCGCGGACGACGTCGAGGCCGCGCAGCCCTTCAACCGTCGCCGACAACGCGGCATCGGACGCCGAATGCGTGACGATCACGAGCGTGGCGTCGTCGCCGCGGCCTGACTGCCGCACCGTCTGGATCGAGACGTCGTGGTCGGCGAATACGTTGGCCACCGAAGCCAGCACACCGGCCTTGTCGGCGACGTCGAGGCTGACGTGGTAACGCGTGACGGTTTCACCCATCGAACGGACGGCGAGGTCGGCGTAGCTGGATTCGCCCGCTCCCAAAGCACTTTTCACCTTGTTGCGCCCGACCGCGACGATGTCGCCGAGTACCGCGCTGGCGCTGGGGGCTCCCCCGGCGCCACGGCCGTAGAACATCAGTTGCCCGGCCGCGTCGGCTTCGATGAAGACCGCGTTGTAGGCCTCACGCACGCCGGCCAGCGGGTGCGAACGCGGAATCATCGCCGGATGCACGCGCACGGTGACGCCGCGGCCGTCGAGAGTGCGCTCGCAAATTGCCAGCAGCTTGACCACGCACCCCATATCGCGCGCACTGGCCACTGCCGCGGCGGTGACATCGGCGATGCCTTCGCGATGGACGTCGGCGATCGTGACTCTCGTGTGAAACGCCAACCCGGCGAGGATGGCTGCCTTGGCCGCGGCGTCGAAACCGTCGATGTCGGCGCTCGGATCGGCTTCGGCATAACCCAATTCGGTGGCTTCGTCGAGCGCGTCGGTGAAGCTGGCGCCGGTTTCGTCCATGCGCGTGAGGATGAAATTCGTCGTGCCGTTGACGATGCCGAGCACCCGATGCACCGTGTCGCCGGCGAGCGATTCGCGAAGTGGCCGCAACAGCGGGATAGCGCCGGCCACGCTGGCTTCGTAATAAAGGTCGACGCCGTGTTTTCTGGCGGCCTCATGCAATGTGGCGCCGTCTTCGGCGAGCAACGCCTTGTTTGCCGTGACGATCGAGGAACCGCGGCTCATCGCGCTCAAGATCAGTGAACGGGCCGGCTCGATACCGCCGATGACTTCGACGACGATGTCGACGTCGTCGCGGGCGGCGAGGGCAGCCGCGTCGGTGGTGAACAGCGCTGGGTCGACGTCGAGATCGCGCTTTCGCCCGGCACGGCGCACGGCGATGCCAACGAGTTCGAGAGGCGCGCCGATGCGGGCGGTGAGGTCGTCACTTTGTTCGCGCATCAGCCTGATCACCTGGGTGCCGACCGTGCCGCAGCCGAGCAGGGCGACGCGAAGCGGGCGCTTGTCGGGGCGCTCGGTGCCGCTCATCGCCGTCCTCGCTCCTGTTGGTTCGCTTGTTGGTTCGCTTTGGTGAGTCGCGCCTTATTCTGCCGTGCCGGGTCAGACGTCGAGACGCAAGAGGTCGTCGACGGTCTCGCGCCGCACGATCAGGCGGGCCGCGCCGTCTCTCACGGCGACGACCGGAGGCCGGCCAACCTGGTTGTAGTTGCTGGCGAGCGATCGGCAGTACGCGCCGGTGACAGGCACCGCGAGCAGATCTCCGAGCCCGAGATCGGAGGGCAAGAACGTGTCGCGGACGACGATATCGCCCGACTCGCAATGCTTGCCGACCACGCGGGCGAGCATCGGTTCGGCGGACGACGACCGGCTCGCGACCGCGCACGAGTAGCTGGCGTCGTAAAGCGCGGTGCGGACGTTGTCGCTCATACCGCCGTCGACGCTGACGTACGTGCGGGTGATTCCGGCACTGACTTCGACGGGCTTGATCGTGCCAACTTCGTACAGCGTGAACGTGCTGGGGCCGGCGATGGCGCGACCCGGTTCGACGCTCAGCCGCGGAATGCTCAAGCTGGCGCCCTTGCACTCTCGCTCGACGATGTCGCGCAATTGTGTTGCTACGTAGGAGAGTTCCGCGGGATCGTCGTCGACCGTGTAGGCGACACCGAGCCCGCCTCCGAGATCAAGCTCGGGCAACTCGATGCCGTGTTCGTCGCGAATTTCTTTGAGTAGCCCGACGACGCGATGCGCCGACACCTCGAAGCCTGACGTGTCGAAGATTTGCGAGCCGATGTGTGAATGCACGCCGACGAGTTCGAGACTGTCGCTGTTCAGCACTCGGCGAACCGCTTCGTGCGCCGCTCCCCCGGCAAGCGAAAAACCGAACTTTTGGTCTTCGTGCGCGGTAGCGATGAACTCGTGGGTGTGCGCCTCGACGCCGACTGTAGCGCGGATCAACACCTTCGGCTTGCTCGCTCGGCCAGCCGCGAGTTTGGCGAGCCGTTCGATCTCGTCGAACGAGTCGACGACGATGCGCCCGACTCCGGCGGCAAGCGCCTGCGTCAGCTCGGCCGTCGATTTGTTGTTGCCATGCATGGCAATTCTTGTGGCGTCGAACCCGGCGTGCAGCGCGACCGCGAGTTCGCCGCCGGTGCAGACGTCGAGCCGCAGGCCTTCTTCCGCCACCCACCGCGCGATCGCCGTGGTGAGAAACGCCTTGCCCGCGTAATACACGTCGGCTTCGGGAAACGCGTCGGCCCACGCACGGCACCTCGTTCTAAAGTCGTCTTCGTCGACCACATACGCGGGCGTGCCGAATTCCCTTGCGATGTCGGTCACGCTGACGCCGGCAACCGCGAGCACGCCGTCGCTCCCCCGCCTCACGTTGGCGGGCCAGACCGACGGCGCGATCGTATTGAGATCGGCCGGCGGTTGAAGCGGTTGGGCGCCAAGTTCGCGGACGTCGGCGTGCAGCGCGCCTGCCTCGTGCGTGTGCATGTCGCTACATCCGTTCAGGGGCGCTGACGCCGAGCAGGTCGAGCCCGTTGGCGATGACCACTCGCGTCGCGTCGTTCAGCCACAACCGGGCGTGGTTTAGGGGCGTGACCGGTTCGTCGCCGAGCGGCAAGATGCGGCACGAGTCGTAGAACCGGTGGTAGACGCCCGCGAGTTCTTCGAGGTACCGGGCGACCCGGTGCGGCTCGCGCAACTCCGCGGCGCTCGCCACGATGCGCGGGAATTCGCCGAGCGCACCGAGCAAATCGTGCTCGCGTTCGTGGTCGAAGAGCGCGGGGTCGAGGTCGCCTTTTTCGATGCCCATCTCGTTAGCGTTACGTGAAACCGACGCGGTGCGAGCGGCCACGTATTGCACGTAGAAGACGGGGTTGTCGTTCTTCTTGCGGGTGATGTCGTCGATGTCGAGCGTGAGCGGCGAATCGCTCGGATACCGGCTGAGCGAATACCGGACGGCGTCGACACCTGCCATGTCGACGAAGTCTTCGAGCGTGACGATTTCGCCCGCGCGCTTCGAAAGGCGCACTTCCTGGCCGCTCTTGAGTATCTTCACGAGCTGCCCGATCAGCACCTCGATGTTCTTCTCGGCATCGTCGCCCGCCGCCGCGGCGACGGCCTTGAGTCTCGCCACGTAGCCGTGATGGTCGGCACCCAGCAGGTAGATGCACACGTCGAAACCGCGCGACCGCTTGTCGACGTAATAAGCGGTGTCGGAGGCGAAGTAGGTCAGCTCGCCGTCGCTTTTCACTAGCGGGCGGTCTTTATCGTCGCCGAAATCGGTGGTGCGCAGCCACACCGCGCCGTCCGCCTCGAAAACGTGGCCGAGTTCGCGCAACTTCGCGAAGCCGCGCTCGACCGCGCCGGACTCGTGCAACGACCGCTCGGAATACCAGACGTCGAAGTGCGTGCCGAACGTGTCGAGCACCGCCTTTTGATGCGCGAGCTGCAGCCGGTAGCCGACTTCGCGAAATTCTGTGCGCCGCTCGTCTTCCGCCAAGTCGACGATTTTCGGGTTGGCCTCGACGATTTCACGGGCGAGCTCGTGAATGTACTCGCCGTGGTAGCCGTCGTCGGGAACCGGCTGACCGATCGCGGCCGCCTCGAGGGACGCGCCGAAGCGCTCCATCTGCACGCCGCGGTCGTTGATGTAGAACTCGCGGGTGACCTCCGCCCCGGCGGCCGACAGCACCCGGCCGATCGCGTCGCCAACCGCCGCCCAACGAGTGTGGCCAAGGTGCAACGGACCGGTCGGGTTGGCCGAGATGAACTCGAGGTTGATCTTTTGGCCGCGCAGGGTGTCGGTGCGGCCGTACGCCTTTCCGGCCTCGACGATCGTGCGCGCCAACTCGCCTTGCGCGGCCGCGTCGAGCGTGATGTTGAGGAACCCCGGGCCCGCGACGTCGACCTTGGCGATGCCGGGCGTGCCTCGAAGCCGCCTCGCGACCAGCTCGGCGACCTCGCGCGGACGCCGCGCCGCCGGCTTGGCAAGCTGCAACGCCACATTCGTGGCGTAGTCGCCGAACTCCTTGCTCTTGGGCCGCTCGACCGTCACGCTCGACGGCACCTCTATAGAAAGGTCGTCATCGGCAACCGCGGCGGCAACCGCGGCAAGAATCGCATCGGCTAATTGGGCAGGAGTCACGCGCGGAGAGTATCGCACCGGCGCCTGGCAGCGCCCGATCGTCTCGCCTTCGCCGACCCTGGAGTTGATCACGTAAACGTGATCACCATGCCCGAGGACAGGCGTCCTGGCCTGTCCTCGGGGGTCTTAGCCTGTCCTCGGCCCGGTCCGCGGCCGCGCGTTGTTCAGCGACTGGATGCGAGGTCGCGGACGGCGCGGATCAACGCCTCCGGATCGAAAGGCTTCGTGAGGTAAACGTCGGCACCAGCCTGCATTCCGCGCCGGACGTCGGCCTGCTGCGCCCGCGCCGAGACAACGACGATCTTCACATCGGACGTCGCCGGGTCGCCGCGCAGCGAAGTGATCGTCGAGAGGCCATCCACGTTGGGCATCGCGATGTCGAGCACGATCACCCGAGGGGAGATGGATTCGAGGACGTCGAGGCAGCTGCTGCCGTCGTCCGCCTCGGAAACGTCAAAGCCCTCGAGCTCAAGGTTTACCCGGATGAGGCCGCGGATCACCGGGTCGTCGTCGACCACGAGCACGCGGGCAGGCGCATCCACGTTTCGGAGGGTAGTGCACGCGGCTGATACCCTCGTGGTCGCCGGGTCCGGCAGTTCGACGGGCCCCCGTAGCTCAGGGGAAAGAGCACTGCCCTCCGGAGGCAGGGGCGCAGGTTCGAATCCTGCCGGGGGCACCTCGTAGATCTTTTGGCGTGTGGGGGCGGCGATAGGGCCCTGCCACCAGCCCAAGACGCGCTTACGACATCGCGGTATCGGATGACTCACCTTCCGTTGTTGTCTCCGCGCGAGACCGCCGACCTTTGCCCTTACCAGACAGCAGGCTCGTCGCGGTGGTGATGGCGAGCAGCAGGATGACGACGGCGAGTGAAAGACCGGTTGAGATTTCCGGTACTTGTGGCGCCACCGTGTGCGCGTAGTGGAGCACGAGTTTGACGCCGATGAACGCCAAGACCGCGGCGAGCCCGTAATGCAGGTGTACCAGGCGGTCTAAAAGGCCGACGAGCAGAAAGTACAAGGCGCGCAGCCCGAGAAGCGCGAAAGCGTTAGCGGTGAAAACCAAGTACGCGCTGCTGGTAATGCCGAAGATCGCCGGGATCGAATCAAGGGCGAATACCAGGTCGACAGACAAAATAGCGACGACCGCGATGAACAGCGGCGTCGCGGCAGGGCGTCCGTCGACTCTGGTAAGCAAAGCACCGTCGCGGGCGTCTTCTACGACCGGCATAACCCGGCGCAACAGCCGGACGGCGCGGTTGTTGCCGACGTCCGGCTGCTGACCGTGGGTGCGCAGCAAGTGAACCGCCGTATAGATCAAAAATGCGCCGAAGACGACGAACGTGACCGTGAATCGCTGGACGGCGGCGGCACCCGCGGCAATAAAAACCGCTCGCATCACCAACGCGCCGATAACCCCGATCAGCAAAACGCGCTGTTGATGGCGCGCAGGCACCGCGAACTGGGCGAGAATGACGGCGAACACGAAGAGGTTGTCGACCGACAGGCTTTTTTCTACGAGGTAACCGGCGAAATATTGGGTGGCTGGATCACCACCCGCGAATACGGCAATGATTATTCCGAACACCACGGCCGCGGCGACGTAGAGAATCGACCACGTGAGCGCTTCACGAAACCGCACCTCGCGCGGGAGACGCGCGTGCCAGACGTCGACCGCCACTAAGACGCCGAGCGCGAGCACCGTCGCCACCCACACACCCAGCGAGGCCGTCATCGAACGTCCGCTACCTCTCGCTGAGCGGCTGTCACCATCGACTCCTCTCGACAGACGTGTCTCTCAACGAAACCCGCTGTTTGAAGGTGCCCCGACGGCGCGCGACTACGCCGCACAGCCGTGAAGCGTCGTATCGAGGACGGTGGTACTCGAACGAGCATGCGCGGACATCCTTTCTGGGTGCCGACCGGTTCAGCCCGTACGCGACGTCGGGCGACAGTGCCAAGGTCGCTCGCGGGCTCCGCGTTCGTCCCGCGCGTGTGGGCCGCGCCACACGGCGGGCGGGGGGTCGCTTCTTTTCTATGAGATGGTTCGTATAAACTGACGCGGTGCAGAAAAACGCCGACGTGCTGGCCGACACGGTCGCCATCCTCGTCAAGGCGCTACGCGAACTCGGGACGGCGGGCCAACCCGCCGCCGCAAGCCGACTCGCCGCTCGCGCCTGGTGGGTGCTTCGAGAAGCAAGCCCGCGCGAGGCCGAGCACATCAACGGTGCAATGCACTTCTTAGCCAGACTTCCCGACGAGTCGACCCCACGAGAGGAAACGACTATGCCTACCGACCCCGTCCTCGACGTTCGCACGCAGGCGCACGGCCAGCGGCACACTCTTATCTTCGGCGCGTACAGCGAGTTGAAGCCCGGCACAGGTTTCGTGCTCGTCAACGACCACGACCCGAAGCCGCTGTACTACCAGTTCGACGCCCAGCACAAGGGCGACTTCACGTGGGACTACCTGGAGCAAGGGCCGCAGGTATGGCGGGTGCGCATCGGTCGCCCCGCGAAATAGGCACCCACACGGGCAACCACACGCGCACCACGCCGCGTGGGCGCCCACAGCGCGCGGATTCTTGAACCTCCCGCGCGCGTCAACAATTAATCAGCCAACGCACCTCACGCGTCAGCAACCGCTGGTGCGATGGCGAAACGTACGACTCGAGGCTATGACCGAGCGCATGGTAAATCGTGCGCCGGCCGTGCGCTTCGCGGGCAAGTACGAGCGGATGTATCGCGTCGCGATACTGGTGCGCGAACAGCACAACTGCCCCGCCGTCCGCTTGAAGAAAGCTGTATCGCTCGTCGACCACGTCGATAGCACCCAGCCCGCGGGTGATCTCGTGGTCGACGTCGGCCGGTTGGAGCACGGTCGGCCCGATGGGCGGGTGCATGGAAACGCCCTCGATCCAACGGACGCCGAGCCGCTCCCCCCACGCGGGCGTCGCGATAAACGAATTGGCGGCGGCGTGAATGCCGAGCACCGGCCGAGGTGACGCGAGATATGGGAGAAGGTCGTCAGGGGTGCCGCCTTCGGGGCCCAGTACGGAACCAGCCCCGCAATTGACGATGAGCAAATCAGCATCGGCGAGACCAGCGACGTGCGATTCGGAACTAGGCACGACGTCGCAGCGCAGACCCGCCTCGACGACGATCCGCGCGAGCGCTGACGACGTTGCCTCGAAGTCGTGCCAAGGATCGTCGACACCAGTGACACCCGACAGCATAACGGCGCGCATCGAGTGGCTCACTGGCGAGGCGGCAGCATCGGCCCCGAAGGAGTAGGCGCGCCGACCGGGATGATGCCTTCGTCAGCCAGGCGCTGCCACAAATCGGGAGGAATATTGGTCGATGCCCAGGCGATGTTTTGCCGAAGTTGGCTGACATTGGCCGGCCCGGTCAACACGGCCCTCACGGCCGGATGCCCGTATGGGAACGAAATCGCCGCCGCGGCGGTCGGCACACCGAAGTCGCGGCAGACTCGCGAGATTCGCGAAACGGTGCCACGAATCTCGTCGTCGACCGGGCGATACCGAAACAGCGGGTTTGGGACGCCGTCAATGAGGCCGCCGTGCATCGCTTGCGCGGCGACCACGCTGACGCCTCTGCTCGTCGCCTCGGGTAGCAGCGCGTCGAGCGCCTGCGCGTCGAGCAGCGTATAAACGCCCGCTTCGAGCACGATGTCTATGTCGGCCTCGCGGATGAACCGCGCCAGCATTGGCGCTTGTGTCATGCCCACGCCGACAAAGCGAATCACCTTTTCCGCCGCGAGTTGCGCCAGCGTGGGAAGCGCTTCGTCGAGTGCCTGCTGCCAGTAATCGTCGGGATCGTGCACGTAGACGATGTCGACGCTGTCAAGCTTTAGTCTCGCCAGGCTTTCTTCGAACGATGTGAGCACCGCGTCGCGGCTGAAGTCGAAAACCCAATCGGCGCCGGTCTTTTTCGTATCGGGATGGCCTGGGCGCACGAGTCTCCCGACCTTCGTCGAAATCAGGTACTCGTCGCGCGGCAGCCCCTCCAGCGCCCGACCGAGCAGCCGCTCGGAGCGACCGCACCCGTACATCGGAGCAGTATCGAAGTAGCGAATGCCACAGCTCCACGCTTCGCGTACGCAGGCAACGGCGTCGCCGTCGCTCACCTGAGGCTCCGCGAGCGCCGCCGCGCCGAGCCCCAATGCTGGGATGAACTCCACCGTGCCAGCATGGCATAGGGCGAAGCGACTGCGTTTCACAACGGGGCTGGCCGCGAGTCGGCCAGGGTTTGCTACGCCTTGGCCGCCGCGGCGTCTTGCGCGTCGACCACCGCAATAGCCGCCATATTGACGATGTCGGTCACCTCGGCGCCGCGGCTCAGCACGTGCACCGGCTTCGCCATACCGGCGAGGATCGGTCCGATCGCCACGGCGCGGCCCAAGCGCTGCAGTAGTTTGTACGCGACGTTCGCCGCCTCGAGGCTGGGGAATATCAGCACGTTCGCCTCGCCCGAGAGCGACGAGAACGGGTAGTCCTCAAGACGCAGCTCTGGTGACAACGCGACGTCGGCCATCATCTCGCCGTCGACCATCAAATCCGGACGACGCATCTTGACGAGTTCAGTCGCATCGGCCATCTTCGCCGAGCGGGGGTGCCGAGTGGAGCCGAAGTTCGAAAACGACAGCAAAGCCACCCGCGGCTCGAGACCGAACGCCCGCGCTCGGTCGGCGGCCATAATGGCGATATCAGCCAGCTCCGCCGCGGTGGGATCGAAATTCACTGTCGGGTCGGCGAGTACCACCGCCCTGCCATTCTCGGTAATCATCATATAAAGGCCAGCAACGCGTGAAACCCCGACTGCCGGGCCGATCGCCTCGAGTGCCGGCCGAATCACGTCAGGGTAGTGATAGGTCAACCCGGATACGAACGCGTCGGCGTCGCCCATTTCGACCATCATGGCACCGAAATAATTGGGCTGGGTCAGCAACGCCTCGGCCTCGCGCTGAGTAATTCCCTTGCGTCGGCGTTTAGCATGCAAGGCCTCGGCGTAGCGTTCGGCATCGCCGAACTCCGCCGGGTCTACGACGCGAATCGGCACACTGAGCCGAAGCTCGTCCTTCAAAGCCGTGATGACCGATTCGCGGCCGAGCAGAATCGGCACGCCGATGCGGTCTTGCGCAATGCGCGCCGCCGCCAAGACAACTTTGCGCTCTTCGCCTTCGCCGAATACCACTCGTTTGGGGTCGGTCTGCGCCTTACGCGTGACGATGCTCATGACCTCGCGGCCGCGAGTCAACCGGTTGGCCAGCGACTCGGTGTACGCCTCGAGGTCGAGACTGATTCGTGCCACACCTGACCGCATGGCGGCTTCGACGACGGCCGGAGCAACCCGCAGCGGCACTCGCGGGTCGAGCGGCTTGGGAATGAGGTATTCGGCGCCGAAGGCGAGCCGGTCGATGCCGTATGCGCGAAGCACTGAATCGGGCACTTCCTCTTTCGCCAGTTCGGCTAGCGCTCGGGCGGCCGCAATCTTCATGCCGTCGTCGATCGCCCGTGCGCGCACGTCGAGAGCGCCGCGGAAAATGAATGGAAAACCCAACACATTGTTGACCTGGTTGGGGTAGTCGGACCGGCCAGTCGCCATGATGACGTCGGCGCGTGCTGCCTTCGCATCGGGGTACGAGATCTCTGGGTCAGGGTTGGCGAGCGCGAACACGATGGGCCGATCGGCCATCGACTGCACCATTTCTTTGGTGACCGTGCCCGCGACCGACACGCCGAGGAATACGTCGGCGCCGACGAGCGCGTCGCCGAGTGAACGGTGCGGCGTCTCCAGCGCAAACCGCTGCTTGTACGGATTGAGTCCGTCACCGCGACCGTTGAACACCACGCCTTTGCTGTCGCACAGGATGATGTTTTCGCGCTTCATTCCCATGGCGACGAAGAACTCGCAGCACGATATGGCGGCGGCTCCCGCGCCGTTGCAGACCATCGTGACGTCGGCGATGTCTTTGCCCGCGATCTCGAGCGCGTTCAACAGCGCGGCACCGCTGATGATGGCGGTTCCGTGTTGGTCGTCGTGGAAGACAGGGATGTCCATCGCATCGCGCAACCGCTCTTCGATCTCAAAGCATTGCGGCGCGCTGATGTCTTCCAGATTGATACCGCCGAAGGTCGGCTCAAGGGCCTTGACCACTCGCACGAACTCGTCAGTGTCGGATGCGTCGACTTCGATGTCGAACACGTCGACGTCGGCGAACCGCTTGAAAAGGAGCGCTTTTCCTTCCATCACGGGCTTGCCGGCGAGCGGGCCGACGTTGCCCAGCCCGAGCACCGCTGTGCCGTTGGTCACAACTGCCACGAGATTGCCGCGGGCGGTGTAGCGAAAAGCCGCTAGCGGATCTCGCGCGATGTCTTGCACCGGGACAGCTACCCCAGGCGTGTACGCCAGCGCGAGGTCGTGCTGCGTGGCACAGGGTTTCGTAATCGAGATCTCGACCTTACCTGGCCGCCCTAGGGTGTGATATTCGCGAGCTTCGTCTCCTAGCATGCGTCTTCCACCCACCTGTCGCGAGCCAATGATCTGGCGGCATGATGATCAAGTCGCCAGCCCCAAATATGACCCTACGCCCGACGAGGCGGCACGACCGCGCAAAAGGTCATTTGTCGCCGCTGAGAGCTAGCTCACTGCGCTCGCACCCGTGCCCCGGACGGCGGCGGGCCGTCTACCGCGTCGCCGCCGTCCGGCTGCCTACTACTTCTTGCCGGCGCCGGGAAGGTGCTCTTTTACCTCGGCGAGCTTGCCTTTCATGCCCTTGACCGCGATGCCCCGGGCGTCTTCGTCGCCGCGCAGCAGGCCCTTCGCCGTCTTCTTCACCATCTCCGGCTTCACATGCGGCGGCAGCGGAGGAACTTGCGGATCGGTGACGAACTCCAGAAGAACGGGGTGATCCGCTGCCAGCGCGCGATCCCACGCCGGACCGACGTCACCAGGTTTGTCGATCCTGATGCCCTCGAATCCCAGCAGCCCCGCGAATTCCGCCGCCGGCACGTAAGGCACCGATTGAGTCTCGGGATTCTTCGGGTCGCCGGCGAGGGCTCGTTGCTCGAAGGAGACTTGATTGAGGTCTTCGTTGACGAGCACGGCAAAGATGAGCGTGGGGTTCTTCCCGCACAGCTCGTCGACGTAACGCTTGACCGTGATGAGCTCGTTCATGCCGAGCATTTGGAACGCGCCGTCGCCGGTGAAGGCGATGACCGGCCTCTCGGGGTAGGCGAACTTCGCGCTGATGGCGTACGGCACGCCAGGAAGCATCGTGGCCAATGTGCCCGACAGCGACGCTTGCATGCCCTCACGGATCGCGATCTGACGGGCCCACCAGTTCGTCGCCGAACCGGAGTCGGAAGTCATGACAACACCGTCGGGCAGCCGCCGGTTGAGTTCCCAAAACACCAACTGGGGATTGACCGGGTCGGCCTTTTGATGCGCGCGGTCATCGAGCACGCGCCACCAGGTGGCCACTTCTTTTTCGATCGTCTTCTGCCAGGAGCGGTCTTTCTTGCGCTTGAGCATGGGTATCAGCGCCTGCAGCGTGTCTTTGGCGTCGCCCACCAGCGACACGTCGTTGGGATAGCGGACGCCGATCATCGATCCGTCGATGTCGATCTCGACGCACTTCGCCTTTCCCTCCTTCGGCAGCCATTCCGCGTAGGGAAAACTGGTTCCGATCATGAACAGCGTGTCGCAGTTCATCATCATCTTGTGGCTGGGCTCCGTGCCGAGCAAACCGATCGAGCCCGTGACGATCGGCAGCGTGTCGGGCACGACGTCCTTGCCCAGCAACGCTTTCGCGATGCCCGTGCCCAGCAAGTCGGCCACCTGGAGCACTTCGTCGCTCGCCTTCTTGGCTCCCTGCCCGATCAAAATCGCGATCTTTTCGCCTGAGTTCAAAATCTCGGCGGCCTGCCGCAGCAGCTCCTTGTCTGGCGTCATGTGCGGCTGGCTCCACGTCGCGCTCGTGTAGACCGATCCGTGCATGCGCGGCGGCGGCTCGTACGGCGACTCCCCGACGTCGTCCGGCACGATGACGACGGCCGGGCGCCGCTCGGTGAGGGCCGATTTGATCGCCCGGTCGAGCACGTGGCGGGGAGAATGCTGGTCCATCACGGTCGACACGAAGCCCGCGACGTCCTTGAAGAACGACTGCAAGTCGATTTCTTGCTGGTAGTGGGCGCCGATCGACTGCCGCTTTTGCTGGCCGACGATGGCGATGACCGGTTGGTGGTCGAGTTTCGCGTCGTACAAGCCGTTCGCCAAATGGATCGCTCCAGGACCAGACGTCGCGATGCAGGCGCCAATCTCGCCAGTGAACTTGGAGTGCGCGCACGCCATGAAGGCGGCCATCTCTTCGTGCCGCACTTGCGTGAAGAGCGGATCGCCGCCGACCTGCTCGAACGCGCCGAGAAACGCGTTGATGCCGTCGCCGGGGTAGCCGTAGACGCGGTGAATACCCCATTCGCGCAGCCGCTCCAACATGAACTGAGCAACGTCTGGCATGTGGCCTCCTCGTCGTCATGTGCTTTTTTGTTCCATGCCCGCTCCCGCGATCCTCGAACGTGCGAGCCGCTAACGCAGCGGCAGGCCGATCAAGGCTCCGAGCGCGGCAAGCCCGGCGAGGAACCACGCGACGTAATCGCCGATGTGGCCAGAATGAACGCGTCGGACGGCGCGCACCGGGAGGGCGACCACTCCCGACAGGTGTCGTACCGCCGCCGGAAACCGGCGCGCGTACAGGGAAGCAAACGCGATCGCGATCGAAAGCACACCCGACGTCGACCCCAGCGCCAACCCGAGGGTCGTCCAGTGCATGCCCGCGATGTGCGGCACCGAGGCAGCGGGCGTGTTCGCGAGGGCCTGCGAGACGTAGCCGTCTCGGTCGAGGAACACGTGCGCTGCCTTGCCGACGTGCTCGGCAAAGCCAGGGATGACGCCGAGAGCGGCGCATCCGGCAAGCAATACGCAGATCGGCACCACCATCGTCAGCGGCACGCGCCGGAGATCGGCTTCTGGCTGCTCTTCCGATCCCGACGTCGCTTCGTCCTCAGATGCTTCCGACGGGACGTCGCCGAGGCCGAAATAAATGCGCAACCCCGCTCGTAACGCGGCAGCGGCGGTGACCGCGGACACGATGGTGAAGAGCGCGGGAAGCCACGCGTAACCCGCTTTTACCGTTGCCGTTTCGGCGATGTCTTTACCCAGACCCGTACCGAACGGCGGGCACGCCGATAACGCCACCGCGGCGACGACGAAAAGCCACGGCATGACCCGGGCGTCTTTTCCACGGCCGAAAAGATCGATTTCGTCGACGGAGCCGTAGCGGTTCAACACCACGCCGGCCATCAAGAACAATGCCGACTTGGCTCCCGCGTGGCCGAGCACGTAAAGAATGAGCCCGGCGGTGCCCTCGTCGTCGAGCATCGCGAACGCGACGAGGAAGAGGCCGACATGCCCAATAGTCGAATACGCCAGGAGCCGCTTGAGGTGCCGCTGCAAGAAACACATGACCGCACCGACGATTGCGGTCGCCGTACCGAGCACGACGAACGCTTGCCGCACGACCTCGTGCGGGATGCTCTTCTCGAAGACGACCCAGTAGATTCGCGCGGCGCCGTACAAACCGAGCTCGACCATCACGCCGCTGAACAGCACACACACCGGGCTTGGCGCGACCGCGTGCGCATCGGCGAGCCAGAAGTGCAGCGGCACCATGGCCGCCTTCGTCAGCAAGCCCGCGAGCACGAAAACGAACGCGAGGACGGTCAACGCCGACAACCCGCGCTCGTCGACCGCCTTAGCCAGCAACGGGAGTTGCAACTGGCCGGTCTGGGCGTATAACACGCCGATGCCGGTGAGGCTGAAATACGCGCCCAGCGAGTTGACGACGCCGAAGTTAAGCCCGCCTTGCAAAGCGGTGCGGTCCTCGACCTTGAACCCGGTAAGGGCGTACGCCGCGGCGCCCATGAGTTCGAAGAATACGAACATGTCGAAGATGTCGCCGCTCAGCGCGAAACCCTCCATACCGGCGAGAAAAAGCAGCATCAACGGATGAAAATGGCCGCCGACCTCGTCGAAGAAGCGCCAGCCGAACACGAGCGCGAGAGTCATCAAGACGGCGATGAGCACGGCAAGCCCGGCACTGAGCCGATCGGCGACCAAGACCAGGCCGACGGTGGTGTGCTCGCGGTCAGGTTTCCACCCGCCGAGCCAGCTCACCACGCGGCCGTGCATGGTTTGCGACGCGACGACACCGGCGACCGCGGCTATACCCAAGGCGGTTGCGGCGGCGACTGCTTCGACGACATAGCGAGAAACGTGCGGCGAAATCGCGACAAGCAGCGCGGCGACGACGATCGGCACCACGACGATGACGGGCAGGAGGTGCGGCACGCCGTTGGGCACTCAGCCCTCCAGGGCGGAGAGCTGATCCGGGTCGACCGTGTCGTGATGTTTCGCTACCTGTATCGCGAGTGCCAGCAGCAGTGCCGTGACCGTCGCGGCGACGACAATGTCGGTCAACGTCAGCGCCTGCACGACCGGGTCGACCACCGACAAGTTCGGCTTTGTCGTCGACCCGAAAACCGGCGCGGTCGCGTGACGCTGGTAGCCGACACCGAGCAGAAGCACGTAGGTGCCCGATTGCGCGATCGCGAGCGATACGACCGCGTGCACCAGGTTGCGGCTGCGCACGATCCCGAAACAACCCACCAGCAAGAGCCAGCCCGCGACGAAATACGCGTAGTAGCTCATGACCGCGATGCCTCGCCACCGCGCAACAGGATCGCTTGACGCAAGAAATGCGCGAGCAGGACGACGACACCGCACGAGACTTCTATGCCGACCGCGAAGTTGAAGACTTCCACGGTGCCCGCCGACAACAACTGGCCGAATTCCCCGAACGGAATGACGTTCGCGAGAAACGAACCGCCGATCGCCATGCCGGCAAAACCCAATCCGGCGAAGGCCAAAGCTCCGGTTACCTCGCCGTACTCGAACTTCTCGACGGGCCGGAAATGCTCGAGCGACTCGTAGCGGCCGGCGACGTACAACAGGTGCAGGCCGGTGGCGAGCACGACTCCACCTTGAAAGCCGCCACCCGGGGTGAGATGTCCGTGGGCTACGACGTCGAAGCCGACGAGCAACGTCACCGGCAAGAGCACATAGCCCGCGAACCGCGTCGATGCCATGACGTGCCCGCCTTGGCTCGGCGAATGCTGCTCACGTTCTTCCTTCGACGGCCGCAGGAGCGCGGCGGCGCCGATGACCGAGGCGAAGAAAATCGTCTCCTCGCCGAGGGTGTCGAAGGCACGCTGGTCGAAGTTGACGGCCGACACCACGTTCGCCGTCCGGTGCGAGACGGCTGCCGGCACCGCGCGGTCGCGATAGGGGTGAAACGTCGAGCCAAAATGGGGCATGCCGTAAACCCCGATCACATACAACGCGGCGATGAGGCCGGCGCCGACGAAAAAGATGGCGTAACGCCAACTCCTGGTCATCGGCCACCACCGCGAATCTTGCGAATGGCCAGCATCACCATGAGCGGTAAGAAGGCTGTGCCGACCGCCAGCTGCGAGAGGGCGACATCGGGCGCCTGCAGTGAAAAGAACAGCAACGACAGCAAAACTCCGAATACCGACAGCGTCACGGCTTGCCGCTCGGGAGCATTGGTCATCACGACAGCGGTGCCGCCCGCCGCCACCAACGTCAGTAGCACTATCAAGACGATGTCGTTCACTCCGGCGACTCCTCCGCCGTGATCGCCTCACGCTGTGCCATCACCCTCGCGGTGGCGGCCTCGACGACCGGGCCGGAAAACGCGAGCAAGAAGACGGTGACCAAGATGAGGCCCGTCGTAAGTCCCCAGCCGTTCTCGATCGCAAGCGAAATTCCGATCAGCGGCGCGGCGATCGACGTCGTCGGCGACAAAAAATGCAGTCGCGCGAAGACGCCACGCAACCACAGCGCCGCGAACGCCGACGCCACTGTCACGCCCACGCCGACGAACAGCAAGATGTACGACAGTGTGCGCACCGATTCACCTCGGCCCGAGCAGCCTGGTGAAAACCAACACTCCGGTAACCGACAACGTCGCTAGCACAAGCGGCACGATGAGGTATGACGACTGGCCGTACGCCTGCGCCAGCGTCAACATGGCGAGCACGCCGACAATGCTCGCGAGCATGAGCCCGATGAGCCGGTCGGTGGGGCCGCCGCGCGACCCGAGCAGCGTGGCCGGCACTAAGCCGCCGATCAGCAGGACCAAGCTCGCGACGAACCATACGGTCATCGCGACACCGCCGCTTCGAGGTCGGGCGGCGTATCGACGATCGTGTGCACGCCGAGCCGATGCCCGCGCGGATCAGAGTCGTAAACGACCGAACCCGGCGTGCTCGACAGGACCAATGCCGCTAAAGCGCGATGCATGTCTTCGGCCGGCCGATCCCCCGGCGTCCGCTTCAACACGACCTCGGTGACGTCGCCCGCCACGTCGCGGTCGCGCAGGTGACGGGCGGCCAACGCGAAGACGGCGACGGTGTCGGCGGCAATCGACCCACACCACACGACGAGCCAGCACGACCAGCGAGCGTTGACCCGCCAGCTGCCGCCGAGAGCCCGCCGCGCGGCAACGGCGCCAAGCGCGGACGCGACCCCGGCGACGGCCGCCGCCACAATCTCCGGCACCGTGGCGGCTGACAACGTGACGGCCCACAGGCCCACCATGAGAACCGACCACGCGAGCATCTCCGCCGCGACGGCGGTCATTGTCCGTAGCTGCATCAGCGCGCCTGCCTCGTTACCTCGATCGTTTTACGGCGATCTTGTGCTTTCCATCTGCCCCGTTCAGCCACGCTCACACCGCGCCGCGTCCGGCTAGCCCGGCGCTGTGGTGAACCGATCACGGAATCGATCGACGACTCCGGCTACGTGGCCGAGCACGGTGGCCGCCCACGGCGCCCTCGGCAGGTCCGGATGCGGCTGCACGGGGAGCGGCGGCCGGCGCATCGTCAGTTCACGCACGAGTCGCTCCTGCGCGGCCACCGGGATCTCTGTCGCCAACCTCGGCACGACGGTGGCCTCGCCGTCGAGGTAATCGCCAATTCGCTCGATCAACGTGTCGATCTGCCGGTCGAAGCGCAAAGATCGCTCGTCAGCCCAGCGCAGCCGGATCATCTCTTGTTCGAAGTCGTGCTTGCGCGCGCGCAACCCCTCGGCAACGTCGGCGCCGTCACCGAGGTTCGCGCGAATCGCGGGCCACAAGAACCGCTGTTTGAGCGTCTCCCGCGGCATAAGCATCCGTCGAAACCGACGCATCGCCGCCGACGCCTCGTCAATGTCGGACGACGGCAACACACCCTCGGCATGCGGTGGGCGTTGTAAGTCGCCCAGCGCGTCTCTCGTCTCGGCCTGCCACGCGGTCAAGAGCCGCGCGAGCGGGATGTCGTTGTTCACAGCCGGTTTGATGCCCTTGCCCGTGCCCGCATGAACGCCTCACGCGTGCGGCTGTTACGACCGCGCTCTAGCTCGAACAGGCCAGAAACGGCAGGCTAGCTTCGTGAGCTGGTTCAACGCCGACAGCTACTTTGTCGCGCGGATGGTCGTGCAACGAGGGATCGCCGCGGTTTACCTCATCGCGTTCGTGTGCGCGGCGCTTCAATTTCGTGCGCTCCTGGGTGAGCGCGGATTGTTGCCGGTGCGCCAATTTCTCGCGAGAGTGCCGTTTCGTCGGTCGCCGAGCCTCTTTCACCTTATGTACTCTGACCGGCTCCTGGTAGCCGTCGCGAGCATGGGATCGGTTCTCGCGGCGCTCATCGTGGCCGGCGTTCCGCAGCAAGGGCCGCCGTGGGCCCCGATGATCGTTCAACTGGCGATGTGGGCGCTGTACTTGTCGATCGTCAACGTCGGCCAGATTTTCTATGCGTTCGGGTGGGAGTCGCTGCTTCTCGAAGCCGGATTTCTAGCCGCCTTTCTCGGCTCCGACTCCGTAGCTCCGCCGATCACGATCCTTTGGCTGTTTCGCTGGCTGGCTTTTCGGGTGGAGTTCGGCGCGGGGCTGATCAAAATGCGCGGCGATCCTTGCTGGCGAGACCTGACCTGCCTTTATTACCACCATGAAACCCAGCCGCTTCCCGGACCGCTGAGCTGGTACTTCCATCACCTGCCCAAGCCGCTTCACAGGCTCGAAGTCGCGGCCAACCACGTGGCTCAGCTCGCCGTCCCGTTCGTGCTTTTCGCGCCACAACCCGCCGCGCGTGTGGCCGCCGGCATCGTCGTCGTCACGCAAGGGTGGCTGTTGATGTCGGGCAACTTCGCCTGGCTGAATGTACTCACCATGCTCGCCGCGTTCGCCGCATTCGACGACAAAACCTTCGATTACCACCATGCCAAAACGGCGGCCGCGCCCGCGTGGTACGTCGTGATCACGCTCGTCGTGACGGCCGTTTGCGTCGCGCTCAGCTTCCAGCCTGCTCGAAACCTGCTATCCCGGCGGCAATTGATGAACGCGAGCTTCAACTCTTTGCACCTGGTCAACACCTACGGTGCTTTCGGCAGCATCACCCGTCACCGGTACGAAATCGTGTTGGAGGGAACGGATTCCGCCGTCCTTGACGACGCCGCGCGGTGGCGCGAGTTCGACTTCAAGGCAAAGCCAGGTGACACCAGACGGCGTCCGCCGCAAATCGCTCCGTACCACCTGCGCGTCGACTGGCTGATGTGGTTCGCGGCGATGTCGTCGGCCGGCAGCCATCCGTGGCTGCTCGCCTTCATGCAACGGCTCGGCGCCGGTGACGAGCGAGTCGCAAAACTCTTGCGCCGCAATCCCTTTCCCGACAAGCCCCCGACGTACGTACGCGCCCGGCTGTACCGCTACCGCTTCACGACGCGCGACGAACGGCGCCAAAGCGGGGCGTGGTGGAGCCGAGAACTCGTGGGCGACTACGTGCCGGCGAAACGCGTCCGCCAGGCCGAGTGAGGCG
>JBDZVM010000032.1:29862-46217 GCA_040255675.1 Actinomycetales bacterium | reverse complement strand
TCACGCGCGAACCAGGCCAGCACGCCGCCCCCGGCGGCGCCGGACGAGTCAGCGCCGCGATCGTCGTCCGCCTTCGAGGTCATCGCGACACGAGACTAACGGGATTCAAACGCGTTGCGTATCACGCTGGTAGGCGCGGCCAGCAAGCGCCACGAGCACGATGGTCCAGACGGCGACGACGATCCAGCCGGTCGAGTTCCACGACGGCTGGCCGACGAGCACGTGGCCAGCTTGCACCAGCCAGTACGTCGGGATCGCCTCCGACACCGAGTGTAAAAAGCCGTGGTCACCTCCGACCGGGCCCCATGCCCCGCCGAGAAAAGCGAGGATCGAAACACCGCCGCCCATCACCGGACCCATCGAGTCGGGGTGGAACATGTGGCCGATGAAAACGCCGAGCGCGGCAAACGGCAGCAAACCGACGACGACGAGACCGACCATCCGCAACACCGGGCCGATCGACAGGTCGACGCCAAGCGTCGCGCCAGCAACAAAAAGCAAAGCCATCGTTGTGAGGGCCATGAGATACGCGCTGGCCACCTTGGCTCGAAAATAGTTGCGCGGCGTCAGCGGCGTGAGCCGCAGTTGCCGGTTCCAGTTCGTCTGCCGTTCAGCGGAAATACGGCCACCCACCGACACCATCGCCATCATCGTGCCGAACGAAGCCATGCCCGCCAGGTAATAAGTCGGAAGTGACATGTCGCCGAGCCGCGCATCGTGGTTCGAGCCGGCAATGATGTAGAAGAACGCCAGCGGAAATAACAACGTGAAAATGAAGAACCGGCGATTGCGAAAGGTGCGGAGCACCTCGTAACGAAGATAGGTGAGGTTCATGAGACCTCCTCGGTGCCATGGTCGCCGGTCAGCGCCAGGAAAGCCTGCTCGAGCCCGGCTCCGGCGATTTCGATATCGCTCGCCCGCGGATAGGCGGCAAGCAGCGCGCGGATCGCGGCATCGGAATCAAAGCAATATAGGACGACGGCTTCGCCGCGTCGCTCGCTGCTCTTCACACCGTCGAGCGCGTCGAGTTCGGCGGTGGCGATGTGCGGCAACGTCGCGCGTATCGTGCGCAGGCCGACAGCCGCCTTGATTTCGGTCGCCGGGCCATCGGCGACGATCCGGCCACGTGCCATCAAGACGATGCGGTCGGCGTAGGTATCGGCCTCTTCGAGGTAATGGGTGGCGAACACGATCGTCTTCCCGGTCGCCGCGATGTTTCGAACCGACGTCCAGAACAATCGCCGGCCTTCGACGTCCATCGCGACCGTCGGTTCGTCAAGGACGAGCAGTCGCGGATTCGACACCAGCGCGATGGCGGCCGCTGACACGTTGCGTCTGCCCGCCTGAGAGTTTGTCGGTACGGCGGCCGGTGATGTCGTGCAAACCGGCAATCTCGACGACGGAGTCGACCGTTGCCGGGTCGGGATAAAGCGACGCCATCATCTCCAAAAGCTCGCGAACCGACAGATATGGCAACAGCCCGCCAGTTTGCAACATCGCGCCGATGGCGCCCCGCGCGACCGCGTCGGATGGCGACTCGCCGAAAACGCGCACCTGGCCGGCATCGGGTTTCGTGAGACCCAAAATCATATCGATCGTCGTCGACTTGCCCGCGCCGTTGGGGCCAAGCAGCGCGACGGTCTCACCGGGCCCGACAGCCAAGTCGATGCTGTCGACGGCCCGAACCTCGCCGAACGTCTTCGTAAGCTCGGTCAACGAAATGCCCGGGCCGGCGGGTGCATCATGCTGGATCGGCCCAGCAGGCGGCGTCGTGGGAAGTTGCATGTGTCGATTCTCCCGATCCGGGCGGCAGCGGCACAGTGCCGAGCATCGTCATTGGGCGGTCACATTCGTCAGGCTAAGGCCTGACCGGTGACATTCGCCCGGGCGTCAGTCGGATCGCGAGACAAGCATGTGGGCCGCCGTCATGTCGTCTATCTCGGCAACTTCGGGCTCGGTGCCGACGACCACTCGATCGCCGACCCGGGCGACCCGTACGGGCGTGTTGGGCCGCACGCCCGCCCGGCGCAAGCGCCACATCAGCTTCGTGTCGGACTGGATCGGTTCACCGATCCGTCGCACGACGACAGTCAGCGCGTGCTCGGCAACTTGGTCGAGCGAAACCAAGCCGGCACGAAACTCGATGTCGTCGGGCCGCTCGCCCAACTCGGCAAGCCCGGGAATCGGGTTGCCGTACGGCGATTCAGTGGGATGCCCGAGAACGTCGAGCAAACGCCGCTCGACGGCTTCGCTCATCACGTGCTCCCACCGGCACGCCTCTTCGTGCACGAGTTCCCAGTCGAGGCCGATCACGTCGATGAGCAGGCACTCGGCAAGCCGGTGCTTGCGCATCACCCGCGTGGCGAGCAACCGGCCTGTGGCGGTCAGTTCGAGTCGCCGATCGCCTTCGACGGTAAGCAGGCCGTCGCGCTCCATGCGCGCCACCGTCTGCGACACCGTCGGCACGCTCTGGCCGAGACGCTCGGCGATGCGGGCGCGCAAGGGAACCGCGCCCTCCTCTTCGAGTTCGAAGATGGTGCGCAGGTACATCTCGATGGTGTCGACAAGGTCGTGGTGGTTCACGCCATCGATTCTCCCAGCACCAGCGCTCAACCGCGAGCGCACCGGCGCGAATGATCAGCCATCGCGGCCGCGCGGGTACTACGAGGTGACCGTGAACGTCGCTTCGTCGGTCTTCGCGTTTGGGCACTCGAGTTCGTAGGCGCCGGGCTCAAGGTTGTGCGTGAACGAACCAGACAAGCCAGGCGCGAGATTTTCTTTCTCGGCGACGACCTTGCCGTCCTTCTTCAGCTCCAGTTCGTCTACCGCGCTCGCGTCGCGATTGCTTACCTCAAAAGTCACTTTGCCCGCCTGGACGGACGCCGGCGAGGGTTCGCATCCGTCGGGGGTCAAAACAACGGTGACGGTTGTGCCGGTGCCCGACTCCGAGCCGCTCGACTTTGAGCCCGAATCGCCGGACGAGCACGCTCCGGCGAGCAAAGAGACTGCGAAGACGGCGGGAAGCATCGCCAAAACAGGCCGCGTGACCGCGCGCATGCGTGGTTCCTTTCGTGATTGTCGCAACAGAGGGTGTTGTCGAAGGAGAAGCGGGCCGGGGCTAGAGCTGAGCCGGTGATCGCGTCGTGGCCGCGACGCCAACCGGTGCCGGACGCCGCCGTGGTGGCATCACGACGAGTGCGCCGACCACGACGACGTACACGAGCCAGCCGAGCGCTTCGATCACGGTGACGCTCGCCCGCACGCCCAAGACGCCGGTGAGAGCCGATGCGAGCGGCGTACCTGGGTGTACGAGCCAGCCGAGGTCGAGCGCCTGTCCTTGCCCCGCGTTCAGCCAGCCGGCCTCGTGCGCTGTATGCAGGGTGGTCATCACCAATCCGGCCGCCACGACCACCAGCACCAGGCCGGTCGCCTTGAAGAACTTCGCGAGGTTGAGCTTGACTCCGCCGCGGTAGATGCCCCAGCCGATTGCGACCGCTATCGCGATGCCCAAAAGGACGCCAAGCGTCGGCAACCCACTACCGCCGGTCGGTTGCTGGACGACGGCAAGCACGAACACGGCTGTCTCGAAACCCTCGCGCAGCACGGCCAGAAATGCCATCGCGACCAACGCGGACGCCGACCCTGTGGCCAGCGCACTGGCCGCCGCGCCCTCGAGCTCTTTCTTCATGCCGCGCGCGTGCTTGCGCATCCAAAAAATCATGACCGTGACCATGACGATCGCGAGCGCGCCGACGACCGTCTCGAGGCCCTCTTGCTCGCGCTGCGGCAATTCGGCGGAGACGACCCGCAAAGCGATCGCCACGCCCATGCACAAGAGCACCGCGGCACCGACGCCGAGCCAGACTTGCCGAAGCGCGTCGCGACGTCCTTGTTTGCCGAGGAACGCGGCGACGATACCGACGATGAGCGCGGCCTCGAGGCCTTCACGAAGGCCAATCACGAAGGTCGGCAGCACACGAGCCTCCAAGATTCCGCGATCACGTACTAGTCTCTGGCAACTTAGGACAGGCTAACCATACCCATGGAAACACCTTGCACGCGGGGTGGCGCATCGTTCATTGCCGCCGGTTTGGCGGCTATGCGGGCGCGCCGTGCCCGCTACGCTGGCGCGGTGTACCGCGCCCGTGCTGTCGTGGTTTCGGTCGCCGTCTCGGCAGCGACGCTGACTGCCTGCACCCAGACTGGGTCGTCTTCTGGCCCGCACAGTCGCGCGACCTACGAGACTCCCACGATGTCGTCGCCCATGCCGGCGCCCCTGCACCGCACCTCGCCGCCGCCTGCCTCACCGGCTTCGAGGTCTGCGACGCCGCCAAGCCTGACGCCCCCGAGCCCGACGCCGCCTTCTCCCGCGCCTTCTCCCGCCGCGAGCACGCCACCTCGGCCCGCACCGCCGGCTTTCACCTCGGCGACAAAACGCGTCACCGCTGCCGACCTGGGTGCGAGCTGGCATGCCGGCTGCCCGGTCGGCCCCGAGCAACTCCGTGAAATTTCCTTGAGTTATTGGGGTTTCGACAACACTCCGCATACCGGCCGGATCGTGGTCAACGCCGTCGTGGTGCCCGCCGTCGTCCAAGCGTTCAAGACTTTGTACGACGAGCGCTTTCCGATCCGCCGCATGCAACCCGTTTCGGATTTCGGTGGTAGCGACGATGCGTCGATGGCCGCCGATAACACGTCCGCCTTCAATTGCAGAAACGTCGTCGCCGCCGGGCCGCCGCGGTGGTCGGCGCACGCTTACGGTAAGGCGATCGACGTCAATACCGTCGAAAATCCTTATTTGGACGGCGGATCGGTGCTTCCACCGCAAGGCGCTCCTTATGTGACGCGTACTCCGTATCGGCCGGGCATGGCGGTGCCTGGCGGGCAGCTCGTCAAAGCGTTCGCTGCCGTTGGCTGGTATTGGGGAGGCCGATGGTCAGGCTCTCCCGATTACCAGCACTTCTCGTCGACAGGCGGGTAGACGGCTTAACGCACGCCGACGTCGTCGGGCGCCGAACCGATGGGTCGGGTTTCGGTCGCCCGGTAGAGCCTTCGCAAGCTGCGCCAGCCGAGCAGCCAGCGCATGCCCAGTTGCAGCGAGTAACACAGGCCCAGCAACAGGATCGCCACAATGCCGTCGGCCCAGAAATGGTTGGCAGTCACCACGACGACAAAGACCGTGGCGAAGAAATGCAGCAAGGCGAGCCAGCGCCACTTGCTACGGCTGACGCCGATGACGGCCAGCGGCACCAGGGCGGCCCATGCGACGTGCACCGAAGGCATCGCCGCGAACTGGTCGGCTCCGATTCGGCTGCCCACGGTGTAAACGGATTCCTTGTAGGCGGCGGCAGTGTCGACCATGCCGACCGACAAGAGGCGAGGTGGCGCGACAGGAATGAAAGCGACGATAAGGCAAGCCGTAGTCGTGAGCACGATGGTGGTGCGTACGCGCGCGTACGAGCGGCGATGTCGTGCGTACAGCCACAACAACATGGCGATGAGCATGCCGAAATGCATCGTGGCGTAATAGATGTTGCAGGCGTGCACGAGAATCGGCAGATGCACGACGCTGTGCTGCAGCGACGCTTCACTTGGCAGGTGCCAATCGCGCTCGGTATTCCAGACCCAATAGCCGTGCGCGACGGCGCGGCCGGTGCGGCCGATCGACAAGCCGCCGGCGAACTGCCATAACGAATACAACGCGAGCATCACGCCGGCTTCGCGTGCGAAAGGCGCCGCGGCGCGCAGCCACGACGTGTGCGCGAAGCGCAGGGTTAGCACCCCGACGACGACCAGAAAAGCGGCGCCGCTCGCGGCAGCCTGCCAGGTGAGCATGAGGTGCGGCACGCGCGCCTACCCGCCGACCGAAAAGACAGCCCGTGGCTGCAAGATCACCTTCTCGCCCCCCGTCGACCGGGTAAACGCGTTATTCGTAGATCGCGATTTCCGATCCTAAACGGCAGCAAACCCGCCGCGCACCCAAGTTTTCTCCCGCCGCCGTCGAGATCGACTTGTCCGCGGACGACGTCGGGCGTTTGCGCAATGCTCGACTCTCGTTCGGGCCGGCCGCGAAGCAAGGGTCTCTCGCCGAAGCCGATCGTGCTTGCCCGCACGGCCTCGTCTCCCCGGCCCACCTCGCGACACCGCATAAGACTCCTCATCTCGCCTTCTTGCCTTAACGACCCGTCGACCGAAAGAGGTGTTCCCTGACGGGCCCGCTGAACTCCGATCTTGCCTGATGCGCGTCGCTCGCCAACTCCAAGGTCGCCCGAACGCATGGGATGCCCGCGAACCGGGAAGCGCCAGAGCGGCGACGAAGGCCCGGGATCGACGAGCGGGGAGGAAATTTCGTTGAAGTTGCTGCTCGTGCACCCCAGCGCTCTGCTCTACTCCGAGATCTTTCTTCGCCTGGAGCCGCTCGGGTTGGAAAGCGTCGCGGCGGCGGCACGACGTGCTGGACACGACGTCCGGGTCGTCGATCTGCAGGTCTTCGACCACGACTTTCTCCGCCACGAACTCGTCAACTTCGATCCGGACGCCGTCGGCTTCGGTCTCAATTACCTCGCGAACGTGCCCGAAGTAATCGACCTCGCCCGCGAAATCAAGACTGCCGACCCTCGCCGATTCGTCTTCGCCGGTGGTCATTCGGTCTCGTTCATCGCGGCCCACGTCCTTGAGCAATCTCGCGGCGGGCTCGATGCCGTGGTGCGCGGCGAAGGAGAAGCGGCCATCGTGCCGCTGCTCGAAGCAATCAGGGACGGCGGCTTGCTCGACGTCCCTGGTGTCGTCACCGCCGAAGGCGCCGGGGCCGCGCCCGCGATGGTCGACAACCTGGACGGCGTCCGGCCCGCCCGCGACCTGATGCGACGACGCCGCAAGTACTTCATCGGGGTGCTCGACCCGTGCGCCTCGATCGAGTTCACCCGCGGTTGCCCATGGGACTGCTCGTTTTGCTCGGCGTGGACGTTCTACGGTAGGTCGTACCGAAAGATTTCTCCGGACGTCGCGGCCGCCGAACTGGCGAGCGTCGAAGAGCCGAATCTGTTCATCGTCGACGACGTCGCTTTCATCAAAGCCGAACACGGGCACGCGATCGCGGCGGAACTCGAAAAGCGCAAGATTCGCAAGGAGTACTACCTCGAGACCCGAAGCGATGTGCTCTTGCGCAACACAGATGTGTTCGAACGTTGGGTCAAGCTCGGCTTGAACTACATGTTTCTCGGCATGGAAGCGCTCGACGAGGAAGGCCTCGATCTGTTTCGCAAACGGGTGAGCCGCGACGAAAACATGCACGCGCTCGAGTGCGCACGAAAGCTCGGAATCACCGTCGCGATCAATTTAATCGTCGATCCGGAGTGGGATGTCGATCAGTTTCGAAGCGTGCGCGAGTTCGCCTTGTCGGTGCCAGAGATCGTTCACCTGACGGTGAAGACGCCGTATCCGGGCACGGAAATTTGGCATACCGAGTCGAAAGCGCTCACCACGCTCGACTACCGGCTCTTCGATATTCAACACGCCGTGCTGCCGACGAAGTTGCCGCTCGACGTCTTCTACCGTGAACTGGTGCGCACGCAAGGCGTGATCAATCGGAAACATCTCAGTTTCGCGGCGGCGAAGGAAACTTCAAGGATCATCGCTCGCCATTTGATCCACGGCCGAACCAACTTCGCGCGAATGCTGTGGCGATTCAACAAGGTCTATAACGCTGATCGCCAATTTCGAGATCATTATCAGGGCGTGCCTTACGAACTGCCACTGCCCGATCAGCACACAGTCAAGAGGCAGGAACTCTTCATACACGCCCGTCCGTTGAGGCGTTAGTCACGCGCGTCGCTGGAGCCGCTCAGGTCGAGTCCGGATCTGTCGATATCGTTCTCGGGAATCGTCGGGTTCCTCGAGGGTCGCCGTCAACACACGTTGTCGCGGTCACGTGGCGGCGATCAAAACATTTCGAGACGGGCACTACTTGATGATCGAAGTCCGCCAGCTTGCGAAGCGCTACGGACAGCACACAGTTGTCAACGATCTAACTTTTCGAGTTGATCCCGGTAAAGTTACCGGGTTTCTCGGCCCGAACGGAAGCGGCAAGACGACGACGGCACGCATGATTCTCGGCCTGACCGAGCCCGATGAGGGGTTCGCGACGATCGGCGGGTGCGAATACCACGAGTTGCGTCGTCCGCTACGCGAGATCGGCGCATTGATCAATGCCGGCGCCGTGATTCCGACTCGCACCGCGATCGACCACCTACGCTGGCTGGCGGCGGCGAACGGCATCGCGGCACGTCGCGCCGACGACGTGCTCGGCATGGTGGGCCTCGATGCGGTCGGCGGACGCCGGGTGGGAGGCTTCTCGCTCGGCATGCGGCAGCGGTTGGGGATCGCCGCCGCGTTGATCGGCGACCCTCCGATCTTGCTCTTCGACGAGCCGATCAACGGCCTCGACCCCGAGGGCATTCGCTGGCTTCGCGGCTTCATGCGCGACCTCGCGGCCGAAGGTCGCACGGTCTTCGTGTCGAGTCACCTGATGAGCGAAATGGCCATGACTGCCACCGAGCTCATCGTCATCGGCCAGGGTCGGCTGATCGCCGCCGAGAGCGTCGAGAAGTTCGTCGCGCGGGCCGACAGCTCGGTGCGGCTTCGGAGCCCTCAGCTCGATGAGCTCGCTGTTGCGCTCGCCATCGAAGGAGCTTCGCTTTGGCGCGACGGCGACGCCTTGGAAATCGTCGGTTTCAGCATCGAGCAAGTCGGTGCCATCGCCGCCAAAGCCGGTGCGATCGTCTACGAGCTTTCGCCCCAACGCGCCTCTCTCGAAGACGCCTTCATGCAACTTACCGGCGCGGTGTGCGAATACCTGCCGCGGCAGCGAAAGGCAGACACCGCATGAGGCACGCTCTCGCGATGGAGTGGCAAAAGCTGCTGCCCCTCCACAAGACCTCTCGCATCGTCGCAATAGCGATCGGAGTAGCGATCGCCGTGAGCGCCGCTGTCGCCGCGGCGATGGCGTCGAGCGCGAAGACGATGACGGCCGCCGACAAGCTCAGCTTCGACTCAGTCGGCATTTCGCTGCAAGGAGTGAACGCGGCGGTACTCGCCATCGCGGTATTCGGCGTGCTCTGCATGACTCGCGAATATTCGACCGGAATGATTTCGGTGACGTTTCTCGCGCACCCGAAACGGTTGCGCGTTCTCACCGCGAAACTGGCAACGCATGCAGCCGTCGCGGGCGTGGGCGGAATCCTCGCGTGTATCGCGGCTTTCGCGGTGGGACAGGCAGTGCTCGAGACCGAAGGCTTGGGCGCGGCAAGCCTCGACTCGCATCTCGCCATGTCGCTGTCGGGCGGCGTCGTGTACGTCGTCTTGCTCTGCGTATGGGGTGTCGCGATCGGCGCGCTGATGCGCACGTCGGCGTCCGCCATCACGTGGATCGCGTCGCTGCTGATGGTCGCTCCCGTCATCTTGCAAATTCTTCCGAAGAGCGTGGTGTTCCTGGTCTCGCGGTGGCTGCCGTCGCAAATCGGCGCCGGCGCAATGGCGACCCGCCACGACTCGCACCTTTTCTCGCCGTGGATCGGACTCGCGATTCTCACCGGTTACGTCGCCGTTACCGTCGTGGCGGCGGGATGGCGAATGGTGCGCACCGACCCCTGACCGCCACGCTGGCCACCGGCGCCATAATCAACGCATGAGAGTGCTCTTTGCCGCTGTGCCGCAAAGCGGGCACGTGTATCCGATGCTTCCGTTGGCGAACGCATTCGCGAAACGCGGCGACGACGTCACATTCGCGACGGCATCCGACGCGCTACGCCTCGTCGAAAAGTCGTTGCCCGAGGCGACCCGATTGGCGAGCGTCGGGCACGGGCTCGGCGACTGGTGGCAGATCCTCGCGGCACGTACCCGGGGCGTTCCAGGCGACGGGGTGCCTATCGATCGGATCAATCCGTATTTCGTGCCACGACTGTTCGCGGACGTCGGTACCGCCGATATGGTCGACGACCTGCTCGCGCTCGCCCGCGACTTTCGGCCCGACATTCTCGTCTTCGATGGCTTGTGTTTCGCCGGTCCGCTCGTCGCCCGTGAAATCGAAGCATGCCCCGTGCAGCACACGATCGGTCCGGTCGTAGACGAAGCGACCTTGACGTTATGCCGAGACGCGCTCTACCCCACGTGGCGGTCATTCGATCACGACGCACCGCCAAGCGGCGGCCTGTACGCGGGCGTCACGCTCGACATCTGTCCGCCGGCATTCAGCGCTCCGCATCCGCTGCCCGGCGCCGACGTCCGGCCTATCCGGCCCACCGGCCTTCCCGTCGAAAACGCCGCGGTGCCGGAAGTGTTAAGCGGACTGCCGGCACGCCCCGTCGTTTACGTCACGCTCGGAACCTTTATGAACACGGACTCGTCGATCTTTCGCGCGGCGATCGAGGGTCTTCGCGACGAACCGGTGAACGTCGTCGTCACGGTCGGCTCCGACAACGACCCTGCCGCCCTCGGCGAGGTCGCCGACAACGTGCGGGTCGAGCGCTTCGTCGCGCAGGGCAGCCTGCTCCCGCACTGCGCCGCGGTGGTGCACCACGCGGGATGCGGCACCATGTTCGGCACGCTCGCGCACGGGCTCCCGGCGCTCGCGATCCCGCAAGGCGCCGATAATTTCACCAATGCCGAACTCCTCGAGAAGTCTGGTGCCGGGCGTCGCCTCCTCCCCGGCGACGTCAGCGCCGCGAAAATCCGTGACGGCGTCCGGGCATTGCTGGACGACGTCCGATACCGCGCCGCCGCGACGCGCGTCGCCGAAGAGATCGCCGCCATGCCGTCGCCCGACGATGTCGCGGTGTCGCTGGCCGACGCGACTCACCGAGTGTGACGATACGAACGGCGCGGGTGGACGATTCAAGCTAGAGTCCGCTGGCGAGCGGCCGCGGATCGACTTGATCGCGAAGCGCCGTGACAAGCGGACGGGCAGAAGGAGCGTGAGCGTGCGACGCATGAGTTCGCCGGCGCTCCGAGTGGCTCTCGTCTCGGCATTCGTGGTGCCTTTGCTGGCGACCGGTTGCTCCCATTCGAAGTCGGGCGGCCACACGGTGTCGGCGTTCGACGTCAAGCCTGGCGAGTGCCTGTTGCCACCGACCGACGTCAAGCAAGAGATCAGTAGCCTCAAAATGATCGACTGCAGTAAGCCGCATACCCAAGAGGTCTACGCCGTCGTCAAGTACGACGCCGCGGGCTCCGAGAACGGAGCGCCGTATCCGGGCGAAGCCAAGCTCGACACGTTCGCCAACGGCGCGTGCGGGCAGCGCTACGAAGGCTACGTCGGGATCCCCTACCAAGACTCGTCGCTGTTCTATACCTACTTGTTGCCGTCGGCCAGGAGTTGGCAGGACGGCGACGACCGCGACGTCATCTGCTTCGTCACCACAACGGGTGAACAACTGCAAGCTTCCGTCAAGGGCTCGCGCCGCTGAACCGACGAAGAGAACAAACCATCGGCCGCTCCCTTGTTCACCACCCAGGAGGTACGAATGGGCGCACCGCAAGTAGTAGCTACCGCGATGCTGCAATGCAGTTTCGGAATGGCGCCCTCGACCCTGTCGGTGCTGCCCGCGTGCAAAGTGGTGGTCGCCGGCCGACCAGCGGCGACCATCGTTGACATGGTGCCGACGACGAACGTGCCTCCGTTCGGCATGTGCACGAGCCTGGCGAACCCGACGGTCGCCGCTGCCACCAGCGCCGCCCTCGGCGTCCTCACTCCAATGCCGTGCGTGCCGGCAATCGCCGGCCCTTGGGCACCGGGCGCGGCGCGGACCATGATCGCCGGGAAGCCCGCGCTGACGGCCGGATCGACGGCGATGTGCGCGTACGGCGGCGTTATCAACATCACGTTTCCGGGCAACACCACGACCCTCGCCGGCTGACGAACCGGTGCCCGCGCGGCGGCCCGCTCGGTGCACCGCAAATGTGACTTCGGTTCCGACACGGTGAAGTTTTGCCAAAAACGCCGATCGACGGCCTCCGGCACGGTTTAATCTGGCGGACTGATCCTTAGCGCGGTCGACACCACAGGCCGAGCCTCCCCGCAAAGAAAGGTGGTGCCGGGGTGCCCACATATGCCGCCCCCGGGGTGTACGTCGAAGAAGTCGCGTCATCCCAAAAAGTTCTCTCCGCAGCGCCGACGGCGATCGCGGCATTTGTCGGTTTCACCGCGAAGGCACCGACCGACGATCCGAACGATCCGCAAGGCCTCGCGCCGCGCCTCGTCACGAGCTGGGGCCAGTTCGAAGAGCTTTACGGCGGCTTTGCCGAAGGCTGCATGCTGCCGTTGTCGGTGTACGGCTACTTCCAAAACGGCGGCAGCATCGCTTACATCTGTCGCGTCGCGAACAACAAGCCTGCCGGTCAGCCCGCCCAGCGCGCGCTGCCAGCCGCTGACCGCGCGCTCGGTCTGCCGGCAAAGGTCACGAGCATCGCGCCGGACGCCGACATCACCATCGTCGTCGAGACTGACGACACCGCTAGCGCACCCGCTGATGGCAAGGGCGGCGAAAGCGGACCGGCGCCGTTCACCATCACGGTGGTCGAGAATGGCCAAGCCGTCGAGAGTTTCTCAAACTTGACTCTCGCCCCCGGCGACCGCAATGCGGCCAAGGTCGTCAACGCCACCTCGACCAAGGTGAAGATCGAGGTACAGCTCGACAAGGGCGTCGACCTTTCGTCGCAGATCGAGTTGATGAAGCCTGGCAGCTACCAGCTCGAAAAGGCCAACCCCGTGGCGGTGCCAGTCAACGGCCGCAACTTCGCTGGCTCTGAGTCGGCCCGCAACGGCATCAACGGCCTTGCCGTCGCCGAAGACGTCACGATGGTGATCGTCCCCGACCTGATCACGGCCGCCCGCAAGCCCGACGGCACGCTCGACCTCGGTCTTTGGAAAGCCGTGCAGACTGCCCTCATCTCGCATTGCGAGCAGCACGCGAACCGCATGGCCGTGCTCGACGCTCCGCCCGGAATGACCGCGCAACAGATCAAGGAATGGCGCTCCGACGTCGCGATGTACGACTCGGCATTTGCCGCGCTCTACTACCCCTGGATCAAGGTCGAGAATCCGATCGGCACCAACGGCGACCGCGAAGTGTTCATCCCGCCGTCCGGCCACATCGCGGGCGTATGGGCGCGCACCGACGAGAGCCGCGGCGTCTGGAAGGCTCCGGCCAATGACACGATCCGCGGTTGCCTCGACGTCGAGCGTGCCATCACCCAAAACGAGCAGGCGCTGCTCAACCCGATCGGCATCAACTGCATCAGGCCGTTCGGCACTCGCGGCATTCGCGTATGGGGCGCGCGCACGCTGTCATCCGACACCGACTGGCGCTACATCAACGTGCGCCGGCTCTTCAACATGGTCGAGAGCTCGATCATGGATGGCACCCAGTACGCGGTGTTCGAGCCGAACGACGTCACGTTGTGGGAGGGCGTCACCCGTACCCTCACCGGCTTCTTGACTGGCCTTTGGTCGGCAGGCGCACTGTTCGGGGCGTCCGCTGACCAGGCGTTCTACGTCAAGTGCGACGCCGAGACCAACCCGCCGCAGTCGATCGACGAGGGCAAACTCGTCGTCGAGGTCGGGCTCGCGCCGGTGAAGCCAGCCGAGTTCGTGATCTTCCGTATCAGCCAGCAAAAGCAAATCGCGGGCTGAGCGCCGCTCGCCCAGCACGCGCCTCGACCCGTGACACAAGGAGTTTTCTAGATGCCTAACGATCTCATCAGTACAGACCCGCTCGTCTCGCACAGCTTCTTCCTCGAACTCGACGGCAACGTGGTCTCCGTTCTCTCTGGCGTTTCCGGCCTCGACGCCGAACTCGAGGTCGTCACCATGACGCAGGTCGGCCCCAAAGGGCAGCGACAGACCGTCAAGACGTTGGGTGGCCAGATCAAAGCGCCCGATATTTCGCTCACCCGCATGGCTCCGGTCGACTCGACTCAAGACGCATTGTGGAAGTGGTTCAACGAAATCCGCGACAAGGGCATGTCGGCATCGAACCGTTCGGGCGAGCGCAAGAACGGCTCGGTCGTGGTCTACGACACCTCCAACAAGGAGGTCTCGCGGTACAACTTCTACAACGCCTGGCCGAGCAAAATCGCCACTGACAGTCTGAGTGCCGACGGCAACGACTTCGTCAAAGAGACGATCACGTTGATCTGCGAGAAGTTCGAGCGCGTCAAGTGAGTTTGCGTACCGAGTACGAATTCACGCTGCCGCGCGGCTACGTCGATAACCACGGCGCTCTGCATCGCACAGGCGTGATGCGGCTCGCCACGGCGCGCGATGAACTCGAACCCCTCCGCGACCCGACGGTGTCCGGTCCTGACGACCCGCGGTTGACCATCCTGGTGCTCGCCAGGGTGGTCACCCGTTTGGGTTCGCTGGAGCTCGTGACACCGCACGACATCGAGGGCCTGTTCGCCGCCGATCTGGCATTCCTGCAGGACTTCTACGGCGTGATCAATTTCGGTAACCAGGAGGAGTACGAGGCCTTGCTCGCGGCGCAGCGTGAGGCGGCGCCGGTCGGGGTCGAAAACGCCAATGCCGCCGGGCGCGCTAGCACGTCCGGCGGTGTTGGCGAGAACGGCCAGCTCGGCAGTGCGGCGAACGGCGCCGCGGGGTCTAGCGGCCGAAAGCAATCGACGGGGGACGCGGCGGCGAGCGCTCCAGACCGAGGCCGTCGCCACGCGATCGAGGAGATTCCTGCCGGCGGTCGGTGACCCGTGCTGCGCTATCCCACCGAGGCTCTCTGGCAGGAGATCGCGTTCCTCGCGTACCACCTGCATTGGGATCTCGACGAGCTACTTGAACTTGAACACGCCGACCGAGTTCGGCTCGTGCGAGCGGTTGCCGCACTGAACGCGCAGGCATGGGAGGCGGTGCGGGAGTATGCCTAGTGACAGTCGGCCGCTCGGCGGCGAGCCACCGGTTAGCGGCCGGTTCTTGCTTGAAGTCGACGGCATCGAAATCGGCGTCTTCAGCGAGGTTAACGGCCTCGAACTCAACATCGGCGTCGAAGAGTACGCCGAGGGCGGCCAGAACGGCTTCGTACACAAGCTGCCCGGCCGCATGACGTGGCCGAACCTGGTGTTTCGACGCGGCATCACCGATAGCGACGCGCTGTTTGCCTGGGTGCAAAAGTCGTCAGGTCAAGGTTTCGCCGCGAACGGTAACAAGCTGACCCGCAGCACCGGAGCAATAACGCTCATCGCCTCCGACGAGAAGCGGCTCCGCAGCTGGAATCTTGACGGCGTTTTCCCGGTGCGCTGGACCGGCCCGCGCCTGTCGGTCAAAGAAAGCGAAGCTCTCGAAGAAGAGCTCGAGGTAGCCCATTCCGGCTTCAAGGCCAAGACTTCATGACGGACGCCCCAGACGTCGACAGCAGCGCGGTCGGGCGAGCCGCGGCGACGCATTTTCGTCGTCCGGGCCCTCCGCTCGGGCGGCCGCGGCCTGCGCTGATCGGCAGCGTGGCCAGCGCGTCGATGCGTTTCGTCGCTGGTATGGCGCGACCGCCCGCGGTTAGGCGGAGTTTGCGCGGGCCCGCGGCAAACTCGTTCGTGCGGCCCACGGCGCTTTCCGGCGACGTCGCGGTTCGTCCGCCTCGGTGGTGGCTGCCAACGACAGGCGAGACGGCGGCAGCGTCGGTGACCCTCCCGCCGCGAGGCTTGCCGACCATGGTGCGAGCGAACCTTTCGAACCCGACGCCCGGACATATCGCCGAGAGCATGGTGGCGAATCCCGTGCGGGTACGGCGGCATCCAGACGTCGTCGCTGCCGGGCCCATGCTGACTCAGCGCGAGAAAAGCTTTGAATCGGCGCATGCGCGTCCCCCCGGCACGGTGCACACACCGGGGCAGTCATCGGGAGGAGCCGTCGCGCGGCTCGCACCACGCGCTGGTGCCGGGGCCTCCTCCCCCAAAGCCACCGCGCGCCGTTCACCGACTTCATCAACGCCGTCTCCATCAACGCCGTCTCCATCAACGCCGACGTCATCGTCACGGTCTTCATCAACGCCGACGTCGCCGAGCGCTGCCGCGCGCGCGGTGCGCGCTGTGCCCACCGCTCCTGACGGACGCGCCTCATCGGTCGCCGGCACGCCCGTCACGGCGGATACGGGCGAGGCAAGCACGCCGCGTTTCGGCCATGAGGCGGCCAGTGCCGTGTTGCCGTCGATCGCGGTTCGCCGGGCGGCGTTCGGATTGGCGTCGCGCCGGCCGAGCGGCAGCGCCCCGGTCGAAGCCAACCGCGTCCGGGCCAGCTGGGTATCTCCCCACACCGTCCGACGCGCTCCCCTTGGGTCGGGCCTTGGGTCTGGCGCGGC
>JBDZVM010000032.1:0-29762 GCA_040255675.1 Actinomycetales bacterium | reverse complement strand
CTCCCCACACCGTCCGACGCGCTCCCCTTGGGTCGGGCCTTGGGTCTGGCGCGGCATCGAGAATCAGTGCCGTGCCGCGAATCAGTGCCGTGCCGCGAATCGGTGCCGTGCCGCGAATCGGTGCCGTGCCGCGAACCGGCGCGGTCTCCCGAATCGGAAGATCGGCAGCCACATCGGTGTCGATCTCGCCAGCCTCGGGGCCGACTATGGCAACGGCGGCGCCTCGTCCGAACGGTTTGGTTGGCGTCGCGGCGACACTGCGTGGCGGAGCCGAGGCGGCCGCGTCGGCGGTGCCGGGCGCCGGTACACCGCCCGCGGCACGAGCCGGCGCGCCAACCAATGCGACTCGCGGAACGGTAGCGCGAAGCGCGTCCGTGCCGAGCACTGCCGTGCCGAGCAGTGCCGTGCCGAGCAGTGCCGTGTCGAGCACTGCCGCATCGAGCTCGGGACCCGCGAGCTCAGCCCTCGCAAGCCCAGCAAGCTCGGGCGCGACCCCGTTGAGCGCTCCGAACGCGGCGACGCCGAGCCAACTCGCCAACCGCATGCGTTCAAACCAGGCAGCGCTGGCAACGACACGCGCCAGCGAACCTCCCGCCGCTGCCGCACCCGCCACCGAACGGGCCACACCAACCCCCAGCGCCGAACCGCCCGCACCAACCCCCAGCGCCGAGCAGGCCACGCCGACTCCCGACCGACGTCCGGGCGATATCGCACGCAGGTTCGCTGGGCAACCGCAGCCGGCGTCTGGCGTGCGCAAAGAAGTTTCGGCCGCGCAAGCCAACTTGCCAACCGTTTTGGCAGCGGCACCACACGCGACGACGGTTCCCGCGGCACCGCCCCCGCTCGTCGCCGCCGTCGGGCTACCGCGCGCGACGCAACCGGCGCACGCAATACGGGTGGCACGTACAACCCAGGAAAGCACGACACGACCAAGGCCTTTCGGCGTCGATATCGCGCGAGCGAGCATCGGCCGACGGCACGAAGAAACAGCAACGTCGGTCGGCGAGCACTTCGCTCGCGTCGGCTCGGATCGCGTTTCTTCGCACCGCACGAGCAGGCCCCCTCACGGCGCGACGGCGATGCGCAACCCGTCGCTGGGGCAACCACGTGCCACGTACGCGGGCCCAATTGGGCCGGCTGTGTCACGTTTCGCCGCCGCGCCTTCTGTGGCGTCGCGACGGCACGCCGCGAGCTTTCCTATAGCCAGCAACGAATTCACCGGCGCGCGTACGTCGTATGCCTCAGTGCCGGTCGCCGCGCTCAACCGGCTGCCTTCAGCGGTGCCGCTCGGCCGCTCTCCCTTCGCGGCCGCGCCGCGGCTCGCGGTGCGCCCGAGCGCGACACCGTCGATCGCTGCCTCGTCGACCAGCGTCGCGTCGCGCTCCCTCGCCGGCGCGCCAGCGGGCCTCGCCGCATCGGCCGCCGCATCGGCCGCCGCGATCGCCGTCCGGAAATTCGATGCGGCGGCGCGGCCCGCGACGTCGAGTTTGCCGCCGTCTGGGTTTGCGCACGCAGACGTCGCGTCATCAGTTGGCGTTCCTTTCTCGTTGTTCGCGTCGACCGACATCAGGCCGGCGACGGCTGCCCACATGACGAATGCGTTGCACGTGGCGGCGCCGGCACACGTACGGCCATCGGTAGCGCCCGACATCAGCCGGTCATTCAGCCGCCGCGCGACGCCGATAACCCCCATGGGTCGCATGCCGATCGCACCCCCACGTGGCGCGGGAGGATCGATCCAGCGCACCAGGCAGGCTGCCGCCGAAGCTGGCCAGAATCGAGGCGTCATGGCAACCGAAAGCAGCGGTATGAGCGCGACCGTGCGACGCTCGCTGGTCGACCGCACGGCGAGCGCATTCGCGCACGGCGGGGCACAAAACGCCGGGAACACTTCCGCGCCGGGTCTCGCGGCGGGTTTCGCGGTCGACGATGCTCCGGTGATTCGGCGCTCGATCTCGATCGGGTCTCATCGCGGACGCTCACCTCGGCCGGCCAGCACGCCACCACCGGTCATGGAGGCGGCTTCTTTCGACATGTCTCGCATGCCCGTCCGCGATTTCCAGCGGCTTGTCGACGCCGTCGTCGAAGCGATCGAGCAGCGAGTCGTCGACGAACTCGAGAGGCGCGGACGCCGAAACCCGGGAGTGTTCTAAGCCATGCCTGCCAACGAAAAAGCGTTTCTCGAAATCGAGGGCGGCGACAAGGTGCCGTGCCTGTTCAATCCCGGCGAACTCGCGCTCTCGCGCAACAACGGCTGGGCCGCCGACGCCATGCCAGGCAAGGGTGTTCCGACCCTTCGCTACACCGGCGCGAACTCGGGGCAGCTTCGCCTCGAATTGTTCTTCGACACCACAGACGACGGTACGGCTGTCACGAAGCACACGGGCCGCATCGTGAAGTTGATGGACGTCGACCCGTCACTGCCCGGCAGCGACGAGAAGTCGAACAACGTGCGCCCACCATGGGTGATTTTTCACTGGGGCGACTTGCATTCGTTCAAAGCCGTGGTCACCGACCTCGAGCTGACGTTCACCTATTTTTCCTCCAGCGGCGTGCCGCTTCGCGCGCGCATGAACCTTGCGTTGTTGCAATACGAGCAGTCGATGGCGTTCGGACCGCAAAACCCGACGTCCGGAACGCCGCGACCGCACCGCGTGCATCGCGTGCAGCCGGGCGAAACCCTTGACCGCATCTCGGCGCAGCACTACGGCGATTCAAACCGTTGGCGCACTCTCGCGATGGCGAACGGCATCGAAGACCCTCTCGCGCTGCGGCCCGGCTCGTTGCTGGCGATTCCGAGGCTCGACCCGTGACGGCCAGCGTCATGGCAGCGGCCGCACCTGTCGTTTCTGAGGGGAGGCCGCGATGCCCGGGGAGATGATCGCGCCCACCGTGAAGATCGACGGCACCGACCTCGACCAGGCGTGGGTCGACTCTTTGGTCGACATCCGCATCGAGCTCGGATTTCGCGTTGTCGGCAGGGCGACGCTGCGGTTCGCCGATCCCGACTACGAGAAATCGTCGAGTCAGACCGCCAAGCTCGGCAAAGCGGTCGAAGTTCACGCGCGTGACCAAGGCCTGCTGATGAGCGGCACGATCACCGGCGTGTCGGTCGAGCACCAGGTCGGCGAGCAGCCCGAACTCGTCGTGGTCGTGCATGACGAAGCGTTCAGGCTGGCGCGCTCGACGAAAGTCGAGACGTTTACCGACATGACGTATTCCGACATCGTCGGCAAGGTGTGCCGCGATAACGGCATAAAGTCCCATGCCGACTCGACCTCCGGCACCGTGCCGCACCTCATGAGGGTCGGATCAGCGCTCGCGCTCCTCGACGAAATCGCCGACCGCACCGGCTACGACTGGTGGATCGACGACAAGACCGTGCAGTTCGCGAAGCCAAACGCCGGCGCGACGGTCGACTTGACGCTCGGAGAAGAGCTGCTGTCGTTTTCGGTGCGGGCAAGCGGCCTGCACCCAACCGCAGTCGACGTGACCGGCTGGGATCGCAAGCAATCAAGCCCAATTGTGAGCAAGGCATCGTCGAGCACATCGGTGATGAGTCCTTCGTCGCGGTTCACCGACGGGTACGACAAAGCCGAGGTGCTTCCGGGCACCGCTGCCGTGCTCGCCGCCGACTTTTCCGCTATGACTGACGCGGAAGCGACCGAAGTGAGCGAGGCGGTGCTCGACGACGCGGTCGCGGCGGCCGTCACCGCTCGTGGCCGCGCCTACGGCAACGCGAGAATCAAGCCCGGCGTCTCAGTGAAAATTTCCGACGCCGGCCCGACAAGCGGTACGTACCACGTAACGCAGGTTGAGCACACGTTTCGCGCTACCGGCTTCGAAACCAGATTCACGGCGGGTGAGCGTCGTCCGAAATCGTTGGTCGACACCCTTGCTGGCGGCACGACCGGCGCGAGTGACATCGTCAATACGTCGTTTCGCCATCTCGGCCTGGTCGTAGGAACGGTCACCAACAACAACGATCCCGACAAGGCGGGTCGGGTCAAGTTGAAGTATCCGGGCGTTTCGCAAGACGTCGAAACCGACTGGGCCCGCATCGTCATGCTCGGGGCGGCCAAGCAGCGTGGTGCCGCGTTCATACCGGAGGTCGGCGACGAAGTTCTCGTCGGCTTCGAGAACAACGACCTCCGCCAGCCGGTGGTTATCGGCGGCCTGTACAGCAGCAAGCAAAAGATTCCCACTGTTCAGATCGAAAGTGGCAAGGTGCAGTCGCGCAGCTTCACGTCGAGACTCGGCCACGTCATCGAATTTGGCGACGGCGAGAGTGACGACAAGAAGCACGTTTTGCTCGAGCTAGCGGGCAAGAAGTCGAAACTGCGCTTGGGGCAAGACAAAGTCGACCTCGAGGTGCCGGCGGGCGTACCCATCGTGTTGAAATCGGGCGAAGGCTCCATCACGATCGGCAAAGACGGTTCGATCACGATCAAAGGCAAGAAGGTCGTCATTCAAGGCGAACAAGACGTCTCGATCGAGGCAAATTCCAAGGTGGACGTGAAGGGCAACGCCGGCGCGACGTTGGAATCTAGCTCGCAGACCGCTGTGAAAGGCTCGATGGTGCAAGTCGAGGGGCAGGGAATCACCGAGATCAAAGGCTCGCTGGTGAAGATCAATTGAGCGAACAGCCGTCATCTGGACTTCCCGTCCCGCGGTCGGCGGGCCTGCCGGCGAACACCCCGGCCGTACCCTCCCACGCGCCAGGCGCGCCGGGTACCTCGTCGGTCGACGCGTCGTTCATCGGGCGTGGCATCAGCTGGCCGATGGGTGTCGACCACACTGGCGCGCTTCGACTCACCAGCGGCGCGCAAGACCTCGACCGGTCGATCCGCATCGTGCTCATCACCGCACCGGGCGAACGTGTCATGCGACCGCAATTCGGCTGCCGCATCTGGGAAATGCTGTTCGAGCCGGTCACGCCGAACCTGCTCGGCCTGATGGCACAAGCGGTTCGCGAAGCCGTCGCCCAGTGGGAGCCGCGGGTCGAGGTCGAAGGGGTTGACGTCGTCCCCGATGTCGGCGATTCGTCGCTGGTACGCATCCACATCAACTACCGTGTGCGCGCGACCAACGACCGTCGTAATCTCGTCCATCCGTTCTATGTCATCCCGCACGAAGAGGACTGACCATGCCGCTACCCGCGCCCGACCTCGACGACCGGCGCTTCCAAGACCTGGTCGACGAAGCCAAGCGGCTGATCCCTCGCTACTGCCCCGAGTGGACGAACCACAACGTTTCCGATCCCGGAGTCGCGCTCATCGAGCTCTTTGCCTGGATGAGCGAAATGGTGCTGTTCCGGCTTAACCAGGTGCCCGAGCGGTTCTACGTGCACTTTCTCAATCTCGTCGGCATCGAGCCTTTCCCGCCGTCCGTCGCCCGTGCCGATCTGACCTTTTGGCTGTCGACGGTGCTCGACCAAGCCGTGACTGTGCCTGGGGGCACGCAAGTCGCGACGACGGGCACCACCGAACGCGAATCGGTCGTATTCACCACGACACGCGACCTCGTGATCGCGCCGCCGCGGCTGCACGCTGCCTTGACGGCACCGGCCACGCCATTTGATTCGCACGGCGCGGAAGAAACCCAGTTCACCGACGTCTGGGAAGACTTGCGCTACGAGGGGGCATCGGTCACCTGCTTCTCATCGCCCGTGCTTACGCCGGGCGACGCGTTCTACCTCGGCTTCGAAGGAAGCCTCGCGGGCATGTTGTTGCGCATCAGCGTCAGCGCTTCCGCCGAAGGCATCGGCGTCGACCCACGCAATCCCCCGCTTTCGTGGGAGGTATGGGGTGGCGAAAGCTGGCTTACCGCCACCGTGCACGACGACTCCACCGGCGGGCTCAACCGCGACGGCTTCGTGCAATTGCTGGTGCCGATGTTGCACGAGCCAGTCACCCTCGGCGGCACCCGGGCTTACTGGCTGCGGGCTCGGCTGCTCGCGCCCATGCCGGGCCAGCCGACGTATCAGGCGTCTCCGAAGATTCGCACACTTCACGTCGACGCGCTCGGTGGCACGGTGCCCGCCGAACACGCGGCAACGGTCGGACAGGAAAGCCTCGGCCGCAGCAACGGTCGACCCGGTCAACGCTTTACGACATCTCGGTTGCCTGTGCTGCCGCGACGTCCGGGTGAAGTCGTTCGCGTCGTCGATTTGGACGGCGCTGCCGACTGGCAGGAGGTCGACGCGTTCACCGAATCGAGCCCGCACGATCGCCACGTCGTCGTCGATGGCGCCACCGGCACGGTTTCGTTCGGCCCACGAGTTCGGTACGCCGACGGCAGCGTGAAGCAACTCGGCGCGATTCCGCGTGACGGCGCCGAAATTCTGCTCACCGGCTACCGCTTCGGCGGCGGCGCGGTGGGCAACGTCGGCGCGCAAACCCTGACCGTGTTGCGTTCGAGCTTGCCGTTCATCGACCATGTCACCAACCTCGCGCCGGCTGGCGGCGGCGTCGATGCCGAAAGCATCGCCGACGCGAAAGTCCGCGGACCGCTCACGCTACGCAGCGGCCAGCGCGCCGTCACACCGGGCGATTTCGTGCGGCTCACCAAAGAAGCGTCGATCGAAGTTGCTCGAGTTCGTTGCCTGGCGCCGGCGCGACCTGGTGGGCCGGTGCGGGTGCTCGTCGTCCCGCATGTGCGCAGCACTCCGCAAAACCACAAGCTCGACGACTACGCGCTGCCAGAACCGCTGCTCGCGACGATTCGCGCGCATCTCGACGAGCGCCGGCTCGTCGGCACCTCGATCGAAGTCGCGACCCCTTACTACCAAGGCTTAAGCGTCGCCGCGCTCGTTCGTTCGCTGCCTGGCCGCCCCGCGGCGTTGGTGCGTCAACGAGTGCTCGACGCCCTTGGCGAATTCATCAACCCGCTGACCGGTGGCCCCGAAGGCGAAGGCTGGCCGTTCGACGCTGACATCAACGCGGCGAATATCGCGCAGCTCATCGAAGCGATCGAAGGCGTCGATCGCGTCGACGAAGTGCTGCTATTCGAATACGACCTTCGCACCGGACGACGCCTGGGCAGCGGGCGCGATCTCGTGCGCCTCGACCGCGACTCGTTGTTCCTGTCGGCGGCGCATCAGGTCGTGGTGCGATGAACATCGGTTTCGCGAACATCGGTTTCGTGTTATGAGGCGCGACGACTGGCTGCTCGCCCAATTGCCGGTGGGCATGGTCGAGGACGATTTCTTCGTGCGCTTCGTCTCGATATTTCAAGAAGTCGCGACCACGATGCTCGACGGCGTCGACAATCTCGAGAGCGTGCTCGACGTGTCGGTCGCGCCCGAGCCGATGGTGCGCTGGCTGGCCTCGTGGATCGGCGTCGAGTCGGTCGACGCGTCGCTGCCGCACACGCTGCAACGACAAATCGTGCAAGCGTCGGCACGTATGCTCGCGTGGCGCGGTACTCGCCACGGTCTACGGCAGTTTCTTGAGCTTATTAGCGGCGCGCCCGTCGAAATCGAAGACAGCGGAGGCGTTTTCGCCGAAGGTGGCGCGCCTCTTGGCCCTCCATGGGTGCGGCTGCGAGTCGCTTCGACCGGCTGGTTGTCGGAAGCCGACTTCGTCGCACTTGTGCGCGACGAAGTACCCGCGCACGTCGCCATCGAATTGTGGGTCGATGAGCGGCAAATCTTGCCGAGCGAGCCGCTTCGTCCCGAACTTCCCGCGGAGCCGGTACTGCCGGAACAGCGGTCGTCGTCAGCGGAAAGCTCGGAAACGACCCCGCGCCGGTTACTCGACGGAATCCTCGACGACCCTGCCGATGACAGGCTGCCGGGCGACCGGCTACTCGACGATGACGGGCAGCGACGCGCGTTCGGCCCGCCCGAGATCCCCGACGTCCGGCAATCACACGACGAACCGTCGACCAGCCCCGGCGACCTTGGCGAATCCGGAAACGGAGAGGTGGAGCAGTGAGCAGCACGTTGGTCGACTGCCCGCAATGTGGCACGCAGGGATCGGTCGACTTCGCCCGCCGCGACGCGAACGATTTTTGTCGTGCCTGCGATTACCCGCTGTTTTGGGCGCGCGAGCGAGTAATTCCGCCCGTCGGCGAGTCGTCGGGCGACGGCGGATTGCGCCGGCTGCCAGGCACTGTCGGGCACGCGTCGCTGGCCGCGCTCGCGTGCCCTGAATGCGCCGAGCCGAATCAGCCCAGTGCTGAATACTGCGTGCGCTGCGGCGCTCCGATGCACCCGGTTGTGGTGGTCGCGCCCGAGCCAGAGCCTCTGCCTGAGCCGGAGCCGTTGCCCGAGCCCGAACCTGAACCGCGGCCCACGCCGTGGTGGATGTGGTGGTGGCCAATCATCGCGGCCGGTGTCGTCGCGCTGATCGTGCTCGTGGTTTTGCTCATCATCTACAGCTGAGGCGATCTATAGCCGCGGCGTTCCGGTGAGCGCTCGACTGAACCAGCGCGCGGCGTCGTCCGTTCCCCACTATTGACAGTGAAGGGAGCTGATCGCCGATGAGCGTCCGTGCACCCAGCCGAAGCTCCACCCGGGGCCGATCCTCCACCCGGGGCCGCCTTTCCGACCTTGTCGGACCGACCGTCGAGCCACATATGGGCCTCGACGTCCTTCGCGGATTGACCGCGGCCGCCGTGCTGCTCTCCGCCGTCGTCCACTTCAATCTTTGGGATGTGCAAGGTTTTCGCACCCTCGCGACGATCGGGCCGCTGTTCTTGCTCAACGCCATCGGCGGCTTGATCCTCGGCATCGCGGTCTTGGTGTGGCGACATTGGCTGCCCGCTTTAGCCGCGGCCGGGTTCGGCGCCGTTACGCTCATTTTCTTTTGGTGGTCGGTAATTTGGGGTTTGTTCGGGTTGAAGGAAACCCCCACGGGCTCGTCGCAGGTACTTGCCGAAATCGCCGAAATCGCAGCCATCGTGTTCGGACTCGCTGCCGCGTACGTCGCTTTCCGCTCTCGCCGGCGCGCGTAGGCAGTCTTTATCGGACGGCGCTGGGCGGGTATTCGCGTGGGGGTCGAACAGTCACGGGCAGCTTGGCAACGGCACGACTCTCGATTCGAGCACGCCGATCCAAGTACCGCGATTGAGCGACGTTGTCATCGTCGCTGCCGGCGGGGACACGAGCTACGCGCTCACCACGGATGGCGACGTTTATGCCTGGGGCGAGAACGATCAGGGACAAGTCGGCAACGGCACAACCACTGACTCACATGTGCCGGTACTCGTGCAAAGTCTGCCGCCAGCCGTAGACATATCCGCGGGAGCGCTGCCCGACGGGCCTACCCACGTTCTCGCCGCCACGTCCGACGGGCACGCCTACACCTGGGGTGCCCTCGGCCCGCACCCCGCCGACCCGAGCCAAGCTCACGACGCCCAAACCACCAACCGCGGCAACGGAAATGGCCAGGGCAACGGAAATGGTGGCAACGGAAATACCGGTAGCAACGGCAAGGGCGGATCGGCGTGCAAGACCGACAACGGGGTCGGCAACGGCGGCGTTCCAGGCGGCGGCCACGACAATGGTCGCGCCGGCGGCTGCCCCTCGAGCACGGGCGGCAACGGCAATCGCTCGCATGGCGCGGTGCTGTTGCCGACTTTGGTCGACGGCGTCGACGGCGTCGTCCAGGTGGCCGCCGGTGGTGCGTCATCCTACGCACTCACCACCACCGGAGCGGTGTTCGCCTGGGGTAGCAATCACTACGGCCAACTCGGTCTCGGCCCCGATCTGCCGCAAACCGTCGACCAGCCCACCCAAATCCGCGGCCTGCCTACGATCAAAATGCTCGCCGCCGGCGGCGCGCACGCGCTCGCATTGTCGACGCGGGGGCAGGTGTTCGGCTGGGGCGACGACAACACCGGCCAGATCAGCCAACCCGGCCACACGTGCGTCAGCGACGACGAAGACACCCCGAAGATTTGCCCCAGCCCGCAGCTCATCGACGGCGTGACCGCGTCGGCGGTGGCGGGCGGGTCTGTGCATTCGCTGATCGCCACCGTCTACGAAAAGGTCGACGGGTTTGGCCGTGACGCCGAAGGCGAACTCGGCGATGGCTACACCCACCCCGCCACCCAAGTCGGGCCTGCCGGCGACCGCAACGGACTCGACACCCCGGACGGCGGCCTCGGCGGCGCCCAACACGACCTTGTCGAAGTTACCGGTCTAGGCCAGATTCGACCCCAGGCACCGGTCACGGCCGCCTACACGTACAACGGCGATGGGCTCCGCGCCTCCTCCGTGACCACAGTGGACGACACCACTACGGTCGTTCCGACGACTACAAGTCAGACGTTCACGTGGGACATGCTCGCCGGAATCCCCACCCTGTTGTCTGACGGCACTCACGACTACATCAGTGGTCCAGACGGCGTCGTCGTCGAACAAACGGACGTGCTGGGGCAGCCGTCGTCCGGAGGCCCTGTGTACTTACACTCGGACCGCCTCGGCTCAGCTCGCCTGCTCACCAACACGACTGGCCAGCCTGTCGGAAGCCCCACCTACACCCCGACCGGGAAGCGAATCCAAGACGACGGGCCGACGATTCTGCCTTACGCCCAAGGCATTCCGCCGCTGCAGGCATCGACACCCTTCGGATTCGCTGGCGCCTACACCGATACCGGCACAGGCTTCGCCTACCTCCTGGCCCGGTACGAGGATCCCGCTACTGACCAGTTTCTGACCATCGACCCAGCGCTTAGCCAGACGCTTCAGCCTTACAGCTATGCACTCGACGACCCGGTCAACACAGTCGATCCCAGCGGACTAGCCGCCCAAAGCCTCGGCGGAGCCGACTGCCCTGCGCCTCAGCCGGGGTCAGTCGACAGAGCTTCCGCCACCGGCGTCTTCATCTACGCCGTTGTCGGCAAGAACGGGCGCGTGAAGTACGTGGGTCAATCGGTCAAACCATCGCGTCGGCTATACAGCCACGTCAAACGCCCGATGCGCATCTATGACCCGAGCACCGGTCGGCAAGAGCCGACCGTCGAGATGACCTACGATCGCGCGAACGGCGATGACCAGATCATCCTGAACGAGAAGCCGCTCACCCCGACGGAAGCTCGGGGAGCCGAGCAAGGCGTCCTTGATTACTTCGGCGGAAAGAATGCCACAGGCAACGCGACCAACGTGATCGATCCCAAGAACGCCGAAGCCTTCGAGCAGGGCCGCACAGACTACAGTAGGGCGCTGTCGCTAGACCCCGACTTTGCCAGCCGAGTCGAAGAGTTAAAAGTCAATAGCGTTGTCGAAGAGCAGCTCGGCATGTCGATCGAGCAACTAGAGGAAACCGACCCAGAGACAGCCGAAATCTACGCTGACGACGCAGCGACAGGATTGGAGTACGAGGCCGGGTTCGGCGGTGGTGGCTCGGTCGGCGAGGAGGAAGAAGAGTGACAGTTGCCGTAATGCGAAGGATAGGCTGCAAGAATGCCTAAGGAGGCGTTGGGAGTCGCGCACCGCGCCCAGCCGGGGGCCGTCATTGAGTTCCGGTTGCGTACAGGGCAGTTGGCCTACGCGCAATACGTTCGCCCGGGCTGGCACGCTCCACTGATCAGGGTGCTGCCCGGGGTGTTCAACGAGCCCGTCGACCGCCGTACATTGCGCGCGCTGGTCGCGGGACCCTCGCAGTTTCGCACGCAGTATCACCTCGACGCCACGATCGGGCGCCGCGAGGGCCGGATCGTCGCCAGTCTTCCAATTCCAGACGGCGAAACTGGCATGCCGCCATTCCGATTCTCGGCGAGGCAGACGCCCGAGAATACTCTTGTGACCGACCCGGACGGCTTCAACATGAACGGCGCCGAGTTTCTGCAGCGCCATCCTGGCGCCGACCTGTCGACGATGCCGCTGTGGGCAATCCCATTCTATGGAACTCTCTCGTGGATGATTGAAAAGCACTGGGTGCCGTCAATGGCCCGCGGCTTAACCCGCGGTATCCCCGACGACGACGAAGAACCCAAGCCCCCGGCCGCGCCACCCGACGAAAAACCGAAGAAACGGCGTATCCACACCACTCACATCAGCATTTTCCAGAAGCGCGACGACGCAGAAAAAGCAGCCGAAGCAATCCGCGAACTCGGCTTGAAGAACATCGAGGTCGACCAAGACGCCGGCACCGACGAATGGGTCGTGTGGGCGCAACGCCCCGGCCGACCCGACCCCGACACCGAAGACCAAGTCGAACAGATCGCCGCCGCCAACAACGGCTACTACGACGGCAACATGGTCGGCCCCCTCAACTAACCATGCCAAGCGAAGCGAGAGGACACGCGCGGCGCGCGGAACCTGGAGCCGTGATCGAGCTCCGGCTGCGCACGGGGCAGTTGGCCTACGCGCAATACGTCCGCCCAGGATGGCATGCGCCACTAATTCGAGTAATGCCAGGGATATTCGATGAGCCGCTCGACCGACGCGCGTTGCGGGGACTAATCGCACGGCCCTCGCAGTTTCGCACGCAGTATCACCTCGACACCACGATTGGCCGTCGCGAGGGTCGCATTGTCGCGCACCTGCCGGTTCCTGAGACCGAGTCGGGTATGCCACCCTTGCGGTTCATCGCCGATGTACAACCGGAGGTAGGAACGATCATCGAACCCGACTACGCGTGGATCACCGGTGCTGAATACCTTGAGCGCCATCCGGGCGCCGACCTGTCAACGTTGCCACTCTGGGAGATCCCGTTCTACGGAACGCTGTCGTGGATGATCGAGAAGCATTGGGTGCCATCGATGGCCCGCGGCCTGGCGCTCGGCATCCCCGACGACGAGGAACCCACGCCTGCACCCCCGCCACCCGACGAAAAACCAAAGAAACGGCGTATCCACACGACTCACATCAGCATTTTCCAGAAGCGCGACGACGCAGAAAAAGCAGCCGAAGCAATCCGCGAACTCGGCTTGAAGAACATCGAGGTCGACCAAGACGCCGGCACCGACGAATGGGTCGTGTGGGCGCAACGCCCCGGCCGACCCGACCCCGACACCGAAGACCAAGTCGAACAGATCGCCGCCGCCAACAACGGCTACTACGACGGCAACATGGTCGGCCCCCTCAACTAACCATGCCAAGCGAAGCGAGAGGACACGCGCGGCGCGCGGAACCTGGAGCCGTAAGCACGCCTCACCGTCGCCGGACTAGGGCATGGGTGTGACCTATCGTCGATGCATCGACTCGCGAGTGACTGACGGAAACGCCGTCGCAGCCTGTCGCGCTCACCTGCTACAGCGAAAAGTGCCCGGCAGCGACGGTTGGCGAAGCACGGTCGTGCCGCGTGAAGGCGGATGGCGGTATGCGTTTGGATCAGCACGCCCGCGCACGAGCGACGTCCGGTCGGCCCTGCCGACTACGTGTTCGAAGTCTCACCTGACACCTCTAGTTCGAGTGGAATGCGCGTCCAGCAAATGTATCCGCCGGAGTAGACATCGCGGGCATGCTGCGGTTACGCGACCTGCGCGGGTGGCGGTGGTGTCACGGTGACAGTGCCGTCGTCGTGGATGTGTATTCGCCATTTGTATTCATGAACGAAGTGGTGGTGATAAGTGCACAGCAGCACCATATTGTGTAACGCGGTGACGCCGCCGTCAGACCAGTGAATCTTGTGGTGTGCTTCGCAGCGTGAGGGTGGCCGGTCGCAGCCGGGCATCACGCAGCCTTTGTCGCGCGCCGCTAACGCTTTTCGGATCGCGGCGGTCGCGGTGCGCGAACTTCGCCCGACGTCGAGTATTTGACTCGCGCCGCGTAACGGCGGTGGTAACGCGTCAAGATAATGCCGGGGCAAACCCTCAACTCCGCCGGGGCTTGCCGTGACGATGCGGGTGACGCTGGCGTCACAGGCGATGCGGCGCACGGCGTCGCGGCCGAGCGACCCGCCGACGTTCATCTCGCCCGGGACGGCTGTTTCACCGGTCAGCGAGGCGAAGTCGACGCTGACGTTGAGGTGAGGGCGCTCTCCACCAGACTCTGGCAAGTCGCCGGAGGCGAGCGCACGGCGTGCCAGCTCGACCAGCGCGTCGGCGCGGCGCTGCGCGGGCGTGCGCTCGTCGAGGGCACCTGCTTTGGTGCTCAACGCGTCGATGGCGGTGCGCACGATCGCGGCCGACTCGGGGTCGAGCAGCCCACGCGGCACACCGACACCACGAAACGTGATCGGCAGCTCGAACCAGCGGTTCTCGTAATGCCGCTCGTCGACACCGGCCTGCCCGTCAGGATCGATGATGTGGCGAAGCCGCCGCGCAACCTCACCGACACGGCTGGGATCGTAGCTGCGCGCGGCTTCGAGCAACACCGGCTCCGCGTCGGCCTGCAGCTTTTCTGGGAACGACGTCAACGCCTCAGTGATAACTTTCGCGTGCGCGTAGGAGATCGTGCCAGCCGCGAACTCCACCGCGACTGCCGGCCGGCGTGAAAGCCCCAGGCCGACGTCAACCCGGGCTCGCGCGGCCGCCCCGCTCAGATGGCACTCGTGGCGCAAAAACGCAGCCGTCGTGGCGAACCCTTCGGCGTCCGCCGCGCCGGCCTCGTGCGCGGCGGTGACCCGCTGGCTGAATACCGACTCCAGGCGGTCGATCTGCCGGCGCAACGCGCGTAACTCGTCGAGCATGACCGCGTCTGGCGCGCGACCGTCGTCCGCTTGAAGCACATCGACAACACGTTCCAACTCGGCGATCGCCCGCATGACCCGCACTCACCCCCGTTCGCTTCAGATACAAGAACCCTAGACCCGGCCACCGACAAAACCACTACCAGCAAAGGGAATTGTGGACGGCGAAAACGAGACGTACGCACAATGTGAACCGCCAACGGCCGGGGCAAACCGGCGGTGGTCGACCCTACAGCGACGAGCGACGCCAACCGCCGACGACGCATAAGCTGAGTCACGTCGAATACCCGAGCGGAGGTCTCATCATGGCCAATCAGCCAATGCCAGATAGTGCCACGACGACGAACCCGCAGTTTCCGCGACTGCGACAAACCGTTCTCGACGCCACCGACGCTCGCCGCCTGGCCGAGTTTTACCGCCAGTTGCTCGGGTTCGAGTACCGCGCGGGAGACGAGCCACCACTGCCGGGAGAAGTCGACGTGGCCGCTGGCGAATTTCTCGTCATCCGAGACCCTTCGAGCGGAACCCGCGTCGCCTTTCAGCAAGTCGCGACGCTACCCGAATCAACGTGGCCCACAGACGAGATTCCCCAACAGCTACACCTCGACTTGAGCGTGACGACCAAGCAAGAGCTCGACCACCAACACGAGCGAGCGCTAAACCTGGGCGCGCGTCTGCTGCGAGACGAGTCGGACGACGAGGAAGAACCGATCCGCATTTATGCCGACCCCGCAGGTCACCCGTTCTGCATCTTCGTCGCGGCTAACTAGACCGTCTTTTGCCAGACCGAAATATGCTTCGTACTCTCGCGGGTGAACGGGCTACGTTGCCAATCGCCCCAGCGTTCGCGCAGTCGCATGCCCGCAATGCGCGCCATGAGATCGAGTTCAGACGGCCACACGTAGCGGAACCGAACCGAAAAGGTGTGAAGCTGCCCGTCCTCAAGCCGGTAGTGGTGTGAGATGAGCCCTTGCGTGGTGATGTCGTACTCGTCGAAGCCCAAGATTGTCGGCGTCACCGTAAACGGCCTGATGGTCTCGCCGAGCGGCAAGCGCTGAAGGTCTGGTACGCCGACCTCGATCACGAACGATCCGCCAACTTCGAGATGGGCGGCAACATTGCGGAAGCATTCGACCTGCTCGTCTTGCGTCGTCAAATTTTCGATCGTGTTGAATACGAGGTAGGCCAGCGAAAAAGTCTCATCGAGGGTCGTTGTCGCGAAGTTGCCGATAGTGACGGGGATTTCGGCTCCGCCTGGCTTTGCGTGCAAGCGGGCCACCATCGCGGACGACGAATCGATGCCGTGCACACAGATGCCGCGCCGGCTCAACGGCAATGCGATACGGCCGGTGCCGATACCTAGCTCGAGCGCTGGACGGTCGCCCGCCAGACCCGCAAGGAAGTCGACGACCGGTTCGACGACATCTGCCGCGAACATGGCGGAAGCGTCGTCGTCATACCTGGCGGCGACTTCCTCACCGAAATGGTCTTGAAGCACCGCGGTATCGTGCCAGTTCAGGGTCGACGCGGCGAATCATTTCGACCGCCCGTCAAGAACTCAGATTCGACTGACAGAAACTGTCGCGTGATTCGTCGAGGCAGATCAATCCCGCGAGGGTCACGCCGTCGTCGTCGAGCACAACCAACCGTCGGTCGTCGGCCGCATCGAGAACGGCGATCGCGTCGGCCACGCGGGCGTGAGGACTGATCGTCGGGACGTCGGTTCGCGCGAACTCGCGTGCCGGAACGCTAGCGCTCGCGTCGGCCGGAAGATCAGCCCGGTTGAGGAGGCCGGCGAACGAGGTACCGGCGACGAGCAAGGCCGAAACCACGTGCGGATTCTCGAACGTGCGCCGCACGTCGGCCACCGATGCGGTCGCCGGCATGGTCTTCGGCCGCGACACCATCACGTCACGTACGAGAAGATTGGTGAAATCGGCAATCTTGGGGTGATCGCAATGCGCGTGGTCGTCTTGCATCTTGAGCGGCCTCCGTCTGTACGTCCGCAGCTTGCTCCATGTGCCACAAGCCCATCTTGCAACATTTCTCGACGACGGTCACCCGGCCGCGAGGGTCGTCACGAACAGCGTGACCGAAGCACGCATCGGCCTCGCGCGAAGTTCGCGCAGCCAGAGCGCCGTGCTCTCCGCCGAGATGTATCCGGCCCGCGAGGCAGCTTCCGCATTGCGTGACAAACCGAAGACCTTGTCGGCAGTCGCGAAGTCGCTGAACACGGTAGGGAGTGTGGCGATGCCGCGAACCGCAAATCCGACGTCCGAACCGAGTTGGCTGATCTGGCTACCGATGCTCGCGTTGCGAACGATGTCGCGGCAGGTGTAATCGACGAACGCGTGACTGATGGTGTCGTCAGCACCGTCAATCACCATAGTTCGCCAGTCGGGCTCCGCGGCCACGACAAGTCCATCTCGGCGCAGGACGCGCAAGAATTCGGCCAGCACACGCGACGGTTTAATGAGGTGTTGCAACGCCCGGTCAACACGGATTCGATCGATCGAATCGCTCGCGAAGGGCAACGCATGGGCATCAGCGCTGGCAAGTCGCACATCATCGCCGGGCCGGAGTCGCTCACGAGCAACGGCAAGCATGCGCGGGTCGACATCAATGCCCACCACGAGACCTGACGGGCCGACAGGGTTACGGACCGCCGAAAGATCCGTACCGGGGCCGCAGCCGACATCGACGACGGTGTGTCCCGGCATGAGCGCGAGCTGGTTCGCGACATAGGCCTTGTAAGCAACGGCCGGCGCCGTACGTGCGACATCGAGCATGTAGTCGACCGGATCAGGCCGCGGCGCGCCTCGATCGAATCGCATGGCTCAAGTAAACCGTACCCGCCACAAAGCCGTCATCGCGAAGGAAGTGGCGCCTTGGGCGATTTTCCTTTTGCGATTTCGCGAAACTAGCCTGCGTGCGGCAGTGCCCGCTCGACGCGGCGTCGCCGTGCCTTCGCTTCGTACAAATCCGCGTCCGCGCGAGCAAGAAGGCGGTCTATGTCGTCGTCCGGACGTCGTTCACCCACCCCGGCCGAACACGACGAGTCGACGCCGGCGACGAGCCGTTCAGCGACGAGGCGCGCTTCGGCCGCCGTCAAGCCTGGAAGAAGGACGACGAACTCGTCGCCGCCGATCCTCGCCAGCCGGTCAGTCGGGCGTAGGAGTGCGCGCCAGGAATCGGTGGCGACCTTCAAGACACGATCGCCTTCGGCATGGCCGAACCGATCGTTGATCGCCTTGAACTCGTCAAGGTCGAGCATCACCACACTGGCCGGGGCTCCGGACCTCGCCGCAATCCGGACGATATTGGCGGCGGCGTCGAATAGGCCGGCTCTGTTCAAGGCACCCGTCAAAGGGTCGATCGATGCCTGCCGCTCGAGTCGGCCGACCAGATTTGAAACCACCAGCGCCATTGTAAGGAGCAACACGGTTACCAGCAGCCACGACGAAAGTGCGCCGTGCAACCGATTAGCCACCAGGCCAATGCCATATGACGCTGAGCCCGAGGCCGCGTAAAACAGTGCGGAGCGCCGTCCGATGAAATGGGCGGCGTAAAGGACGACGCACAGGTAAACGAAAGCCGCGTGCACGGCACCGGCGAGTGTCAACGCGTGCGCGACGAGCACAGCGAGAGTGATCAAGCTCGTCGACAACACGGCGTGAACCCCCCACACGGGAATTCGCGCACCCAACAGATGGATCAGTAACGCGACAAGAAGCGCCTTGATGCCGATAGCGGCTAACAGGCCTCGCGGCGCGGCAGGATCGACCGGAAACGCCGCCGCGGCGAAAGCCACGAACGCCCCGCCAGCGTAAAGCAACGCTAGCGACCACACTGCCGACGGCCGAGCCAGCCTCACCCAACGCTCCTTGTCGCCGGCGTTTTATGTCGTATCGGCCAGCGCGTTGAAAAGCTGAGCCGCAGGTGAGCAGCATCACGGCACAACGAAGTTAGCTGACCTTGATGGGCACAGGGGTATCGGCGCCGGAACTCACCACGACGCCAGTCGCGCTTCCGCCCGGAGTACTTGTCACGGTGACCGTGTAGGTCCCCGGAGCGATACCAGTGATGGTCACTTTGCCATTCGCGTCAGTCGTCGGAGTCGGAGTCGGAGTACCCGTCGGGCCACCTGACAGCGATATAGTCGCGCCGCTAACAGGGTTATTACTGTTGTCCGTCACAGTGATCGTCATGGAACCAGTGGCAACCGTCACCGTCGGTGTGGTGGTCGCGTTCGAACTCACCACAAGACCGGACGCCGAACCGCTGAGACTCGGAGAACCGGACTTCGTAATGCTGACACTGTAGGTGCCGGGCGCAAGGCTGCTGAACGTTACCTGACCGCTCGCGTTCGTCGTCGGTGCCGTCGTCGGCCCCGCGGTAGGACCGCCCGACAGCGTTACCGTCGCACCGCTAACGGCGGCGCCCGTGCTGTCCTCGAACGTCACGGTAAGTGAACCATCGTCGATCGTCACAATCGCGTTCGTCGTGTTTCCGGATGTGACCACCTGCCCGGTTGCTGATCCGTGCAGCGTAGGCGAGCCGGACTTGTCGACGGTCACTGTGTACGTGCCCGGAAGCACGTCGTCCTGGAAGGTTGTGACACCACTCGATGTCGTCTGATCAGCCGGCGGGTTGGTTCCTCCCGACAGGGAAACCGTCGCGCCGTCAATTAGGTTGTTAGCGCTGTCTTTCACTGTAACTTTCATCGAGCCCGGCGTCTGGTTGAGCACCAGCGCTACTGTGTCGCTAGTGTCACCCGATTTCGTGACGTAAGTGCCGTCGGAGTATCCCGTCGCGCTCGCGGTCACCGTGTAGGTGTTCCCGGAGTCGAAATAAACGTCCAGCGTGCTGGTGCCGTTCGCGGTGAGGCTGCCGAGACTCACCGCCGACCCTCCCGACGGTGTGACGCTCACGCTTGTCGAGAGCGTCGTCTTCGGCGGGTTCGCCGTGGCTGAAATCTGCAACTCGAGTTCGTTGACAGTGAGCGAATCCGCCTCGTCCGTTGCGGTGCCGTGCACCGTCAACGGCGACCCCGTCGGCGTGAAGTCGCCGTGATGACTACCTGAACCGGTCACCGTGATGTCGTAGATGTCGGGATAGACCTGGTTGAATACGGCGACTTGGTTGCCGGAAAGCACATCGGTGGTGATATTGACGGTTTGCTGCGTGCCCGTACTTCCTTGCGGCTTTATCGTGACCGAACCGGTCACTTTGACGCTCGCCAGTGACGACGACACCGTGAATGTGACCTTGTGCGAATACAGGTAGATATTGACGTCGACCTGTTTCGTGGTGCCTCCGCTCACCGTAATCTTGGTCTTCGTGGCGGCTTGGTAGTCGGTTGCCGTCACGGTAATCGTGTACCCGGTGCCCGTGCTGCTCTTGAGTCCGCTTACCTGGTAGCCGCCGTCCGCGTCGGTGGTGTCAGTGCCGACGGTGTTGCCCTTGGAGTCGGTGACGGTGACGAGCGCACCTTCCAACGCTCCCAGCGAGGTCGTGCCCTGGTAACCGGTGACGGTGCCGTAGAAACTGTTGACCTGCGTGGCCATCGTAATGTAGTCGGTCGCGATTTGGCCTGGCGACACGGTTTCTGTCTTGTTGACCGGCGAGTAATTCGTTGCCATGACGTTCAGCGAATAGCTGATCGGCGGGAGGTTGGCGAACGTGTAAGAGTTGCCGCTTGTCGTGGTCGGCGACAACGTTCCGGTCGCCGAGCTCTGCAAAGTGACCGTTGCCCCGGCGATGTCCTGAGCCGGCTTGTCGTCGCTTTGGACGACGATCGTGAGAGTCGCCGTCTGCGCCGCGATCAGAATATCGTTCGAGGTGTCGCTCGACGTTGATGTGACATCGACGGACGCCGAGGTCGCCGCATATGCCGTCGTACCGTCAGTATTCTTCACCGCGTCAGTAGTGACGGTCCAGGTACCGGTATTGAGCCCTTCGGCGGCTGCCGTGCCGGTAATTCGGTAGGAGCCATCAGCGGCGCTCGTCGTGGAAAACGTGTCGGTGCCATCGGTCGCGCTGACTTTGACGCCGCCGATCGCCGACTTGCTTATTTGCGTCGTGCCGTCAGTCTTGTAAGTGACCGCGTACACAGTGCCCGCGATAGCGCCGTCGCGCGAGAGCGTCACGTTTTGCGGAGTCGTCGGATTCGTGTCGCCAGCCGTGACGCTGAGCGAGCCCGACGTCTTGAATTGGTAGCCGGCCGCCTGCACCGTCACGTTGTACGTCTTGTTCGATGACAGATTCGCGAACTTCACTGTTGACTGACCGGGCGTCGGTGAAAGGGTTTGCCCGTTCAGTGTGAACGTCAGGTTCGGGGCGGTCGACGAGTTGTTCTTGATGGGATCGCCGTTCTGGTCGACCGCGCCGACAAGTAAGGCACCATACGGTTCGAGTTGGAACGTCGGCAACGTGTACGTGCTGCCGTCGGTCTTCGCGTCGATGGTGAACGTCTGGGGTGCGCTGTCATACCCGGACATGCTGGCCTGGATGGTGTACGTGCCTGGCCAGGCGACATTGAGCTGATTTCCCTCGCTAGAGTCGTACCAGCTGATGGTGCCCGTCGAATCTGACGAAAGCTTCACCGTTCCCGAGCCGCCGGGCTGGGCGGAAACCTCGAACTGGACCGCACTCAAGTCGGGACTGCCGCCGCCCGCGACGGTGACTGTTCCAGACACGGTCCGCGGCGGCGTGCCCGCTGTCACGGTGAGCAAACTCGACGAGCTCACCCCGAACGTCGCGGGGGTGAAAGTCGGATAGCCCGTAGGCAGCGTGAGACTGACGTCGACGTAGGGCGTGACGATCGGCAACCACGTGGTCGGCACATTTCCGGTCTCGCAACCACCGGTGCCGACGTCGGCGGGCACGGCGCCAGTATCGCTGAAGGCAAAGCAACCGTTGCTGTCGGTCACCACTGGAAGCGAAATCTTGTACGGCGTGGTGCCCCAGTAAAACCAGACGCCGGTCAGGGTGACGGTGGCGTTGGCTATCGGTTGCGGGCTGCCATCGACCAAATAGACGAGCCGCCCGCGAACGCCTTCAATGGTCGCCGTCATCACAACGGTCGTGGCCGCGGAGCCATCGGAGTTCAACGCAACACCGACGGTCACGACACCGGACAGATCAGTTCCCTCAGTGGCCTGCACGGTGTAGGTGCCTGGTAAGAGGCCGGTCAAGAGAGCACCGCTGGTGGAGCCCGTAGTGGCCGTGACGGTATTGGCACTGTTGCCGGTCTGCGTCGCGGTGACCGTCACGCCGGAACCGGCCAAGACGAGATTCCCAGCAGGGTCTGGCTTTTGGACAAAGACTTGCAGTCGACCCAGCCGGTTCAATGTCGCGTTGTAGGCCTTAACCTCGGAGACGTCGAGGCTGATGAACACCGGCCCGGTGGGCAAGTAGTCAGTGTCGCCCGGCACCACCCACACCTGGTAGCTGCCGTGGTTGGGCCGCACGGTGTACTGGTTCTTCGAATCGACGATTCCGCAGAACGTGCCCGCGTCGCTGGTGCATCCGCCGGCCGCATTCGTGTCGGGCGTGCACGGTGGCGCGCCGTTCGGCGTTACGGACGACGGCACCATCACGACGCAGGTGTTCGCTGGCACCGCACCGACGACGGTGCTGATGGTGCCAGTGAGTGTCGCGGAAGGATGCAAGGCCACGATCGGTGCCGTCGCAATGCCGCCGAGCGGTACCTGCACATTTACCGTTGCTGTTTCGTAGCCAGCGGCAGTGACGGTCAAGGTGTGCAAGCCAGGCAGCAAGCCATTCGTGTCGGTGAGCAACGGCAACGCGTACTGCGGATTTTGACCGCCGGACGTCACGGTCACGGTCGTCGAGAACGGCTTCGTCGAACCGTCGCTTTGCTTTTCCGTCGTCGACACCGTGTATGTACACGTCGCCTGACCGCACGTGATCGCGTCGTTCGTGCTCGCGTCGATGACGATGCCTTGCACATGCGCGGTTGCGGCGACCACCTCACCTGGATGAGTCGGTAGCTTGATCGCGGGCACGTCGATCGGCGTGCCCATCGTGACGTTCACTTGCGTGTACTGGGTGTCGTAGCCGAATTTCTGGGCGCTCACAACGTACGAGCCAGGAACCACTCCCGTAACGCGAAACCCGCCGGCGGGATCGGAAACGGTCGTCGTCTTGTACGTGCCGCCTTGACCCGTGAGCACGACACCCGCGCCAACCAAGCCCGTGCCGCTGGAGTCGGTGACGGTGCCGGTTACGGTCGCGGTCGACAGCGACATCAGCGCGTCGAGTGTGTGCGAGGGCGCGTCTCCGGTGAGGTCGACCTGCGCGGTGCGCACGGCGTAGCCGTCGGCGGAAAACGTTACGGTGTAGGTCGACGGCACCGGCAGATCAGGAAGCGTGTACTGGCCTACCGGTCCGGTCGTCACGGTGGTCGCCGTCCGGGTGACTTTGCCATTGGTGGCGGTGACCGTAATTCCGCCGAGGCCCGAAACCTTGCCGCTCAAGTCGGGCCCGGAAACCGTCCCGGTAAGCGCCTCGACACCGGGCTGAAGCGTCAGGTTCACACCGCCGAGCGTCGCGCCGGCGGCTAAATTTACGAGGGTCGACTGCGCGCCGAAGCCATTGCTGGTCGCCGTCACTAAATACGTGCCGGGAGTCGAAACTCCGCTGACCGACCATTTCCCGACGTCGCCGGTGGTCGGCGTCGAGGTCGAAATAGTCACGGTGCCGTCGGTAATCGTGATGGCGACTCCGCCGAGCGGCCCGCTGGGGCCGTTCACCGAGCCGCTCAAACTGCCTTCGCCCGCGGCCATCGTCACCTTGAGCGGTGTGGAGTCGCCCGGCGTCGGGCTGATCACGTAACGCTTGGTCTGGTATCCGGCCTTTTCGAATGTGAGCAGGTAATAGCCAGGTGTGCGCACACCGCCGAACGCGAACGAGCCGTCGGACGACGTCACCGTCGAGACGGTGGTCGAACCGACCGTGCCAGATCGCACGAACGACACGTTCGACGCCGAGATTTTGCCGATAGGGCTGCGTTTTTGGACGACGTCGACAAACGTCGCGCCCTCGGCCGCTTCGTCGACGAGCGACGTCGGCGAGAGTGTCACGGTGACGCCGCCAGGCGACGCGCCCACGACCGTTCCGTTGACGCGAGTAAGTTTGTTGGACGCCGGCACCGCGGAAGCGCCCGAGCCAGACCCTGAACCGCCAGAGCCCGAGCCACCTGAACCTGACCCACCGGAACCCGAACCAGAGCCGCCCGAACCCGAATTGCCAGCACCGCCCGAGGCACCCGCCGACGCCGGCGCCTGGCTGGTAGGGGCCGCGGATACCTGATCGTTCTTGTGTGCCCGCTGGGATATTTTGTCGACGCCGACCAAAGCCGCCGCAGCCCACAGCGCAACCACAAGAGCCACCGCGAGTATCCGAGCGACACCACGGCCGAACAATGGCTTCGCGACAAAGACGCCGTCGACCCGAAGTGGCGTGGTGCGCCCCTGCGCGGTGACGATGAACGGAATATGCCTTGTCTGGCCGAACATCTTCGGCCGCACGGAAAGCCGCCCGCGCACACTCGCGGTCTGGCCGCCCGCGACCGTGGCGCTCGATTCGTCGAGCGAGAGGCGAACGCCGGCGGACGTGCTCGTGCTGAGCCCGACAGTGAGTGGGCTACTGCTTTTGTTCTCGAGTTCGACGTTCACCCGCCGAGACCGCACAGCGCTCGGCTCGGCCGGGTCGAGTGCGAGCCGAAGGCCGGCCATGTCGCCGACCACGACGACGGCGTCGAGTTGCAACGCGTCGGTCGAAGCAGCAGAGCCGACGATCGGCCGGACGACGACGACAACCGGATAGCGGCCCGCTGACGAGCCGGCAGGTGGCGTCACGATAACCGTCGAGGTCGCTGCTTCACCAGGCAGCAACGATTCGACTCGCCGCGTTGCTGAGAGCCACAGCGGGTCGAGGCCCACGACTTCGACGGCGACGTCGAGCGGTTCGACGCCGATGTTGCGCAGCACCACCTGCAACTGAGCCGGCTGCCCCGACGCCACCTCGACGCCGCCCGAAGGCGCTGAGGGGCAGCCCTGCACGAACGCTTCGATCATCCGGTCGACGTCCACGAGCCGCACTCCATGCTGCGAAGGTCTTGCGTGAGGTTCTGGCTTTCTTGCAGGTTCACGATGGCCGATCCGAGGGGTGAGCCCCCGGGCGGATAGGTGAATTCGACGATGTAGCTTTGCGGCGCGTCGAGGTCGATGAACGAGTAATGGCCTGTCGCGTCGGTGGTCGTCGTCCGCAAGACGACGGTCGGGTATTGCGATGCCAGATACAAGCTCACCTGCGCGCCGGCGAGCGGCGTCTCGCAGTCGGCGCCGTAAGCGACGCCGCTGATCGTCGCGGGCTGGGCCAGCACCGGGTCGTACGTCTTCACGTCGCCGGCGGCGAGCGTCACGATGGTGGACGTCGGCCGCGCGCCCTTGCGATTCACGCTGACCGTGTAGGTACCGGGCGGCAGCCGGTCGATTTCGTACTGCCCGATTTGAGCGGACGTCGACGGGACGGACGCTGTCGTCACATTGAAGTTTCCGGCGCTCGACGTCAACGACACTTGAATGTCGCCGAGGGCGTGCCCGCCGGTGTCTTTCGCGAGTCCCTTCAGCACAGCGGTAGCGGCCTTCAAGCTGGCGTTTATCTGGTCGGCGTCAAGCACGCCCGTGCCACCGCTCACGGCCCCGAACGGGTCGAGCGACACCGACACCGTCTGCGACGCGAGGTCGGCACGAGAAAACGTCACTGTGTAAGTACTCGGCACCGAAAGACCCGTCACTGACCACGCGCCCGTGTTACCCGTGCTTTGAGTGACGGTTTGGATAGTGGAGGCGCCATTGGTGACTGTCACCGACACGTCGCCCGCTGGCAAGTTGTCGGCGAGCGTCTTGACCGTGCCCGACAGCGACCCCGACGCGTTGCCGAGCGTGATGCCGACGCCCGTCAGTTGCTGTGCCGCGGTGAGGCTCAACGTCAGCGTCTGCGCCGCGTAGCCCGGCTTCGCGACGGTCACGGTGAACGATGCCGGCGTGGGGAGGCCGCGCAACGTGAAGGTGCCGACGGCGTCCTGCGTCAAACTGACTGTCTGCACGGTGGTTTGACCGGACGTCGCGGTGATTGTCGCGCCGCCGATCGGGCCGCCGGCGCCCGACACGGTGCCGGCAATCAGCCCGTCGCCCTTGCGCAGCAGAACTTCGACGCCTTTGCGGTTTTCTCCGCCACCGAGGTCGATGCGTTCGCTCGCGGTCGCGTATCCGGGCTTGCTCACGACCAGGTCGTAGACGCTCGGCGACGGCACTTGTTCGATGGTGAAACCGCCGTCGGCGGCGACACTAACGGTACGCAAGATGGCACCGCTACTGTCGGCGCCGACGGTATCGCCAGAACTGCCAGAATCGCTAGAAGTGCCAGAATCGCTAGAAGTGCCAGAGCCGCTGTCAGTACTCGCAATTTGCAACGTCACGGTGGCACCGACCGGGTCGTCGCCGACGACGGTGCCTGAAAGGCTCGCGGGCAACCCGCCGAGCAACACGTCGAGACCGGCTTTGGACTGGCCGGCGGTGAGATCGATCGTGATCGCGTTGGAGCTGTCGAGCGCGTTCGGATACCACAGCTCGGCGAAACCGGCGCCGCGAAAACGCATCTTGTAGCTGCCGGCCGCGAGTCCGCCGAATTGGTAGGCGCCGGCGCGGTCTGTAGCGGTCGACGTGACGGGCGAACCGCTATCGGACGCCGAGAAAACCTCGACGGTGACGCCGGGAACACCAGTGCCCGACGTCAGCAACCGCACCGTGCCGGCAAGGGACGAACTGCCGGCCTTGGCACCGCCTTGCTGGGCTTGGGCAACTTGCAAGGCGAGGTTTCGGTCAGCGGCCGATTTACTCACGACACCCGACAGCGCATACGTAATGACCAGCGCGAAAACGGTGATCGCGGCGAGTAGGCCGAGTAACGAGAACGCGCCGCGAGAAAGCCACGGCCGCTGAATGAACGTCCCGGTGGCGCCACGGTCGTTCGGGTTGTCGGGGCTCGAGGTGATGCGCTCAGCGCCGTCCGGTCGAATTCCGACCTGGAACGGCCGGACGGCGGGAGTGCCGGCGATGCGCCGCTTTGCTTGCATCCGCAGTTGCGCCGCGACTTGCTCGCCCGGGCCGAGCACGATGTCGGTCGGGGTGAAATGAAACGCGGCCTTTTCTTCGGGGTCGGTGCCGCCCAGACTGCCCGCGACGACGGTGTTTCCGACGTTCTCGATGACGACGCCGAAGGTTGCCCGGCGTCCGCCGGTCACGGTGGCTGGGTCGAGCCGCATGGTGACCGCTTTTGCCTGCGGCACAAACAAGTCGACGTCCGTGACCGACGTGCCGCGAGGAGGAGTGAGCTCGCGCACTTGCACCGCTATCGTGCGCTGGCCCGCGGTGCTGCCGGGTGGGAGTGTGATCGTGACGAGCGCCGAGCCGGTCGCGCCCGGGAACAGCGAAAGTTGTTCGTGGTCGATCGCGACCCATCGCGGGTCGAGCCCCAGCACGCGAATTTGGTGCCCGCTGATGACGTCGCCGGTGTTGGTGACGGTGACCGACAACACCAACGGCTGGCCCGGTTGCACTGCCGCCTGGCGCGGCCCGACTGTTACGCGCATCAGGGGCTACTGCTGTTCAAGGTGAAATCCTGGCTGACTTTTTGCCCCGCGGCGACGTAGAGCAAGGCGGTCTGCGAGACGAAGCCGTCCTTCGAAACGGTCACCGTGTACGCACCGGGCGGCAAATCGCTCATGAGGTAGCTGCCTGCCGGGTCGCTGCTCACCGACGTCGTGGTGCGCGCGTTTTTGCCGTCGGTGACGCTGATCGTCGCTCCGACGATGCCGTTGCTCGCCGACCCGCGAATGACGCCCGCGATGCTGCCGACGCTCGGCGTCAACGTCACCTGCACCTTGCCGGCCGGGTTCGCGCCGTCCAACACGACCGGCACGGTTTGCGGCTGGTAGCCGGGCAACGTGAACGTGAGCGTGTACGAGCCAGGGGTCGGCAATCCGGCAATAACGAACGCGCCGACGGCGCCGGTGGTGAGCGTCGTCGTCGAAACCGGCGGGGCCAGGCCACCGACCGTGACGGTCACGCCCCCGAGCCCGTCACCGCTACCGTTGACGACCGTTCCAGAGGCGGTACCGGTGCCACCGATGAGCGTGATGGCGAGCCCGTTTTTCTGCTCGCCCGGACCGAGGTCGACGGCCACGCTTTGCGAGCTGTACTGGTCTTTGGTGAACGTCAAGATGTACGTGCCCGGCGTGGGCAGATTGCCGATAGTGAAAGCTCCGACGGTGCCGACGGTCGGCGTCGCGGTCTTCACTTCCTGGCCGTTGACCGTGACGGAAACAGCGACGCCGCCGAGCGGGTTCGTGCCGTCGATGACGGTGCCTGTTATCGAACCGACCGCGGCACGCAATCGCACGGTGGGCTCCGACCGCTGCTGCCCGCCGCCCACTGTGTCGACGATGGTGGTCGGCAAATAACCGGGCGTCGTGAACCCGAACTCGTACGTGTTGGGTGCGGGCAAATTCGGGATTTCGTAATGGCCCGACGCGTCTGTGGTGACCGTTGCGATAACTGGGGAATCGCTCGTCGCTGAAGCCGCGCCGGTGTCGCCGGTCGTGCCTACCGCGCCGCTGGTTTGTCCAGACGGCGAAGGGGCCGCGCTCGACAGCGCACGCACCGTCACCGTTGTGGTGACCGGCGTCACGATGTCGCCCGGGTCGACGTCGCCGCTCACCGACGCCGGCTTCCCGGTGATTTGCACCGCGGCGCCTTTCGTGACCTGCTGCGCCGTCGCGTTGATTTGCTTGGCGCCGCCTTGGTCGGCGGCCGCCGGGTACCACACCGTGACGTAACCGGGCGCGCTAAACCGCAAGAAATAATTGCCCGGGAAAAGCCCGACCAGCGAATACGTGCCGTCGGCCTGCGTGGCCGCTGAGGTGACGAGCTTCAAGCCGTCTTTCGATTGGCGAAGCGCCTCGACGACGATGCGGCCCACGCCCTCACCCGTGCTAGCCGCCGTGACCGTGCCGGAAATCGCGCCGCCGACTCCCGGCGGCAACACGCCGCTTTTCGGCAGCACGTCGCTTGGCGCTCGGCCTGCCTGATTTCCGGCGGCACCTCCGGCGACAGCCGACGCGAAAAACGACGCCGGCGCGGTCTTGGTGAGCGGGTCGCCGGAAAACACCTTGGTGAGGCCGAGCAGAAATGCGAGCGCCCACAGGGCGACGATCGACATCAAGATAAGAGCGGTCAGCAAGCCGCGGTTAAAAGTCGGGCGCTGCCGGAACGTGCCGACGGTTTCAGCTCGTGCGGTGTCGGCCTCACAGCTGATCGACAGCGCGCGGTCGACGTCGTTGCCGACTAGGTGGCGCGGCCCGCGCACCAGCAAATTGCTGATGCGGGTCTGGCCAGGCTCGACGGTCAGATTCGCCGGCTCGAACGTCGCGGTAATCGCCCGCTCAGGGTCGACGAGCGACAAGGCGACGTCGAGTGGCACGTTGCCGCTGTTCACACAATGGACGGCGAACCTGCCTTTGCGGCGGGCGCGCAGCAAGGCGGGGCGCAGATTCAGGTCGACGGCCGGATGCGGCGCGACGACGAGGTCGAGGTCGACGTGCGTCGGCTCAACGGCACCCGCGCTCGACGCGACCTCGACCGTGACCGGGTGACGGCCCGCCGGAAACTGCGTCGGCAATCCAAGCGTGAGAGTGAGTCGCCCCGACGTCTCGGGAAACAGCGACAGCAGGTCGGGCCGCGCCTTCACGAGCTCGGGTTCGAGGCCGATCACACGCGCGGTGATGCCGTCGATCACTTCGGTGGTGTTGACGACGTCGAGGTTGACGTCGACGCTGCCGCCAGGGGTGATGTCGACGACACGCGTCTCGGTTTGCACGCGCACGGGCGGCTAAGCTCCCCGCTCGGGGCGCGATTCGGTGATCACGGCCCCACCCGCGCGTCGGCGGATCAGCGGCGGTCGCGCGTCGCCCGGCTCCGCGTTGTCCCGCTCCACATCGCCCGGCTCCGCGTCGTCCGGTTGTGCACCCGGTCGCGGCGCGACAGCACCATCGGGTCGCGGCGCGACAGCGCCATCGGGTCGCGGCGCGAC
>JBDZVM010000005.1:155040-156802 GCA_040255675.1 Actinomycetales bacterium | reverse complement strand
ACGTCGGGCCTTCGTCGACGTAGGCCTGCGAGACGACGAGGTCTTCGACGTCCAGCCGCTCGTTGCGTTGCTGTGCCGCGTACTGCGCGTTCGCGATCGCGCTTTCGAGCACCTTGTAGACCGGGTCGGACGCCGACTGCGGCGCGAACCGCAGCACCGACAGCGCCTCGTCGGCCGGCAGCCCGCGTACGAGGTCGACGACCCGGCGGGCCTTCATCGGGGTGACGGTCGAGTAGCGCAGCTTCGCCTGCGCCCGCACGATTGGGCCGGTCGGCGTGCTCGTGGTGCCGAGCGGACTAGCCACGACGCGACCTCCGATCGTCTTTCACGTGCCCGCGGAAGGTACGAGTCGGCGCGAACTCGCCGAGCTTGTGACCGACCATCGACTCGGTGATGAACACCGGCACGTGCTTGCGACCGTCGTGCACCGCGATGGTGTGGCCGAGCATGTCGGGCACGATCATCGAGCGCCGAGACCACGTCTTGATGACGTTCTTGGTGCCCTTGTCGTTTTGCAGATCGACCTTCTTTTGCAAGTGGTCGTCGACGAAGGGCCCCTTCTTCAGGCTTCGCGGCATCGCGGGTGGCTCCTAGCGCTTCTTCTTGGACTTGCGGCGGCGGACGATGAGCGCGTCGCTCGGCTTGCGGGTACGACGGGTGCGGCCTTCGGGCTGACCCCACGGGCTGACCGGGTGGCGGCCACCCGAGGATTTGCCTTCGCCACCGCCGAGTGGGTGGTCGACCGGGTTCATGGCCACGCCGCGCACGGACGGGCGCTTGCCCTTCCAGCGCATGCGACCGGCCTTGCCCCAGTTGATGTTCGACTGCTCGGCGTTGCCGACCTCACCGACCGTGGCGCGGCAGCGGACGTCGACGTTGCGAATTTCGCCGGATGGCATGCGCAGCTGCGCCCAGGCGCCTTCCTTGGCGACGAGCTGGACGCTCGCGCCGGCCGATCGGGCGATCTTCGCGCCGCCGCCGGGTCGCAGCTCGATGGCGTGGACGACGGTACCGACCGGGATGTTGCGCAGCGGCAGGTTGTTGCCCGGCTTGATGTCGCTGCTCGGCCCCGACTCGACGGTGTCACCTTGCTGCAACCTGGACGGCGCGAGGATGTACCGCTTCTCGCCGTCCGTGTAGTGCAACAACGCGATCCGCGCGGTGCGGTTGGGGTCGTACTCGATGTGCGCGACCTTGGCCGGTACGCCGTCCTTGTCGTTACGACGGAAGTCGATGAGCCGGTAGGCGCGCTTGTGGCCGCCACCCTGGTGGCGGACGGTGACCCGGCCGTGCACGTTGCGTCCGCCCTTGGAGTGCAGCGGACGCACGAGCGACTTCTCCGGCTCGTCTCGGGTGACCTCGACGAAGTCGGCCACGCTCGCGCCACGGCGACCCGGGGTCGTCGGCTTGTACTTGCGAATGCCCATCGCTTCGTTTTCCCTTGCTTGATCGACTGCCCGGTCAGGAGACCGGCCCGCCGAAGATGTCGATGCGGTCGCCGGCCACCAGCGTGACGATCGCGCGCTTGGTGTCTTTGCGCTTGCCGTATCCATAGCGGGTGCGCTTGCGCTTGCCCTGGCGGTTGAGGGTGTTGACGTCGGTGACCTTGACGTTGAACACCTTCTCCACCGCGATCTTGATCTCGCTCTTGTTGGCGTGCGGTGCCACCAGGAACGTGTACTTGTTCTCGTCGAGCAAGCCGTAGCTCTTCTCCGAGATCAGCGGCGCGAGGAGCACGTCGCGCGGGTCGGGGATCATTGGG
>JBDZVM010000005.1:138563-154940 GCA_040255675.1 Actinomycetales bacterium | reverse complement strand
CTTCTCCGAGATCAGCGGCGCGAGGAGCACGTCGCGCGGGTCGGGGATCATTGGGCCGCCTGCCCTTCCGTCTCGTCGGCACCTGTTGCGGCCGGCGCATTGTCGACGCCGAGGAACGAGTTCAGCGCGCCCTCGGTGAACACCACGTCGTCGCTCACGAGGACGTCGTACGCGTTGAGCTGGTCGGGCACGAGCAGGTGGACGTTCACCACGTTGCGCAGGCTCTTCCAGCCAACCTCGTCGCTGCGTTCGACGACGACGAGCAGCTTCTTGGCGGCGTCACCGACCGCCGCGCGCAAGCTTTCCAGCGCGGCCTTCGTCGACGGGGTTTCGGCGTCCGTGATGCCCGCGAGCACGTGCACCCGACCGGCACGCGCACGGTCGGACAGGGCACCCCGCAGGGCCGCCGCCTTCATCTTCTTGGGCGTCTTCTGGTCGTACTTGCGCGGCGTCGGGCCGTGCACGACGCCACCGCCGGCGAACTGCGGCGCGCGAGTCGAGCCCTGCCGGGCACGACCGGTTCCCTTTTGCCGGTAGGGCTTCTTGCCGCCACCGCTGACCTCGCCGCGGGTCTTCGTGTCGTGCGTGCCGGCGCGGGCGGCCGCGAGTTGCGCCACCACCACCTGGTGGATCAGCGGAATGTTGACCTGGACGTCGAACACCTCGGCGGGCAGGTCGACGCTGCGGTCCGTGCCCGCGACCGTTGCGCTGCTCATGCCGCACCTCCCTTGGCCGCGGTGCGGACGTACACGACGCCACCGTTCGGGCCGGGCACCGCACCCTTGAGGAGGATCAGGTTCGCCTCGGTGTCGACCGCGTGGACTCTCAAGTTCTGGGTCGTGGTACGCACGCCGCCCATGCGGCCTGCCATGCGCAAGCCTTTGAACACCCGGCTGGGCGTGGCGCAGGCGCCGACCGAACCAGGCGAGCGATGCTTGCGCTCGGTGCCGTGCGACGCCGAGAGGCCCTTGAAGTTGTGCCGCTTCATCACACCCGCGAAGCCTTTGCCCTTGCTCGTGCCGACGACGTCGACAAACTGGCCGGCGTCGAACGCCTCGACGGTGACCTCTTGGCCGAGCGTGTACTCGCTCGCGTCGGTGGTGCGCACCTCGATGAGATAGCGCCGCGGTGGCACGCCGGCCTTGCGGAAGTGCCCGGCCTCCGGCTTGTTCACCTTGCGCGGGTCGATCGCGCCATAAGCCAGCTGGACGGCGGAGTAGCCGTCGACATCCGGCGTCTTCACCTGCGTGACGACGCACGGGCCGGCCTGGACGACAGTGACCGGCACGATGCGGCCCTGGTCGTCGAAGACCTGTGTCATGCCGAGCTTTTCGCCCAGCACGCCCTTGATCTGCTTAGCCATGAGAAGTCGCGTCCTCTTACAGCTTGATTTCGATGTCGACGCCCGCCGGCAAGTCGAGCCGCATGAGCGAGTCGACGGTCTTCGGTGTCGGGTCGAGGATGTCGATGAGCCGCTTGTGGGTGCGCATCTCGAAGTGCTCGCGGCTGTCCTTGTACTTGTGCGGCGAACGGATCACGCAGTACACGTTCTTTTCCGTCGGCAGCGGCACCGGGCCCGCGACCTGCGCACCAGTGCGAGTCACCGTCTCGACGATCTTGCGCGCCGAGCTGTCGATGACCTCGTGGTCGTAGGCCTTGAGCCGGATGCGGATCTTTTGTCCCGCCATGGTGGTCCCGGTTCCTGTCTCTCGTACTACCGCTGCTGTTCTTCGAAAACTTCTGCGACGAAACTTTGTGACTCGCTCGCGTGAGACGGCGGCCGGAGGCTAACCTCCGGCCGCCGCACTGCACTACTTCAGGATTTTGGTGACTCGGCCGGCGCCGACGGTGCGGCCACCCTCACGGATGGCGAACCGCAGGCCCTCTTCCATAGCCACCGGCTGGATCAGTTCGACCTTCATCTCGGTGTTGTCGCCCGGCATGACCATCTCGGTGCCCTCCGGCAGCGTGACGACGCCGGTGACGTCCGTGGTGCGGAAGTAGAACTGAGGACGGTAGTTGTTGAAGAACGGGGTGTGCCGGCCGCCTTCGTCCTTGGACAAGACGTAGACCTGCGCCTCGAACTCGGTGTGCGGCGTGATCGAGCCCGGCTTGCAGACGACCTGGCCGCGCTCCACTTCTTCGCGCTTGGTGCCACGAAGCAGGACGCCGATGTTGTCGCCCGCGCGGCCTTCGTCGAGCAGCTTGCGAAACATCTCGACGCCCGTGACGGTCGTGCTCTGCGTCTTGTCCTTGATGCCGACGATCTCGACGGTCTCACCGACTTTGACCACGCCACGCTCGACGCGACCGGTGACGACGGTGCCACGACCGGTGATCGTGAAGACGTCCTCGATGGGCATCAAGAACGGCTTGTCGATCTCACGGACCGGCTCGGGGATGTTGTCGTCGCAGGCCTTCATGAGGGTCATGATCGACTCGGCCCACTTGGCGTCGCCTTCGAGTGCCTTGAGCGCCGAGACGCGGACGACGGGAACGTCGTCGCCCGGGAACTCGTACGAGCTCAGCAGCTCGCGCACTTCGAGTTCGACGAGCTCGAGGATTTCCTCGTCGTCGACGACGTCGGCCTTGTTCAAGGCGACGACGATGTAGGGGACGCCGACCTGGCGCGCGAGCAGGACGTGCTCCTTGGTCTGCGGCATGGGACCGTCAGCTGCCGAGACGACCAGGATCGCGCCGTCCATCTGCGCCGCGCCGGTAATCATGTTCTTGATGTAGTCGGCGTGACCGGGGCAGTCGACGTGTGCGTAGTGCCGGCTGTCGGTCTGGTACTCGACGTGCGCGATCGAAATCGTGATGCCGCGGGCCTTCTCCTCCGGCGCCTTGTCGATCTGGTCGAACGGCGTGAAGGGGTTGAGGTCCGGGTGTGCGTCGTGCAGGACCTTCGTGATGGCCGCCGTCAGCGTCGTCTTGCCATGGTCGATGTGACCGATGGTGCCGATGTTGACGTGGGGCTTGGTCCGCTCGAACTTCGCCTTCGCCACTGGGTGCTCCTTGAGGATGGATTGCTTCGCCGTACGACGTACAGGACTTCTTGCGGTTGTGTTGCTGGATTACTTCCTTCGACGAGCGGTCACTCGCCTCGGGCCTTCTTGATGATCTCCTCCGCCACGCTCTTGGGAACTTCGGCGTAGGAGTCAAACTCCATGCTGTAGCTCGCCCGGCCTTGGGTGCGACCGCGCAGGTCGCCCACGTAACCGAACATCTCAGACAGCGGCACCTTCGCGCGGATCACCCGAGTACCGGCGATGTCGTCCATCGCCTGGATGATGCCGCGACGGCTGTTGAGGTCGCCGATGACGTCGCCCATGTAGTCCTCGGGCGTGCGCACTTCGACCGACATGATCGGCTCGAGCAGCGTCGGGTCGGCCTTGCGTGCCGCCTCCTTGAACGCCATCGAACCGGCAATCTTGAAGGCGAGTTCAGACGAGTCGACGTCGTGGTAGGCGCCATCTTGCAAGGTAACGACGACGTCGACGAGCGGGTAACCGGCCAGGACGCCGAACTGCATGGCCTCCTGGCAGCCCTGGTCGACCGCCGGGATGTACTCACGCGGGATGCGACCGCCGGTGACCTTGTTGATGAACTCGTAGCCGCCCTCGCCATCGCCGCTTTGACCCGGCTCGAGGTCGATGATCACGCGGGCGAACTGGCCGGAACCGCCGGTTTGCTTCTTGTGCGTGTAATCGATCTTCTCGACCTTGCGGCGGATCGTCTCACGGTAGGCGACCTGCGGCTTGCCGACGTTGGCCTCGACGTTGAACTCGCGCTTCATGCGGTCGACCAAGATGTCGAGGTGCAACTCGCCCATGCCGGCGATGATCGTCTGGCCCGTCTCTTCGTCGGTGTGCACCTGGAAGGTCGGGTCTTCTTCGGCCAGCCGCTGGATCGCGACTCCGAGCTTCTCCTGGTCGGCCTTGGTCTTCGGCTCGATGGCGACCTGGATGACCGGCGTCGGGAAGGTCATCGACTCGAGGATCACCGGGTTGTCGGGGTCGCACAGCGTGTCGCCGGTGGTCGTCTGCTTGAGGCCGGCGACCGCGACGATCTGGCCGGCGCCGGCCCACTCGATGTCTTCTTGCTTGTTCGCGTGCATGCGAAGCAGGCGGCCGATGCGCTCCTTCTTGTCTTTGGTCGAGTTGAGCAGCGACGCACCGGCGTTCAGCCGACCTGAGTAGATACGCAGGTAGGTGAGCTTGCCGAGATACTTGTCGCTCATGATCTTGAACGCCAATGCGGATAGCGGCGCGTCGTCACTGGGCTCGCGGTCGACCTCCACTGACTCGTCGCCCATCTTGTGGCCGACGATGGAACCGACGTCGACCGGGCTGGGCAAGAAATCGGTGATGGCGTCGAGCATGGGCTGCACGCCCTTGTTCTTGAAGGCCGTACCACAAAGCACCGGGGTGAGCTTGCCCGAGACGGTCGCCCGGCGGATGCCCTCCTTGATCTGCTCAGGAGTCGGCTCGACGCCCTCGAGGTACTGCTCCATGATCTCGTCGTCGTTCTCGGCCAGAGTCTCGAGCAGCTTGTCGCGCCATTCGCGCACAACCTCGGCGTGGTCGGACGGGATCTCGACCATCTCGTACGCCTCGCCCTTGCCTTCGCCGCTCCACAGCAGCGCGCGGTTCCAGATCAAGTCGATGACGCCTTTGAAATCAGCCTCGACGCCCCACGGCAACTGGATGACGAGCGGGACGGCGCCCAGCCGAGTCACGATCATGTCGACCGTGCGGTGAAACTCCGCCCCCACGCGGTCCATCTTGTTGACGAAGCAAATCCGCGGAACGTTGTACTTGTCGGCCTGGCGCCACACGGTCTCCGACTGGGGTTCGACACCCGCGACGGCGTCGAATACCGCGACCGCGCCGTCAAGCACGCGAAGTGAACGCTCGACCTCGACGGTGAAGTCGACGTGGCCCGGCGTGTCGATGATGTTGATCTGGTGGCCTTGCCAGTAACACGTCGTCGCCGCTGAGGTGATCGTGATGCCGCGCTCTTGCTCCTGCGGCATCCAGTCCATGGTGGCAGCGCCCTCGTGCACCTCGCCGATCTTGTAGTTGATGCCGGTGTAGAAGAGGATCCGCTCGGTCGTCGTGGTTTTTCCCGCGTCGATATGAGCCATGATCCCGATGTTGCGGACCTTGGCCAGATCAGTCATGACTGCAGTTGCCACCTGTGAGCTACTTCCTCGTCGTCTTCGGTGTGCGGATTACCAGCGGTAGTGAGCGAAGGCCTTGTTGCTCTCGGCCATCTTGTGGGTGTCTTCGCGACGCTTCACGCTCGCGCCCAGGCCGTTGCTCGCGTCGAGCAGCTCGTTCATCAGCCGCTCGGTCATCGTCTTCTCGCGCCGCGCCTTGGCATAGCCGACGAGCCAGCGCAATGCCAGCGTGCTGCTACGGCCGGCCTTGACCTCGACGGGAACCTGGTAGGTGGCGCCACCGACTCGGCGGCTGCGCACCTCCAAGGTCGGCTTGACGTTGTCGAGTGCCCGCTTGAGCGTGATCACGGGGTCGGTGCCGGTCTTCGCACGACAACCTTCGAGCGCGCCGTAGACGATGTGCTCGGCGAGCGACCGCTTGCCGCTCGTGAGCACCTTGTTGACCAGCGCGCTGACGAGCGGTGAGCCGTAGACCGGGTCAATGATTACCGGGCGCTTCGGGGCCGGACCCTTGCGCGGCATTAGCTCTTCTCCTTCTTCGCGCCGTAGCGACTACGCGACTGCTTGCGGTTGCGGACACCTTGAGTGTCGAGCGAACCGCGGATGATCTTGTAGCGAACGCCCGGGAGGTCTTTCACACGGCCGCCGCGGACCAGCACGATCGAGTGCTCCTGCAAGTTGTGGCCCACGCCCGGGATGTAGGCAGTGACCTCGATGCCGCTCGTCAATCGCACGCGCGCAACCTTGCGAAGCGCCGAGTTCGGCTTCTTCGGGGTCGTCGTGTAGACGCGCGTGCAGACGCCTCGGCGCTGGGGCGAGCCCTTCAGCGCGGGCGTCTTGGTCTTGCCGATCTTGTCCTGCCGGCCCTTGCGGACAAGCTGCTGGATCGTTGGCATGAGCGCCTTTCAGTTCGTGCCGTGTGCCTGTACGTGTATCTGCCGGTTCTGCTCCCGCCGACCCACGCGGTCGGGTGTGTCGCGCCGCTCTCGGCGCGATCCCCGAACGCTCGATCAGGGGGATGCTCCCACGCACGGCCCCGAACGGTCAGTGCCGACCGAACACAGCGCGCGAAGAGCCAGCCCGGAGGAACCGGGCACGAGGAGCAAGGTTACCTGGCCTCCCCCGCCGGGTCAAAACGGGGGTCCACCAGCCACCTCCCAGTCCGTGATCGCGAAAACAATTGCCCCATTAGGCGCCAAAAAGTCTTCGTGATCATGGGGAGAGCGTGGGCGGCTCACATCGGACGTCGTGCGCGCGACGCCCGAGGCGGCTGCTGAAAGCGGCGCGGCAGCGCCGGGCCCCGCACTGGCGGCGACACCGGGCGCGGCGGCGGTTGCGACGAAGCCTGGAAAGGCCCGAACGGCTGGCCCGACGCTGGCCGAACCGCACCAGCGGGAGAAGCGACAGTCGCGCGGCCGGACGACGTGGTTGGGCGCCGCTCACGAACGGTGAGCGACGTAGCGGCCAACGGCAGTGATGACCCGCGCGGTGAAGACCCAGGGAACTTCGGCGCCAAAGCAGGGGGCGATTCAATCGACCACGTGTCGGCGCTCGACCACGGGATCGCCGAATCGGCAGGCACGGTCCAGGCAACCGGCATGTCGGCGGGTACTGGCCATACCGCGGGTAGGTCCGCCGGCGGCGGCCATTCGTCGTCCATAAACGCCACAATCACACGATCCCGGAGGCTTCGCGCGGGCTTTCAACCGAAGTCTCCGGGATCATGTGTGAGTCGCGTCAGCGGCTGTCGAACCTGCCGTAGTCGTAGTCCTCCAGTGGCACCGCCTGGCCGGATGCCTGGCCGAACCGGGCGTATTCGTCTTCGAAGCCGCCTTCGTAGCCACCCATCGAGTACATCGACGCCCGCGCCTCCTCGGTCGGCTCGACCCGGATGTTGCGGTACCGCGGAAGTCCGGTGCCGGCCGGGATGAGCTTGCCGATGATGACGTTTTCTTTGAGGCCGAGTAGCGGGTCGGACTTGGCGTGAATCGCGGCGTCGGTGAGCACCCGCGTCGTCTCCTGGAAGGAGGCCGCCGACAACCACGACTCGGTCGCGAGCGAGGCCTTCGTGATACCCATCAAGACCGGGCGAGCGGACGCCGGCGTGCCGCCTTCGGACACCACACGACGGTTCTCCTCTTCGAACCGCGGCCGCTCGACGAGCTCGCCGGGCAAGAAGTCGGTATCGCCCGACTCCAGCACGTTCACTCGCTTGAGCATCTGGCGAACGATGATCTCGATGTGCTTGTCGTGGATCGGCACACCCTGCGACCGATACACCTCCTGCACTTCCTGCACCAAGTGCACCTGCACGGCACGTGGGCCGAGAATGCGCAGCACCTCGTGTGGGTTGACGGTGCCTTCGATGAGCTGTTCGCCAACCTCGACGTGGTCGCCTTCGACGACCCGGGCCCGCGACCGCTTGGAGACCTGGTAAGCAACCTCCTCAGATCCGTCGTCCGGAACGACAATGATCTTGCGAGCCTTATCGGTCTCCTCGATCTTGACGCGCCCGGTGACCTCGCTGATCGGGGCGACACCCTTGGGCTGACGAGCCTCGAACAGTTCGACGACACGAGGCAGACCGTGGGTGATGTCCTCACCCGCGACGCCACCGGTGTGGAACGTGCGCATGGTGAGCTGGGTGCCCGGTTCGCCGATCGACTGCGCCGCGATGATGCCGACGGCTTCGCCGACGTCGACCGTCTTGCCGGTCGCGAGCGAACGCCCGTAGCAGGCGGCACACGCGCCGACCTTCGATTCGCAGGTGAGCACGCTGCGCACCTTGACTTCTTGCACTCCGCCCGCGACCAGATCGCTGATCGACAAGTCACCGAGGTCGTCGCCGGGGTGAGCCAGCGTCTTGCCGTCGACGACGACGTCTTCGGCAACCGTGCGGGCGAACACCGAGGTCTCGACCGTGCCGGCGCGCACGAGGCGGCCGTCGCGACCGGGCGATGCGATGCGCATCATGATGCCGCGTTCGGTGCCGCAGTCCTCCTCACGGATGATCACGTCTTGGGAGACGTCGACCAGCCGGCGGGTGAGGTAACCGGAGTCGGCGGTGCGAAGCGCCGTGTCGGCCAGACCCTTGCGGGCGCCGTGAGTGGAGATGAAGTACTCCAGCACGGACAGCCCTTCGCGGAAGTTCGCCTTGATCGGCCGCGGAATGATCTCACCCTTGGGGTTGGCGACGAGTCCGCGCATACCGGCGATCTGCCGCACCTGCATCATGTTTCCGCGAGCGCCGGAGTTCACCATCATGAACACCGGGTTGTCCTTGGGGAAGTTGGCTTCCATCTCGCGGGCAACGTCAGCGGTGGCCTGGGTCCAAATTTCGATGAGTTCTTGACGACGCTCGTCGTCGGTGATGAGGCCGCGCTCAAACTGCTTTTGGACCTTGTCGGCCTTGGCCTCGTACTCCTCCAGAATCTGCTGCTTGCGCGGCGGGGTGACGACGTCCGAGATCGAGATGGTGACGCCGGCGCGGGTGGCCCAGTAGAACCCGGCCGCCTTCATCGCGTCGAGCGTCGCCGCGACCACGACCTTCGGGTAGCGCTCGGCCAGGTCGTTGACGATCGACGACAGGTCGCGCTTGCTGACCTCGAAGTTGATGAACCGGTAGTCGGTGGGCAGCGCCTCGTTGAAGAGCGCGCGGCCGAGCGTGGTGTCGACGACGAGCGGCTGCCCAGGCTCCCAGCCCTCAGGAGCGCTCCACGCCTCCTTGCCGTTGTCGACGGCGGGAAGATCCTTCAGCCGAATCTTGACCTTCGCCTGAAGGTCGAGTTCGCCGAGGTCGCGCGCCATGATCGCCTCAGCCGTGGAGACGAAGGCGCGGCCCTCGCCGAGCACGCCGTCGCGGGCGGTTGTGAGGTAGTAGATGCCGAGCACCATGTCCTGCGACGGCATCGTGACCGGGCGGCCGTCGGCCGGCTTCAAGATGTTGTTGCTCGACAGCATCAGGATGCGAGCCTCGGCCTGCGCCTCGGCCGATAGCGGCAGGTGCACGGCCATCTGGTCGCCGTCGAAGTCGGCGTTGAACGCGGCGCACACCAGCGGGTGAATCTGAATCGCCTTGCCCTCGACGAGCTGCGGCTCGAAGGCCTGGATGCCCAGCCGGTGCAGGGTTGGCGCGCGGTTGAGCAGCACCGGGTGTTCGGTGATGACCTCTTCGAGGACGTCCCACACCACCGACCGGGCACGCTCGACCATGCGCTTGGCGCTCTTGATGTTCTGCGCGTGGTTGAGGTCGACCAGCCGCTTCATGACGAACGGCTTGAACAGCTCGAGCGCCATGTCTTTGGGCAGGCCGCACTGGTGCAGCTTGAGCTGCGGGCCGACGACGATGACCGAACGCGCCGAGTAGTCGACACGCTTGCCGAGCAGGTTCTGGCGGAACCGGCCCTGCTTGCCCTTGAGCATGTCGGACAGCGACTTCAACGGACGGTTGCCCGGGCCGGTGACCGGCCGGCCGCGACGGCCGTTGTCGAACAGCGCGTCGACGGCCTCTTGCAGCATGCGCTTCTCGTTGTTGACGATGATCTCGGGCGCGCCGAGGTCGAGCAGTCGCTTCAACCGGTTGTTACGGTTGATCACGCGACGGTAGAGGTCGTTCAAGTCGGACGTCGCGAAACGGCCGCCGTCGAGCTGCACCATCGGGCGCAGGTCGGGCGGGATCACCGGGACGCAGTCGAGCACCATGCCCATCGGCGAGTTACGCGTGTTCAAAAAGGCCGAGACGACCTTGAGCCGCTTGAGCGCGCGGGCCTTCTTCTGGCCGCGGCCGCCGCGGATCTGGTCGCGCAACGACTCGGCTTCGGCCTCGAGGTCGAAGCTCTCGAGCCGCTCCTTGAGCGCCTGCGCGCCCATGCCACCGCGAAAGTACATGCCGAACCGGTCGCGCATCTCGCGGTACAAAACCTCGTCGCCTTCAAGGTCTTGCACCTTCAAGTTCTTGAACCGGTTGAACACTTCGTCGAGGCGGTCGAGTTCGCGTTGGGCACGCTCGCGAAGCTGCCGCAGTTCGCGCTCGGCGCCGTCCTTGACCTTGCGCTTGGCGTCGCCCTTGGCGCCTTCGGCTTCCAGCGCAGCGAGATCTTCTTCGAGCTTCTTGCTCCGCGCGTCGAGGTCGGCGTTCTTGCGGTCTTCGATGTCTTGCCGCTCGACCGAGATTTGCGCCTCGATGCTAGGCAAGTCGCGGTGGCGAGACTCCTCGTCGACCCAGGTAATCATGTAGGCCGCGAAGTAGATGATCTTTTCGAGATCCTTCGGTGCCAGGTCGAGCAGGTAGCCGAGCCGGCTCGGCACGCCCTTGAAGTACCAGATGTGGGTGACGGGCGCGGCCAGCTCGATGTGGCCCATGCGCTCGCGGCGCACCTTGGCGCGGGTGACCTCGACGCCACAGCGCTCGCAGATGATGCCCTTGAAGCGCACGCGCTTGTACTTGCCGCAGTAGCACTCCCAGTCGCGGGTCGGCCCGAAGATCTTCTCGCAGAAGAGGCCGTCCTTCTCGGGGCGCAGCGTGCGGTAGTTGATGGTCTCCGGCTTCTTGACCTCGCCGTGCGACCACTGGCGGATGTCGTCAGCGGTGGCAAGGCCGATACGCAACTCATCGAAGAAGTTGACGTCGAGCACAGGTTTCCTTCTTTCCCTCGAGCGGCGGGCTCGCTGGTTTCCAAGTCGGTGTCACGTAGCGAGGCGCGACGGCGTAACCGGGAGGTCGCCCCTCACTGCGTGATCACCGCGAAAATTCTTCTCAGACTTCCTCGACGCTGCTCGGCTCGCGCCGCGACAGGTCGATGCCCAACTCCTCCGCCGCGCGGAATACTTCGTCGTCGGTATCGCGCATTTCCAAGGTCATGCCGTCGCTAGAGAGCACCTCGACGTTGAGGCACAGCGACTGCATCTCCTTGACGAGCACCTTGAACGACTCCGGAATTCCGGGCTCGGGGATGTTCTCGCCCTTGACGATCGCCTCGTAGACCTTCACCCGGCCCAGCACGTCGTCGGACTTGATCGTGAGCAGTTCCTGCAACGCGTACGCCGCGCCGTAGGCCTCCAACGCCCACACCTCCATCTCGCCGAAACGCTGACCGCCGAACTGCGCCTTACCACCCAGCGGCTGCTGAGTGATCATCGAGTACGGGCCGGTCGAACGGGCGTGCAATTTGTCGTCGACCAGGTGGTGCAGCTTCAGGATGTAGATGTAGCCGACGCTGACCGGCGCCGGATACGGCTCGCCGGAGCGGCCGTCAAACAGCCGCGCCTTGCCGTCGGCACCCACCATGCGCAGGCCGTCGGCGTTGGGCAACGTGGAGTCGAGCAGGCCGCTGATCTCGTCTTCGCGGGCGCCGTCGAACACCGGCGTCGCGACGAGTGTGTCGGGCTCGGCCGCGGCCGCGTCGATGTCGGCGAGCCGCTTCTGCCACGGCTCGCCGCCGTTGACGTCGATCTTCCAGCCGGACTTCGCCGCCCAGCCGAGGTGCGTCTCGAGCACCTGCCCGACGTTCATGCGGCCTGGCACACCGAGCGGGTTGAGCACGATGTCGACCGGCGTGCCGTCTTCGAGGAACGGCATGTCTTCCTCGGGCAGGATCTTCGAGATGACGCCCTTGTTACCGTGCCGACCGGCCAGCTTGTCGCCGTCCGTGATCTTGCGCTTCTGGGCGACGTAGACCCGCACGAGTTCGTTGACTCCGGGCGGCAGCTCGGCGTCGTCCCTCGTGAAGACCTTAACGTCGATGACCTTGCCCTTTTCGCCGTGCGGCACCTTCAGCGAGGTGTCGCGCACTTCGCGCGCCTTCTCACCGAAGATCGCGCGCAGCAGCCGCTCTTCGGGGGTGAGCTCGGTCTCGCCCTTGGGCGTGACCTTGCCGACCAGGACGTCGCCAGGCACGACGTCAGCACCGATGCGGATGATGCCGCGCTCGTCGAGGTCGGCGAGAACTTCCTCGCTGACGTTCGGGATGTCGCGGGTGATCTCCTCGGGGCCGAGCTTGGTGTCGCGAGCGTCGACCTCGTGCTCCTCGATGTGGATCGAAGAAAGGACGTCGTCCTTCACCAACCGCTGCGACAGGATGATCGCGTCTTCGTAGTTGTGGCCTTCCCACGGCATGAACGCGACCAGCAAGTTGCGGCCGAGCGCGAGTTCGCCGTCGTCGGTGCAGGGCCCGTCGGCGATCGCCTGACCGGCCTCGACCCGCTGGCCTTCGTCGACGAACGGCCGCTGGTTGATGCAGGTGCCCTGGTTGGACCGGCGGAACTTCGCCATGCGGTAGGTCTGCCGGGTGCCGTCGTCAGCCATGATCGTGACCGCGTCAGCGGACACCTCTTCGACCACGCCGGCCTTCGTCGACACGGTGACGTCGCCGGCGTCGACCGCCGCGCGAAACTCCATGCCGGTGCCGACCAGCGGCGCCTCGGACTTGAGCAGCGGCACCGCCTGGCGCTGCATGTTGGAGCCCATCAGCGCGCGGTTGGCGTCGTCGTGCTCGAGGAACGGGATCATCGCGGTCGCGACCGAGACCATCTGCCGCGGCGAGACGTCCATGTAGTGGACGGCGCTCGGCGGCACGAAGTCGACCTCGCCGCCCTTGCGCCGCACGAGGACGCGGTCTTCGGCGAAACTGTTGTCGCCGTTCAGCGGCGCGTTCGCCTGGGCGATGACGAAACGGTCTTCTTCGTCGGCGGTCAGGTAGTCGACCTCGTTGCTAACCGTGCCGTCTACCACCTTGCGGTACGGCGTCTCGACGAAACCGAACGCGTTGATGCGCCCGTGGGTAGCCAGTGAACCGATCAGGCCGATGTTCGGACCCTCGGGAGTCTCGATCGGGCACATCCGACCGTAGTGGCTGGTGTGCACGTCGCGGACTTCGAAGCCCGCGCGCTCACGACTCAGACCACCGGGGCCGAGCGCCGACAAGCGGCGCTTGTGGGTGAGCCCCGCGAGCGGGTTGGTTTGGTCCATGAACTGGCTGAGCTGGGACGTTCCGAAGAACTCCTTGATGCTCGCCACGACCGGCCGGATGTTGATCAACGTCTGCGGCGTGATCGCTTCGACGTCCTGCGTGGTCATGCGCTCGCGGACGACACGCTCCATGCGCGCGAGACCGAGCCGAACCTGATTTTGGATCAACTCGCCGACCGTACGCAGGCGGCGGTTGCCGAAGTGGTCGATGTCGTCTTCTTCGACAATCACCGAGCGCCCGGCTTGCCCGTCAGACCTGACCGCACTCATCTCGGTCTCGCCCGCGTGCAACCGCACGATGTACTCGATCGTCGCGGCGATGTCGTCTTCGGTCAGCGTGCCCTGCGTGAACGGCAGATCGAGACCGAGCTTCTTGTTCACCTTGTAGCGGCCGACCTTGGCAAGGTCGTAGCGCTTCGGGTTGAAGTAGAGGTTGTCGAGCAGCGTCTGCGCGGCCTCTCGCGTGGGTGGCTCGCCGGGGCGCAGCTTGCGGTAGATGTCGATCAGCGCTTCGTCTTGGGTGTGGACGTGGTCCTTCTCCAAGGTGGCGCGCATCGACTCGTACTGGCCGAAGCGCTCGAGGATACGTGCGTCGTCCCAACCGAGCGCTTTGAGCAAAACCGTGACGCTCTGCTTGCGCTTGCGGTCGACGCGGACGGCGACGGCGTCGCGCTTGTCGATCTCGAATTCCAGCCAGGCGCCGCGGCTTGGAATGATCTTGCAGCCGAAAACGTCTTTGTCGGAGGTCTTGTCGATGGACTTGTCGAAGTAGACGCCCGGCGAGCGCACCAACTGCGACACCACGACACGCTCGGTGCCGTTGATGATGAAGGTGCCTTTGTCGGTCATGAGCGGGAAGTCGCCCATGAACACGGTCTGGCTCTTGATCTCACCGGTCTGGTTGTTCACGAACTCGGCCGTCACGAACATCGGCGCGGAGTAGGTGAAGTCGCGCTCCTTGCACTCGTCGATCGAGTTCTTCGCGGGCTCGAACCGGTGGTCGCGAAACGACAGTGACATGGTTCCGGAGAAGTCTTCGATCGGGCTGATCTCGTCGAAGATCTCTTCCAGGCCGGACGACGTGTTCACGTCGTCGCGGTGAGCCTTCCTCGCGGCTTCGACACGCGCCTTCCAGGCGTCGTTGCCGAGGAGCCAATCAAAGGATTCGACCTGCAGCGCGAGAAGATTCGGAACCTCAAGCGGCTCCTGAATCTTCGCGAAGGAAACGCGCGGTGGCGTAGGTACGGATGAGCGGGCGGACGTCGAGGTGCTGCGCGAGGCGGCCAAGTGGGGTCCTTCCAGGGCTCGCGGTGTCGTCGTGCGCACGACGGACCTCCCAGGACGCGCTCACCGTGTGGTTGATCCGAGCGGCGAGCAGGCCATGGGTGGTCAGAGGACAGCGCAAAAGAGCAGTGTAGCCAATCGGCGCACTGCTGTCGAGGCGCCTCCTCGCGGCGCCTCGAAATGAGCGAGTCCCCGACGCTCGCCCCGATTTTCAAGATTTCGTAACGGCACGTCAGTCCCTGACGGAACACGTTCGACATGTTGGACGACCAGGATCTCGACGACCCCGGTCTTCTGCGATCAAGATCTCCGACGACCACGGTATGCGACGACCAAGGTATTCAACGACCAAGGTATTCGACGACCACTGCGAGAATGCGCGCTCTTCAGCCGCGTCGTCAAGGTGCCCCGCCCGATTAGGCGTCCATTGTGACCGGATTGTCCGCGGCGCATTCGGGTGAAAAAGCCGACCGCCGACCACCCGCGAGGGTGGCCGGCGGCACCGGCTGAGGTCTTCTACTTCAACGTCACCTTGGCGCCAGCGCCTTCGAGCGACGCCTTGGCCTTGTCGGCCGTCTCTTTGTTGACCTTCTCGAGGACGGGCTTCGGCGCGCCGTCGACGAGGTCCTTGGCCTCCTTGAGCCCAAGGCTGGTGAGTTCGCGCACGGCCTTGATGACCTGGATCTTCTGCGCACCCGCCTCATCGAGGATGACGTCGAACTCGTCCTGCTCCTCGGCAGCCTCGGCCGCGCCACCGCCGCCGCCGGCCGGCGCGGCCGCGGCGACCGCGACCGGAGCCGCGGCAGTGACACCAAAGGTCTCTTCGAACTGCTTGACGAACTCCGAAAGCTCGAGGAGCGACAGCTCCTTGAATGCGTCGATGAGCTCGTCGGTGCTGAGCTTCGCCATGGTGGCGGTCCTTCCTTCTAGCAACGGCGCCTTCGCACCGGCCTTGACTTGTGAGCGACGGCGCTGATGCGCCGAAGGGCTATAACGATCTTGCAGAATGTGGCTGAGAACTACGCTTCCGCGCTGTCGGCGGCGGCTACGTCGGCTTGCGCCTCTGTCGCCGGTGCTCCTTCGGCTGCCTTGGCGCGCAGCGCCTCAGCAAGCCGAGCGGCTTGAGCCAACGGCGCCTGGAACAGTGCGGCGGCACGGGCAAGCGTGGCGTTAGCCGCGCCAGCCACCTTGGCGAGCAGCACCTCGCGCGACTCGAGATCGGCGATCTTGGAGATCTCACCGGCCGACACGAGTTTGCCGTCGAGGATTCCGCCCTTGATGACGAGGAGCGGGTTTGCCTTGGCGAAGTCGCGGAGGCTCTTCGCCGCCTCCACCGGATCGCCCTTGACGAACGCGATCGCGGACGGGCCTTGGAGCAAGCTCTCGAGCTCCTCCAAACCGGCGTCGCGCGCTGCGATCTTCGAAAGCGTGTTCTTCACCACGGTGTACTGCGTGGTCTCACCAAGGCTGCGGCGCAACTGACTGAGCTGCGCCACGGTGAGACCGCGGTACTCGGTGAGCACGGCGGCGTTCGAACCGCGGAAGTTCTCCGTCAGTTCGGCGACGTCGCTCACCTTGTCAGGCCTTGGCATAGATTGCCGGCCTCCTTCCGGGTGGGGCCGGTCGGCGTCCACCGAAGGCGACCGAGAAAACGAAACGCCCCGGCGCAGGGCACGGGGCGCGACCGGTGGGCCGTCAGCCGACGGAACACCATGGTGCGACGAGGTACCTGCGCGGGCCGCCCGCTTGCGCGGGGCCTTCGGGGTCTGGACCTTCTCGTGAGAGAGGCACGCAGACACCAACCAGCGGTCTTGGGCACCGCCACATTACGGTGACGCGAGGGCAGGGTCAAGCCAGCGGCTTGACGCGAGGGCAGGGTCAAGCCAGCGGCTTGACGCGAGAGCAGGGTCAAGCCAGCGGCTTGACGCGAGAGCAGGGTCAAGCC
>JBDZVM010000005.1:75945-138463 GCA_040255675.1 Actinomycetales bacterium | reverse complement strand
CTTGACGCGAGAGCAGGGTCAAGCCAGCGGCTTGACGCGAGAGCAGGGTCAAGCCAGCGGCTTGACGCGAGAGCAGGGTCAAGCCGGGAGGGTCTAGTCGTCTTCGGTGATGACGATTGCGTCGGTCGGGCACCGACGCTGGGCGGCGCGCGCCCGCTCCATAATCGTCGGATCGTGCGTCTCCGGCAGGAGCACGTGGGCCAAGTTGTCGTCGCGCACCTCGAACACTTCCGGGGCCGCCGCTTGGCATTCCCCGTGTCCCTGGCAGAGCCCGGCGTCAACTTCGATCTTCACTTCAGCCTCCGTCCGCGGGCTGGGGCGCCGCTCGACCGGCGATGCACCCCGATGATGCACCTCGGCGGCGCATCGTGCCTTCCGCCGTCGCCTCGGGTAGTATACTGTCTACAGCAATGATAGCCGTCGCCTGCTCATCGGCGAGGCGCACATACGACACGAGGCAAATATGACCGTGCCATTGAAGATCGTGATTCCGGACTTGATCTCGCCGTCCTATTTTCCGCTGATCGCCGCGGTGGAATTGGGTTGCATCAAGGCTCGCGGAGTCGAGACGGAGTTGTCGCTTCATTTCCCCGTCACGTCGTCGATCAATGCCTTACGAAAGGGCGAGGTCGATCTCGTCGGAGGCTCGGTTCATGCGCTGTTTCACGAGGCGCCCGATGGTGGCGGGGTACGAATTCTTGCCGCGCTGTCGCACAACATGTATTGGTTCTTGGTCGCGCGCGCTGATCGAGGGCTCACCCGCGGCGCAGATCTGTCCAACCTCAAGGGCTTGCGGATCGGCGCGGCACCTGGGCCCGACGCGGGTCTGGTGCAGATGTTGCTCGACGCGGGGGTCGACCCTGCCACGGTAGAGATCGGGCCGGTGCCCGGTGCCACGTCCGCCGGCGCCTCGTTCGGCGTCGCCGCCGCGAAGGCGCTGGCCGCGGGCCACATCGACGGCTTTTGGGCCAACGGGATGGGCGCCGAGGTCGCGGTACGAGAAGGCACCGGCACCGTCGTCGTTGACGCGCGCCGCGGCGACGGACCAGCCGGCACCGCGAACTATACGTTCGCTGCTTTGCTGTGCTCCGCCGAACTCGAAGCCTCACGGCCGGACGACGCCAAGGCCGCTGTAGCGGGCCTCGTCGAGGCACAGCAGCGGCTCCGTGCTGAGCCCGCCATCGCGACCGACATCGCCAAGCGGCTCTTTCCCCCGATGGAAGCGGAGCTGACTGCCACGCTGATTGAGCGCGACGCGCCGTTTTACGACCCGGCGATCGATGATGCGGCTTTCGATGCCATGGTGGCCTTCGCCCGACGTCGAGGATTCACGAACCGCGAATTCGAAAAAGACGAGCTCGTGTCGACCCGGTTCCGGCAGTTGTGGCGTAGCGCACCATAAGCCATCGCGCCGAGATCTCTCGATACCGCCGCAACGTCGCCTTCCGAGTCGTCAACGGACGAAAGGTACTCCGCATGGCCTCCACCCCGCCCGCCGAAAGCTTGACGTTCTCGGTGCACGACACCGGCACAACTTTTTCGTTCGCCCCCCGGCGCCTGATCATCGCCGGTTATACAGGCAGAGACCGGTCAGCCGTGCAGGCACACATCGACGAATTGGCTGACATCGGGATTGCGCCGCCACCGATTATCCCGATGTTCTATGAAATTCCGACGAGTCTGGTGACCATGCGGCCGGCGATCGAGGTCACCGGTGCACAGACGTCAGGTGAAGTCGAACCGATTCTGATCCGCTCCGGCGACGCGATATTTCTCGGTTTAGGCAGCGACCACACCGACCGTGAGGTCGAACGCCGAGATATCGCCGAATCCAAGGCTTCGTCGCCCAAACCCGTGTGTCGTCAGGTCGTTCCGCTTGAGGGTGCCCTCGACGCGTGGGACGACATCGTCGTCAGCTGCCACGTCGACGGACACCTGTATCAGCGCGGCAGATTGGTCTCGATGCTCCACCCGACCGCGTTGCTCGACGAACTCACCAGCCGCAGTAGCGACGGCATCGGTCTCAAGGACGGCGACATCATGTTCTGCGGCACGCTGCCCCTCCTCGATGGACGATTCATGTACGGCCGCGGTTACGAACTCGAGCTCGCCATGCCGGGGCTCGCATTGCGACATGCTTACGACGTAAAGGAAGTCCGTTAGCCGTTCAAGCGTCGACGCGGATAAGAAGACCGCATGAGAAGGAGCGATCGTGCCAAAACCTGAGAGTGAGTTCTTTCCTGTCGCGGACGTCGAATGGACGCGCTGTGCGGGCAAGTGCGACGGTTTGACCGAAAGAATCCTCGCCGAAGACGACAGCCAAACCGGCGTGGCGACCCGCATCTTGCGTTTCGCGCCAGGCACCGACACGACCCCCAACGGCGTCCAAGCTCACGATTTCTGGGAAGAGGTCTACATCATCGACGGATCGATGATCGACCTCGAACTCAACCAGACGTTCAGCGCTGGAATGTACGCCTGCCGCCCACCCGGCATGAAGCACGGTCCGTGGCGGTCACCGGAGGGCTGCACCACATTCGAAGTGCGATACCCCGCCCCGCGCTAGGCCGAGTTACTGTCTCGCCGAATCGGCCTGGCAACTGTATTCAGCAGTGCTAAAGTCGGGAGCGGCCATTTGGGCCGGTCAATGGCGACCCGATCACCGGCGACCGGGTCAACGGCGACCCTGTCAACGGCAACACTGAGCGACAAAGGCTTTGCGGCGACGGTTTTCGCGGCCGCAACAGGCCTCTGCCGTCACGGCGAGACAAGGAAGATGCGGTGCGAATACACCTCGATACTGATCAGTGTCAGGCCTACGGAAACTGTGTGCTCGCGGCTCCCGACATCTTTGAACTCGACGACTCGAGCCCCGTCGTAAAGATTTTGCACGCTAGCCCTCCCGAGAGCCGGCGCGCGGCCGTGGAAGAAGCAGTGCGTAGCTGCCCGGTCGAGGCGCTCACGCTCGAAGAATCCTGACGATCAGGGAGCGCCACGATGCGACAGATAGTCGTTGTAGGAGCATCCCTCGCCGGTCTTCGAGCCGCGGAGGAGCTGCGGCGAGCGGGCTTCGCCGGAGAGTTGATCATTATCGGGGAAGAGCCGCACCAGCCTTACGACCGGCCTCCGCTTTCCAAGGCATTCATGGCCTCCCGCGTCGAGCGCGAGAAGCTCGCGCTGCGGCAATCGTCGCGGCTCGCGGCACAGTGGATGCTGGGTCGGCGCGCGGTGCAGGTCGACGACGACACGAAAACACTGACGCTCGACGACGGCTCGATCCTGCCGTACGACGGGCTGGTCATCGCGACCGGATCGATACCGCGCCAGCTTGCTTCAGTACCGATTTCGACGCCGGGCGTCCACATGCTGCGCACAGTCGACGACGCCTTGTCGTTGCGCTCAGAGCTTCCGCACTCGTCGAATATCGCCATCGTGGGCGGAGGCTTCATCGGCAGCGAGCTCGCTTCGACCTGCCGAGAGCTCGGGCTCGCCGTCACGATCGTGACGCCACTGCCGCTCCTTGCTACCGCGCTCGGCCCGCTCGCTGACGCGGCGACAACCCGCGCGCGCAAACACGGCGTCCGCGTCATCGAAAGGTCCGTTGTCGGCGTACGTACCGCCGAGCGGGTGACGGGTCTCCTGTTGGACGGCGGGACGACGCTGGACGCGGACGTCGTCGTCGTGGCCGTTGGAGCTGTTCCACGCACCGACTGGCTGGCTAACTCGAAAGCGATCGTCGACGACGGCGTCGTGTGTGACGGAACGCTGGCCGTCACCGGCTTGCGCGACGCGGTGGCCGCCGGCGATGTCGCTCGCTGGCCGTATCCGCCGTTGAACGGCGAGTTGCTGCGAGTCGAACACTGGACGACCACGGTCGAGCAGGCAGCGGCGGCCGCGAAGCGACTGCTGCTCGGAACCGGACCTGCTTTCGCGCAAGTTCCCTCGTTTTGGAGCGATCAATTCGGCATCCGGCTGCAAGGCGTCGGAATCCCATCGCTTGCCGATGACGTGACGGTCGTCGAGGGAGATCCGGCCGGAGACCGTTTCATCGCGGAATACCGTCGCGACGGCGAGCTCGTCGCCGCCGTTTCGGCTGGCTCCGCGACGGCCTTGCTGCCATACCGTCGCGAACTCGCGTGGCATGAGGTAACGGCCGCGTCGTGACGAGCGCCGGCCCGCAGGCCCGCTTGCCGACCGAAGGGTATGTGGATACAGTTGTCACGTACTTTCGAGGAGGGCCGTTGGCCGCGCTGATCGCTACTCGCGTTGCGGCGACGTTCGGCTGCGCGCACGGAAAGCGTGGGCGCGCCCAGATCGAGCCGCTCCTAACACCGCGAGAATTTCCAGGAGGCACGAATGCCGCTCCCCTATACGCGCGCAGAAGTAAAGGATCGTGCTCGCGAACTTTGGCACGGCACCTGCAACGTCACGATCCCGTCGTTCACGAGCGACTTTTCGAAGCTCAACCGTAAAGGCATCGCCCACGACGTCAAGCTCGCTGCCCAACATGGATTCTGGGGCACCCTCATCGCGTCAGAATCGACCACTACCCTCGACGAATACATCGAGTTCATGGAGATCGCGGCCGAGGCCGCGCCAAAGGACTTTCGGCTCGTCACGCACTTGAGCTTTTCGACGCTCGAAGAGTCGCTTCGCGTCGCGAAGGTCGCCGAAGACTTGGGCTTCGAATCCGCGCTCTTGAATTACCACCCGGCGTTTCGGCCCAAGTCAGCGGCGGACATCGTCGAGTACACGCGCCACGTGGCAGAAAACACCGACCTCGCGCTCATTCTCTTCGCGGTGATGACATGGGGCTTCAATACTTTGGATCCGATGGGCTTCCCGCCCGAGGCACTCGAGGAAATGTCTCGCTTAGAGACCGCTGCCGCCCTGAAGTGTGAGGTAGGCGGGCCGGCCCACATGGCTGCCTTCGCCGACATCTACCGGCGCTGTGGCGACGACGTGCTGGTCGAGATTCCGATGGAACAGTACGGGCCGCTGCTCATCGACAAGTTCGACGTGCAATGGACGGGCACGAGCATGTACGAGGCATACGGCGACCGCGTGCCACGCTGGTTCTCGTTGCTGCGCAACGGCAAATGGGACGAAGGCATGGAAGTCTTCTGGAGTTACCAAGCCGCGCGCACAGCGAAATCCGCTTTCATGGGATCGGCCTCGGGCGGAAACCTGATCCACCGCAACGGCTGGAAATACGCGTCCTGGTTGCAGGGATACAACGGCGGCCTGGTTCGCATGCCTCACATGCGGCTTCTACCGTCGCAGATGAAGACCCTGCGGGCGAGCGTCGAGGCGTCTGGTTACAAAGTCGACGGTAACGACGAGGACTTCTACCTCGGGCGTAATCCGGAATAGCGCTGGCTAGCTTCGACACCCATGTTCTCACGGTGAGGTTGCAATGGGCGAGATCCTCGGGGTGGGCATAACTCATTTCCCACCTCTTGCTGCTCAAGACGATCGCATGACGACCGCGTTCAAGAAGATGCTCAACCATCCGTCGACCCCTGAGGAGGCTCGGCAGGCCGCGTCGCTGCCGCCGGGCCTCCTCGAAGAACTAAGCGACGACTCGGGGGCTGCCGCGGCAGCTCGGCACCGCGACCGGTTGGTGCAGAACCTCCAGCGAGCGCGGGCACGAATCGACGAGTTCAAGCCTGACTTCTTGCTGATCTGGGGAGACGACCAATACGAGAACTTCAAAGAGACCGTGGTTCCGCCATTCTGCGTTCTCGCCGCCGACGAGTTCGTCCATCATCCGTGGAAAAACTTTCACCTTGGCGAGAACGTCTGGGGCGAAGACGAGTCGACCACTGTGAAGGTGGCGGGGCACAAGCGAGGGGCGAAACACCTAGTCTCGGGATTACTCGAGTCGAACTTCGACGTCAGCTACAGCTATCGGCCAAACGAATATGACGGGTTGCCACACGCGTTCAACAACACCGTGCTGTACCTCGATTATGCGCGTCAGGGCTTCCCGTACCCCATCGTGCCGATGTCCGTCAACTGTTACGGCCGGCTCGTCATCTCAGCACGTGGGCTCTTCGTCGACCCGGGAAATCCTCCGTCGGGAGACGCCCTCGACCCGCCGTCTCCGACTCCAGGCCGGTGCTTCGACTTGGGCCGGGCGACAGCTCGCATTCTCGCCGAGAGCGAGTGGAGAGTCGCTCTCATCGCCTCGGCAAGCTGGTCTCACGGCTTCCTCACGACGCGCAACGGCTACCTCTACCCGGACGTTGAATCAGATCGGAAGCTCTTCGCCGCGCTAGAGGCGGGAGACTACGAGACATGGCGGTCGTATCCCCTTTCCGCCGTCGAGCAATCGGGCCAGCAGGAGATGCTGAACTGGCACTGCCTGATGGGGGCGATGTACGAGCTCGGCTCGTTGCCTCAGTGGACAGACTTTGTCGAGACGTACGTTTTCAACTCCACCAAAGTATTCGCTTTGTTCGGCTGAGGTTGCCTCACCCTTTGCCAAAGACGCCGAAGGAGTTTCTGATGAGTGAAGCAGTGGCGGAGGTATGAGCGAAGCAACGGACGCTGATTCGCGAGTCGGCACCCCCGCCGACCTCGACAGCCGTGCGCACAACCGCCTGCGGGGAAAAGTCGCGGTGGTAACAGGTGCCGGGCAAGGCATCGGTCATGCCGTGGCACGACGACTTGCGGCCGAAGGGTCGCGAATCGTGCTGTGGGATCGCAGCAACGATGGCGCGACGCGTACGGCTGACGAATTGTCCGCGCACGGCGCGGAAGTACGCGCTCTCATCGGCGACCTCACTGAATACTCGGTGGTGGAGTCACTCGTGGCGCAAACCATTGAGACCGAGGGCCGGATCGACGTCCTGGCGAACGTCGTCGGCGGCGCGACGCATTTCAAGCCTTTCGTCGAATGGGAGATCGACGAGATGCAGCGTGAAATGACGATTTCGTTGCTACCGACCCTCTACTGTTGCCGCGCCGTACTGCCGCACATGCTGCGACAAGGGTCTGGACGCATCGTCAACGTCGGGGCGGAGTCGGTTCGTAACGGTCTGTGGGACCGCGCACCGTACAACGTGGCGAAAGGTGGGGTACACGCACTCACGACGAGCATTGCACGCGAAGTCGCCGAGACGGGTATCACCTGCAACTGCGTCGCTCCAGGTGGTACGAACTCAGCACCAGACCGGATCGTGCCGCGTTACGCATCGTTCACGGAATCGGATCAAGAGAGTAGAACATCCCTGCGGCGGCGAGTACTCAGCACGATACCGATGGGCCGCCGGGCAGAGGTCGAAGAACAGGCCGCCGCGGTTGCCTTCTTGGCTTCCGACGATGCTTCGTTCATTACCGGCCAGGTGCTGAGCGTCAACGGCGGCTCGAGCATGATTTAGCCGGCTGCCGCTTCGAGGATCACATCATGACTATCGACGTGCATACCCACGTGGTGCCTGCGGGGCTGCCTTTTGGCGCTGGCACCGACCCACGCTGGGCGGCGCTCGATGTCACGAGTGGTGACGTGACAGTGGGCGGGCGCCAGTTCCGTCGCGTGCGGCGGGAGGCGTGGGATCTCGAATGGCGTATCACACAAATGGATCAGCGGGGTTGCGCCGCCCAAGTCCTGTCCCCGATGCCGTACTTGTTCTCGTACTGGGCCGATGTGAGCGAGGCGCAGCGTTTCACGTCCGAGCTGAACCAATGGCTTGCCGCGGCGGTGCGGCAATATCCCGACAGATTTTTCGCACTTGGCATTATCCCCATGCAGGATGCCGATGCCGCCGTCGACGGGCTGCACGAGGTGAAGCGGCTCGGGCTCCACGGGGTCGAACTCGGCACCAACATTGACGGCGTCAGCATCGCTCACCCGCAATTCAAGCCAATCTTGCAAGAAGCGGCGCGCTGCGATCTGAGCGTATTCCTCCACGCCTTCGAGCCGCCGATCGGAGCCGACGTCGTCGGCCCCGCACGCAGCGCCGTCTGTTTTCCCTTGGATATCGGGTTCGCGGTAGCTGCGCTGATCGCAAACGGTACACTGCAGGACTGCCCGACACTGCGATTGTGCGCAAGCCATGGTGGCGGCTCGGCGGCCTTTTCGCTACCACGCCTTACACATCAGTGGCACGCGAAGGCACCGCTTCGCGAGCGCCTGCACGAGCCACCTGATCAGATGTTGCGCAGCCTCTTCTACGACATCTTACTGTTCGACCCCGATGCGCTCACGTACCTTCTGAAGACCGTCGGCGAGAGCCAGGTAGTAGTAGGTTCCGACTTCCCGTTTCTCGATGTTCCGCCCGAGTGGCCCCTGTGCGACGTCCAGCTCCGCGCCGAAACTCGAAACGCAATCCGTACTGATAACGCGCTACGGTTCTTGGGTCTGCAGTCGTAAAGAGCGCCCGACGGCTAGGAGAAGCCAAGCCCTTGTGTGTGCGTCGCGTTCTCCGGCGCGACCGCGAGCGATCTCGCCTCGCGAACCGAATATCCGCCGGCGCTGGCTACCGGCGCATCGACGTGAGCAGGGGCATCTTCACCAGAAAGCCTTAATTTCTCCGGCACGTGACGATCAACTTCGAGACGAAATATGTCGAACCGGTTGTAGTGACCTGTGACGTCTTGGAAAATACGTTCGGCGACGATCTCGTTCTCGTCGGCCTGTGCGTACAGGATTTGCTCGCGATCGTCCGCCGGTCCCGCGATATATTCACCACGTGGGCCAAGGATGCCGGAGTGACCACCCCGACTTCCGACGGCTGGCATCTTTTCCGCGGGCAGGCCCAGCCGAGCCCAGGTTTGTTCGTCGATGACCGCCGCCGAGCTGATCACGAAGATGCGGCCCTCGAACGCGTGGATCCGCACGCGAATGTCCATTGCCCTGTACGAGGCGCCTGTAGGATCGCTAAACGCCGGCCACGAGGCGACATGTATGCGCTCCCCTTGCAAGAGGAGCGCCACCCTCGCCAGGCTGTTGGTGTTCTCACCACAGAGCAAGCCGCCGATCGGCCCGAACGGCGTCTTGTGGGTTCGCAGACCCGAGCCGTCTCCGGGCGCATGCACGAGCCGCTCGGAGCCGGTCGGCATAATCTTGCGGTGGCGGCCGAGCACATCGCCGCCCGGGCCGAACAGCAACATGGTGTTGTACAGCGTGCCGACGGAGCCCGGCTCGCGCTCGCAGACCCCGATGAGAACGTAGGTGCCCGTGCGCCGTGCGACCTCCCCAATGGCCGCGGTCGCGTCACTCGGGACTTCAACCGCGTTACGAAACAACGCCGTAGCAAATTTTCGGGTTTCCGCGGACGTCGCCGTGTAGTAGCGATGCCACAACGGATGGCCCGGAATGTAGCCTTCGGGAAAGCCGATGATCTTAGCTCCGGCCGCCGCCGCCTCCTCGATCAATCGGCAGGCCTTCGCTACCGTAGCCTCGCGCTCCAGATAGACCGACGAAGCCTGCACGGCAGCTAGCGTCACTACGGGATACTCGTCGCCCACGGTTCCACCTTCAAGCTTCGACTATGCGCCGACCGTTCTTCTTCGCCAACACGCTCGATTACGCCGGCTCTTCGCAGTCCGGCCGCACTTTCCGCATTCGTCCTTACCTGACTGGCTCAGCTGGCGGGAGTCAGGGCGGTGGCGGCCTGTCGCAGCGCCGCATCGTCGGCGATCTCGCCGCGGAGTACGCCGGACAATCGTAAGAATTCGGCGAGTTCTTGATGGTGCTCTTTACTCATCGGCAGGTACGGGGCCCCCGGTTTGCCGATGTCTACACCGAACTCAGCCATTGCCGCCTTCATGACCGGTACGAGCCCGTAACGAGACCACGCACTCGGAAACATGCTGAATATGCGCTGCCATCGCACAGCCGTCGCGACGTCGCCCGCCCTTGCTGCCCGTACGACGCATGCTCCGATTCGTGTCGCTGGCGGCGGCATCGTCGCACCAGACCCCCCTAGTAGCAGGGTCGGCAGTAACGGCTGCATCGTCGTAAAGTATCGTGCACGACCGGCACGGTCGATGTACTCGATGAGGCGCATGATTTTCGTTATATCGCGTGAACTCTCTTTGAATACCTGCACGGACGGCAGGTCCGCGAGCTCTATCCAGGCGGAGATGGGCGGGTCGGCTCCGGCCGCCGGATTGTGATAGGCCACCATTGGGAGTTCGCACTCGTCGGCAAGCATGCTGAAGTAGCTCAGGAGTTCACGAGTCGAGGGCTCGCCCCCCCACGGGCGCGAAGGCATGAGCGACTGCACGGCCTGCGCGCCGCATTCCGCCGCATGTCGCGCAAGTGCGACGGCATCACGCACCGCCGGAGCCGACACTCCGACGATCACCGGTACCCGACCGGCGACGATCTGGACGGCGCTGCGCATCAACTCTTTTCGTTCAGGCATCGACAAGAGCGTGTACTCCGCTGCCTCGACGGCACCGATGGTGATTGCGTCGACGTCTCGAACGAGAAACTCGAGTTCAGCTTCTAGCGCACGATAGTCGACAGCACCGTCATTCGAGAAAGGCGTCAGACAGGCGCCGATAATCCCGTTCAGCGTGGAAATATCGCTGGTCATGTGGCACAGCCCTCCATCGGCTGAAGCACCACCCGAACGTGGCCGGCGTCGCCGTGGCTTACCTTGAGCGGGAAGGCCCAAACCTCGACACGCTGATTGCTCACGCCCTCAAGAGAGGCGAGATTCTCGATAATGAGCACGTTATTGCTCAAAAGCGTGCGGTGAACCGGATAGTCGAAACCCTTGGGACGTCGAACTACCGGCGCGTCGACGGTGATGCAGTCGACTCCAAGCATTTTGATCTGGTGAGAAACGCACCATCTGGCAAGTTCTACCGACGGGTAGGGGTGATCGTCGTACGCGCTATCGTGGAACTTTTGTGCCCAACCCGTGTCGAGAAGCAGAATATCGCCGTCACGCACTTCGACCACGGCCTCGGTAACGTCATGGAGAGGTATTTCCTCACCGGCGTCGCGCCGCACGCCGATAACCGCCCCTGCCCCACAGAACTTTTCAAGGGGTATCTGATCGATTGTCGCACCGCCATCGATCGCGTGCGCGGGCGCATCGATGTGTGTGCCCGCGTGGGTCGCGAGATGAAGCTGAGCGATGTTTAGCGGCTGCCCCGCCGAGATTTGCGTTACCGGCTCGATTCGCACCTCCGGCAGTACCTTGATTCTTGGCATCCCGGCGGCGATCGGGTGCGTCACATCGATCATTTGAACCTCATCAGTCGTCACGGGGATGTGCCTACTCCTCCGGGATCTGCACGTGAACGACGCCGTCCCGTACATAGACCTTATACGAACATAAGGGCTCCTCAGGCGGTCCACTTAGCACCTGGCCTGTACGCACATCGAAATGGCCGTCATGCAACGGGCACACCAGGTCGTATCCGTCTAGCTCACCTTGGTCGAGATAGCCGAGCGCGTGCGTGCAGATCGCGCCTACTGCGTAGAACTCGCCTCCCGCATTTGCCACCACGACTTCGGCCTTACCGGTCTCAACGAGTCGCAGCTCTCCGGACGCGAGCGAGGAAAGAGGACACACCGGTACCCAACCGTCAGACGACATTCCTCGTCCCTCTGCTGTGCCGTCGCTCCAACGATCGCCGGTAGGAGACGCCCGGGTAGCGCGGCGCGCGCGATTCTCCAGGCGTGGTCGACCTATTCGGGCTCATCGGACGAGGCCGATGCGAGCAGCTCGCGCAGATGCGAGACCAGCGACGCAAAACGCGGATCGGCACGCTTTTGCGCCAGAGTTTGCGAAGGATCGAGGGGAATATCGAAGACCTCGCGCACGGTGCTCGCCGGCCCGCGTGACAAGACAACGCACTTGTCTGCCAGAAGGATCGCTTCCTCTACCTGGTGCGTCACAAGCAGCATTGTTTGATGCGTCGCGCGACGGATCCGAAGCAGTTCCTCACCCAAACGGTCGCGGGTCTGCGCGTCGACCGCGGAGAACGGCTCGTCGAGCAAGAGCAGAACGGGCTCAACGGCCAGCGCGCGGGCAAGGTTGGCGCGCTGCTGCATGCCTCCCGAGAGCTGCCGAGGGTACCGGTCGGCGAAAGAGTCAAGGCCTACGAGCTCCATCATGGCTTGCACGCGCTGCTCGCGAAGTCGCTTCGGCGCGTGCTGCATCTCGAGGCCGTAACCGATGTTTCGGGCAACCGTGCGCCAGGGCAGGAGAGTGGGACTCTGAAACACGAGTGCGCAGTCGGAACGAGGTCCGTCGACGCGTGTGTTATCGACCAGCAGCCGACCGCGCTGGTACGGCAACAACCCGCAAACAGCACGAAGGAAGGTCGACTTCCCGCATCCGCTTGGGCCGATGAGCGCGACCAGGGAGTGATGAGGAACCGTGAAACTCAGCGAGCGGACCGCATTGAAGTAGTCTCCGCGACTCTCGCTGTAGTAGCCGATCGCCACGTCGTCAACCTCGAGTTTTACGTCGCCGGCGTCGGGCGCCATCTCATCGCGATCGCTTCTCATCGACGCTGCCGGATTCATCGGTCCGTCCCTCCATTCCCCTCAACTTCGCATCGGTAGACAAGACGATTTCGTCAAACGTGCCCATCATGCGGTGCGCCAGCGTTCGTAGTGCCTTTCCAGGAAACGCAACGCCTGAGTGGCGAGCAAACCGAAGCCCGAAATTATGGTCAGGCCGGCGAACAACTGGGCAGCCTCGAAGTTTTGGGCCGCCATCTGCATGCGGTAGCCGATGCCTTCGGTACCCGCCAAGAACTCGGAAACGACCACGCCGATCAACCCGACACCGATCGCCAACCGCACCCCCGCCACCATTTGAGGAAGAGCCGCCGGAATGACCACGGTGCGAAACATCTGCACGCGTGAGACGCGGAACGACCGCCCCATCTCGATCAGAGCGGGTTCTACCGTCAAGACACCCGTCATCGTGTTGATGACGACGGGAAATACCGCCATCAAGAACACCATCGCGATGCCAGTCGTGCGGCCAATCCCGAACCACAGGATGAGCACGGGCACGATCGCGATTCGAGGGGACGCGTACACAATGCTCACGAAGTAGTTGAAGAAATAGCGTGTACGCCGCGACCAGCCCATTGCAAGACCAAGCAAGGTGCCTACGGAAATGGAGAGGGCCAGGCCGATCACGAAGGTCAGACCGGACGCCGCGAGATCCGTTCTGAACCCCCGAGTCGTCACGTAATCCGCAAGTGTCTTCGCGACGTCCCACGGCGAGCTCACGAAGAGCGGATTGACAATCTTGGCGTCCGACACGACTTGCCAAGCGACGAGAACCAGGACTAAGCACGTCCCGCCCAAGATCACCGACTCATGCCGGCGATAAAGCACGTGCGCTCGCGACATGCCTACCTCATCGGGCACCCCTGGCGCGCTCTCCGGTACCGGTAGCACAGCCATGTCGGACCCGCTCTTAGAATTCGCGCTCATCCTCGAACTTCCCGTAGAACTTGGTCACGCCTTTGGCGACCATACGGCGCGAGCACAGGGCCGGCGTGACGCGTGCTTGACTTATGGAGCGCAGTGGAACTCTCGCGCCGAAAAAGCACTGAGCACTCGATCAAAGTCATCCGCCTAGCTTAGATGCGCTTGCCGCCGCTGTCCGTCGATCCCGATGACCAGGCGCCCTCGAGATTCCGCCGATCTATGCGCCGAGCGGAATCTCGAGGCACCGAGCCACCGGACCTAACTGGTGTATCCGAGATCCTTTAAGATTTCGGTCTGGAACGACGTGTCCCAGGCCTTCGCCACGACGTCTGGAGTCCACTGGACATCGCTACCAGGAATCTTGCTGTACTCCTCCGCGACGTTCGCGAACTCCTTCTCAGTCGGAGGCGTGAGCACGATGTTCTTCGCTTGGTATTGCAGGAACTGCTTCGCCTCATCGGGATCGAGGTTGAACACCTTCGCCACGAACGGGGCCGCCTTGTCAGGCTCGTCCCTCATCATGTGGGCGGCCTGCAGGCAAGACTTCACGATCGCCTTGACGACATCCGGGTGATCGTTCAAGAAAGACCTCGCGACCGCGACACCGTCGGACGGCTCCGTCGGAAGGGAGCTGTTGTCCATGATGATGGTCGAGCCCGGCCGCTTCTTGATGTCGTTCATCGCTTGGTTGAGCGCGACATACTCGGCATCGGCCTGCTTGCTGACGAAGAACGCCGACTCGGCCGCGGTAGAAGTCAGTCCGACTACCTTGACCTTGCCAGTGAGACCCGCATTGCGCAGCAGCGCGGCCGTCTGCGTTCCGGGCGTGTTGGTCGGAGAACTCGTCACGATCGACTTACCGACCAGGTCGTTGAGGCTCTTGATGCCCTCCGCCGCCACGAGAACGAAGGGTTCGTGTGTCGCGGTCGAGACGATGTTGACGACGTCGATCCCCTTCGCGCTCGCCTTGGTCGCGGTACCGGTGAGCGACGCACCATCGATGCTGCCCTTTATCATCGCCGCGGGCGTGTCTGGCGGCTTGACGCCTTCGTTAAGGGTCACGTCCAAGCCGTTTTCTTTGAAGATCCCGGCTTGGTCCGCCACAACGAGAAAAGCGGAAGCCGCGGAGATCCCGGGGACGGCAATCGTAATCTTGGACTTCGACAGCGGTTGCGCTGCCGCCGAAGACGACTCCGACGGACCAGTCGTGGCTCCGCCTGACGTCGACGCTGACGTTTGTGGCGTATTAGAGCTGCCGGTGGAACTGCTGTCCGAGCCCGACGAACTGCATGCCGCCGCGCTAAGGGCGACGGCCAAGCCGAGCGAGGTGCCAGCCAGCCATTTCCTTGTCTTGGTCATCTGTATTGGTTCCTCCTTGATGGAGTGCGTCTATTGCCGACGCCTCGCTACTTGCCCTAACGCTTCTTTTTGTTCTCCGCGACGAAAATCGACAGTGCGGTATCGCGACCCCCGTCGAAGTTCCCGACCTCTTCCAACGAGTCGTCCGGCGGCCGCATCCCGGCGTGTTCTTGTCTTTGCACCGATGCTGCTTCGGCAGGAGTCGTCTTCGAGCGCTCCCGAGCCGTCGCTGGATCGTTCGCGCTTCGCAGCTTCGCGTCACGAGATCGCTCAGTAAGAAGACGGCGGAACAAGACAAGATGCGAGTCAGTCGCCGACAAGCTTTCGGGGGTCCAGTAACGACACGGTGACGCGACCTTGTCGTCGGCTCCCGAGAAGTTGTAGCAGTTCCACCATTTGTAGTAAAGATGCCACCAGATGCGCATCGCGCCTCGAGCCACGGGACTGTTGATTCGCCGCGCGTGCAGATAAATGATCCGCGAAAGTTCGGCATCGACCGGGACTGCCCAGCGATTGTGCATGAAGACATTGAAGTTTCTGCGCACAATTCCTGGAAGGTGCCAGCAACTGCCGTGGTCGCGCCCCCATTCTTCGGCTTCGACTTCAAACCGACGATTCAGGCGCGCGGGGCGCCAGACGACGTACCGATACCACGGCTTGAATACCGCCCACAACCATTTGCGCCACTGCGACAGCGGCCAGTGGCCGTTGACTCCCGGGTAATACATCTGGTAGGGCACATTGCCGTTTTCGTCGGCGTAATACTTTTGGTTGACACTGAGCATGACAAGCGCGCGGTCTTCGACTACCTTCGCGCGCGGGCCGACCGGTGTGCGAGCGCGCCCTCTGGGAGACATGAGCTGCATCAACGAATTGCGGTGCGCGTACAACGAGTTGTGCGGATCATCCTGGTTCTCGATCGCCAAGATCCATGAGCAACGCCAGTACGTGTATGTCGTCAAGACGACCGTGGCGTCGCCCTCGAGAAGCTCTGGCGGAACGTCATGCTCGATCGGTGCCGGCTCACCTTTGCCCATCCATACGAACACCCAGCCACGCAACACGCGAGTCGGATAGCTTCGCACCGTCAGATTGTCGACCATCCGAGAAGCCGGGCCCTCGGTGATGAAGGCGCGACAGCTCCCAGTGCGATCGAAGGTGGCGCCGTGGTACGGGCAAGAGATCGTGCCAGGGTAGAAGCACTTACCGCGTGAGAGGCTTGCGCCCCGGTGAGGGCAAACATCACTGATCGCGGCGATTGATCCTTCGCTATCGCGGAAGAAGCAAAGCTCCTCGCCGAGCATCTTCCAGTACACCGGCCGCTTGCGCGATACCTTCCGGGCCGGCAGCGCCGGCCACCAGTATTCGCGCAGCCCAAGCGCGGGAACCAGTTGACGCCGATCGCGCACCGGTGCACCGTCAGGCAGCGCGTTCAGCGGCTCATCGAGCGACTCGGGCGAGAGTGGGGGACGAATGCCGCGGGTGGCAGCCGCTTTGATGGCACGCTCGACTCGCCACTCACTGAGCCGGAGATATGCCCCCATCACAGCCCTCCTTGCGGGATGGTGCGCGACAGCAACGGCGAAGTGGCCGCGCGCCAGACGTGCGATCCGATATCTATTACGCGGCCTGAGCCGTGCCTCAGTATCTCAGTAAACTGTATCCAGCGCAACCCTTCGGAGCACCGGGTGGACCCGCTCGCCCATCGACGCGCTTGGTTTCCGATCCGCCGTACGACGACGACGCTGGCCATGCCATCACAACGCGAGTTCTGCATCCTCTCTTGCGAACATGCGTGACCATTCCGTTACAAAGCTCCGAGAACGCGACCATACTGAGTGATCGGATAACCGCGCGCTGACGCCGCCGAGGCTTGCCCCAGATCATCGATTGCCACATTTGTAACGATCGTGCCGGACGCCCCCCTCAAGCAAAAATGAACACGGTGCCGATGAACACGAGAGCAGCCGCGACGACAAGCGGAGCATTCACGGCGTCCTTGCGGGCGAGCCAGAACGTGGCTAGCAACGGCGTCAATATCGTGTCTGATGATGCGACGATCGAGACGTATGAGACGGGAGCGTGCGCAACTGCCAGATACGCGGAGAGTTGCCCGACCGTCGAGATCGCGCCAGCGATCCAAAAGTATGGATGTCGTTGAGTGCGTAGCGCGCTAAGCGACACACTAAGATTTCCGCGGAGTCGAAGATACAACACGTACACAATCAGTCCACTGAGCGCCGATATCAGCGCGGCGAAATACGGGTCGGGCATATCTGTTATGCCGACCTTGCGGACGACGGCACCGGAGCCGTAAAAGATAGCGGCGCCGAAACAGAAAATATATCCGAGCGCCACCCAGGCGCGGCCATGGCTGTCGCTTCGTACAGGCTCCATCGTCAGGACGCTCGCCCCAGATGACCTCAGTTCGGCACTTTGCTTCTCGCTCAGTGCGCGCATGGAGACACGACGTGCCAAGGCGACTACCGCCCCAGCTGGCGTACGCACGAATGCTGGTGCGGGCAGCAGACCCTCGACAATGAAGATGAAATATCCGGCCAGCGCAATCGCTATTCCGAGTGCGGCCCAGCGTGACAGATGCTCACCGAGCAAGAAAAGGCCGCCGCACACCGAAAAGAGTGGAGCCGCGTTTTTTATCGCAGTCGATCTCGACGGGCCGATACGCCGGATGGCGGAATAGAGGGCAGCCCTGCCGAAAACGGCTGTCATGACGCCGGCGGTCGCGAACCAGACGATCGCGGATGTCCGCCCACTGGGCTGGGCACCCGCCGCGGTGCGGCTTACGACGACGGCGCCGTGCATCACGACATTCGCCACAAGAGCGATCAAAACGCCGCCCTCGCTACCACCGCGGTCAGTCGCTTTGCGCACGCAGACATTCATCACCGCATAGCTACATGCGGACGCGAAGGCGAAGATCAGGCCTAGTGCGATCAAGGCGACGCTAGCCAGGATAAGCGTCGGGCGACGCTAGCGCCGTCCGCGGCCAAAGGTCGGTCGTTCGCGCCGCGACGATGCGGAAGCGCCATTTCGGCACACGAGCGGACGAAGAGCCGACGTGCGCGAAGTCCGCTACCGCTCGAGTCGCGATTCACGTAGGGCACGGCGCTCAACGTCGGCCGCACTTTCGCCGGCGCTTTCTTCGACGAGCCTTGCCACGTCACCATCGTCGACGGTTCGTCCAAGCGCCCGCGCGATAATGGCCCGCCTGCGGTCCGCGTCTGGATTCGGGATGTCGAGATGGAGCCCGAGACGCCCGGCACGCGTCAAAGCCGGATCGATCATATCCGGGCGATTCGTGATACCGACGACGAAAATACCGCCGTTAAGCAAAGCCTCGTCGACGGACGAAAGCAGCGCCGAAAGAACACGGCTACTAGCCGCCTCGGTGTGCGCGGAAACCCGGCGCGGAGCCACGGCGTCGAGGTGTTCTAGGACGACGACCGCGGGAGCGACGTCACGGGCCTTTCGGAACATGAGACGGAGTGCGGCTTCGGATTCACCGAGCCACTGGGTAAAGATTGTCGAACCGTCGAGCAACACGTAATTGGCACCGACGTGGGTCGCGAGCGCTTGTACAAGGGCGGATTTGCCGTTACCGGATCCGCCACTGAGCAGCACGCCCTCGCGACGGCCTGGGCCCTCTCGAAGGGCGTCGAGGGCGGCATCGCGGATTGCCTCTCGCACGGTGTCGAGGCCGTCGATGTCGTCCCACTCGATGTGCGGATCGACCACCGGAAGGCCGCGCATCGCGCTCGGCTTCACCGCGTCAAGACCTTCGAGGAGATCCTTCGCTTCGACCGAGAGGCTGGCGTCCGCGACCGCGTCAGCAATCTCGAAGCCTGAGCCACCACCGGTAATCCGCCGCGCGGCGGCTAGACCCGCCTCGCGCGTCAAGTGCATCAAGTCGGCGCCGGTAAAGCCGACAGTCTGCGCATCGGCAATTTCAGACAGGGCAGCTTCGGCCTCGAAGGTCAGCGGCATCTCGCGGGTGTGGATCGACAAAATCTCGTGCCGTGCCGCCCGATCCGGCGGCCCGACGTATATTTCCTCGTCGAACCGTCCGGGACGGCGGAATGCTTCGTCGATGGAGTCGATGCGGTTAGTCGTCGCGAGAACCAGCACCCCGTCGACCTCTTCGAGACCGTCCATGAGGGTCAGCAACTGGGTGGTCGCACGGATGTCGCCCTGAGACGCGAGCTTTCCTCGGCTTGTCGCGATCACATCAATCTCATCGATGATGACGAGGGTAGGGGCGTGATGCGCCGCTTCGTTGAACAGGGCGCGAAGGTTTGCCTCAGTCTCGCCCGAGTAAGTGCCGATCAGTTCGGTTGCCGGAAGTTTCATGATATTGGCACCGAGTTCTTCGGCTACCGCCCTGCTGAGCAGGGTTTTGCCCGTCCCCGGCGGGCCGTACAACAAGACGCCCTTCGGTGCGCGTACGCCAAGTGAACGGTAGAGCCCAGGGCGCAGCAGCGGCAGCTCGATAAGATCGCGCAGGCGTGTGATTGCGGCATCGAGACCGCCGACTTCGGCGAACGATGCCTTGCGGCGCGCGATATCGGGATCCGGCTCTTCGAAGGTGACGTCGGTCGCCTCGCCCACTGTTGAAGGCGTCGCGCTCGTTCGCTCGATGCGGACGACGACGCCGCCACCACCGGAGAAAATCGGGATGAAGAGTTTTGCCCCCGGCCACACAAGTGTCGCGTTCTCACGCAGGTTGTCGATCACACGATGGCCGAGGTTGTGAGACAGGTGAAACGCGGGCCGGATCGCGACAGATTCCGCGGCAGCGGGCGCATCGATGCCCTCGATCTCGATGCGCCCACCGGGCTTGACGAGCAGTTGAGCCCACAAGAGACGACCGACGCGCACCATGTCAGCCGCATTCGCGACACCGTCGTCCGCGTTATCCGCGCTCGCGACGCAACGAGTAAATACCGTGTTGCCCGTGGACGACCGCAATCGCAGGACATCACCGGGCTGTACGCCGAGCGAGTCAATCAAATGCTTCGAAAGCGCGGCTTCGGCCTCGCCGACGGGCTGACCCGGCGACGGCCGTGCCGCTATACCGCGCACAGGTGCCGCTGCCTCAATCTTGCGATCGGCGGGATTCGCCGAAGCATGCTCGTCCATTGTCCTCGTCCATCGTCGTCACACAAACTGTCGCCGTGCGATTCCCCGTTGTCAGTGTGCGTTGTCAGTGTGCGTTGTGCGTCAGCCCTTGTACTCGGGCGCTGGCTCGAGGACCTCGAGGTGAACTCCGCCCTCGGGGCCGATTGCGGAATCGAGGTTCGGCCAGGCAACGATCATGCGTACGGAACCGACACCGTCGTTGAAGTGCTGGAATACAACACCTTCTGGCCGAACGGGCAGCCCGATCGCGTCGCGCTTCTCCCATTCGTGGTCGACATCATCGAACCGCGTGTGTCCCTTGCCCTCGACGACGAGGCACACAATCCCGCCTTGGTGCCGCAGAAGGCCGGAACGCGAGCCCTCTGGGATCTCAAGTTCGCAAAAGTACAGCGCCTGAGAAACGTTGTCCTTCAGATCAGGATGCAAATACCACCGCAACAGCCCGAACGGCGTTGACTCGACGGACAACTCGCTCCGGCGGACGGACGAGTGCCCTGACTGCGCCCGCTCGCGCTCTTCGACCGCGCGGCGAACGATGGAGTCCCAGAGCGTCTCATGGGGGGTCGTCGTCACTTGGGCTCCTTCCAGTTGGGGTTGTTCTCCGTCTGCTGGAAAATCGCCCCGGTCGCGTATTGCACTGGCTCGAAGATGAACGCGACCCACTCGCTCGGCTCATTGGGGTCTTCATTGAAATGCTGGTGCTCGCACCCGCCCGGCACGACGGGCAGCAAGATGAGGTCGCCTGCTTCCCACTCGTCTTTCTTGCCGTTGACGACGGTGTAACCCTTGCCTTTGGTCACGTAGAGTACGAGGCCGCCTTGATGGATGTGGCGGCCGGAATGGGTGTGGATCTCATGGGCGAATACCCGCCAATCCGAGATGGCGTTGCCGGGAATAAGATCATGCATAAAGTAATAGCCGATCTTGCCCTGGCGATTGAACTGCCACCGCATTTCGGAGCCCTTGATGACGATATTGCCTTCGCGGGCCTGCTTACGCCGGTCGGCCATCTTCGAGACAACAGCTTCGTAGAAGCTGAATTCCGGTGCGTCACGATCGCGCTCGCGCTCGACCGTCCTCTCACCCTGCTCCATCGCTCCTCCTCTGAATACAGTATACCACACTACGCTATCGTTGAGGTTGGCACACTTGCCTGAATCGACCTGATCGTGACAGGCAGCACCGGTGGGTTCGATATTTCGGCGCCAATGTCGACGACGTCCATCTCGTCGAGCGCGACTTCGTCGATGCACACGATGCTGCCCGTGCCGCGCACTTCTTGCAAGAGGGCACCCAAGGCGCCCGCAAGGTCGCCGTTGACGACGGCCACCGCGAGCGGATGACCTTGGGCCGCCGGTATTGCGGCGTCAATCCCACGGGCGAGTGCGTTCAAGCGCGAAAACGTTGGCTCACCATCCCAGTGGATGGCGATGACCGCGGGAATTTCCCCCGGGTTAAGGTCAACTTGCGCAAAGGCGTCACGCACGAGCGTTTCGGCCAGACTGGCCGTGATACCACCCGGCGGCACACTCATGCAGACCACTCGCAAGCCTCGAATGGGTAGGACCACCGAACTCGATCTGTACGTCGTCGCACCCGAGACCCGCGTGCTGAACTGGCTCGCGCCCAAGACAGTCGCCCTGATACTTCGCGGCAACGGCACGATTTCGGCGCGGAGCGCCTTCAACTCCTCCACAATCGCGGCCGCCAAATCAGGGCCGAGATCGCCGAAGGAGCGGCTCTCCTCGCCATTGATGTACGCGGCTACACCCCCGCTGTAGCTGATGGCCTCGAACGGGCCGGGATGTAGTAGCGGGCCGGTTACGGGCTCGTCGACCACCTCGTCGGGTGGCCTAGGTAAACCTTCAATGAATCCGAGTAGGTCGCGCGCGAGCGCTCGTACGACCCGTGAGCGCGTGCCGGAATCGAGCTCTCTACCCACCGTGACATCGATGCCCTCGGACGCCGCGAGCCGCCGCATCGCGGGAGTGGTGGCCACGATGCGGGCTCCCGACGCGACGTCACGAAACGTCAGCATGCGCGCCCCGACGTTGACGGCGGCCGTTTCGACGATCCTTCCACCCACCAGGACGGCGAATTTCGTGGTCGCGCCGCCGATGTCGACGTGCAGCATGGTGGAGGACCCGCGCCGAGCGCTTTCCTCGACCGCCCCGGACCCTAGCGCCGCCAAGCGTGCCTCGAGATTCGGACCGGCCGCAACGCAGACGAAGCTGCCTGCCATCCCGGCGACGGCTTCGGCGACTGCATTTGCGTTACTGGTGCGGGAAGCGTCGCCGGTCACGATCAACGCACCAGTCTCGACCCCGCCGGGAGAGATTCCTGCTTCGACGTAAGCCTTTTCGACGATCGAACGGATCGCCGACGGGTCGATCTCTCTCGCCTCCGAAAAGGGGGTCAGCTGCAGGTCGGAGGCGTATAGAATTTCTCGGTAAACAACCTCGAGGCGACTCGTAACGAACTCTCCAGCGTTGTCGAGCCACAGGCGCGAGAGCATAACCTGGGTCGTCGCGGATCCGATGTCTATGCCAACGCTGGAGAGCGGACGCGCCGACGGCGAGACGTCGGCCGGCAGGATTGGCGACTCTCTCATTCTCGCGGCGCAGACTCGGCGCGCTTGGATGCGACATCACGAGCCTGCACGCCGCGCCTGGCGCACTCCTCGACAAAAGTCTCGTGAATCTCTGGGTCTTGGTCTTCGTACTCGACCTGCTCAGGGCCGTTGTGGAACACCGTCTGGTTAAAACCGCGCGGAGGAAACTCGGGCGAGTTCCACCGAAGTGCGAGGTAACGCGCCGGCGTGTTTCCGATATTGAAGTGCTGGTGGTACTGGTTGTCGGCCGGGCTCAGTACCGTACCGTCTTGCCAATCGATCCGTTCCTTTTTGGAATCGCCCTCAAACCAAAGCAACGAGTAACCCTCACCCCCGATGATGATGACGTGCGCTCCCGCAGTGTGCCGATGCGCTTTCTTGTACGTGCCAATAGGGAATTCGCTGACGTGCGACACCATGGTGTTGCTGGAGAGAGCGAACACGACATTCTTGCCGCCGGCTCCCCGTTCTCGCCACTCCGGGAGCGGAAACTCTCGGACATCGGGCACGAAATTCGTTTTCAACACCCGGCGTGCCAGCCGCCGGCCGTCGTCTGAGAAGAAGTCGCGCTCGCCACCATACCTGTCACGAAAGACGAAATCGTTTTCAAAGACGAAAGATTCGTTATGGTAAAGGTTGATCGTGAGCGGTGCCGACGTGACGGCGAACAGTCTGGCCGGCTTTTCACCATCAAGGTTGAAGTGCTGGTAATAGCAATTCAACGGCGGAGAGAAAAGGCTTCCGCGGCGCCACTCGACTGTCTGTTTGACGCCGTCCGGCTGCCAGAGGGTGGTCGCGCCACGGCCCTCGACGACGAAGACCAGCGACTCGTAAAGATGATGGAGCACGTTCGTCTCATTGCCTGGCGAAATCTCGATGAGCTGGCCGTCGTCCCTCTCCTGCTCAGCAAGCGTGACCAACGCGCCACGTTGCCCAACACGCTCCCACGAACCGACTTCGAGCGTATGCAGGCTTGGAATCGAGGTACCCTCGTGTATCGGCACCCGCTCCCCTCGCTGCCATTCCTGATAAGGACTCAGCAACGGCAAGTCCTCGAGATCTCGGCCTTGTGCGTCGAGAGCCACGTGCCTCACCTTCCTCTCATCGACTCTGCCTGAGAGAAGACGCCTACGCATGAGCCCCCGTGCTCAGATGCGAGCATCCCGTCAGGGCATCTAGTGCCTTCCCAACTTGCGGGCTGGCCTTCGAATCCGTGCCACCGGAGGCCAGACAAATCCACGCGCAGAAAGACCGTGTCTATGAGCACCGCCCCGCGAAGGTCGGCTTCGAGTAGGAGAGCACCGATCAAGCGCGCGCGAGTAAGGTTCGCGCCGCTCATGCTCGCGAGATACAGCTCCGTATCTACGAAAGTCGCACCGCTCAAATCGGCGGCCGACAAATCGGCGCCGAAGAGCGTGGCCAATCGAAACGTCGCCCCACTGAAGCGCATGCCGTGGTACTTGCCGAGACGGCGCGGATTGGAGAACATCACGGCAGAAAGGTCGGCCGCCCGCATATCGGCGCCCGTGAGCGTGGAACGAGTCAGGTCCGCGCCGGCAAGATCGGCGCGTGCCAAGTTGGCATTAGTGAAGTTCGCCCCAGTGAGGTCGGCGTTCGTGGGGTTAGCACCGACGGCGTCACGGCCTTGCAAATAGACGTGTAGCAAGTACTCCTCAGTAGAGCCTTCGTCGGAAAACGACGAACCTTCAAGGTTGGCGTCCGAGAAGTCGGCGTCCACGAGAAGCGCGCGGCCAAGACGCGCCTCGACCAGCCGTGCGCCACGGAAGTCTGTACTGTTCAAACGGGAGCCGGTGAAGTCAACCTCTGACGCATCGGTATCGCGCATGTCAGCGCCTCGGAGGTCAGCGCCTCGCAAGTCGGCACGGCGCAGGTCCGCACCTCGCAAATCGGCGCCGCGCAGGTCGGTGCCGCGCAAATCGGCACCGCGTAACCGGTCCTTGTCTATCGCGGGTACCGAGGCATGGTGAGCACTCATGGCATGACTACTCCGCCGTTGACATGGATCACCTGTCCGCATACGTAAGACGAAGCCTCTGAGGCCAGAAACGAGATGACCGTAGCGACGTCGTCGGGCACGCCAAGGCGCCCTAGCGGCACGGACGTCTGCTTAGCCTGCGCAACAGGCTCGTCGCGAGTGAGCGCGAGCATCCGCTCAGTGACGATCGGTCCGGGCGCGACCACATTCACACGAATGCCGTATGGGGCCACCTCAGCCGCCAAGGCACGAGAGAACGCCACAATTCCAGCCTTGCAGGCGGCGTATGCGCTTCGATTGGGCGCGGGCATGTATGCCCACCCGGACGACGTGTTGACGATGACACCTTCGCGTCTTTCGACCATCGCGCCGAGAAAGGCGTGACACATGAGGTAAACGCTGGTCAGATTGAATCGCACTTGTGCGTCCCAATGCGCCAGGTCCATGTCGAGAACGCTCGCGAGTTTCGCGCCACCTACGACGTTCGCTACTACATCTGGAGCGCCGTAATCTCGCATTACCACTTGGGAAAGGCCTTCGACGGCGGAGGGGTCAGTCACGTCGCATTCGACCGGCCGAACGCACCCTCCTTCTCGGGTGATCGCCTGCGCGGTTTCGGCAAGCCGACGGCCGTCGTTGTCGACCGCGAACACGTTCGCGCCGCGCTCGGCGAAGCGGAAACTCGTGGCCCGGCCAATGCCATTTGCCGCACCGGTGACCACGACCGTACGGCCCTCGAGATCGCGGCGACGTGGGGCATCGCGACCAGCGGCCGCATCAAAGGCCTCCATGGTCAACTCCTCGAGCGGTTCGGGGCGCTGAGGCCGTGTTGGCGGTTAGCGTCATTGTCGCCTCCACTCGCACGGATGACGCCGTGGGTTGTTTGGCTACGCTAGGGCAGAATTCCATCGAGGTGCTCGAGGACTTCGTCCGGCCGTTCCAGGGCGGTCAAGTGCCTTGTCTTCGGTACCACGTGCATGACGGCGCCGCTGATTCGACGCTGGATCTCCGCCGCATGCGATGGCGGGGTCGCACGGTCATCCTCGCCGACGACGATGACGGTAGGTGTCGTGATGGACGTGATCCGTTCGCGCGCGTCGAATGCTCCTAGCGCGGCGCATGCGGCGGCGTACGAGTCGAGATCATTCGCGGCAAAGACGTCGAGAAGTTCTTGACACAGCGACTCGTTTGCGACCCTGAAGTCGTCACCGAACCACCGAGTCAACTGGAATTGTGAGAGTGACCGCAGACCGGATTGGCGTGCTTTTGTCGCGCGCTCCTGCCATGCGCGAGGGGCCTCAGCGCCGTACCAGGCGGTCGTATCGATCAACCCGAGCCCGTCGACCTGATCCGGATGCCTGACGGCGAATGCCTGGGCGACACAACCGCCCATGGACATGCCGACGACGGTCGCGGATCGCCGATCCAACGCGGCCAACGTCGTGGCGACGTCATCTGCCATGTCCTCGATCGAAAAAGCCGTACTCCTCGGAGAGGCGCCGTGTCCGCGCAGATCAACCGCAATGACCGCCCGTTTCTTAGCGAGCGGTTTGATGATTCGCCGCCAGACGCTTCGGTCGAGCGCCAGCGAGTGCAGCAGAACCAAGGCTTTCGATTGAGCGGCGCCATGAACCTCGTGCGCCAGCACCATCGGTGCGGACGCCATCAGTTCTGATTCCCCTCGATGAGTTCCTGCAAGATATCAAGCGCCTCAACCGTCTCCGTCAGGGTCGAGGCGGCTCCGAAGGGCGCTATGATCGCGTGTCTGATCGCCTCCGGCGAGACTCCCATTCGAAAAAGCCGGCGAATGTGCACGCGCAAGGCACCATGCTGCCTGGTCGAGGTCAGCGCGCCTACGATGACCAGCTCCGCGACATCATTCGTCAGGGGACCCCCTTCAAGCGCGCCCTTGCGAAGTTGTTCGAAGCCTTGAGCCAGATCGGACGACACCTCCTTGAGCTTGTCGAGCGGCGTCCTTGGCACCTGTCCTCCTACGGTTGTCACGAAGCTTCGCCATCAACGTCCGGTATCGGTGCCACCCACCAGCACCGAAGATCGTGAACGTAATTTCTATCCCTGTTCCATCGGGCTCGCGTTCGTTTGCGCACCGACGTAAGTGCGCCAAAACTGCCACCACTGGCGAAGTCTGTTGTCGTCACCGCGGGTACCGGACGTCGCCGGTTGCCCGCGCGCGATGAGGCTGTAGGGAACCGCCCAGTTGTCGAGCCCGTGAGCCTGCCTGATCAGCACCGGCATGTCCTCGTTTTCGTAGGAACTGAGGGCCGTCGCGTCGGCTGACAGCATGCGCGTCTTCCGAATTTCTTCGTCGTCACCGACAACCCCGAAGATGCGACGCGTGACCACTGTGCTGTTGATCGATTGTGGCACCGAACTAGAGATCATGAAGTAGTTGTTTCTCACTTGGCAAATCAAGTCAGGGAAGAGTGTCATGATGTAGCCGCCGCCACCTTCGAAGCCTGGCAATGCGTACTTGGTCGCGCCCTTCAGCGCGTCGGGCAGGCGGTCGTAGTCGAGCTTGGTCCACTGCACGGCATGCCCGTTATCGACCAGCTCGTAGGGGCTCGCCGGACTTGCCGAGCGGAAGATCGGATGGACGAAAGGCACGTGGTAGCCGTCGCGCTGATTTTCCGCGACCAGCTTCCAGTTCACCGGAACAGCAAATTCCTGTTTGTGGATCACTTCCATCTCGACGTTACCGAGTGGGGAGGAAAGGACCTCGACGATTCGAGAACCGAGATAGTCTCGCAGGCTCGGTGCGTTGTCATCGACGCATACGAAGACCAGTCCGTAGAGGACTTCGGTGCGCACTGGCACCAAACCAAAGTTTTCACGAACGAACCCGGTGTTCTCGTATGCCGGGCTCCCAGGCACGCCTGTCAGCTTGCCTTCCGTGTTGTAGGTCCACCAGTGGTAGGGACAACGCATCATTTCGCACTGACCAGTACCTTCGAGCACCATCGCTCCACGGTGGCGGCAGACATTGTGCAGCGCCCTGATCACGCCGTCCTTACCCCGAATGACGATCATCGGGTTGCCAGCGATACGAACTGTGAAATAGGTGCCTGGCTCGACGAGCTCCGACTCGTGGCACACGAAGTTCCAGACGCTGGCGAAGAGGGTGCGTTGCTCGTGCTTGTACAGACGCTCGTCTAGGTACACGGAATTGTGAACGAGCCGCTCAGACTCAATCGACGTGACGTCGCCGCCGGCAACCGTCGCAAATTTACTATCCATGTGATCCCGCTCATTCCTCGATCGTCATCGTTCACCGGTGTACCACGAAGGCTCGTCGCGCGCAGAACCTTTCAGGCATCAGCGGAGTCCCACCCGACGCTGACATACTTCGATTCCGTGAACTCCAGCATGCCGATGTGACCGCCCTCACGGCCCACCCCGCTTTGTTTCGCACCTCCAAAAGGCGCGGCCGGGTCGGACACGATGCCGCGGTTAATTCCAACCATGCCGTAATCGAGAGCCTCCGAGACGCGCAGAGCCCTCGACAAATCGCGAGTGTAGACGTATGCGGCGAGGCCGTACTCAGTGTCGTTCGCCAACGCGATCACGTCGTCGTCGGGCCCGAAAGTAACGATCGGCGCGACCGGACCAAAGATCTCGCTGTTGAGGAATGGGGCGTCGGCCGGCACATCTCGAAGAACGGTCGGCCGGTAAAAGTAGCCCACGCCGTCGTAAGCTCCGCCGGTGGTCAGCGACGCACCGGCGTCGAGGCCGCGCTCGACTGTTTCGATCATCGCCTCTTTCGCGGCCCCGTTGATGAGAGGGCCGACGTCGACACCTGCTTCGGTGCCCGGGCCGACCACTAGGTCCGCCATCGCTTTCGTGAAGCGCTCGGTGAAGACTTCCGCTACATCACGGTGCACATAGAAGCGATTCGCCGCCGTGCAAGCTTGCCCACCATTTCGCATCTTCGCAATCATCGCCCCCTCGACCGCCGCGTCGATGTCAGCATCGGCGTAGACGATGAAGGGTGCGTTGCCACCGAGTTCCATGGAGCAGTCAACAACGGACTCAGCCGCTTCGCGCAGCAAGACCCGACCGACCTCGGTCGAACCAGTAAAGGAAAGTTTGCGCACCCGATCGTCGTTGAGCAACGTGCGCACAAAGAGTGCCGTCTTCCGCGTCGGCAATACATTCACGACACCCTGGGGGACACCGGCACGCTCGAGCAGCTGCCCGATCGCCAGGGCGGTGAGTGGCGTCTCGCTCGCTGGCTTGAGGATGACGGAGCAACCGGCGGCCAGCGCCGGCGCAATCTTGCGAGTTGCCATTGCCGCCGGGAAGTTCCACGGCGTCACAAGGAGCGACACGCCGATCGGCTGATGCATCACGACGATCCGACTCCCGCCCGCGGGAGCGTACGACACACTGCCGATATTGCGGACGGCTTCCTCGGAGAACCAGCGAAAGAATTCCGCCGCGTACGCCACTTCACTGCGCGCGTCCGCCATGGTCTTGCCGTTCTCGAGCGCGATGAGAGTGGCGAGCCAATCGGCTTCGTCAAGCATCGACTCGAAGACCCGCCGAAGTAGCTCGGCACGATCGCGCGGGGCTCTCCGAGCCCAATCCTTGCCCGCCGCTTCGGCGATCGCTACCGCTTCGAGGCCGTCGTCGACGGTCGCCGACGCAACAGAAGCGATCACCTTCTCGGTCGCGGGGTCGACGACATCGATCGCCGCTCCGTCCGACCCGCTACGCCACTCTCCACCAATGAAGAGGTTTGTCCGCACCCGATCGACCACCGCATGCACTGCTTGCATTCGCCTGCTAACCCTCTTTGTCAAACGGCTTGAGCTTCGGAAAAACATCTAGTTCCTGGCCACGGCCGGCCGCCTTGGCGAGATCAAGCAGATGTGAGGCGAGCACGATGTCTTGGATCGCCGTCCCTACCGATTTGTAGAGGGTGATCTCAGACGAGTGCTGACGCCCCCGCCCTCGGCCGGCGACCAGCTCGCCGAGGTTTGTCGCACGCTCCGGGCCACAAATGGCTTGTTCGACCGCCGAAAGCATGTCGCCCGCCTCGGCGAACACATGCACCTTGGAGTCGCACACAATAGAGGAAAACTGTGCGAAGGTGTCGGCTGCCAATTCAAACTGGTCGCGGCGGGCGGAGCCGATCGAGTTCACGTGCATGCCCGGCTCCAGGTGGCGCGCGTAGAGCACGGGCTCCGCTGATTTTGTCGCTAGCACGATCACCCCCGCACCCGCTAGTGCTTCCTCGATGCTCGCGCACTCCGCAATATCGGCCTTGACGATCGACGTCATGGTTTCGACGAACGCCGCGCGATTACGAGCGGAACGGCTATACACCGACACTTTTTTCGCTGGCCTGACCGCGAGCACGGATTCCAGGTGAGTGCGCGCCTCGGCACCTGTGCCTATTATCGCGACTCGTTCGACGTCTTCGACGGCCAGCACTCTTGTCGCGACGGCCGTCGCGGCAGCCGTGCGCATCGCGGTCACGGCTTGCGCGTCGAGAATGCCTCGCAATTCGCCGGTCTCGAGATCACACACGGATATGACGTAGCGGACTCCGATCCCCTGGGTAAGGTTCATCGCCTTGAAGCCGAACGCGTTCAATCCGGGCACCACCGCGGCTAAAAGCCGAAGCCATCCATGCCCGTGCGGAATATCAAAACGCTGAGGCTCTCCGGTCTTGCCTTCGCCCTCGAGCGCGAATGCAATAGACATTGCTTCAATCGCGGTATCGACGCTTGCGATCTCGACGATCTCGTCGTTGCGCAGCAACAGGGTCACCGAGTACCTCCGACGTTTCCAGATCAAGATGAGCGTATACTGTATCCAGCGGTACGGTCAAGTGGTCCTGTACCGGCGCAAGAGCGATCTCCCGCGGTCCAAGGGTGTTATCGCGATGCGAAGGCTGGGAGTGCGGTACCCTAATACTGTCAACAAGTACGGGGAGGTTGCACCAGGCGATCGCGTCTGCGTGAAGCTCCTTGCGCGCAAGGTGACGCCTAGTGGTCGACACAGTAGTGAACGAAGTTGCGCGATGTCGGTAGATCCGCCAGCGTGTCACTTTGAAGACGCCGACTCCGCAGGCCGCGGCCTGCCAAACCGGGGTATCGCACAAGGCGCAAGGCCGGGCTTTCGTCTCGGAAGAGCGCGACACAGTTGAAGATCTTCGATGGCGAAGGACACCGTGGCGCAGTTTGAGAGCGTGAGACGCGAGACACTTGCCGATACCGTGTATTGGAAAATTCGGCAAGCGATCATGAATGGTGATATCGCGGATGGCGCGGAGCTGAACCAGGTCACCCTATCCCGGCAGTTCAACGTGAGCCGGGTGCCTGTGCGAGAGGCCCTACGGCGGCTACAGGCCGAACGTCTCGTTACCGTGACCCCATACCAGCAATACGCGGTCAGCGCGGTGCGACCCGAAGCCGTGCTCGAACTGGTCGACATTCGCGAGCAGCTAGAAATCTTCGCGGTCCGCCGCCACATCGCGACGCTCACTCCCGAAGTAGTCGATGAAATGCTTGCTCGGAACGCCGCGTTACGCAAAGAGCCCGACCACGGCACCTGGCTGCAGGGCGACTGGGAGTTGCACGAACTGATCGACGGCCGGGGTACCGAGGCGGCCAGGCTGGTCGGTGACCTTCGCGATCGCATCCATCGTTACCTGACGACGGTGGCAAGTTCGCCCGCCCGCCAGAAGCAAGCGTGCGCCGAACACGAGCGCATCATCAACGCGATGCGCGACGGCGACGCCGATACGGCCGAGGCAGCCTTGCGCGAACACATTGCCCATACCCGAAACGTCATCGTCACCAGGCTCATCGAAATGACCCCGCCTGGCGAGACCGCGGACGATACAAGAGCGCCCGCGGTCTCTGGAGCCAAGCGGTCGTGAGAGGGCGAAACTAGCGAAACTATCGGGGCAACGTAGCGATGTGACTTAAGACATCGCCCACCGATACGACGGATGCGTACTTGGCATTCATGTCCCAAAGGTTCGCCATAGCCGCTGTCGGCGATCGGTCGAAAGTCGCTTCTTCCGCAACAAAAGTGGTGAACCCGTGCGAAAAGGCGTCGACGACAGTGGCCCGGACGCATCCGCTCGTCGTGGTACCGCAGGCAATGACGCTGTCGACTCCTCTCGTCACCAGATAGCTCGCCAAAGCGGTGCCGAAGAAGACGCTGGCGCGGCTTTTCTCGATAACGAGTTCCCCATCGCGTGGTGAAATGACGTCAGGGAAGGAGTTACTGCGCGCAAGCTGGTCGAGATTGCGTTGCCCGGCCGCCTTTGTCGCGCCGCTCGTCAACATACGGACGGCGAGATTGGTCCTGCTGTAGACGATCGGCAGCTCATGCGCACGGAACTCATCGATAAGTTTCGTGACGTAAGGAAGTGCCTCCCACGAAACCGGGCCGCAGGCCGTCTTGTATTCCTTTATGGCCTCCTCGAGGCTGAGGTCGGGGCTACTGCCGGTGAAGCCCACAGTGCAGTCGATCACCAATAGGGCTGGGTGCTTGCCGAAGGGTTCCGGCTCACCGAACCCTGCGCTTTGATACGTCTCGGCCTCTTCCGGCGGCAGGAACGACCGCCAGTCAAGTCTTGGCATACCGATCTTCCTTTCTTCTGGGAACCGTTGCGGCTCCCTCTCAGCGGCGGGGTCGCCGTCCATCGACAGGTTGGGTCAGCACTTCAAGTGCGGGGTTGTCACACACGCAACCCACGCGGGGTTGTCAGCCGACGCCATCGCCAGCTTCGCAGGCAGCGCACCGTCTTGCTCATTTGGATCCGGGAAGGAAATCGAGCCCATCGCGGTATCAATCTGTTTTGTGGTGAGGTATTTGGCAGCGTCCTTCAGTGCCGGCTTCGGACCCAGCTGGTCCATGAGTTCCATGGCGACCTCTGCGATAAAGGGTGTCACCAACGACAGCTTGTCGTCGTTCCACTGCTGGCCGCTCGCTTTGGCGTAATCGGCCTTCAGCTGGTCGACCCCGGTCTTCGCGGTGCCTGTCAGCAAGTTAGGGGTTTGGTATACGTCCGGCGGAACACCATAGATCGCTGTCGGCATCGACTGCTTGATCGAGACGAGGAAGTGCGGCTGCACATTCGCTGCCAACACGAAAATCGGGCCGTCGAATCCGAGCGTCGCCACGGCATTCATCGCCGCGATGGCCGGGGCACCCAGCATGCCTATGTAGAGCGATCCGACATTCTTGGCCTTGAGCTTCGACAATTGGACAGTTGCGTCCGTCGCCGTCAAGCTCATCAACTCGGTCGACACCGTCACGCCCGCCTTGGGCGCTTCGACGTCGAGCGTCTTACCGAGACTGACACCAGTCGTGTTGTCGGTGGTGATGACGCCCATGGTGTCGATGCCGTTTGCCTTAGCGGTCTTCAAAGCGAGGGCGATTCCCGCGCTGCTGTTGGGCGGGACTTGAAACAGGTTCGAGCCGGGCTTCGGGTTCAGGGTCGGGTTGTTTGTGAAAACTACCTTGTTTTGTGACTCGAGTCGCTTCGCGGCAGCGACAACCTCACCGGTCACGCCACCGACGATCACGACGCCGGCGTCCTCCACCTGCGAGGCACAGGCTACGGCTCCAGGGACCGTCGTGGTCGAATCGCAGCTCAGCACCTTCACCGGGTGGCCCTTATATCCGCCGTCCGCGTTGCGAGCCTTTTCCCACGCCTTCAGGCCGTCGAGCTCGGGTATGTTTTGCGATGCCCCAGCGCCCGTGAACTCGCCAATATAAGCAACTGTGAACGGCGCCTTGTCAGAGCCCTTTCCGCCGGAGGAGCCGCCGGACGAGCTGCCGCAACCGGCCGCAAGGAGCATCGCCACGGCCACCACGGCTACATTTCGCCAACCTGGCGCATGCCGCGTCACACATACAGTGGTGCTAGCCATCAACCCTCCAGACTTCAGGCGGACCGCATCCGCGGACCCGCTCGCCAACCGACATTTACCAGGGTTCAACCCATCAATTTCTCGAACTCACGCACTCGCTCCGGTGGTGCCCCGATAGCACGAAGGTATTGCGCCATCGGCACCTTGTTCGCCTGGCTGAAAAACAGTACCGCCATGGGATGACACCCGAGGTCGTACAGCGCTTTGTAGTCGTTTTCCAAAAAGGCGGCCCGCTCATCCTCGGTGAGGTTGTACCTCGCGAGAAAGGCCGCACGATCCTGGTCGAATACGTCGAACAACCGCTGTCGCTGGATGTCTCTGATCACCCGGACTACCTCGTGGCTAGACATTCCGCACCTCCGTCATGAGTACGATGATTTGACTCACGCCACGGGCGATCATTGCCAGATCACCTGGTACGCGCTGGTGTTCCAGCCGGGGATGAAGGTTTCATCGAGAACGACCTTGGGCGGGAAGGCCTCGCAGGCGCCAGCGACAGCCAACCAGTTACGGATCTCGTTGGCGCCGTCACCCGCGACGTCAATGTCTTGTTGACGCAGTTTCACTAAGGCGTCATACGACCCGGACGCGACCTGGGCGAGGAACCACTTGTCAAACTCGATATTGATATCGCCGTGACGGGTGTTACCGACCCAATGCGAGACACCTCCGGTGCCCAGAAACGCGACGCGTCGATCGCCTGCCGCCTCGCGAACGAACCGCGCCACCAGCTGGCCTAGCTCGAACGACCGCGCCACACTTGGCATCGGCGAGTAGATGACGTTTTGGAGGATGACGACGACCGGGATGTCGTACTTCGGCGTAAGGAAGCTCAGCGGCAAGCCCGTACCGTGGTCGAGCGTCAATTCCGCGGAATAGGCGAGATCGAAGGAATTGTCGTAGGCGTATTCGACCAAGCGCTTCGCGAATTCGCTGTCGCTAGGCACGTTGGCCGCCGGAAGGTTGAACTCCGGCACGGTTGGATGGCTGTCTCCCACCGACACGCAGTGGGCCGGCACGAGGGTGGGCAGGAAGTTTGTGATGTGTTCGTTGGAGAAGGCCACGATCACGTCGGGTGCCGCCTCGCTGACGTACTGGCGCAAACGGTCGAATCCCTCGTAGACCCGCCTACCTCGCTGCTCGGGAGCGATCTGTGGCGCGCCTGTAATGAACGGCGCGTGCACGGTCGCGACTCCGAGTACAACCTCTCCCATCGTGGCTCCTTACGGTCGATCGTCGCCTTTACGCCTTGCTCAAGGTGTTCGCAAATCAGTCGGTTGTGCGGGGTGAGCAATGTTGGGAGAGTCGTCGCGTCACGCCACCTACTATGCCCACGGGTCGACCCTCACATGGATCGCCGAGCCGTCGGACGTAACGCCGAGGGCCTTGTCGACGTCGCTCAAGCCGAAAGAGCCACTCGACATCTTCTCGGCGAGCGGCAGGTGCTTCGGCAACACCTTCAAAGCCCACGCGACGGCTTCGTAACTGTGGCCACGCACTCCCTTGATGGTCAAGGTCTTGCCGCGAAGAGCTCCCACGGGGAACGACACCTGCTCGTCGTTGCGCGCACCGATGACAAGGCGGCCGTTCTTGCGCAACGACGCGACCGCGTCACCGAGAGTTCGCTCATTCGCGGCCGCGGCGTCGATCGCCATGTCGGCCATCTCGCCCCGCGTAACGTCACGCACAGCGTCGTAGAGCGGTGTTTCGTCGGTGTTCACCACCACGTCCGCGCCCATCTCGGCAGCCACCGCAAGGCGCCGGGCGTCCTTGCGGAGCCCGGCGACGATGACGGGTGCCGCGCCGGCGAGCTTCGCGGCAAACAGACAGGCAAGGCCTTGCTGCCCCGGTCCGATGATGACGACGCATTCGGCCGGCTTGATCCCGCCGGCGAGACACATCCACTCGTAGCCGTTTGACAGCGGCACCGCGAGGGGTACGGCGGCGGACTCGACGCCTGGCGGCACCGGATGCACAACGGCGTTCGAATGCAGATAGACGTACTGGCTGTAGCCGCCCCAAAGCGCTGGAGCTTCGGCAAGGCTCGTCGCCCCGTAACGAAAAGGTCGTGGGTTTGTAAGGATGTCGGTCTGGAAGCAGAGTCGGTAATCCCCGGAGCGGCAGATACCGCAGACACCGCAAGGCACATACTCTTCGAGCAATATTCGGTCGCCCTCCGATACGCCCCACTTTGTACTTGCCCGATCGCCTAGCGACTCGACTACTCCGACGATCTCGTGTCCCATGATGCGCGGCGGTAAGGCGCGAGGCAGATCGCGGACGTCGGTGCCACAAACGCCACACGACTCCACTCGAAGCAGACCGTCGTCGTCCGCGATGGTTGGCAGCTCAAAATCACGGAGGGACAACACCCCCGGAGCCGTCACCACCGAGGCGGCGCTTGTCTTCGACATGTGAGATTTCCGCCTAAGCCTGCAGTCGTAGCCGTAGTCGCGGGTCAGAGTATGAAACTCAGTGGACCGACAGGGTCAAGTGATTCGAGGTCGAGCACGACGCGACGCTCGACGATCGATATACCGGGAGACGACGCATTTCCGTCGTCCACCGCGAGGTGATGCAAGCACCGACCCACGTACGTGTCGAGGCGGTCCTGCCGCCAGCGGTGCACTGTCAGGTTCGACAGCACCCGAAGCACTCCGTCGGCTTGCTTGCCCACACGCACGTTCGTGATCGCGTGCATCACCCTCGATCGCGGATTTTCGGCATGCGCGCGAATGTTCTCGAGGCGATCGATGCGGGCATCGATAAGGTGCCGATCGTCCGCAATCAAACACAGCACTTCCAGCGGGTCGGTGTCGAATGCTGTCGCGGGGTCGGCATCGAGAGTTGGGACGATATATCGGCCGTCGTCGCGAAAGCACGCGGCCCACTCCCGGAGGCGCCAGTCGTCGATAAGCTCGGCCTCGTAGTAGAGAAAATCTTCGACCGCTCCACGAGTGAGTTCAGGCATCGGCCGCTACCCCTTCGAGCGCATTGTCGATGTCTGCTTGCCAGCGCCTCCAGAATGCTCGAGTTTGGTCTTCTTCGGCATTGTCGCTGACGTTTGGTTTGTTCTCGAAGGTCGCACCCTTCGAAGCGTCGAGCCACTCCATCGCCGGATTTCGAAACGCTACCTGGACGCCGTTCAGCGCTTCGATGTCGTCGGGCGTCGCGAAACCGCCGGGCCCGAAGAAGGTGAGGTAGTTCTTCAGGCGGAGCGCGCGCAACATCTTATCTTCCTCTTTTGGAACGAGACACCAGCCAGTCACGACGACCTTTCCGGGTGAGACCGGGTCCCAGGTGCGAATAATGATCGACGAATGATCATTAATAACGAGGTTCGGGAAGATGACCAGGTTACGATCGACGTCCGTCATCAGGTGTGCGCGCTCCTCGCCGTGCCGATCGCGAAGGCCGTCAGCGATGCGCTCTAGCGGCTTCTTGAGGCTCTCCGGCCAGTAGGCCGCCCAGCGCGCGATAGGTCTCCCCCAACCGCCGAAGAATTCGGAAGCGGTGTGCCCATTGCCCAAAATCGGACGGCGACCGAGACGCCGCGCACCGACGTCGATGCCCTCGTTACGCAGGTATCTCAGGTAGGTGGCGTGCGTAGTGCCCACGTGATAACCGTCGTTGGCGTTCATCGTGGCCATTTTCCAGTTGCCATGAATCGCGTATTTGTGACTTCCGGGCAAAACGACCATTTCGTCGTCTTGGTCCGCTACGAGGTCGAGGTAGGTGCGGGCTTGCCCCAGGTATTCGTCCAAACTCGAGGTCGAGCTGTCCGAGCACATAAACACGAACCCTCGGTACGAGTCGACACGAGGCGCAGCCAGGCCATGCTGTTCTTTCGTGAATTGCCCGCAATAGCTTGCCTCGCCCGGCAGCCGTAAAAGTGAACCGTCAAGGTCATACGTCCACCCGTGGAAGAAGCACTGGAATGCCTCGGAAGTGCCGCAAGGCACCCGGCACACCATCGACGACTGGTGGGCGCACGTGTTGAACAAGACCTTAATATCGCCGTCGCGTTGCCGAACCATGATCACGGGGTGGCCCCCGACAGACCTTGTCACAAAGCTACCCGCATCGGGAATTTCCGACGCGTGGCCGACGTATAGCCAAGATTTGTCAAAAATGGCTTTCCGTTCAATGTCAAAAATGTCTTGATCGCGAAATACGTCGGTGCGAACTCGGAACAAACCGTCGTGGCCCTGGTCGTCAACGAAACGCGTACTCATCGGGCTCCCTCTTCAGTCGTGCAGCCCAGCCTACTGTATTCAGTATTCTTGTCAACGCCCTTAGGCGCGCTCTCGCGGCAGGCAACGCCGCGAGACGCCGGCAGGTCGTCGGCGGACGCGCGACCACGCCGCCCTTGTCGTCGCTAGCGTTGCTCCAGGCGGCCCATGCGCAGACGCATCATCCGGTCGGAGAGGGCTTCGAGCAACGTCGGTTCCTGTTCGACGACGACCATCGACCGCTCGCCGCGAAGGTTTCGCAACGCATCGACGAGTTCGCGCAGTGCGCTGGGCGAAAGTCCCTGACTGGGCTCGTCGAGCAGTAAGACGGCGGGGCGAGACATCAAGGCGCGAGCAGTCGCAAGCATCTGCCGCTCGCCGCCCGACAGCTGCACACCCATGTGCCGCTGGCGTTCACGCAATCGCGGAAACAGGTCGAACATCTCGTCGATGCGGGCGCGATGCTCACGGTCGAGGCGGAGCCGACCTCTGGAAAAAATGGTCACCTCGAGGTTCGCTCGCACACTGAGCGAATCAATGATTTGCCGCCCCTCGGGCACCAGGCCGATGCCCATCGCCGCACGCCGGTGCGCCGGCACGCGTGCGATCGATGTGTCACCGAGCATAATGTCGCCGCGCGACGCCGCGACCGAACCGACCATGGCGCCAAGCAGCGTGCTTTTACCGGCTCCGTTCGGCCCGAAGATGCCTAAAGACTCGCCGGGCGCAAGTCGTAGCGACACGTCGTGCAGCACCGTCATCCGACCGTAGCCCGCGCTGAGGGCCCTGACCTCCAGCGCCGATCGCTGTTTTGTCGACTGTGTGAGCGTCCGGCGCGCGACAGTCATTCGGTGCCCCCTGTCATTAGGTTGCGCCCATCATTCGGTGCCCTCTTTCACGAGGGAATGCCAGCTGCGAGTCCACTCGGCGGCCGCGCTGGCGGGGCCCGACGCGACGATCTGGCCGCTGTCCATGGAGTAGACGTAGTCGGTGAGGCCTGAGATGAAGTCCATGTTGTGATCGATGAGCAACACGGCTGTTCCGCTGTTGGCGATCTCGTCGATCCAGCGGGCGATGTCAACGATCTCGTCGATGGACAGCCCTACCGCCGGCTCGTCCATGAGCAAGACCTTCGGTTGCAACACGAGAGCACGGACGAGTTCGACGAACTTTCGCTGCCCGCTCCCGAGCGCGCCCGCGGGCTTTTCCGCGTGCTGAGCGAGCCCCACCCGCTCCAAAGCGGACATCGCCTGATCTCTCGCGGCGCGTTCCTGTTTGCGGTTGTGTCGCCGGAATACAGCGCCATCGGTCGCGTCGAGACCGATCATGACGTTTTCGATGACCGTGCAGTGGTTGACGAGCCGTGGCGTCTGGAAGGTGCGGGCGATGCCGGCCGACGAACGCTGCGCGGCGCTCCATTTCGTGAGGTCTTCGCCGTCGAGCCAGATCGCCCCGCTGTCGGGTGTCTCGACGCCGGACACCAGATTGAGGAACGTGCTCTTGCCGGCACCGTTCGTACCGATCAGTCCGGTGACCTGGCCGGGCGGCACGACGATCGACACGTCCGAGACCGCGACAAGGCCACCGAACCGCTTTACGACTGACGAGGCGAACAACCCGGCTGCCGGCGCCGATGACGTCGACCAAAGGCTCGCGTCCGGCTCGGCGCGACGAACACCCGCCTCGGCGATTCCGGCCAGGGTCGAAACGACGTCCTCAGCCGGTTGTTCGGCACCGGCTGGTTCGGCGACACCCGTTGATTCAGCAAGAGAGCGCGGCGCGGCGTCGTCCGGCTTGCTGTTGTCTTTGGCGGTCAAACCCCACACGCGACGCCACAGCGAGTGCCCCAGCCCGGCAAGCCCGTGCTGCATGAAGAACACCACGAGGACGAAAGCAGTGCCGTATATCAGGGATTGGTATTTGCCAATCCCGCTGACCATCGCCTGCAGCCAGTACAAGACGCCTGCGCCGACGAGGCCGCCAGAGACGTAGACAATGCCGCCGACCACCGACATGCCGAGAAGTTGTACGGATTGCACGACGCCAGCCGTCGCCGGAACAATGACACCCGCAAAAGCAAACATCACGGCCCCAGCGACAGCGAGAAGTGCCGCGCTTCCGGCGAACACAATCACCTTGGCCCGCAAGACGTGCACGCCGAGCACGCTCGCGGCCAACTCGTCGTCCCGAATCATTGCCAACAGCCTGCCGCGTCGTCCGATCGTGGCCCGATGCACCAGCCCGACGGCGAGAGCACATAGGACGACGATCAGCACGTACCATGCTCGATCACCAGAAATGGTGAACACCCCAACGGGGATGTCCCGATCAGTAATAAGGCCGGAATCGCCGCCCGTCACAGTGTGAAAAGCGAGCAACACTCCTTCAAGGGCCACTGACAGTCCCAATGTCGCGACAGCCAGGTAAAACCGCGGCATTCGCAAAAGCAAAAACCCGATGACCACGGCGACGACAACAGAGGCCGCAATCGAGATCACGGCGGCGGGCACGAACGGCCAGCCCCACTGGGTCACGAGAAGAGCAGTGCCGTAGCCGCCGGCACCGAGAAAGAAAGCACTTCCGAGGTTGAGAATGCCGCCAAGCCCCAACGCAAGGTTCACGGATGTCGCGGCCAGCCCGAACAAAAGTGCGTTCGCCGCAACCGTCAAGTTCCAGCTCAAGGGCGAGGCGAAAGGCGCCAGCAAGAAGACCACCAGCAGCACCGTCTGCGCAGCAACGCGCGCACGCCGGCTGCCACGGTGCAACGTAACTGAACCGTTCACGCGCGAACCGCTCCTCCGAACCGGACGCGGCGCGAGAGGAAGACCACGACGGCGATGAGCAATACCCCAAGGACGACAGGCTCCGCCAACAGCTGGTTAACGTACGCACCGAAGAACGCCTCGGTAAGGCCTACTCCGAAACCAGCGATACATGTCACGCCGGGATGCACCAGATTGCCTGCGGCGGCCGCGACGTATGCCGACAACGTGAGTGAAAGACCGACGTTGAAACTGACCGGCTGCATTGGCACTAAAACGATCGCGGCAACGCCACTCAGCAACCCCGCGAGGCCGAACGCGAAGACCCTCATTCCGTTGACGTTTATTCCAATGGTCGCCGCCGTGACGGGTCGCTCCGCGCACGCTTCCAACGCGTGACCGATAACGGTGCGCCGGAAGAACACGATCAATATGATCGCCAGCAGAACGCCCACGGCAATGACGAGTAACGCCTCGTGCGCGATTGCGGCGCCCGCGAACCGCAGCGTGCCCTTTCCGACGAGTGGCGCGAAGCTGTACGCGTCGGCACCCATGACAACGGCGGCAAGACCTTCCGCGAACAGGGCCGCTCCAACCGTCACAATGATCAACCGCTGCACCGGCCAGTGCAGACGACGCTGAAGCGCCAGAGCAAGAGCGATCGACAAGATGATGGCGAAGGCGATGCCGGCCGGAGCCGCAATCGCTAGCGGGACGCCGACCGCCGCGAGCTTTGCGGTGAGCATGCCCGTCGCCATAAATGTCTCGCCCTGGGCCAGGTTGACGACGCGAGAGCTGCGATAGCACAGCACCAAACTCAAGCCCAGCAGTGTGAATACGGCACCTTGGCTGAGACCCGCGAACAGGCTCTGCAAGAAGAGGGACAGAACGTCACCTCCAAGTACCGAGACGGCGAGACGAGAACTCCATGGGAATCGACGATGCAGGATACAGTTGACAGGTCAGACGACACAAGAGCCACGCGGTGGCGTATCGCGGACGTAGAGAACACGGAAGATAAAGGCACGTGTGCGTCGGCGTGCCGCGCTCATGTGCCCGCTGGTTTACGGCCCCGCCATCATCGGTCGGAGCCGCCCTCGCTTACTCCTCCGTGGCCAGACCGCGACTCTTGTTCGGGTCGACCGGAATGCCGGGGCCCATTGTCGTCGTGATGGTGGCCTTCTTGACGTAGCGGCCCTTCGCCGTCGACGGCTTCAAACGCAAAACCTCATCGAGCGCCGCGGCGTAGTTCTCGACGAGCTGCTGGTCGTCGAACGACGTTTTGCCGATGATGAAGTGCAGGTTCGCCTGGCGGTCGACGCGAAATTCGATCTTCCCGCCCTTGATGTCGGAGACGGCCTTTCCGACATCGTTGGTCACGGTGCCGGTCTTCGGGTTGGGCATCAGGCCTCGCGGGCCAAGCACTCGGCCGAGTCGTCCGACCTTGCCCATCAAGTCGGGCGTCGCGACGGCAGCGTCGAAGTCGAGGAAGCCGCCGGCGACCCGCTCGATCAGGTCATCGGATCCGACGTAGTCAGCACCCGCGGCTTTCGCTTCCTCGGCGCGGTCGCCGGCCGCGAAGACCAGCACCCGCGCGGTTTTTCCGGTGCCGTGCGGCAAGTTCACCGTGCCGCGCACCATCTGGTCGGCCTTGCGCGGATCGACACCGAGGCACAACGCCACCTCGACGGTGCCCGGGTTCTTGGTGAGGGAGGTTTCGCGCGCGAGGCGCACCGCCTCGAGCGGCGCGTAAAGCTTGGTGCGGTCGACCTTGGTCGACGCGGCGTTGTACGCCTTGCTGCGCTTCATTGCTGCTCCTGAGAGTGGTGGAGGTCGTGGTACGTCGGGCCGCGCCGGCCCTCCCACGTGTGTCGTGCTGGCTAGTCGCTGACCGTGATGCCCATCGAACGAGCCGTACCAGCGATGATCTTTTCGGCTGCTTCGATGTCGCGGGCGTTGAGATCGGGCATTTTGGTCTGCGCGATCTCGCGGACCTGTGCCTTGGTGAGCGAAGCCACCTTGGTCTTGTGCGGCACCGCGGAGCCCTTCTCGACTCCCGCTGCTTTCTTGATCAGTTCGGGGGCCGGCGGGGTCTTCGTGATGAAGGTGAATGAGCGGTCTTCGTAAACCGAAATCTCGACCGGGATCACATTGCCGCGTTGCGACTCGGTCGCCGCGTTGTACTGCTTGCAAAACTCCATGATGTTGACGCCGTGCTGACCGAGCGCGGGACCGATTGGCGGCGCTGGCGTCGCGGCACCCGCGTTGATCTGCAGCTTGATGATCGCCGCGAGCTTTTTCTTCGGAGGCATGAGGGTCCTTCTAGGATTCGGTCGTCTCGGTGGCCCGGTCAGTTCGGTGGCCCGGTCAGTTCGGTGGCCAGGTCACGAGCGTCAACATGGGCCAACCAAGAGTACGGGACGCCCTTCGGAAAGGACAACGCGAGGTCGTGTAGCGCCGTCCGGCTAGATCTTGGAGACCTGGTTGAACGAGAGCTCCACGGGAGTCTCGCGCCCGAAGATCGACACCAGCACCTTGAGCTTTTGCTGGTCGGCGTTGATCTCGCTGATCGTCGCTGGCAGCGTGGCGAACGCGCCGTCGGTGACCGTGACGGAATCGCCGACCTCGAAGTCGACGATCTTCGGAGCCGCGGCGGCGGCCGCCTCCTTCTGCTCCTTGGTGACCGGTGCGAGAAAGCGGAACACCTCGTCGAGCGTGAGTGGCGACGGCTTGCTCGAGCTCGGGCCGACGAAGCCGGTCACGGCCGGGGTGTAGCGCACGGCGGACCACGACTCGTCGGTCATCTCCATGCGGACGAGCAAGTAGCCGGGAAACACGTTGCGCTTGACGATTTGCCGCTTGCCGTTCTTGATCTCGGAGACCTCTTCTTGAGGCACCTCGATCTGGTAGATGAAATCTTCCATGTTGAGCGACTGGATGCGCGTCTCGAGGTTGGCCTTCGCCTTGTTCTCGTAGCCAGCGTAGGTGTGGACGACGTACCAATCGCCGGGCGCGAGGCGCAGTGACTGCCGAAAAGCCTCGGCGGATTCGTCGCCCGGTCGGGCAAGGTCGTCGGGCGAATCGTCGGACGGCGCCTCGGACGCCGCGACGTCGGTGTCGGCACTGGTGTCGGCGTCAGACTCGATGACCTTGACAGAGTCGGCGACGTCGACGCCGAGCGCGCGACGAGCCTGTGAATACGCATCGTCGTGGGTCGAGTCTGGGGTTGAGTCGTGAGCAGAGCCGTCGGCAGAGGCAGACTGCTGCGCGGCGTCGCTGGAACGTGCGCTGGACCAGGATGACTCGGTCACGGGCTTTCGCTTTCTGCTTCGAGGCTTGCGGCTGATCGGGTTGCGGCTGATCGAACGATCGAGTCGGGCGGGCGTGAACGCGACTACTTGAAGATCTTCAGGACTGCCCAGTTCGTACCGTAGTCGAGACCGAACACGATCCCGATCACGACGACGGAGAACACCACCGTGACGATCGTGTAGGCGACCAGCTCCTTACGTGTGGGCCAGATGACCTTGCGCAGCTCAGCCACGATCTGCCGCCACCACAGGCCGAGCCGCGCCACAACGCCACGACGCTCGCCCGGTCGGGCAGGACGGCGCTCTGGCCTGGCGGCCGCGCCGGTCGTATCGCTCACGTCGACCTTCCTCGTACTCAAGAGCGCCTGGCCGGTGACTCTCGTGCGGATCGGGCTGGCACTACTGGCTGTTGCTTGCTGTTCGGACTACTTCACTGGCATCGGCAGGGCAGGAGGGACTCGAACCCCCAACCGCCGGTTTTGGAGACCGGGACTCTAACCAATTGAGCTACTGCCCTTCGCCGTCGGATCGCGGGAGCCGCGACACCGGTCAGCTTCGCCAGTGTACGTGGCTCGCGTGAGGCGGTCGAATACACGGTCGAACGCCGCTCGAACGCCGCTCGAACGCCGCTCGAACGCACCGTCGAATGCACGGTCGGACGACGAAGAGCCGCGCCTCGCCGTCCGGCCCGAAACCCGCGAGCCGCCGAACGGCGCCGCGTGGGAGCATAAACGCCATGACGCAACCTGCCCCTACATCAATCCGCGCGGCATCGAACAGCGCGGCATTGAACAGCGCTTCCCGTGCCCGTGTCTCTCGCCGCGTCGGATCGATCGCCGAATCGGCAACCCTCGCGGTCGACGCGAAGGCGAAAGCATTGAAGGCGGCGGGGCGACCGGTGATCGGTTTCGGCGCGGGCGAGCCTGACTTCCCGACTCCAGAGCCGATCGTGCGGGCCGCGATCGCGGCGGCGTCCGACCCGAAAAATCACCGCTACACACCGACGCCCGGCCTGCCCGAACTGCGCGAGGCCATCGCGGCGAAGACCAAGCGCGACTCCGGCTACGACGTCGCGGCGAGCCAGGTGCTGGTGACCAACGGCGGCAAGCAAGCGGTGTATCAGGCGTTCGCGACGCTGCTCGACCCGGGCGACGAAGTGCTGCTGCCGGCACCGTACTGGACCACATATCCCGAGGCGATCGCACTTGCCGGTGGAGTTTCGGTGCCCGTCGAAACCGACGAGTCGAGCGGATTTCGGGCCAGCGTCGAGCAGCTCGAAGCCGCCCGCACCGACCGCACGAAGGTGCTGTTGTTCTGCTCGCCGTCCAACCCGACCGGGGCGGTCTACACGCCCGAGCAGGTGGAGGCGATCGGCCGATGGGCGGTCGAGCACGGCGTCTGGGTGGTCACCGACGAGATTTACGAGCACCTCGTCTACGGCGCGGCGACGTTCTCGTCGATGCCGGTGCGCGTGCCGGAGCTGGCCGAGACGTGCGTGGTGCTCAACGGCGTCGCCAAGACCTACGCCATGACCGGCTGGCGAGTCGGCTGGCTGATCGGTCCGGCTGACGTAGTCAAGGCGGCCACCAACTTGCAGTCGCACCTGTCGTCGAACGTCAACAACATCGCGCAGCGAGCCGCCTTGGCCGCTGTCTCGGGCGACTTGTCGGCGGTCGCGACAATGCGCGCCGCGTTCGACCGGCGGCGACAAACCATCGTGCGCATGCTGAACGAGATTCCGGGCGTGATGTGCCCCGAGCCCGAGGGCGCGTTCTATGCCTTTCCCTCGGTGAAATCCCTACTGGGTAAGGAAATTCGCGGTAAGCAGGCTGGGTCGTCGGTCGAGTTGGCCTCGCTCGTACTCGACGAAGCCGAGGTCGCCGTGGTGCCCGGCGAGGCGTTCGGAGCGCCGGGTTATTTCCGCATGTCGTACGCGCTCGGCGACGACGATCTCGCCGAGGGTGTCAACCGCCTCGCCAAGCTGCTCGCCGAGGCTCGCTGAGCGCTAGAGCGCCACACCGACCAGCGCGGGTTCGGCCTCCAGCGTCACACCGAAGGTTTGGTAGACGCCGTCGCGAATCCTTCGCGCGAGAGCGATGAGTTCGGACGTCGAGGCGCCGCCGAGGTTCACCAACGCCAGCGTGTGTTTGGTCGAGACGGCGACGCGGCCGATCTGATAACCGCGGCTGAACCCGGCGTGTTCGATGAGCCAAGCGGCTGACGTCTTGACGAGTCCGTCGGCGACCGGCCACCGCGGCGCACCTTCGGGCACGGCGACACCCGGCAAGACCGGATTGGTGAAGAACGATCCGACGCTCACTGAATCGGGGTCGGCCGGGTCGATCAGCATGCCCTTCTTGGCGCGAAGCGCCAAGACAGCATCACGGACGGCGGCAACCGGCGCGCTCTCGCCGACCGCGATTCCGAGGGCGGCGGCCAGCTCGGCGTACCGCACGGGCGCGGAATCCTTCGACTGTGTAAGGGAAATGTCAACGCTGAGCACGACATATCGGGGATTGCCCTTGAGCACGCTCGTGCGGTAACCGAACCCGCACGTGGCGGTGTGGAGGACGACGGGCGCGCGTTCGACCCGGTCGAACGCGCGCACACCGACCACGAGATCCGACATCTCGGCGCCGTAGGCGCCGACGTTTTGAATCGGCGTCGCCCCGGCGAGCCCCGGAATACCCGAGAGGAATTCCAGCCCGGCCAAATTCTCGGCAAGGCTTGCCCGCACGACGTCGTCCCAGATTTCACCCGCTGCCACACGCACGCGTACTCGCTCGCCGTCGTGTTCGAATGACAGCCCACGGTGCGCGACGCGCACGACGAAGCCGTCGAATCCCTGGTCGGCGACCACCAGGTTGCTGCCGCCGCCCAGCACCAGGACCGGGGCTTTGCGCAGGTCGGCGCCGGTGACCGCGTCGACGAGTTCGTCCTCGGAGCCAGCCTCGGCGTACTCGCGGGCCGGACCGCCGAGTCGCACTGTCGTGCACTGGGCAAGCGCACGGCCTGATTGAAGGAGCACGCGCCAAACCCTACGGCCACCGACCTCAAGCACACATCGTCAGGCGGCGGACGGCACGAGGTCGGCGGCGCGCGGTGCTTCGGCGTCCGAACCGACGTGCCGGCGCGGTATGGCCAGCGCCACGATCGCCGCAACGGCAACCCGAGGCGATCCCCTCCTCGATCGGCGCGACACTTGACAGCACGACGTTGGCCACCGGGGCGAAGAACAGCGCCATGCCGACACCGGCGATGGCCAGGCCGGGCACGGGTATCGGCTCGCCGGCGCTACTGTCCATCTATGGGCGACGAAGCCGTCAACACCGAAGACACCTGGGCGAGCCTGGTCGACCGGTTTGCCGACGAGGCCTACGCGTCGGTGAAGGGCTAAGTGCGCACGTACGTGATGCACCAGCAGCTGCTGGAGAATCTGCCCGAGCCTCCGGCGCGGGTGCTCGACGTCGGCGGCGGCGCGGGCCACCAATCGTTTCCGCTTGCCGAAGCCGGCTTCGACGTGACGTTGCTCGACCCGTCGCGAGCGATGCTCGACAAAGCTCGACTGCGTCTCGAGCGGCTACCCGCCGCGGCGAGCGAGCGCCTCACGTTCATACAGGCCGACGGCGAGCAGGCCGACGACGCGGTGAACGGCCAGCGTTTCGCCGCGGTCTTGTGCCACGGCGTGCTCGGCTACCTGGAGCGGCCAGATCCGCTGGTCGAGCAGCTGTGCCGGTGCGCGGCTCCCGGCGGCATTGTTTCGATCATGACCGCTAACGCGAACGCGATGGCGGTGCGCCCCGCCCTCGAGCAGCGATGGGACGACGCGCTGGCGTCATTCGACGCCACGACCGAGATCGGGGTACTTGGCGTACGCGGCCGAGCCGACACCGTCGAAGAACTCAGTGAATTGATGCGAAACGGCAGCGTCGAGCCGCTTCGCTGGTACGGCGTGTGGCTGTTCGTCGACTGGCTCGAGTTCAGCGGCGTCGAGATCGACCAGCGCGACGCGACGAAGGTAGCCGCCGTCGAACTGGAAGCCAGCAGGAGAGACCCCTACCGCGGCATGAGCCGCGTCTTTCACCTCGTCGGACGCAAGCGCGGCCGTTGACGGGCTTGCCGGCAGCCGCCAGCTACGGCAGCCGCCCTTTAAGACAGCCGAACGAGCGCCTTCGCCGCGCCGAGCACCTTTTCTCCGGCCGACCGTACGGTCAGGTCGACGCGCACGACGAAGTCATCGAGCTTCTCGGCCACGACACCGTCGACCTCGATGAGGGCGCCTTTATCGTCGTCCGGCACGACGACCGGCCTGGTGAAACGCACGCTGTAGTCGATGACCGCGCCCGGGTCGCCAACCCAGTCGGTGACGACGCGCGCCGCGGTGGCCATCGTGAACATGCCGTGCGCGATGACGTCGGGCAGCCCGACGCCGCGCGCGAACCGCTCGTTCCAGTGGATCGGGTTGAAGTCACCCGACGCGCCCGCGTAGCGCACGAGGTCGGCGCGACTCACGGGAAAGCTGCGCGACGGGAGCGCCTCCCCAACCACGACCTCGGCAAAGGCGACATTGGTCATGAAGCGACCTCGTCGGGGGCACGAGCAACCAGCGTCGACCAGGTCGTCGCCACGGTTTCGCCGGACGTCGTAGCGATGTCGCCGCGTGCGGTGATGATGTCGTTGCCCGCCATCGATCGAATCTTCTCGATCGTCGCCACCACGGTCAGCTCGTCACCGGCATGAATCGGACGCCGTAACTCGAACCGCTGGTCGCCGTGCACGACGCGGTTGAAGTCAAGCCCGAGCGCGGGGTCGAGCACCGCCTGATAGGCCGCGGGGAGGGACAGCACGATCGAGAACGTCGGCGGCGCGATCACATCGGGGTGGCCTAGCGCCCGGGCGGCCTCAGGATCGGTGAAAGCCGGGTTGGCATCACCGATCGCGGCCGCAAACTCCCGGATCTTCTCCCGCCCGACGAGGTAAGGCGGAGTAGGCGGATAGGCGCGCCCGACGAAGGACGGGTCGAGTGGCATGCGAACCGCGAACGTCAGCGGGTCTCGCGGTGCACCTGATGCTTGTTGCAGTTCGGGCAGAACTTCTTGACCTCGAGCCGGTCGGGGTCGTTGCGCCGGTTCTTCTTCGTGATGTAGTTGCGGTGCTTGCACTCCTGGCACGCAAGAGTGATCTTCGGTCGGACATCGCTCTTGGCAGCCACGGTCGAGTGCCTTCCTGCAAGCTTGGGTTGATACAGCGGACAAGCCAGGATAACCGACTCGTGCGAGCGGTCGGAAATCAGAACCGGTCGGCCCCAAGAACCGCTGGGGCGTAGACGTAGCGGAGACGGGATTTGAACCCGTGACACAGCGATTATGAGCCGCTTGCTCTGCCAGGCTGAGCTACTCCGCCCTGGGCGAGAGCCCCCTTACGGAATCGAACCGTAGACCTTCTCCTTACCATGGAGACGCTCTGCCGACTGAGCTAAGGGGGCAGCGCTCACCGATCACGCGATGGTGACGCGAGCCGCAACTCTACACGGCACGCACCGGGAATCGCCAAGCCGGATACTCTCCCGCGGATCCGCTCGCCGCTTGGACCAGATGGGCGCACGCTCGCGACCAGATGGGTGCACGGTCGCGGCCGCACGCCCGCCGATCATTGAACTGGACGACGTCCGGCGCCTCGGCCGTTCGTCCCTTGGGCGAAGGAGTCGCCTGAGTTCCGCGTCCCAGGGAAGGGCTGCCGATCCATGCGGATCAGTCGGCGTCACGCGACCGTCGCGATCATCGCCGCCTTTGCCACCCTTACGGTGACGACGACGACCGCTTTGCGGTCGTCACCGAACCGGCCCCCCGCCCCGCCGACCCTCAACAGCTGGCAGCTCGCCGGCAACGGCGACGGCCTGAACCGGTTCGTCGTCCAGCTTGCCGACCGCACGTCCGCGACCGCTTCACCGCCGTCCGGTGACCAACTCGACGTCGCCGCGCTCGAAGCTGCGCAAGCCCGATACGGCACGGCCGGCGTGCTGGAACGCGACGGCGACGGTTCGCCGGTGTACGTCGCCGACGGGCGGTCGATCCCGGTCGGCCAACGGGCCTCAGCACTCGACCCGCTCGAGGCCATCGAGGCGACACCTGGCGTCGACTCGGCACAACGTCTGCCGGACGGCGCTGTGCTGGTCGCCACAAAGCTCTCGGCCGCCGAAATCGAGGCCTTGCCTTCGGTCAAGAAAGTGACCGTCTCCCCGACCGGCCAGTTCTTCACGACCGAAGCGCCGGCGCCGAACGACCCGTACTTCGGCTACGAGTGGTTCTTGAAGAACACCGGTTGGGCTTACCAGCAAACGGCAACCGCGGGCGACGACATCAACGCGCTTGCCGCGTGGCCGGTCACCACCGGCGGCGGCGCGGTCATCGCTGACCTCGACTCCGGCATGGCGAACGTGCCCGACCTGGCGGCGGCCCTTTGGACCAATCCGAACGAGACGTGCGGTAGCGCCGACACGGACGGCGACGGGCACGCCGGCGACTGCCACGGCTGGAACTTTTACCGCGACAACGCCGACGTGACGAACGCCGGCGACAACGTGCACGGAACCGGAGTGGCCGGCTCGATCGTCGCCACGGCGAACAACGGCATCGGCATCGCTGGAGAGGCTCCGGGTGCCAAGCTGATGCCGCTCGTGATCGGCGCCGGGCACAGCGTGGACATGAATCTGGCGATCGTCGCGATGTACTACGCGGTCGACCACGGCGCGACAGTCATCAACTGCTCGTTTGGCGGGCCCGCCGATCCGTACACGGTTTCGCGGTTCAAGGCCGCCGTCGACTACGCCGGGGCGCACGGCGTGCTGGTGGTCGCGGCGGCGGGCAATTCTTCGGCCGATATCGACACGTCGCCCATGTACCCGGCATCGCTCGACGACCCTTATGTGCTGACCGTCGGCGCCACCGACGCGAACGACAATTTGGCGAGCTTTTCCAACTACGGCGCGAATTCCGTCGATTTGTTCGCCCCTGGGGTGAACATCGCGACGACCGGCAACGATGGCTCGTACGTGTTGATGTCGGGCACGTCGCTTTCTTCACCTTTGGTGGCCGCGGCGATCGCCCTGGAGAAATCCGCGGACGCCTCCGCGACACCCGAACAGATCCGGGATCGGCTGCTTGCCGCGCTCACCCCCGTGCCTTCGCTGGCCGGAAAAGGCGTGCACGCTGGCGTGCTTGACGTCGGGAATTTGGTCAGCGGCGTGCACTATCACGTGACCGGCCTCGGCGCTTTGGCAAGCGGAGCCAGCGTCGAGCCGACGGTGACGATCGCGGGTGAAGCGCCGTCCGGGCCGTACGGGGTGACGCTGCGGCTCGCGACCCGCTACCGGGGCGCCACCTACGCCGTCTCCGGCGCGCGCGTCACGGTAGCCGGCCAGGCTTACACCACCGACGACAGCGGAAGCATCGCGATCGCGGTCACCGGCAGTGTCGCCTCGGGCATCGAACTGTCGCCGTCGGTGCGCCTACCCGATGGCCTGTACGCCTGGATCGTGCAACTGTCGGCGCGCGGGACGCCGGTCGGACGGCCAGCCGCCGCGATCTTCACCGTCGGAAATTCGGCCGGCTCCTCCGGCCCTGCCGAAAGCGCGCAACCGAGCGGTCGGTCGAGCGGCGGGTCTGGGTCGAGCACTGCCGGCCCGACCGCCTCCGGCTCGAGTCCGGCCCGGACGACGCAACCCGGCGGCGCGTCGACTGGGCCGGCGTCGAAGCCGTCAGCATCCGCGACGGCATCGGCGAGGCTTGGGCCAACCGCCTCGTCGGGGCAAACGGCATCACCGTCGTCCGGCGCGGGGCGCACGGGCGGCGGGGCGGCCGTCAGCGTGGCACCCACGGCCACCCGCGGCACGTCGTCCGGCGGATCTGGTTCAGGCGGCGCCACGTCTTCGGCGATCGCGACCTCGCCGAATGCGACCTCGGGGCCCGCCTGGTCACCGACGTCAGGCCCGGCCGCGGGGTCGGCGTCCCCGCACGGGTCGCCGTCCCCCAATCAGCCGACGAACGACTCACGTGCCTACGCCGGCACCGACCCGTTCGAGATCACCGGCCTCACGCCGGCGACGGTCTCGACAGACGGTGGCGCGATGGTCATGATCACGGGGAGTCGCTTGCCGATGTACGTCGCGGTACTCGTGGGCGGACAGCCCGCGGCCGTGATGGCAGGCAACACCACCAGCTACCTCATCTTCTTCGCACCGCGCGCGGTGGCCGGAAGCTACGACGTGGCGGTCTTCGACGTGGCGAGCGACATCGGCGTCGTCTTGCCTGGCGCCCTCACCTATGCGCAGGCGGGGTGGAAACCACAACCGGGCGGCGGTTCGTCGCCGGCTGGTCCGGGCGGTACGGCAAGCGAAACGTCGCCGCCCAGCGGCACTTCGGGCGGCACGCCAGTCGGCACCTCCAACGGCCCATCAGGTGGCGGCGCATCGGCCTCGACGGCGCCCAGCCCCGCGTCGAGCCCGGTGTCACGCTCGACGGCCGGCACGCCGACCAGCCCGACCGCGAACCCGACAGCGACGCCACCACCCGCGGCCCCGAACCCGGCGCCGACCAGCGCGCCGCAAGCCCCGGTCGTGGTGCTCGACGGCTTGCGGCTGGTCGGCGGCGATCCGACACTCGCCGGCCTCGACGACGTGTGGGACAACGGCGTCTGCGCGACGAGCGGCTGCGAGGCCACCCCGCTGTAGAAGCAGGGCCTTAACACGCCACCGGGCACACATGCGGTGCGCCCGGTGGTCAGATGGGGTGGCAGGTGATGGATTCGAACCATCGTAGGCTGAGCCGACGGTTTTACAGACCGCTCCCTTTGGCCGCTCGGGCAACCTGCCGTCGCTACCCGATCGGGCAGCGGGACACAGGATAACGCAGGAGGTTAGCGGTGGCCGACTCGTCCTTCGACATCGTGAGCAAGGTCGATCGTCAGGAGGTCGACAACGCCTTGAACCAGGCCGCGAAGGAGATTTCGCAGCGCTACGACTTCAAGGGCGTCGACGCCTCGATCGCCTGGTCCGGCGAATCCGGAGTCGAAATCAAAGCCAACAGCGAAGAGCGCGCGAAGGCGGTGCTCGACGTGTTCCAGGAGAAGTTGATCAAGCGAGGCATCTCGCTGAAATCGCTCGACGCCGGCGAGCCCAAGGCGTCCGGCAAGGAGTTCCGGCTTTCGTCGTCCGTGAAGCAAGGCATCAGCCAGGACGACGCGAAGAAGATCGCCAAAATCATCCGCGACGAAGGCCCGAAGGGCGTACAAGCGCAAATTCAGGGCGACCAGCTTCGTGTCTCGGGTAAGAAGAAGGACGACCTGCAAGACGTCATCACCTTGCTGAAGGGCAAGGATCTCGACGTCGCCCTGCAATTCACCAACTACCGCTGATTCACCGACAACCACGGGGCCGCGCTGATGCTCGTCGGCTTGCTCCTCGCGTTCGGCGCCGCGCTCACCACGGGCGTCGCCTCCGTGCTGCAAGCCGTCGCGGCGCGGCGCGGCGAGAACGTCGCCCGGCTCGTCGTCTCGCCGCTCTACCTCGGCGGCACCGGGCTCGACGCGGTCGGCTTCGGCTGCACCGTCGGGGCGCTGCACTGGCTGCCGCTGTTCCTGGTGAACTGTGCCGCGGCGTCCAGCGTCGGCGTCACAGCCCTGGTCGGACGGCGCGTGCTCGGCACCGTCTTGCACCGGCGCGACATGTGGGCGCTGCTCGGGCTCGGAGGCGGGCTCGTGCTGCTCGCGGCGGGCGCCAAGCCGGAGGCCGCGACCGCCCTCGACCAATGGGGCCAGTGGGTGCTGCTGCTTTCCGCGGCGCCGATCGCGGCAGGCGGACTTCTGCTCGTGCGCGCGAGCGGCGGCAGGGCGGGCGGCGTGCTGGCGGCGGTCTCGGGGCTGGCTTTCGCGGGCACCAGCGTCGGCTCGCGCGTATTGTCGAACGCCCATTCTTTGCGGGCCGTCGTCACCGCGCCCGCCTCATACGCGCTGGTCGCGTTCGGCATCGGCGGCATGATGTTCTTCGCGGCGGCCCTGCAACGGACGGCGGTGACCGTCGCGACGGCGGCGCTCTTCGGCGTGCAAACTGTGGCGGCCTCCGCCGTCGGGCTGACCGTGCTCGGCGACTCGACGCGAGCTGACTTCGAAGCACCGACCGCGATCGGGTTCGTGCTCGCTCTTGGTGGCGCCCTTGCGCTCGCGCTCAGCGAGTCGGAGCCCGAACGAGCGCCGGCCGCTCGCGGCGGAGTCCGCGCCGCCCTGCCCGCCGACCGGCACGGCTGACGACCAGCTACCGCGACCGCGAAAGTGTCGCGAACAACGCCGCTGCGGGCTTCGACGCGAATGTGACAAGCCGTAACATTGACTCGCGCCGGCGGCTATCCGCAGACCGTGAAGACCATGTTCGCCCCGAGCAGGCGGTCTACCACGTCGGCGTTCTCGGCAGGAGGTTCGAGACCCGGTGTCCGGCAAGCAGGTCCAGCAAGTTGATCGCGTCATCATCCGTTTCGCCGGCGACTCCGGCGACGGCATGCAGTTGACCGGCGATCGTTTCACCTCAGAGACGGCGGCTTTCGGTAACGATCTTTCGACATTGCCGAACTTTCCCGCGGAGATTCGCGCACCAGCCGGCACGCTGCCAGGCGTTTCTTCGTTCCAGCTGCATTTCGCCGACCACGACATCATGACGCCGGGCGACGCGCCTAATGTATTGGTGGCAATGAACCCGGCGGCACTGAAGGCGAATGTCGCCGAGTTGCCAGCAGGAGCCGACATTATCGCCAATTCCGACGAGTTCGGCGCGCGTGCCTGCCAGCGAGTCGGCTATTCGGCTAGCCCGCTCGAAGACGGCTCGCTTTCCAACTACAAGGTCACGGCCGTACCGCTCACGTCGATGACTGTCGAGGCGCTCAAAGACTTCGACCTGTCGAAGAAAGAAGCCGAGCGAGCGAAGAATATGTTCGCCCTCGGGTTGCTGTCGTGGATGTATCACCGCCCCACCGAGTCGACGCTGGAGTTTCTGGAGCGCAAGTTCGCGAAGGCACCGGAGATTGCCAAGGCGAATATCGCCGCGTTTCAGGCCGGCTACAACTTTGGCGAAACCACCGAAGCGTTTTCCGTTTCGTATGAGGTGAAGCCGGCCGCGATGCGGCCGGGCACCTACCGCAATATCTCTGGAAATTTGGCCTTGGCGTACGGCTTGATCGCCGCCTCGAAAGCTACCGGCCTGCCGCTGTTCTTGGGGTCGTATCCGATCACGCCGGCGTCCGACATTTTGCACGAGTTGTCGAAGCACAAGGCGTTCGGCGTGCGCACCTTCCAAGCCGAAGACGAGATCGCGGGCGTCACAGCGGCGCTAGGCGCGTCGTTCGGCGGCGCGCTCGGCGTGACCACGACCTCCGGCCCGGGCGTCGCTTTGAAGAGCGAAGCGATCGGCCTGGGTGTGATGCTGGAGCTGCCGCTGGTGATCTGCGACATCCAGCGCGGTGGTCCCTCGACCGGGTTGCCCACCAAGACCGAGCAAGCCGACTTGTTGCAGGCCATGTTCGGCCGCAACGGAGAAGCCCCAGTAGCGATCGTCGCGGCTCAATCGCCGTCCGACTGCTTTGCCGCCGCTCTCGAAGCGGCGCGGCTGGCGACGAAATACCGCACGCCGGTGTTCGTATTGTCCGACGGATATTTGGCGAACGGGTCAGAGCCGTGGCTCTTGCCCGATGTCACGACGCTGCCCGACCTGCACGTCGATTTCGCTACCGCGCCGAACCACGAGGCCGCCGACGGCGCCGCGCAGTTCTGGCCATACGTGCGCGACGAGAAGACCCTCGCGAGGGCCTGGGCCGTACCCGGCACCCCCGGCCTCGAGCACCGCGTCGGCGGGCTGGAAAAAGCGAACGGTTCGGGCAATATCTCCTACGACCCGAACAACCACGACCTCATGGTGCGGCTTCGGCACGCGAAAATCGAGGGCATCGCCAACGACATTCCGCCGCTGGAGATCGACGACCCGAGCGGAGACGCCGCCGTGCTCGTGCTGGGCTGGGGCTCGACCTACGGCCCCATCGGCGCGGCGTGCCGCCGGGTGCGCGCACAAGGATTGCCGGTGGCGCAGGCTCACCTGCGGCACCTGAACCCGTTTCCGGCCAACACCGGCGAGGTGCTCGCGCGGTATTCGAAGGTTCTCATCCCCGAAATGAACCTCGGCCAACTCGCGCTCCTCATTCGCGCGAAATATCTGGTCGACGCGATCCGCTACGACAAGGTCGCCGGTATGCCGTTCAAGGCAGCAGAACTCGCCGCCGTTATCGCCGAAACAATTGAAAGCGTGAAGAAGCCGTGAGTACCGATCTCCAGAACATCGCATCGAACGGCCACGCCGGCGGCGCGAACGGCCATCGGCACGGCTTCGACCTCGTGCCCACGACCGACGCCAAGCAGTCGGCGAAAGAATTCAAGTCCGACCAGGAAGTGCGCTGGTGCCCCGGCTGCGGCGACTACGCGATTCTCGCCGCCTTCCAAGGCTTCTTGCCAGAGCTAGGGCTCAGGCGGGAAAACGTCGTCGTCATATCCGGCATCGGCTGTTCGTCGCGATTCCCCTACTACCTCGACACCTACGGCATGCACTCGATCCACGGAAGGGCACCGGCCATCGCGACCGGCCTTGCGGCGTCCCGCCCCGACCTCGCGGTATTCGTCATCACCGGCGACGGCGACGCCCTGTCGATCGGCGGCAACCACCTCATTCATGCGCTGCGGCGCAACATCAATCTCACGATTCTGCTCTTCAACAACCGCATCTACGGGCTCACCAAGGGGCAGTACTCACCAACATCCGAAGTCGGCAAAATCACCAAGTCGACGCCGATGGGATCTCTCGACTACCCGTTCAATCCGATCTCGCTGGCTCTGGGCGCCGAGGCCACCTTCGTCGCTCGCACGATCGACTCCGACCGCAAACACCTCACCGCGGTGTTGCGGGCCGCCACCGAGCATCGCGGCACGTCGCTCGTCGAGATTTACCAGAACTGCAACATTTTCAACGACAACGCGTTCGAGGTCTTGAAGGCCCCCGAAACCCGCGACGACTATTTGGTTCGGCTCGAACATGGCGAGCGCATCACGTTCGGGAAAGACGCCACGCGGGGTATTCGCCGAAACCCCGACGGTTCACTCGAACCATGCGCTGGCGACGATCCAAGCGTGCTCGTGCACGATACGCACGCCGCCGACCCCACGCTCGCGTTCGCGCTGTCACGCCTCGCCCGACCCGACCTGTCGATGACGCCAATCGGTATCTTCCGCGACGTCCAGCGGTCAACCTACGACGACCTCATGGCCGACCAACTCTCCACCGCGGTCGCCAAACAAGGCGAAGGCGACCTCGCCGCGCTGCTGTCCAGCGGCGACACCTGGACGATCGCCTGAGGCCTATGAGCGACGACGACTCGACCGCCGGGCACTGGGAACCCCTGGCCGACCAGCCGATCGTTCCGCCGCCGCATGAGCCTGCGCCGCGGCCGGACGCCGCGCCTGCGCATGATGCCGTCCCGCCCGAGTTCCCGCACCGATCGCCTTGGGCGCCGCCCGCCTACGGCCCACCGCCGTCCGCGCCCACTTACGCGGCACCATCGCCGTCCGGGCCCACTTACGCGGCACCATCGCCGGGTGGGCCGTTTCCCTACACCGGCCCGCCCGGATTTCCGCCGCCCGGAAACGTCTGGGCGTCGCCCGACACCGCCTACGGCGGCTACGGCGATTACGTCGAGTCGCCAGCGAGACGGCGCCGATCACCGCGACTCGTGATCAGCTCGGTTGTCGTGTTGGTCTTGGTGGTGGTCGGCAGCGGCGTCGCGCTCTTCGCTCACTCGAGTCACAGCCAATCCTCGTCGTCGCCGCTGCCGAGTCAGGCGGCTCGCCCGCAGCCGTCGCCTTCGGCGCAAGTACCATCGCCGTCCGAAGGGTCCGCGACGCCGCCGTCCGGCAACACGGCCGCCGCCGGACCTCTCGACGATTATTTGCTGGCGCCGGCCGACGTCGGCGCCGCGCGCATGACGCTGTTCCCGAACGGAAGAGGCCTGGACGGCGAATTCGGTGCCACTCTAGATTTTTGCAACTACCACTACACGACGGAATCGTCGCGAAAAGCGCGTGTGCAGGTGACCTATCAGGGTGGCGCGCAACAGGTCAGCAACGAGTTCGTGCGCTACCAGCCGGGCGGCGCCCAGCAAGCGTTCGCCGAGCTGAAGAAGGCAGTGTCCGCTTGCCCTTCGAGTTTCCAGGAAAGCGATGGAACGGTTAGCAACATCGAGCAAGCGCCCATCATCAAAAGCTTGGTCGCCGACCACGTGACGCTAACTTTCGCCGTCACTACCAACGGTCTCGGCGGGCAGCAAACGCTCTGGACGACGGCGGTGTACCAGTTCGATGGCGACTTCTTTTCCGGCGTCTACGTGTACGGCGCTGACAAGGCTCCGGTAGAGCAGTTCGCCGCGAGTCTCGGGGCGAAAGCGGCAAAGCACATCATGGAAGCCGCGCAAGGCAAACCCGGCACGGGCGGAGGGCCCATGATTCAGCAGGGCGATGCTCCGCAACAACCGGGCGTGCCCGCCGCCTTCCGCTGACAGCCAAGAGCTAACAGATCACCGCGTACCTAACAAGCGGCTTACGTTGCTGGCAGGCTCGGGCGACGTACAAGCTCAACCTTTGACCGAGCCTGCCAGCAACCCCCTCACGAAGTAGCGCTGCAGCGCGAAGAACACGATGAGCGGAATAATCATCGTCACGAACGCACCGGCAGTCAGCAAGTGCCACCGCGAACCGTACTGCCCGACGAGCTGCGCCAACCGCCCGGTGACTGGCAGTGAGTTCGGCGAGCCGCCACCGAAGGTGAGTGCGATGAGCAGGTCGTTCCAGACCCACAAGAACTCGAAGATGGCGAACGACGCCAGCGCCGGCGTGATGAGCGGAAGCACGATGGTGCGGAAAATCCGGAAGTGGTTCGCGCCGTCGACGCGTGCCGCCTCCATGAGGTCGCGGGGCAACTGCGCGATGAAGTTGTGCAACAAGAAAATCGCCAGCGGCATGGCGAACATGGTGTGCGGAATCCACACCTGGTAGAGGGTGCCGCCGAGGTGCAGCGCCGGAAATATCGGCACGCTACCGATGTGTGCCCCAAAGTTGAAGAACCGCTGCAGCGGTATCAGGGAAAGCTGCAGCGGGATTACCTGTAACGCGAAGATGATAAAGAATAGGGCATCACTGCCCCTGAATCTGACCCATGCCAAGCAGTACGCCGCCATCGCCGCGAAAACCAGCGAAAACAACGTCGCGGGAATGGTGATGGCGAGCGAGTTCACCAAGTACGGCATGATGCCGCCGGTGACGCCGAAGCCGCCGACGAACAGCACCTGATGGTAGTTGTCCCAGGTGAAATGCGGATGAGCGAAGATTGTCCACCACCCGGAGCTGCTGACATCAGCACCGGGTCGAACCGAGGTGACGAGCAACCCGAAGGTGGGGATCGTCCACAGTATCGTCAGCAGGACGACGAGGAACGATGCCATCCTGCTGCTGAAGGCCCTCCGGATTTGAGTGGCACCGCCGCCCTTGCGAACGGCTGGGGCAGTTGGCTCGACTTCGACGGTCGCGCTCATCGAGTCGCACGCTCCTTCCGCAGCTGCACGATGTTATAGAGAAGGAGCGGGATGACCGCGACGAAGATGATGACCGCAAGCGCGGCACCACGACCATAGTTGAACTCGACAAAGGTCTTCGAATACATATCGTTCGACAGCGTGTTCGTGCCAAAGTTTCCGCCTGTCACGGTTCGCACGATGTCGAAAATTTTCAGCGTCGCGATCATCACGGTGGTGAGCACCACGATGAGCGTTGACCGAATCATCGGAATTTGCACGCTGCGGAACAACCGGAAGCCGTAAGCTCCATCGACCCTAGCGGCCTCGATGACGTCGTCGGGAATGGCTTTGATCGCGGCGGAGAGGATCACCATCGCGAAACCTGTCTGTATCCAGATCATGATGACCATGAGCAGGAAATTGTTGAGCGGATGCGATGAGATCCAGTTGGGCGGATTATTCCAACCGAGCGCGACCATAATTCGGGTCAGCAAGCCCGTCTGCTGATTGTTGTCGTAGACGAACTTCCAGATGATGCTGGCACCGACGAACGAAATCGCCATTGGCATGAAGATGAGCGATTTCACGACCGCCTGGCTCCTCATGCGGTCGACGCCGACAGCGATAAGCAACCCGAGCCCGGTGGCGACGATCGGCGTGACGATGAGCCACAGCAGCGTATTCAGCAGCACCTGCTGTTCAGATCCGTCGGTAAACGCCCACTTGTAGTTATCAAAACCCACGTAGGGAGCGTTGACCGGCGCGGCCCCGTGCAGGCTGACGATGAATGTCCGGACGGCGGGGATCACCAAACCGACGAGCAGCAGAATGATCGCCGGTGCCAAGAACACCGTGATTGTCACCGGCCGCTGAAACCGACCGGTCGCGCGCCCAGCCGCGAAGAAAATCAACAGCAAGATCGCAAAGAACACTCCCACCACGGCGAAAACTTGGCCGAGCTTGCCGCCCGAGTTCGACAGCGTCGAGGCGAGAATGACTGGGTCTGATGCTGTCACGGACACCTCTGACTCCCATCTCTTCAGCTGGCAGTCGACGTCGTTCTTGCTCGCGAAACGCGATCGCGCGCAGGTATGGAGCCGTGGCCCGGAGGTTACTCCCTCCGGGCCACGGCGTCCGCTAGATCAACCAGAACACGCCGTCCGATCTTTCAGGATGTCTTCGATCGAAACCGCTCGATCAAGACGCCGGCCAGGCGGCGTCGACGGCCTTAGCTACGGCGTCGATCGACTTACCCGAGCCGAACCAGTTGGTGAACTCCTTCCATTCGGCACCAGCGCCCACCGCGGCGGGCATCAAGTCGGATGCGTCGAAACGGAAGGTTGCGTTGGGGTCGGTGAGGTACTGCGCCGACAGCTGGTCGATCGGGTCGGTGTAGAGGCTCTTGTCGACGCCGGTGTTTGCCGACACCCATCCGGGCGCGACCTTCACCCGGCTGCTCGCCCACTCGGGAGACGACAGGTAGGTCTGCACCGCCTGCACCTCGGGCCGGTCGGAGAACGCCGTGGTGAATTCGCCACCGCCTTCAACCGGGTCCTTGACCACGCTCGGATCGACCGGCGGCAGCTTGAACGCCATGACGTCAGCGTCCGGGCCGACCTTGAGGTTCTTGTCGATGCTCACCCACTGCGCCTCGTAGAACGACGCCTGCTGCAACATCCAGCACTTGCCAGACGGGATGAATTTGCCGGCGTCCTGGAATGTCGTCGTCGCGATGGACGAGACACCGCCGAACCCGCCGTTGACCCACTTCGGGTTTTGCATCCAGCTGGCGACAACCTGCATAGCATCCTTGATTTGCGGGCTGTCGAACTTGACCTCGTGGCTAACCCACTTGTCGTAGACGTCGCCGCCGTACTTGCCCAGCACGACCTCTTCGAGCCAGTCGGTGGCCGGCCAGCCGGTCGCGGTGCCGGAACCGATGCCGCCGCACCACGGCTTGGAGTCGGGGTGGTCAGTCGCGATCTTGTCGCTCAGCGCCATCATATCGGCCCACGTCGTCGGAACGGTGTAGCCCGCCTGCTTGAACATCTTGGGCGAGTACCACACAAGCGACTTCATGTTCGCGCTTTGCGGTGCGGCGTAGAACACGCCGTCGACGCTGCCGTACTGCTTCCAGGCCTTGTTCCAGTACTTGTCGACGTTGTCGACCACGGCCTGCGGCGGCTTCTTCACAGCACCGAGCTTCACCATCTGCTGGAGCAACCCAGGCTGCGGGATGATCGCGAGATCAGGTGCGTTACCGCCCTGTACGCGGACCGGCAACTGCGACTCGAAGTCGTTGGAGCCTTCGTACTTGATGTCGATGCCGGTGCACTTTTCGAAGTCGGCCCACGACTTGTTCAGCGAGTCGGACTCGGGGCTAAGAATCGAGCCGAACATCGTGACGCTGGTGCCCGAATGGCCCATGTACTGCTTGAACTGGTCGCAGCCGGCGGCCACCGGCGAGCCGCTGCCGCTGGTGGCAGGCGACGAGCTGGTACCGCCGCCAGCCGAAGGCGTGCCACTGGATCCGGTCGACTTCTTGCCGCTGCTGCAACCCGCGGCGAGCAGCGCCAGCGCCGCGGCGACCGCTCCGACGGCAATGAAACGACTTTTGAAACGACTTCTGGAACGGCTGCCGCGTTTGCCCGTTGACGAACTCAAGGTCATCGTGTCTCCCTCTGGACTGGGAACGGGCGACGAAAAAGGCGCCCGGCTGCAAACGTTGACATCGTTTCGCGTTGCGACGACGAGATCAAGGCCCAAACAGGTCTCAAAAAGCGATGTATACGGTTACGTTTTGGCATCGCCCCGACCCCACGATGGCATCGTTCCCATCCTGAACCTACGCCGGGCCGCCGTCGTCGTCCAGATCGAAAGTTAGGCGATTTACCTAATGCGTCCCTGTCGCCAGCGCCGGCGGCGCTCAAGACAACACAGCGCCGGCGGCGCTCAAGACAGCACAGCGCCGGCGGCGCTCAAGACAGCACAGCGCCTGGCGGCGCTCAAGACAGCACAGCGCCTGGCGGCGCTCAAGACAGCACAGCGCCGGCGGCGCTCAAGACAGCACAGCGCCGGCGGCGCTCAAGACAGCACAGCGCCTGG
>JBDZVM010000005.1:18631-75845 GCA_040255675.1 Actinomycetales bacterium | reverse complement strand
GGCGGCGCTCAAGACAGCACAGCGCCTGGCGGCGCTCAGTGCTGACAGCGCTGGGCCGTCGATCCCCGCACGACCAACTGAGTCGGAAGCCGCCGCGTCTGCGGCTCGCGGTGAGGATCGTCGAGCTGCTCGAGCAGGCAGCGGGCAGCCATCTCTCCCAGCTCGCCCGCCGGCTGGCACACCGTCGTCAAGTCGAGCAGGTCGGACATCTCGTGCCCGTCGAACCCGACGACCGATACGTCGCGGCCGGGCCGCAACCCGTGGCGGCGCAGCGCGCGAAGCGCGCCGAAGGCCATCTCGTCGGACATCGCGAAAACGGCGGACGGCGGCGACGGCTGCGCGAGCTGCGCCGTCATCGCGTGTTCGCCGCCCTCGATGGTGAAGTAGCCCGAGACCTGAAGTGCCGGGTCGACCTCGATGCCGGACGCCGTCAAAGCCTTCGTGTAGCCGAGCAGCCGGTCGTTTTCGGGGTGGAACGGCGTCGGGAGCGGCCGCCCCGAGATCAATCCGATGCGCTCGTGGCCGAGATTGATCAAGTGTTGAGTCGCCATGCGGGCACCTTCGACGTCGTCGATCGACACACTCGTCAGCCCGTGCGAATGTGTGCCGATCAAAACAATCGGCAGGTCGAGCTCGAACAACTCCTGAAGGTCAGGAATGTCGGCGGGCAAGCCGACAACGAGGACGGCGTCGACTCGGCGTCGCAGCCGGCGATGCGGCGGCACCCGGTGGGGTTCGCTGGGATCACCCGTGCTGTACAGCAGCAAGTCGAGGTCGGAGCGTTGCAGCAGCCTCTCGACGCCGGTCAAGACTTTCGAGAAGTACCAGCGAGCGATAAACGGCGTGATGACGGCGATGCTGCCCGTGCGACCGCTCGCGAGCCGCGATGCGGTCGGAGAAATGACGTAGTCGAGGCGGTCAGCGACCCGCCGCACGTGCTCGCGCGTGACCGGGTCGACGTTGGGCAGTCCCCGCAGCGCGCGCGACACGGTAGCCGTCGACACCCCGGCCTCCCGCGCGACGTCGCGAATCGTCATGCCGACAAGCGCGCTCCCATCGGCAGCGCCCATTGGGCCTTCTCTTTCTCGGCATGTACGCCGTTACATCGGCCGGGGCGCAACCCGGCCAGTCGGGGCTCGGCAGCGAGCCGAACGCACCGCGTGACCCACGGCCACGTAACAGCAAACGATAGCGCCTCTGTAAACGGTGTCATCGGGTGAAGGCGTCGAATTCACGTCGCCGCGCCTCCGCCGCGCCCGCCGATCACATCAGGCAGGCTAGTCGATCTTCAGGTGCATCGGTGACCCGAAAGCTCGCACCGGACGTCGTCCCGGACTGCCGCGCGCAGCTCCGCCAGCTGCCGAGCGACCTCCAGACGTACAAAGTCACGTGACGCGCCAGCGCCCTGCGTAACGCGCAATGCCGCGATCTCCGTTGAAATGAAGTCGGTGGTCTCACGTTGCATGTGGACGTGCACGCGGTCGGCTTCGATTTGCACTCGGTCTCTCTCGGCTTGCCGATTTTGAGCTAGCAAAATGAGCGGCGCGGCGTACGCGGCCTGCGTCGAGAATGCCAGATTCAACAAGATGAAGGGGTAAGGATCCCACCGCACGTCAGTCAGCACGGGAATGGCATTTATTGCGATCCACGCCGCCACGATCGCGGTTTGCGTAACAAGGTAGCGTGATGTACCAAAATAGCGAGCCACGTTCTCGGACCAGCGGCCAAAGTCGGCCGAGTGCGGGCGTGGAAGGCGAAAATTGCGTGCCGCGGGAGTGTCGAGCGAAACCGCTATGTGCCTGAAAATGCTCACAATCTCGCTCCTCACTGTTCAAAGCGGCCCGAACAAAACCGCGGGTTGGTGACATTCGACGAACATAGTTTGAAAAGCATTTCGCGACGTGTGCAAGCCGGCAGCCATCGGACGATAGACCGTGCGCCGGCGTCCTGACAAGGCGATTTTTGGTACACAGGCGCTGCCGTCCGCGCTTCGCACCGGCCGCGCTCCATGCCGCGACCAGGTTGACGCACGGCATCGAGCGTGCGGGCCGTCAGCCGGTGCGGGTCACCACGAAATCGCACAGCGAAGCAAGCGCCCGGGTCGCCGGGACGTCCGGCAGCGGCGCCAACGATTCGCGGGCGTCGCGAACCCACCGCTCCAAGTCAGCCCGGGTGGCCTTGATGGCGGAATGCTCGCGTAACAACGCCAACGTCTCGCGGTGCCGAGCTTCGTCGCTCAAGTCGGCATCGAGCAACTCGAGCAAGCGCGCGTCAGATGGGTCTGTCGAGCGACGCGCGTGCAGCACCGGCAAGGTGGTGACACCCTCGCGTAGGTCAGTGCCCGGCGACTTTCCGGAATCGTTCGTGTCGCTCGTGATGTCGAGCAGATCGTCGGAGAGCTGGAACGCGATGCCGATCCGCTCGCCGAACCGAATCATCACATCGACGACGTTCGGCGGCGCGCCCGCGAACATCGCGCCGAAGCGAGCGGATGTCGAGATCAGTGAGCCCGTCTTGTCGGCGACCACCTGCAGATAGTGCTCGAGCGGGTCGGCGTCTGGCCCTGGGCCGACAGTTTCGCGAATCTGTCCTTGAACCAGACGCTCGAACGTACGCGCCTGAATGCGCACCGCCTCCGGCCCGAGGTCGGCCAGCATGTCGGATGCCCTGGAAAACAGGAAGTCGCCGGTCAAGATGGCGATCGTGTTCGTCCACCGGGCGTTCGCGCTGATGGTGCCGCGGCGCACCCGCGCTTCGTCCATGACGTCGTCGTGGTAGAGCGTGGCGAGGTGGGTGAGTTCGACCACCACGGCCGCGGGCAGCACGCCTGGAGCGTTCGGGTCTCCGAATTGCGCGGCGAGCAACACGAGCAGCGGGCGAAATCGCTTGCCGCCCGCCTCGACGAGATGGCGCGAGGTCTCCGTGACGAAGGGGTAGTCGCTCTTGACGGCGTCGCGCAGCAGCGCTTCCACCGAGGCGATGCCGACCCTGATGTCCGACTCGAGTTTTGGATCGGGAACGACAAGGCCGAGCGTGCCAGCGCTGCTCACCGTCGGTCTCCTGCCGTCTGCCTCACGCGACCGTCCATCGCCTCGACCGCGTCGGAACGCGGCCCGTTCAACGCCCGCCGCCGCGGGCTCGCGACGCCCGGCCCCCGAAAACCGAACCGCGGGGATTCGAACGATCGTCGCCACGCAGTGGCTCCGGCCGCATCACGTGAGGAACGGAACCGCCTTGCCGGCGAGGTCGAGCAACGGCTGCGGGACTATGCCCAAAACCAAGGTAGCCGCAATCCCCATGACGACGGCAGCCGAGGTGTACACGGACGGGACGGCGACAATGGGCCCGTCGACGGCCGGCTCCTGGAAGAACATCAACACGATGATGCGCACGTAGTAGTACGCCGTCACGGCGCTGGCCAGCATGCCGACGATCACGAGCGGGGCCGCGCCGCCTTCCCAGGCGGCCTTGAATACCGCGACCTTGGCCCACAGCCCGCTGGTGGGCGGTAGGCCAGCGAAGGCGAGCAAGAAGAACGCGAACACGCCGGCGATGAACGGTGATCGTCGTCCGAGCCCGACCCACCGCGACAGATGGTTCGCCTCGCCGTCGGCGTCGCGTACGAGCATCACGATGGCGAACGCGCCGATGGTCATGAATCCGTAGGCCACGAGGTAGAACAGCACGCTCGACTCGCTGTCGGCCGTGGCCACGCTGGCGCCGCCCACCGCCGTGAGCAGGAAACCCGCGTGCGCGATCGAAGAGTACGCAAGCAATCGCTTCACGTCGGTTTGCGTGACACCGATGACCGCGCCGACGACCATGGTGACGATCGCGACGCCCCAGACGATCGGACGCCAGTCCCAGCTCAGGCCGCCGAACGCGACGAACAGCACGCGCAGCAACGCGCCGAAGGCGGCGATCTTCGTGCCCGACGCCATGAACCCGGTGATCGGCGTGGGAGCGCCTTGGTAAACGTCGGGAGTCCACCAGTGGAACGGCGCACCCGAGAGCTTGAAGATCAGCGCGACGCCAAGCAGCGCCAGGCCGGTGATGACGAGTGCATCGCCTTTGGCGGACGACGAAAGTGAGTTCGCGATGTCGGAAAACTTCACACTGCCGGCGTAGCCGTAGACCAACGCCATGCCGTACACAAAAAACGCCGACGAGAAGGCACCCAGCAGGAAGTACTTGACCGCCGCCTCTTGCGACAGCAACCGGCGGCGGCGAGCCATGCCGACCAGCAGGTAGAGCGGCAGCGAGAGAATTTCGAGCGCCACGAACATGGTGATGAGGTCGTTTGCCGCGGGGAACAGCATCATGCCGCCTACGGCGAACATGGCCAGCGGGAACACCTCGGTGTGCACCAAACCGGCTCGCACGCTCTCGCGCTCTTCGACCGAGCCGGGAACGTCGGCGGCCTGCGCGACGAAGTCGACGTCGCGACTCAGTGCTCGGTCGGCGATCAGCAGGATCGCCCCGATCGAGACGGCGATGATCGTGCCTTGGATGAAGAGAGTGGGGCCGTCGACCGCGACCGCGCCCTGCGCGGTGATGGAGCGCACCGACGCGTTGACGACGACGGCAATCAGCGCCGCGACGAGACCGGCCAGCGCCAGCACGGTTTGCGCGAGACCGCGCGCCGCCCGTGGCACGAATGCCTCGACGAGCACGCCGACCAAGGCGACGCCGAACACGATCAGCATCGGCAACAGCGCCCGGTAGGAGATGTCAGGCGTGGGAATGAGCGGTGCCGCGAGCACAGCGTGCCCCATCACGAGTTGCCTCCGTTGTCGGCAAAGGCGGACGCCGGTACGGCCGGCGCCGGGTCAGTGTTGTGCGTTTGCTGCAGCGAATGTCCGACCGCGGGGTTGATGACGTCGAGGATCGGCCGCGGATAGAAGCCGAGGAAGATGATGACGGCGATCATGGGCGCGATCACCCATTTCTCGCGAAGCGATAAATCGTGTGTGCCCTCGACTTCAGGCGACACCGGCCCGGTCATCGTACGTTGATAGAGCCACAGCATGTACACGGCTGCCAAGACGATGCCGAGTGCGGCAAATCCGGCCGCGACCTTGTACCGCGTGAAGGTGCCCACGAGCACGAGGAATTCGCTGACGAACGTGTTAAGGCCGGGCAGCGCGAGGCCCGACATACAGGCGACCAGGAACGTGCCGGCGAGTATCGGCGCGGTCTTTTGCATGCCGCCGAAGGCGTTGATGTCTGCCGACTGACGGCGATGAATCATGAAGCCGATGACGAGCAGTAGCGCTCCGGTCGAAAACGCGTGGTTCACCATGTAAAGCGTCGAGCCAGACTGGCCCTGACTGGTGAACGCGAAAATGCCGAGGGTCATCAAACCGAAGTGCGACACCGAGACGTAGGCGATGAGCCGCAGCATGTTGCGCTGCCCGATCGCCTGCAGCGCGCCGTAGAGGACAGCGATCACCGCCAACACGATCGCGGCGGGCGTGAACCAGTGCGACGCGTCAGGGAAAATCCCGAGGCAGAAGCGCAAGAAGCCGAAGGTGCCTACTTTGTCGAGGACGCCGACGAGCAGCACCGTGCCGCCGACCGGCGATTCGGCGGCGGCGTCAGGAAGCCACGTGTGGAACGGCCACAACGGCGCTTTGATGGCGAACGCCAGGAAGAAGCCGAGGAACATCCACCGCTGGTCGTTGACCGGAAGATTCAGATGCTCGAGCGTGGTGATGAGGAACGAGTCGGGGCTTTTCGTGCCGACGACGTAAAGCCCGATGACGGCGGCCAGCATCAACAGCCCGCCGAGCAAGCTGTAGAGCAGGAACTTCATCGACGCGTACGACGAACGAGACGTGCCCGCCGCCCCGACGATGAAGTACATCGGGATCAGCATCGCCTCGAAGAACGCGTAAAACAGAAACAGGTCGGTGGAAACGAAGACGCCGATCAGCAGTGTCTCCATCGACACCATCAGCGCGAGAAACGCCTTCACGCTGCGTTTGGTGTTCTCGCATTCGTGCCAGGAGGCGAGCACCACGACGGGCCACAGCACGACGGTCATCAACAGCAGCACCAACGCGATGCCGTCGACGCCGAGCGCGTAGTGGATGCCGAACGCCGGAATCCAACTCACTTTTTCGGTGAACTGGAAGCGGTCGCCGTTCGGCGCGTACTGAACGGCCATCGCGATGGTCAGCGCCAAGGTGACCAAGGTGGTGCCGAACGCGACCTGCTTGGCCAGTTTCGGGCGAGCGCTCGGCAACGCGGTGATGGCCGTCGCGCCTACCAACGGGATCGCCCCAATGACAGTCAGCCAGGGAAAGCTCATCGCGGTCTCAGCCCCTCACCAACAGCAGCGCGGCAACCAAAACCACGACACCACCCAACATCGACAGGGCGTACGAGCGGACGAACCCGGTCTGCATATGGCGCACGCGGCCGGACGTTCCGCCGACGAAGGCGGCAAACCCGTTGACGAGGCCGTCGAGACCGCGGTTGTCGAAGAACACCAGCAGGCGGGTGAGGTATTGGCCGGGCCGCATGAACACCGACTCGTTGAACGCGTCGCCAAGCAAATCGCGCCGCGCCGCGACAACGAACGGGTTTGCCACAGGTACCGCGCGCGGCACCGGGCGTCGTCCGTATTGCCGGTAAGCGATGCCGATACCGGCCAGCACAAGCACGAAGGTCAGGACGCCGACGAGGCCGATCGGCTTGAACGCGGTCTCTTCGGGTTCGCCGACGACGGGGCCGAGGAAGTCGGCGAGACGGCCGCCGAGAATCAGCACGTAGCCCAAACCCACCGAGCCGATGGCCAGCACCACCATGGGCCACTTCATGACCTCAGGCGATTCGTGCGGGTGGGCATCTGCCTCCCACCGCTTCTCACCGAAGAACGTCATCAGCATGACGCGCGTCATGTAGTAGGCGGTGATGGCCGCGCCGACGACCGCCGCGGTGCCGAGGATCGCGCCCGACGTGCCACCCTTGTGGAAAGCGGCCTCGATGATGGCGTCTTTGGTGAACCAGCCGGAAAGGCCCGGGAAGCCGATGATGGCGAGATAGCCGAGGCCGAACGTGGCGAACGTCCACGGCATGTATTTCGCGAGGCCGCCGTACTTGCGCATGTCGACTTCGTCGTTCATGCCGTGCATGACCGAGCCGGCGCCAAGAAACAGGCCCGCCTTGAAGAAACCGTGCGTGAGCAGATGCGCGATACCGAAGGCATAACCGGCCGGGCCGAGACCGACAGCCAGCATCATGTAGCCGATCTGGCTCATCGTCGAAGCAGCAAGGGCCTTCTTGATGTCGTCTTTGGCGCAACCGATGATGGCGCCGAAAAGCAGCGTGACCGCGCCGACCACGGTGACGGCCAGTTGCGCTGTCGGCGTCACGTTGAAAATCGGCGCCGAACGCGCGACCAGGTAGACACCGGCGGTGACCATGGTGGCGGCGTGGATGAGAGCCGACACGGGCGTCGGACCTTCCATCGCGTCGCCGAGCCACGACTGCAAAGGCACCTGCGCCGACTTGGCGCACGCGCCGAGCAAGAGCAACAGCCCGATCGCCGTCATCGCGGAATGGTCGGCTTGGCCCGCGGCGGGAAAGACTTCCGAAAAACTGAACGTGCCGAACGTCGCGAACATCAGCATGATGGCGAGCGAAAGCCCAAAGTCGCCGACCCGGTTGACGACGAAGGCTTTCGTCGCTGCAGTTCGAGCGGTCGGCTTGTGGTACCAGAAGCCGATGAGCAAGTACGACGCGAGACCCACACCTTCCCAGCCGACGTACAACGCGACGTAGTTGTCGGCCAAGACGAGCAGCAGCATCGCGGCCACGAACAAGTTCATGTACGCGAAGAACCGGCGCCGCCCAGGGTCGTGCGCCATGTAGCCGACCGAATAAATGTGAATCAGCGAACCGACGCCGGTGATGAGCAGCACGAAACAAATCGACAGCGCGTCGATCTGGAAATTCGCGTTGGCGTGGAAGTTGCCGACGACCGTCCAGCTGAACAGATGGTTGTCGAGACTACGTTCGGACGCCGGTTTGCCGAGCAGTTCGGCGAACAGCACAAGCCCGAGCACGAACGCCGCTACCGGCGCGGCAACCCCGAGCAGATGACCCCACTTGTTGGTGCGGCGTCCGCCCAAGAGCAGCACGGCGGCGCTGGCGAGCGGGATCACCACGAGCAACCAGGTGGCGCTGAAGACGCCGCTCGCCTGATGGGTGGTCAGCGACTCGGCGGCGAGCGTGGCGTACGAAGTCACGGTCGGCCACCTTCACTGGGCACGCGGGTCACTGCTGACTGCCTTTCGTGAGTCATCAGTACTTGAGCAAGTTGGCGTCGTCGACCGACGACGAACGGCGGGTGCGGAACACGGAGACGATGATGGCGAGCCCGACGACGACTTCGGCCGCGGCCACCACCATGACGAAGAACGCCATGATTTGGCCGTCGAGGGTGCCGTTGATACGCGAGAAAGTAACGAGCGCAAGGTTGGTGGCGTTGAGCATCAACTCGATGCACATGAACACGACGATCGCGTTGCGCCGCAGCAACACGCCGAGCGTGCCAATGGTGAAAAGTATCGCGGAGAGATACAGGTAAAAGGTCGGGCTCATTGTTGACCCTTTCCTGACGCCGGGTGCTGGGTCGTCGACGACGACGCCAGCTCTGACGGCTCTGGCTTGCGGCCCCGCGACTCGCGCACCAGCGCGACCGGCAGCGGAACGGAAAGCTCCGAGGGCGAACCGTCGGGCAGCAGCGCGGGTGTATCGACCGCGTTATGCCTGGCATAAACGCCCGGACCGGGCAGCGGCGTCGGATGAGTGCCGCTCTTGAACCGCTCGGTCATGAGTTCGAGTTGGGTGCGCTTGGGCGCGTGCCGCTGCCGATACGCCAGCACCATGGCGCCGAGCGCGGCCGTGATGAGCAAGGCGCTCGTGGCTTCGAACGCGAACACGTAGCGGGTGAACAACAACTTGGCGATTTGGTAGACGTTGCCGCCTTGGTCGACCAATCCCTTGTCGGCGTCAGCCGCCGGGAAGTTCGCTTCCCGCAGGCCGACGCTCGTGTGAATCGCGGCGTGCGCGATGCCGGTGAACAACAGCAGCAGGAAGCCGAGGCCCGCAACCGCCGTCGCGAAGCGTTGCCCCCGCAGGGTCTCGACGAGGCTTTCTCTCGTGTCGACGCCGACGAGCATCAACACGAACAAGAAGAGCATCATGACCGCGCCCGTGTAGACGATCACCTGCACGAAGGCGAGGAAAGGCGCCGACTGCGCGGCGTAAAACACCGCGAGAATCAGCATGATGCCGCCAAGCATCAGCGCGCTGTGCACCGCGTTGCGCGCGAACACCATGCCCAACGCGAAAAGGACGGCGAGCGGCGCGAGGATCCAAAACACTGCCGTTTCCGGGCCGCTGCCGTTCATACCGGCCGCGAGGATTGCCGCGTGCACTATTGGCTCACCCCTTCGGCTGTGCCCTTAACGCCTTCGGCTCTGTCTTGTGTGCCTTCGGCTCTGTCGTGCACGCCTTCGGCTCTGTCTTGCACGCCAGAGTGCTCCTGTTGCTGACGCATGACGTCGTCGGTGGCCGCTACCTCGACGTCGCCGCTGATGACGTGCGCCGCTGGAGTACCGCGGTAGTAGTCCTTGGTGTCGCCTAGCCGCATCGGGTGCGGCGGCAACTCCATTCCCGGCGCGAGCGGCGCGAGCAGCATTTCTTTCGTGTAGATGAGATCCGCGCGGTTGTCGGCGGCAAGCTCGTATTCGTTGCTCATCGTGAGCGCACGGGTCGGGCATGCCTCGATGCAAAGCCCGCACAAGATGCAGCGCAGGTAATTGATCTGGTAAACGCGGCCGTACCGTTCACCGGGCGAATAGCGTTCTTCGTCGGTGTTGTCAGCACCTTCGACGTAGATGGCGTCGGCGGGGCAGGCCCACGCGCACAGTTCGCAGCCGATGCACTTCTCGAGGCCGTCTGGATGCCGGTTGAGCACGTGCCGCCCGTGGAAGCGCGGCATCGTGGGCTTCTTCTGCTCGGGATATAGCTCGGTGTTCACGGGCCGGAACATGGTGGCCCACGTGACGCCGAAACCCTTGAGCGAGCCGGGAAGGAAACTAGTCACCGTTGCCCTCATTCGCGTTCGGGGCGTCATGGCTGTCGTGGTCGTGCGCGGTAGCGTTCGGCCCGTCGTCGGCGTCAGCACGAGCCGGCAACGATCCGCTCACCGTGCTGGACGACGGAACCCCCGCGCCCACCGGTACCGCGGCCCGTGGCAGTAATCGTTGACCTGGCATCGGCGGCACGGGGAACCCGCCCGCGAAAGCATCGAACGGCGCATACCCCGCCGCCTCGGCGACGCGAGCCTCTTCACGTTCCTTGCGTCGCGCGACCGCATCGGCGACGAAGAGCGCGATGATGACGACGAAACCGATGCTGACACCCCAGATGATGAGGGTCGCGCGGTCGAGCGCCCGCATCGAGGCCTCGATGAGGATCCACGCCAGGTTGACGGGGATCAGCACTTTCCAGCCGAACTTCATGAACTGGTCGTAGCGCAGCCGTGGCAACGTTCCGCGCAGCCAGATGAAGATGAACATGATGATGCCGAACTTGATGAGGAACCACAGCAACGGCCACCAGCCGACGTTGGCGCCGTCCCAGAGCGAAACCGGCCACGGTGCGCGCCAGCCGCCGAGGAACATCGTGGTCATCAAGGCCGACACGGTCATCATGTTGATGTACTCGGCCATCATGAACATCGCGAATTTCAGCGATGTGTACTCGGTGTGGAATCCGCCGACGAGTTCGCCTTCGGCTTCGGGCAGGTCGAAGGGCGCCCGGTTGGTCTCGCCGACCATCGCGATCGCGTAGATGAGGAACGACGGCAGCGCGACGAGAATCGTCCATTTGCCGGCCTGCGAATTGACAATGCCAGACGTCGACAACGTGCCCGAGTACAGGAACACGCCGACGAACGACAGGCCCATCGCGACTTCGTAGCTCACCATTTGCGCGGCGGAGCGAATGCCGCCCAGCAAGGGATACGTCGAACCGCTCGACCAGCCGCCGAGCACGATGCCGTAAATGCCCATCGAGCTCATGGCGAGGATGAACAGCACCGCGACCGACAGGTCGGTGAGCTGCAGGTTGGTGTGATGGCCGGCGATCGAAACGGTGGGCCCGAGCGGAATCACCGCGAACGCCAAAAACGCCGGAACGACCGACAGGATCGGCGCGATGATGAAAACGAACTTTTCCGCGGCCGTCGGAATCAAGTCTTCTTTCAGCGCAAGTTTGATGCCGTCGGCAAGGCTTTGCAGCAAACCCATCGGGCCGACCCGGTTGGGGCCGAGGCGTTGTTGCATGCGTGCCACGACGCGCCGCTCGATCCAGATCATCATCAGTGTGGTGAGCATCAAGAAGGCGAAGATCGCGACCATCTTGATGATGATGAGCCACCACACGTCGCGGCTGGTCGGCGGCGTGAGCGCGGCAGCGTGCAGATGTGGCGCGGCCGCACCCAACAGCTGCCCCTTCACTCGGCACCTCCCGAAACCGCCGCCTTGCGCACCCGGACGACGGCACCCGCGCCGACACCAAGCGTTCGATGGACCTCACTGCCGGGTGACCTGGTCGGCACCCAGACGACGTCGTCGACCATGGTTACCACAAAGACCGGGAGACTTATCGCGCCACGATTGGTGCTGACGGTCAGCGATTCGCCGTCGCTCACACCGATACGCCGCGCGGTGGCCGGCGAGACGTGCGCGCGAACGGGCTTCGCGGTGGCGGCCAGGAACGGCGTCTCGTCTTGCAGGCTGCCGGAGTCGAGCAACTCGTGCCAGCTCGCCAAGATCGCCTCGCCGTCGCCGGGAGTCGGCGTCGCTGACGGCGCCGGCGCGGCCGGTGTGTCGGACGACGGCGACTGGCCCAGCGCGGCGATCTCTGCCCGCGCCGTGCGCAGGTCTGGCAACCCGAGATGGACGTCGAGCGCGTCGGCGAGCGCGTTCAGCACGAGATAGTCGGACAGCCGGCCGGTGTCTTTCAAGGACGCATCGAACGGCCGCGACCGGCCCTCCCAGTCGAGGTAGGTGCCGGCCTTTTCGATCGCCGCGGCGACCGGGAAAACGACGTCCGCGTAGTCGGTCGCCGCGCTTCGCCGCAGTTCGAGGCTCACCACGAACGGCGCCTTCTCGAGTGCCGCGCGGGCAAGCTGAGGATCGAGCAGGTCGTCTGGATCGACGCCGCCGATAACCAGGGCGCCCAACTCACCGGCGGCCGCCGCCGCGACGATGCCGCTTGTATCGCGCCCGGGCGTGCTCGGAATGGACGCCGCCCACTGACGGGCAACGGCGCCGGAATCGGAGATCGGACGCCCGCCTGGCAGCAGGTTCGGCAACGCGCCGGCTTCGAGGGCTCCACGTTCGCCCGCGCGGCGCGGTATCCAGCCCAGCCGGGCACCGGTGGAGTCGGCCAGCGCGGCCGCCGCGAAGAGAGCACCCGGGACGCCGGCCAGCCGCTCGCCCACGAGAACGACCGCGCCGGGTTGCGCCAGCGCCTCGATGGCGTCGGAAAAAGCGAGGCGGTAGGCGTCGGCGCCGACGCCGTCGGGCGCGGCAGCGGCCGTGCCGTTCTTCAACGCGGCCAGCAACGCCGTTTCGCCGCCCGGCACCGCGGCAATCAACCGGCCACGCATCTTTTGCAGGCCGCGGCTGGCCATGGGCGCGATCGAGAACACCTTGGTGCCCTTTTTCATCGCGGCTTTGCGAAGCCGCAAGAACACGATCGGCGATTCTTCCTCGGGCTCGAACCCGACGAGCAGCACCGCCGGCGCCTTCTCAAGGTCGGCGTACGTAACGTCGAGGAACCGGCCCGCTATTCGCGTTGCCAAGAACGCGGCTTCTTCGTCGGAGTGCACGCGAGCCCGGAAGTCGACGTCGTTAGTGCCGAGCGCGACGCGCGCGAATTTCGCGTATGCGTAGGCGTCTTCGGTGCTGACCCGGCCGCCGACGAGCACGCCAGCGTTGCCGTGCGCGTTCGCCAAGCCTTCAGCGGCAACGCGCAACGCTTCCGGCCAGGACGACGGCACCAGCTCGCCGTTTTCGCGAACCAGCGGGGTCTCGAGGCGGTCGCCCGCGAAGGCGTAGTTGAACGCCCAGCGGCCCTTGTCGCAGTTCCAGTCTTCGTTGACCTGCGGGTCGACGCCGGCTAGCCGGCGAAGCATCTTGCCGCGCCGGTGGTCGTTACGCTGCTGGCACCCGGCCGCGCAGTGCTCGCAAATGCTCGGCGAAGAGACGAGGTCGAACGGCCGCGACCTGAACCGGTATTGCGAACCGGTCAGCGCCCCGACCGGGCAAATCTGAATCGTGTTACCCGAGAAATATGAGTTGAACGGCTGGTCTTCGAATACCGCGACTTGTTCGAGTGCCGAGCGTTCGAGCATTTCGATGAACGGGTCACCGGCGATCTGCTGCGAAAACCGCGTGCAGCGGGTGCACAAGACACAACGCTCGCGGTCGAGCAGCACCTGGGCCGAAATCGCGAGCGGCTTCGGATATGTGCGCTTGACGTCGTGGAAGCGCGACTCCGAATACCCGTTGGTCATGGTCTGGTTTTGCAGCGGGCATTCGCCGCCCTTGTCGCAGACCGGGCAGTCGAGCGGGTGGTTGATCAGCAGCAGTTCGATGATGCCGTTCTGCGCTTTCTCGGCGACCGGCGAGGTGAGCTGGGTCTTGACCACCATGCCTTCGGTGACCGTTGTGGTGCACGAGGCCATCGGCTTGCGCTGGCCCGTGACCTCGACAAGGCACTGCCGGCACGCTCCGACCGGGTCGAGCAGCGGATGTTCGCAAAACCGCGGGATCTGGATGCCCAGCATCTCGGCGGCGCGAATCACCAACGTGCCCTTGGGCACGGAAATCTCGAACCCGTCGATCGTCAGGGTCACGAGATCTGGCCGCGGTGCCGGGGTGGTGCCGGCGGGCGTATTGCTGGTCACGGTCATCAGGCGTTCGCTCCCGCGAAGACGGTCGAGGCGACCGGGTCGAACGGACAGCCGCCCTGTTCGTAGTGCGCGATGTATTCGTCACGGAAGTGCTGAATGGACGACGTGACCGGGCTGGTGGCGCCGTCGCCCAAAGCGCAAAAGGCGCGGCCCAAAATGTTGTCGGAGAGGTCGAGCAGCGTTTCGACGTCTTCCTCGGTACCCGTGCCGTTTTCGAGCCGCTCGAAAATCTGCACGTACCAGAACGTGCCTTCCCGGCACGGCGTGCACTTGCCGCACGACTCGTGCGCGTAGAACTCACTCCAGCGCTGCACCGCGCGCACCACACAGGTGGTCTCGTCGAAAATCTGCAACGCGGTCGTGCCGAGCATCGAACCGTGTGCGGCCGGCCCTTCGAAATCGAGCGGGACGTCGAGATGCTCGGCGGTGAACAACGGCGTCGACGAGCCACCGGGCGTCCAGAATTTGAGCTCGTGGCCCTCACGGATACCGCCTGCGGCGTCGAGCAATTCGCGCAGCGTGATGCCGAGTGGAGCCTCGTACTGCCCGGGCTTGGCAACATGGCCCGACAGCGAGAAAATCTTGAACCCGGGCGACTTCTCGGTGCCCATGCGGCGAAACCACTGTGGGCCACCGCGCACGATCGCCGGCACAGAGGAAATCGTCTCGACGTTGTTGATGACGGTCGGGCAGGCGTACAAGCCTTCGACCGCGGGGAAGGGCGGCCGCAACCGAGGCTGGCCGCGAAAGCCCTCGAGCGATTCGAGCAGCGCGGTCTCTTCACCGCAGATGTAGGCACCGGCGCCGATGTGCACAGTGATGTCGATGTCGAACCCGGAATCGAGCACGTTGGCGCCGACGTACCCGGCGGCTTTGGCCTCTTCGACCGCGTTGAGCAACCGGCGGACGACGTGCAGCACCTCGCCGCGCACGTAGATGAACGCGTGGTTCGCGCGAATCGCGTAAGCCGAGATGATGACGCCTTCGACCAGCGTGTGTGGCGACGCCATCAACAGTGGCATGTCTTTGCAGGTGCCGGGCTCGCTCTCGTCGGCGTTGACGACGAGATAGTGCGGCTTTCCGTCACCTTGCGGGATGAAGCCCCACTTCATGCCGGTGGGGAAGCCGGCGCCGCCACGACCCCGCAGGCCGGAGTCTTTGACGAGCTGGATCAGCGCGTCAGGTTCCATGGCGAGCGCCGTGCGCAGTGCGCCGTAGCCGCCGGTCTGCTCGTAGGCTTCGCGCGTCCACGACTGGTCGGTGCCCCAGTTGGCGGTGAGCACCGGAGTAAGACCGAACATCAGTGAGCCTCCCCGTCGATCGCCGGCGCCGATTCGCCCCGCTGGCGGGCCAATTCGACACCCACCAACGACTGCGCACCGGCCGACGGGCCCTCACCGGCCGCGCCATCGGTAAATCCGGCAAGAATGCGCGACGTCTCGGTGTGCGTATGCAGCGGCGCGCCACGAGTCGGCAGCGGCGGGTTACCCGCGCGCAGTTGGTCGACGAGTTCTTTGGCCGACTCGACCGTTTGCTTGTCGAAGAACTCCCAGTTGACCATCATCACCGGGGCGTAGTCGCACGCCGCGTTGCATTCGATGTGCTCGAGCGTGACCTTGCCGTCGGGTGTGGTGCCGTGGTTGTCGACGTCAAGATGTTCTTTCAACGCGCTGAAAATCGCGTCACCGCCAAGAACCGCGCACAGAGTGTTCGTGCAGACGCCGACAACGTAATCGCCGCAGGGCTTGCGGCGATACATCGTGTAGAAGGTGCTGACCGCGGCAACTTCAGCAGTGGTGAGGCCGAGCATCTCGGCGACCAGCGCGATGCCGTCCGCGGAAACGTAGCCTTGTTCGGCCTGCGCCAGGTAGAGCAACGGCATCATGGCGGAGCGCGGTTGCGGATAACGCGCCATCACCTGCGCGCCGAGTTCGCGAATGCGCTGCTTCGCGTCGTCCGACAAGGGGTCGCCAGCGGCGGCGGCGGGCCCGAGCCGAGGATCGAGCGTAACGGTCGGCAGGTCGTGAGACGACACGCGAGAATCTCCGTTCACCTGTCGCACCCGCCCATGACCGGGTCGAGGCTAGCGACTGAAGCGATGACGTCGGCCACCAGGCCGCCCTCGCACGTAGCGGCGACGGCCTGCAGATTGATGAACGACGGTTCGCGAAGGTGCACGCGATACGGCTTCGTGCCGCCGTCGCTCACCAAATGGACGCCGAGTTCGCCGCGCGGCGATTCGACCGGCACGTATACCTGGCCGGGCGGCACATGGAATCCTTCGGTCACCAGCTTGAAGTGGTGGATAAGAGCTTCCATGGACGTCGCCATGATGTGGCGAATGTGCTCGAGCGAGTTACCCATGCCGTCGCCGCCCAAGGCGAGCTGCGCCGGCCAGGCGATTTTCTTGTCTTCGACCATCACCGGGCCGGGCCGTAAACGGTCGAGGCACTGCTCGACGATTTTCAGCGACTCGCGCATTTCGTCGAGACGCACGAGGTAGCGCGCGAAACAGTCGCCGTCGGGGTGCGTCGGGACGTCGAATTCGTAGGTCTCGTAGCCGAGGTAGGGCTGCGCTTTGCGAAGGTCCCACGGATAACCGGCAGAGCGCATGATCGGCCCGGATGCCCCTAGCGCGACCGCGCCGGTGAGGTTGAGGTAGCCGACGCCTTGCAACCGCTTGAGCCAGATCGGCTGGCCGGTCAGCAGCGCGTGGTACTCGTCGATCTTCTTCGGCATGATCTGCAGGAATTCACGAATCTTCTCGACCGCGCCCGGCGGGAGGTCTTGGATGACCCCGCCTGGCCGCACATATTCGTGGTTCATGCGCAGGCCGGTGATCATCTCGAAGATGTCGAGGATTTGCTCGCGCTCGCGAAACCCGTAGAGCATGGCCGACAGCGCACCGACCTCCATACCGCCGGTGGCGAGCCACACCAGGTGCGATGAGATGCGGTTTAGCTCCATCATCAAGACTCTGATGACTTGCGCGCGCTCGGGCACCTGCTCGGTGATGCCGAGCAACTTCTCCACGGCCATGCAATACGCGGTCTCGGTGAAGAACGGCGACAGGTAGTCGGCACGGGTCAAGAACGTGACGGCCTGCGTGTAGGAGCGGTATTCGCAGCTTTTCTCGATGCCCGTGTGCAAATAGCCCATCACCACCCGAGCCTGGGTGACGGTCTCGCCTTCGAGTTCGAGGATCAGTCGCAGCACGCCATGGGTGGACGGGTGTTGCGGCCCCATGTTGACGACGACACGCTCGAAGTGGTGGTCGGCGACGTCCGACGCGATTTCGTCCCAGTCGCTGCCGCTCACCGTATAGATACGGTCGTTCGAGAGGTTCTCGTCGCCGTACGGGTCTGCTGCCGAGGCATCTGTCATGGTGCTCATGCGTACCTTCTCCGCTCCTCCGGCGGCGGGACGCTGGCGCCCTTGTATTCCACCGGGATACCGCCGAGCGGGTAGTCCTTGCGTTGCGGGTGACCAGGCCAGTCGTCGGGCATCATGATGCGGGTCAGCGCCGGATGGCCGTCGAAGACGACACCGAAGAGATCCCAGACCTCGCGTTCCTGAAAATCGGCGGTAGGCCAGACGCTCACCACCGACGGCACGTGCGGATCGGTGTCGGGAGCCGACACCTCAAGCCGAATACGTCGATTGTGCGTCATCGATGTGAGTTCGTAGTCGACGTGCAGCTCGCGCCCGGCGTCCATCGGATAGTGCACGCCTGAAAGCGACGACAACAGCTCGAAGCGGAGTTCTTCGGCGTCGCGGAGCTGACGCGCGAGCTCGAGCAATCGCTCGCGGCGCACGTGGAACGTGAGTTCACCACGGTCGACAACCGTGCGCTCGACAGCGGCCGACAACTCGGGGTACGCCGCCCCAAGCGCGTCGGCCACGTGGTCGAAGTAGCCGCCGTACGGACGCGGGGTCGACGGCCTGCCGACGATTCCGCCTGTCGTCTCGGCAGTCTCGGCCAGCGCCCCCGACAGCTGGGGGGCGCCGCTCGGCTGCCCCACCGGTTGATCGCTCACCGCAGCAGGCCCTTCATCTGATGCGTCGGTACGGCGTCGAGTGCGTCAGTCTCGACCCGCGCCGCGTGCTTCGCGCCCTGCGAACCCAGCTTGCCCGCCTTGATCTTCTCGTGCAGCTCAAGGATCGCGTGCATCAACATCTCCGGCCGGGGCGGGCAGCCAGGTAGGTACATGTCGACGGGGACGACGTGGTCGACGCCCTGCACGATCGCGTAGTTGTTGAACATGCCGCCGGACGACGCACACACGCCCATCGAAAGAACCCACTTGGGCTCGGGCATCTGGTCGTAGATCTGGCGAAGCACGGGAGCCATCTTCTGCGACACCCGGCCGGCCACGATCATCAGGTCGGCCTGGCGCGGCGAAGCCCGGAAAACCTCCATGCCGAACCGGGCGAGGTCGTAGCGGCCGGCACCGGTGCTCATCATCTCGATGGCGCAACACGCCAGGCCGAAGGTCGCCGGCCACAACGAGTTGGCTCGCACCTGGCCCGCGATCTTCTCGACCGTGGTGAGCAAGAAGCCGCTCGGAAGTTTTTCTTCGATGCCCATGTCAGGTTCTCAATCCCACTCGAGACCCCCGCGGCGCCAGACGTACACGTACGCGATGAACACGGTGACCACGAACAGCACCATCTCGACCAAAAGGAACACCGTGGCGCCGTTCTTTTGGCCGAACGCGACCGCCCAGGGATACAAGAAGATGATCTCAATGTCGAAGACGATGAAAAGCATCGCCGTCAGGTAGTACTTCACCGGGAACCGGCCGCCGCCCACCGGTTGCGGGGTGGGCTCGATACCGCACTCGTAGGCGTCGTACTTCGCCCGGTTGAAGCGCTTCGGGCCGGCCAGGCTGCCGGCCACGATCGAGAAGAGCGCGAAGGCCCCAGCAAGGAGAAACAGAGCGAAGATCGGGACGTAGCTGAAGAACATCGCCATTCCTCACTCTCGTCGTGCATGCGGGGGTGACAAACGCCCCAAGCCGCTGTGCAGTCTAGGAGGAGGCGCAAAGGGGCGTGCGCGCGGGTCAGCGCAATCGCGGGGCCTCAGGCGGCAGGCGCGACCCTGGTCAAGGCGTTGATGAGGCGGTCCATGGCGTCGCCGCCTCGAGGGTCGGTGAGATTCGCGAGGAGCTTCAGCGTGAACCGCATCAGCGTCGGGTGCGGCAGGCCGTGCCGGGTGAGCGCCCGCATGACTCCGGGTTTGCCAATGAGGTTCACGAACGCGCGGCCAACCGTGTAGTAGCCGCCGAAACGGCTGGTGAGCGCACGCGGGTAGGCGTGCAGCGCCAGCTCGCGCAGGTGGCCGGCCGGGCGAGCGAGCGCCTGCGAAATGACGTCGGCCGCCATCTCTCCGGCTTCGAGCGCGTACGCGATGCCCTCGCCGTTGCACGGGTTGACCATGCCGCCCGCGTCGCCGACGAGGAGCACGCCGCGGTCGTAGTGCGGCTTGCGGTTGAAGCCCATTGGCAGCGCGGCGCCCCTGATCGGGCCGCGGGCATGTTCTTCGTCGAACGCCCACTCGCTCGGCATCTGCGCCACCCAGCGCTTGAGCAAGTCGCGGTAGTCGACGTTCCTGAAGGCCGCTGACGTGTTCAAGATGCCGACGCCGACGTTGCTCGTGCCGTCGCCCATGCCGAACACCCAACCGTAACCCGGCAGCAACCGATCACGCCCGTCGGCGCGATCGCGCAACTCAAGCCACGATTCGAGCCAGTCGTCGTCGTGCCGGGGCGATTCGTAGTAGCGCCGGTAGGCAACGCCCATCGGCCTTGCTTCGTCACGGTGCAAGCCGAGCGCGAGTGAGAACCGGCTCGAATTGCCGTCAGCGGCAACCACGATCGGCGCTTTGAAAGCCACCGGACGTTCGGCACCCACCGGCTTGGCGATCACACCGACGATGCGACCCGAGCGGTCGTCGACGATCGGCGACGTCGCCGGCGTCTGCTCATGCAGGGCGGCACCGAGCTTTTGCGCCCGCCGCGCGAGCATTTGATCGAAGTCGAGCCTCGTGCGCACCAGCCCGTAGTCGGGATAACTCGCGAGCTCGGGCCACGGCATTTCGAGCCGCATACCGCCGCCGAGAATGCGCAACCCCTTGTTGTGCAGCCAGCCGCTGTTCGTGTCGATGCCAAGTTTGATCAGTTGCTTCACCGCGCGCGGGGTAAGCCCGTCGCCGCAGACCTTCTCGCGCGGAAACGCGCTTTTTTCCAGCAGGACGACGCGCGCTCCCGTCTGCGCGAGATGCGCCGCCGTCGCCGACCCCGCGGGCCCAGCGCCCACGACGATCACGTCGGCTTCGGTGGTCGGCGTAGCGGAAGCGATCGACGAGAGCGGTGTCACCGCTACTGCCGCCGTCCCCGTCGTCGTAGCGGAGTCGGACGGCGCTGGAGTGCGAGAGCTTACGGAGCGCCTTATGATCACCGATTCACCACCTGGGAAGAAGAAACGTGCGGCCCACCGGAGTTGCGGCGATCACGCGTACCACGGGCAAACCGGCGATCAAAGTCTATGGTCACCGGCAACCCGCTCCCGCGGCCGGACCGCCCGGTGCAGCGAGACGATCCCCCCGGTCAGATTGCGCCACGCCACCGCGCGCCAGCCCGCGGCGGCGATCACGTCAGCCAACTCACGCTGCGCGGGCCACGCCCTGATCGACTCCGCCAAGTACACGTACGACTCCGGGTTCGAGCTGACCCGGCTGACAACCTTCGGCACGTACTGCAAATACCTGTCATAGACCGCCCGAAACGGCTTCCAGGTGGGAGAACTGAACTCGCACACGACCAGCCGGCCGCCCTGCTTGGTGACCCGCAACATCTCATGCAGACCGGCCACGCTGTCGTGCACGTTTCGAAGCCCGAACGAAATCGTCACCGCGTCGAAGGTCTCGTCGCCGAACGGCAGATGCAGCGCGTCGCCGGCCACGAACCGCACATTGCCGACGTCGGCGCCGCCGCGTTGTCTCGCGCCCTGCCGGAGCATGCCCAGCGAGAAATCGCAGGCAACGCAGGTCGCGCCGCCCGTGACGAACGACGCGGACGACGTTCCGGTGCCGGCCGCCACATCGAGCACGCGTTCGTCCGGCCGCGCGTTCACAGCGCGAGACGTTGCCTTACGCCACAACCGGTCTTGGCCGATCGACAGCAGATCATTGACGACGTCGTAGCGGCCCGCGACGCCGTCGAACATCGCCGCGACCTCAGCTGGTTGCTTTTTCAGGTCGGCGCGCGTCATTGCCACTCCCACTCGTTGCCGATGACGGCGAGCCGATTCTTCGTCGTTGCATCGCACAAGGCGCCCCGCACGCCGGCCTCGTACAAGTCTTTCGGCCTGACGCCGAGCCGGTTCGCGATGTCATGTTCGCGACCGAGGTCGGTGTTGAACATCGCCGGATCGTCTGTGTTCACAGTGCACGTAATGCCGGCATTTACCAGCTTCGGCAACGGGTGCTCGTCGAGTCGGCTGACGGCTTTCGTGCGCAGGTTGGAGGTAGGGCAAACGTCGAGCACGATATTTCTCACCGCCAATTCTTGCATCAATTCGGGATCGTCGGCGGCTCGGATGCCATGCCTCAGGCGGTTGGCGCCAAGAGCTCTCATCGTCGTCCGGATCGAATCGGCACCGGCCGTCTCGCCCGCGTGCGGGACCGCGCCGAGCCCGCCGTCTCGCGCAATCGCGAATGCTTTCGCGTAAGGCTCGGGCGGCAAATCTTTTTCGACGCCGCCGATGCCGAATCCGACGACGCCTCTGTCACGATATTTGACCGCGTACCTCGCGGCCGTCTCGACATCGGCTATATCGGCGCCGCGATATGCGTCGGGCGTGAGGCGCACGATCACGCCGTGCTCTTCTTCGGCTTGCTGGGCGCCGTCGGTGTAACCCTCGAAAAGTTCGTCCCAGTCGACGCCTCGTGCCACTCGCTCGATCGGCGAAAAAATCGCCTCGACGTAGACCGCGCCGTGGCCGGCCGCTTCGGCCGCGTAATCAACGGTGATCTGCCGGAAGTCGTCGGCCGTGCGCATCGCGTTCGTGGTGAGAATCCAGACATCGACGAAATGCGAGAAATCGGTGAACTCGTAGAGCTTGCCGATGCCATCGACCGTGCCGGCGGGCAGCGCGACACCGTTGCGCCCGGCGATGTCGAGCAGCGTTCGCGGCCTGACCGCCCCTTCGAGGTGCACGTGCAACTCGATCTTCGGATAGCTCACCCGCCCCATCTTGTCAGCCGCCGCGGTTCGTTAGGCATCTGCGGTGTTCTTGGCCGGCGGGTGCCTGACGAAGTCCGATCCACACATAGCGGGCGCTCGATCCACATCCGGGGCTTGAAGGATGCCGTTCGAGCGCGCTGGGTCGCCACACTTCGGCACCTGCCCAAGCCGTCGAGCACGCCTCGCTCCTCCCTTGCCGAACTCCTCGACCTCCAAGACGGTGTGGCGACGCGGCGGCAACTACAGGAGTACGGCTACGACGAGAGCGCCGTGCGCGCCCAGCTCGAAGCGCGGCGTTGGCAAGGTTGGGGTCGCAGTGTCGTGGTCTTGCACAATGGGCCGTTGACCACCGGCCAGCGCTGGTGGGTCGCTGTGCTGGCCCAGATTCTCGCGACCGGTCTAACGAACTGCCGGGGAAAGCGCAGCGAACGCGGGCGCGGTCGATGCCACGTGCGAGTGCACCCGCGGATCAGGAGCGGGGTCGTCAGCAGGCGTCCAGTGCACCCGCAGGTGGTTGTAGAGCGTGTCGCGCTGAGCCGGAATGCGGTCGGCCGAGCGAATCAAGTGGATGAGTTCGGTCAGATTCCAGTGATGCTTCGCGCCGGCGGATGAGACCACGTTTTCTTCGAGCATCACCGAGCCGAGGTCGTCGGCGCCGTAGTGCAAACCAAGTTGGCCGACTTCTTTGCCTAGCGTCAACTGCGAGACCTGCAAGTGCGCGATGTTGTCGAAGAACAACCGCGCGACAGCCACCAACCGCAGGTACTCCAAAGGTGTGGCCAGCGTGCGGCCTTTGAGGTGGTTGTTTTCGGACTGGTAGGTCCACGGAATGAAGGAGCGGAATCCGCCGGTGCGGTCTTGCACGTCGCGGATCAGCCGCAAATGTTCGATGCGCTCGGCGTTCGTCTCGCCGGTGCCCATCATGAACGTGGCGGTCGACTCGACGCCGAGCCGGTGCGCGGTCTCCATCACCTCGAGCCAGACGGCACCCGACTCCTTCAAAGGAGCGATCACCTGGCGCTGGCGGTCGACGAGAATCTCGGCGCCCGCCCCGGCGAACGAGTCGAGGCCCGCCGCGTGGAGCCGCGAAATCACCTCAGCGAACGAAAGACCCGAGGTGCGGGCGATGTGCACGACCTCGGAGCCGCCGAGCGAGTGCAGTGCCAGCGACGGGTGAGCGGACCGAATCGCCGAAAACGTCTGCTCGTACCACTCGATGCCGAGCCCGGGATTGTGCCCGCCTTGCAGCATGATCTGCGTCGCGCCCAACTCGACGGCTTCACCGCATCGGCGCAATATCTCGTCGAGCGAATGCGTCCAGCCTTCTTTGTGGCCGGGCGCCCGATAGAACGCGCAGAACTTGCAGGCTGTCACACACACGTTCGTGTAGTTGATGTTGCGGTCGATCAGATAAGTGGCGATCGAAGCCTGCTCACCGAAGCGACGACGCCGAGCGGCGTCAGCGGCGCGACCGAGGGCGTGCAGCGGCGCGTCGGTGTAGAGCGACAGCGCTTCGTCGGGTGTGATGCGGCCGCCATCGGCGGCCCTGTCGAGGATCGAACGCGGATCAGCCACGTCGCCAGCCTAATCGTCGATCGATCGCGGTGGTCGTGAGGCAGGTCACCTCATGACCGGTTGGCACGACGACCGGGACGGCGTCAGGCGCTCGGTTGCGCCACCACTCGGGCGCGGCACAGTTCACGAAGTGTCGTGACGAGGACGTCGTTCGGCGTCCCCTTTTCGATTTGCCCGTCGGCACCCTCCGGCAGGTCGTGCCGCTCCCCCGACAAGACCACGACGATCGTCCGAGGCGAGACCTCGCGGATCGCCTTGATCGCTTCCATACCGGACATCACCGGCATCGAGACGTCGATGACGACCAAGTCGGGTTGAAGCGCCGTCACGGCCTCGACCGCTTCCGCGCCGTTTCTCGCCATGCCGACGACGTCGAAGTCGGGTTCGAGCGAAAGCAGGGTTTTCATGAGCGCGCGGATGCCGGCCGCGTCATCGGCGATCACGACGCGGAACGCGGTCGTGATGACAGCCTTAGGAGGCGCTTCCTGGGTAGGCGTCGACATACCGGCGGACATACCCGCATGGTGCCAGTCAGACGACGATTTCGCGGCTGATCTCGAGGGCCTGATCACAAAGGGTGATATGGGAGCGCTTTCCCCTGACGAAACGTCAGATCTCGAGAAAATCGAATTGCGTCACCGGGGCTAGTCCTAATCGGGGACCCACCATGGAAGAGAACCGCCTTATGCCTTCGATCTGGCGCGGGCCGAGGGAGAAGTCGAGCGTCGTGAAGTACCGCTGAAGCGTCGCCGTGTCGAAATCTTCCCAGCGCGCGGCGGACGCCGCGACTTCGTCGACCCGCGCGAGCGACAACTCCAGCGACGCGACGAACGCGGCGTGAACATCCTTGGCCAACCCTGGGTGCGCTTGGGCGAAGTCGCGCCGCGCCGCCCACACCGCGAACACCATCGGCAAGCCGGTCCAGTCTCGCCACGCTCGGCCCATGTCGTGGACGTCGAGACGAAGCCGCGGGCCGTCGTGCAGCGCGGCACGTAGCGCCGCATCGCCGATCAGCACGGCGGCCGGGCCTTCGAGCATCATCGCCGTCAGGTCGGGCGGGCAGGTCAGGTACAACGGGCGGACGCCGACCTGCTCCTCCAGCACCATCTTGGCCAGCTCGATCGTCGTCCGGCTGGTCGACCCGAGGCTGACCCGCTCGCCGTCGAGCCGATCCAGCGGACGCTGGCTCACCAGCACGCACGACATGACCGGGCCGTCGGAGCCGACCGCGATATCGGGCAGCAGGCACAACTCGTCGGCGTGTCGCAAGTATTCGACGAGACTGATCGGGGCGACGTCGAGGTCGCCCTCGACGAGGCGGTCGCTCAGCCGGTCGGGCGTGTCGCGCTGCAGGTCGACGTCGAGCAGCGCGCCGGAGTTGACGAGCCCCCAATACAGCGGCAGGCAGTTCAGAAACTGGATGTGGCCCACCCGTGGTCGTCGCACGTGACCACGCCGCTCCGGCCGTGCCTGTTCAAACTCGGGCTGATTGATCGACGTCACGGTTCCAACGCTATGCCGTCTTCGTCGAGATAGGCGACATCGGCTGCGCCGTGTACGTCTGGACGGTCGAGCCGGCGGCGCATGACCGCGATCGCCTCCGGATTGTCATCGACGAGCACGAAGCGGCGTCCGAGTTCTCGAGCGACGACGCCCGTAGTGCCGCTGCCGGCGAAGAAGTCGAGTACCCAATCACCGGGGCGGCTCGACGCCTGCAACACTCGGCGCACAATCCCTTCCGGCTTTTGGGTGGGATACCCGGTTTTCTCGCTGCCGTTGGTCGGCACGATGGTGTGCCACCAGACGTCGGTCGGCAGCTTGCCGCGCTCGGCTTTCTCACGGCTCACCAGCCCGGGCGCCATGTAGGGGATGCGCGAAATAGCGTCTTGGTCGAAGAAATGCTTCCCCGGTGTTTTCACGTAAACCAGGATCGTGTCGTGCTTGGCGGGCCAGCGGTCTTTCGCGCGGCCGCCGTAGTCGTAGGCCCAGACAATTTCGTTCAAGAACGCGTCGCGGCCGAATATCTCGTCGAGCAGCAGCTTGCAGTAGTGCGCCTCGCGGTAATCGATATGGAGGTAGAGCGTTCCAGTCTCGGCCAGCAGCCGTCGTGCCTCTTCGAGGCGCGGGCCGATAAAGCCGAGGTAGTCGTCGAAAGCGTCGAGATACGCGTGCCGGTCGACCTCGATCGTGCGATAGCGCTTTCCTTGAAAGCCGGTGCGATCGCCCTCGGCGTCACGGACGTTTCGCAGCGTTACCCGACGTTGCTGCTTGCCGGTGTTGAACGGCGGGTCGATATAGATGAGCTGGAATTGCCCGTCCGGCAGCTTCGGCAGCGCGCTCGCGTTGTCAGCCCGGACGACGTAATCGCACCCGACTCCGAAGTCGAGCATGTGACCGCCTTTCGAAGCGGGCTAGCGCGGGCGCGCCCGCTCCGATTCTTGCGGCAGCGCCGTGGCGTGGGCCGCATCGGCCGCCTGGGTCGAATCGATCGCGTCGGTACGGTCGTATTCCTCGGCGAGCGCGTCGGCAATGCTGTCTTCACGCGCCGCCCGAGTTGCCGCGCGTTCTTTGCGGCGGTCACGCGCTTCGGCGACTTTGATCGACATCGCGTCGCGTTGTTTGCTCAGCAGGGTGAAACTTGCCAAGCCCGAGATCAAAATCGCCAACGCTACGAGAAGCAAGCCCCGCACCTGAACGAGCCACAGCAACAGCAGCACGAAGAAGAAAATCGCCAGCCGTAGCACCGTATAGCGCAGGAAAGGATGCGGGTTGCTCGGCTGAGCACGCTCTCGCGACGAAGTCTCCACGGACTCATCAGCGAGATTCTCGTGAGCCTTTGGGCTTTTCTCTCGCATGGCTCGACCTCACACCGGCATCGGCTGCGGCTGGTCGCGACGGGTGGTGTCGGGCCCGTCGTACACCTTGACCACGTTGTATCGAGTATCGCGCTCGACTGGCGTGAATCCGGCGTCGCGTATCAGTTCGAGCAAATCCTCGCGGTGCATGGTGCCGGGCGTGCCGAAATGATCGGCGTCGTGAGTGATCTTGTATTCGACGACCGAACCATCGAGGTCGTCGGCCCCGTGCGACAACGCGAGTTGGGACGTCGTCAGGCCGTGCATCACCCAAAACGCCTTCACATGCTGGACGTTGTCGAACAGTAACCGTGAAACCGCGAACGTCTTCAAGGCTTCGGCGCCGGTAGCCATCGGCTGGGTCATCAGCCGGTTTCGGGGATCGCCGTTGGCGTCGTGCTGGAAGCGCAGCGGAATGAATACCGCGAAACCGCCCGTCTCGTCTTGCAATCCGCGAAGTCGCAGCACGTGATCGACGCGATGGCGTGGCTCTTCGATGTGCCCGTAGAGCATCGTGCACGGCGTCTTGAGGCCCTTCGAGTGGGCCAACCGGTGGATGCGCGACCAATCTTCCCAGTGCGTAGCGTGATCGACGATCTTTTGCCGCACTTCCCAATCGAAGATTTCCGCGCCGCCGCCGGTGAGTGACTCAAGCCCGGCGTCGATCAACTCGTCGAGGATCTCATCGGCCGACAACCCCGAGATCTTTTCAAACCAATGGATCTCGGTGGCGGTAAACGCCTTGAGCGAGACGTTCGGCAACGCCTCTTTCAGAGATTTCAGCACCCGCGGGTAGTAACGCCACGGCAGCGTCGGGTGCAGGCCGTTCACGATGTGCAGCTCGGTGATGCCTTCGGGCTCCATCTGCTTGGCAAGCGCGACGGCGTCCTCGACGCGCATCGTGTACGCGTCGGCCTCACCTGGTTTGCGTTGGAAGCTGCAGTAGGCGCACGACGCCGAACACACGTTGGTCAAGTTCAGGTGCCGATTAATGTTGAAGTAGACGCGATCGCCATTTTTCGCCGTCCGCACGTGATGAGCTAGATCGCCAAGCCAGGCAAGGTCGTCGCTCGCGTACAGAGCCACGCCGTCGTCGTAGTCGAGCCGTTCGCCGGCAAGCACCTTGGCTTCGAGGTCACGCTTGAGGCCGGAGTCCACGTCGATCACGCCCCTTCTCGACCGGGAAATGTCGGTCGTCCGCGCCCTCCAGCATGCCCGATGCGCCGCCCGGCCGGGTTGGCCGGGTCTCGCGAGCGAGGTCAAGAGCGCGCTACGGCGGCGATCCGCGAAGCCTAAAATTTGGAAAAAAGCAGGCCGTCATGTTGATCGCGTAGCGTAATCAACGCGCGACGGAAAGCACGCGGGAAGGTCTGTATGGCTCATTTTCGTCACTGAGCGTGCATGTATCGTGACGGCGACCCCGATTTTTTCCGAGCTTCGCAAATAACACGCCCAAAGACAGACGTGACGGGACATGGACGGTGTACAAACCACATGTGACCCACGAGGGCCACAGCAACACGGTGCAGTTGATCCGACCATTCAGTGTTAGAAAAACCACCGTGTCCCAAGAAAGGGGACGACGTGGAAAACCGTGACCGACTCCTGACACCCGGTGAGGTTGCGAGCTTGTTCCGGGTCGACCCGAAGACCGTCACTCGCTGGGCGGCCTCCGGTCGAATCGGCAGCATCCGCACGCCCGGCGGGCATCGTCGCTTCCGCGAGTCCGAGGTCCGTGCCCTGCTCCGTGGCGACTCAGATCTCGACACCGCGGGTTCACTGGCCGACGTCGCCGAACGCTGACGGCAGCTCGTCGGCGCGCACCGATCCGTGCCGCTGCGACGCAACTCGCGCGTTCGCGCTGCCCTACGTTCCCAGTCGACCCGTCCAGCGTGTGAACAAATCATGCTCGATTCCCATGACGTCAAGGATCTTTCCGGCGACGAAATCGACGAGCTGCTGGATCGTTTTCGGCTTAGCGTAAAAAGCGGGGCTGGCCGGCACAATGACCGCACCGGCGTCGTCGAGCGCCGCCAGCTGGCGTAACGTCGCGCCGGTCAGCGGCGCTTCTCGCGGGACGACGACGAGCGGACGGCGTTCCTTGCGCGTGACGTCCGCCGCACGCTGCAGCAGATCTTTCGACAGGCCAAGGGAAATTCCCGCGATCGATGCCGTACTCGCCGGCACCACGACCATGCCCCGGGTGCGATAAGAACCGCTCGACGGCGCTGCCGCGAGATCTCCAGACGACCAAAACCGCACGTCGGCGAGCTCAGCGTCGTCCGGCAAGGCACTCGAGGGCTCCGCGTCAAGGGGAGACGCGAGCCACGACCGCAACGAATCGGCATCGTCATGCCAGGCGATCCCGGTCTCGTCGAGCAGCGTCAGCCGCGCGGCGCGAGAGACGACGAGGTCGACCGGTTGCCGGGCAGCCAGCAGCCCGCGAAGGACGGCGGCGGCGTAAGGCGTTCCGCTGGCGCCGCTGACGCCGACGACCCACGGAACCCGCTCGGTCACGGACGCAGACCGCCGGCCACGAGGTCGACGAGCGCGAACAGGAAGAGTCCGATACCGACGTAGCCGTTGACCGTGAAGAACGCCTTGTTGACGTTCGAGAAGTCGGTGGGCCTGACCAGATGCTGCTCGTACGCCAGGGCGATCGCCGCGGCCCCGACTCCCGCTGTCCAGAGCCAGCCGAGGCTCGCCAGCACGCCGAACCAGAGCAACAACAGCACGGTGACGTAATGAGCGGCGCGCGACGTCGCCAGCGCCGCGTGCGGGCCGAATCGCGCCGGCAGCGACTGCACGCCGATCTGGCGGTCGATCTCGTAATCCTGCAAGGCGTAGATGATGTCGAAGCCGCCGATCCAGCAACCGACGGCGACACCGAGCACGACCGCCGCCCACGACCATTCGCCGGTGACGGCGAGCCACGCGCCGATCGGGCCGATCGTTTGCGCCAGCCCGAGCACGGCGTGCGGCGCCCACGTGACGCGCTTGGCGTACGGGTAAATCGCGAGCATGAACGCCGCGACCGGCGACAGCGCGAAGCACAACCAGTTCAGGCCCGCGGCCGCGAGCATCAAGATGGCGAGACCGGCCAACGCGCCGGCCCACGCCGTCCGCAAAGAAACCGCGCCCGTGACCAGTTCGCGCGCTTGCGTACGGGGATTGCGAGCGTCGATGTCGCGATCGACGATGCGGTTGACCGCCATGGCGAACGTGCGCGCGCCGACCATCGCGACGGTCACCAGCACAAGCTGCCACCAATGCACACGCCCGTTGACGGCGTTCATCGCGGTGAGAGTCGCGATGTAGGCGAACGGCAGCGCGAACACCGAATGCTCGAACCGCACCAAATCGAGGAAGGTGCGCACTCGCCCGCGACCGGCGTCGTCGTCGAACTGAAGTGTCGCAGTACTCATGAGCCGGACTCTGAGGTGAGCATCGCAGCGCCGCGGGCGCGAGGAGCGAAGCCGCGGAGGTCGGCGGGTGAAAGAGTACTCATGAGAGGCCGAATTCCTTCCAGCGTGCGGTGACGCGCTCGACGATCGCCGCGTCTTGAACGATCATTTCCGGCCAGCCGCGGGTGTATCCCTCGCTCGCCAATTTCGCGGTGGCGTCGATGCCGGCCTTCCCGCCCCAAAACTGCTGATAGCTAGCGTGGTCGAGATGGTCGACCGGCCCCACGGTGTGCACGAGGTCGTGGGTGTAGTCGACGTTGCCGAGCGCCCGCCAGGCGACTTCGGAGTAGTCGTGCACGTCGCAATCGGCGTCGACGACCACGATCAGCTTCGCCAGCGACAGCATGCCCGCACCCCAGATCGCGTGCATGACCTTGTGCGCGTGCTTCGGGAAGCGCTTGTCGATGCTCACGATCACGCAGTTGTGAAACACGCCCTCGACCGGCATGTCCATGTCGACGATGTCGGGGATCATCAGCTTCACCAGCGGCAAGAAGATGCGCTCGGTGGCTTTGCCCATCGGCCCGTCTTCGGCTGGCGGCCGCCCGACCACGATCGACTGGAAGATCGGGTTCTTTCGCATGGTGAGCGTCTCGACGTGTAGCGCGGGGAACGGCTCGACGGGCGTGTAGAAGCCGGTGTGGTCGCCGAACGGCCCCTCCGGACGGCGCTCCCCCGGCTCGAGCCAGCCTTCGAGCACCACCTGGGCGTCGGCCGGCACCTGCAACGGCACGGAGAGGCAGTCGACCATCTCGACCCGCTCTTGTCGCAAGAACCCGGCGAACAGGTACTCGTCGATGTCGGCAGGCAGCGGTGCCGCCGCCGCGTACGTGATCGCGGGATCGCAGCCGAACGCGATCGCGACCGGCAGCCTTTCGCCACGCCTTTCGGCGACCGCGTGATGGGCGTTCGAGTCTTTGTGGATCTGCCAGTGCATCGCGACCGTGTTGCGGTCGTGCCGTTGCAGCCGATAAAGACCCAGATTGCGCTGGCCCGTCTCGGGATGCTTGGTGTGTGTCAGGCCCAGGTTGAAGTACGCCCCGCCGTCGTCCGGCCAGGTGTGCAGCGCGGGCAACGTCGTTAGGTCGACCTCGTCGCCCACCCGAACGACGTCCTGGCACGAACCCTTGCGCACGCTTTTGGGCGGGGCGGCTCTGAGCTGGCCGAAACGGGCAAGCGCGTCTTTCAAGCCGGCGAGGCCGCGCGGCAACTCCGGCTTAAGCAGCTCGCCGATCCGGTTGCCGATCTCGTCGAGGGTGCGCGCCCGCAGCGCCTTCGCCATGCGGGAGTTGGTGCCGAACAGGTTCATCGCTAGCGGCAGCTTCGTGCCGTTCACGTTTTCGAAGAGCAGCGCCGGGCCTTGTGCCCGCACGACGCGATCGACGATCTCGGTGATCTCGAGATACGGGTCGACGGACGCCGTCACCCGCTTGAGGTCGCCGTCCTTCTCGAGCTGGTCGAGAAAGCCGGGCAGATCGCCGAAGCTCATGTGCTCAAGTATCGCGGGTCGGATCGACGGCGCGAACCCGCGTGCTCAGGCCAGGCTTGGCCGGCCGCCGCGCGCGAACAAAAGCATCGCCCACGCGGCGACGAACGACGCGCCCATCACGACGAACGCCGTCTGGAAGCCGTGGGCGGTGACCAGCCAGCCGATCGCGATCTGCCACAACGCTCCGACGCCGTACGCGATGGCAAAATACGCGCTGAAGCTCGACCGGGCGTTGGCGCCGTGCGTCGCGTCGGCGAACAACGACTGCAACAGCGGCGATTCGGCGTACGCGAACGCGCCGAGCAACAGGCCCACGCCCGCCAACGCCCACACCGAGGAACCTACGAAAACGAACGCCACCAAACACACGGCGCCGATCGGATAGACCGTGAGCAGCACGACCCGACGTCCGACTCGGTCGGCGAGCCACCCCGCCCACACCGGCCCCGCGACGCTGCCGAGAAGCACGACGGCGAACAGCGCACCAGTGGTGAAGCTGCCGAGGTGGCGACCGTCGTGCAAGAACGCTGGCACGTAGGCGGTAAGGACACCCAGCCCCCGACCCGCCGCGGCCACCGTACCGGCGGCGAGGACGGCGATCACGACCGGACGCCGCAACACCTCGCGAAGCGCCACCGAGCTGCCCGACGGTCGACGTGGAACCGGTGTTGCCGCGCGCTCGACGTCGTCGCGGCCCGCCCGAGCGGCGTCTCGGCGGGTGGGGTCCTCCATGCGGCGCCAAAGCAGCACAGCCCCGAGCAGCAAGCCCGGCACGAACACCAGGAACGACCAACGCCAGCCCCAAACCTGGGTGACCGCACCGGCCACCAAGGGCACGGTGAGCGTCCCGAGGCTGCCGCCAGTGGTGTGCCACGAGAGCGCGAGAGACCTCCGGTGCGGCACACGGTCGGACAGGTACGCGCTGCCGACAGGATGCTGCGGCCAGGAGGCAAGCGAGCCGAGAAACCGCGCCCCGGCAAAAACGGCGAACACCGGAGCAACGGCCGCGATGATCATCGCCGCGGCGAGGCCAACGTCTTGGCCGACGAGGAGCCATCGCGCGGAGACGCGCTTCACCAGGCCAGCGGCGCCCTGCATCAGCCCACCGAGCGCTCCGGTGAGACCGAGAACCAATCCCAAAACCGCGTAGCTCACGTGAAAGTGGGCGACCACGAACGGGTAACTGAACGCGAATGCGGCCGCGTAAAAATGCTGGACGGCGTGCGCGAACGACAGCAGGCCTATTTGAGATTTGTCGCCCGGCCGCCAATCGGTCGACCGGACGCTAGGCGCGGGAATCGCACTCGATGTCATGTCCTGCGCAGGTTACTGCCCGGCTCGGCAGCCGCATTGCACGGTTCTGCTTTTCCGATCGGATTTCGGCTGTGCGATCCATCACGCTCGCTAGATGGCGGCACCTCCGCGCTCACCGGTGCGCACCCTGACCAGCGTGTCGACTGGCGTCGTCCACACCTTGCCGTCACCGATTTTGCCGGTGCGCGCGGCCGCCGCGATCGCCTCGACGAGGTCGTCGGCATCCTCGTCGTCGCACACCACCTCGACGCGCAGCTTAGGCACCAGGTCGACCTGGTATTCGGCGCCCCGATAGACCTCGGTGTGGCCGCCTTGCCGCCCGTATCCGCTGGCCTCGCTCACGGTCATGCCGTGGACGCCGAAAGCTTCGAGGGCCGCTTTCACGTCGTCGAACTTGAACGGTTTGACGATCGCCGTGATCAGTTTCACGGTGGCATCTTGGCAGGGCTCGACGGCGCGGGAACAGTTGCCCCGCCGTGATGCAGCGCGCTGGCGAGCCGGTGGCCCGCGCCGGCCGTGTGGGTGCCCAGATCGTAGGCCGATTCACCATGCACGAGAAGGTCGAGGCCGGCGAGTTCGTCGTCGCGGGTGACCCGAAATCCGACGGCCTTGTCGACGGCCTTGGCGAGCAGCCACGACACCGCGAACGCGTAACCCCGACCGCGAGCGCCGCGAGGGTTTGCCTGCCCAGCTGGGAAAATCCGCCGCCGTACAACAGGCCGCGGGCCTGCCCGGTGACGGTTGCGGTCGCCAACACGCCGATCAGCAACGTGCCGACGAGGCCGCCAACCCCGTGCACTCCGGCGACGTCCAGCGAATCGTCGTAACCGAGCCGGAACTTCAAACCGACCGCGTAACTGCACGCGACCCCGGCGAGCAGGCCGATCACCAGCGCGCCGAGCGGATTCACCGAACCGCACGCGGGCGTGATGCCGACGAGACCAGCCACCGCGCCCGAGGCGGCGCCGAGCGTCGTCGCTTTGCCGTCGCGCCGTTTTTCGACGGCGAGCCACCCGAGCACCGCGGCCGAGCCCGCCACCTGGGTATTGAGGAAAGCCATGCCGGCGAGACCGCCGCTCGCGAGCGCCGAGCCGGCGTTGAAGCCGAACCAGCCGAACCAGAGGAGCCCAGCGCCCAACACCACGAGCGGCACGCTGTGCGGGCGCATCTGCTCTCGCCGGAATCCGACGCGCGGGCCGAGCACCAGCGCGAGCGCGAGACCGGACGCGCCGGAGTTGATTTCGACAACCGTGCCGCCGGCGAGATCGAGCACATGTAAATCCCGGGCGATCCAGCCGTTCGCGTCGAAAACCCAATGCGCCACCGGAAAATAGACCAAGCTCACCCAAGCGACGACGAAGAGCAGCCACGACCCGAACTTGGCGCGATCGGCGATCGAGCCGGAAAGCAACGCGGCGGTGATCGCGGCGAACATGAGCTGGAACCCGGCGAACACCAGGGTCGGGATCGAGCCGCTGAGGTCGTGGATGCCGACCCCGGCCATACCCGCGTTCTTGAGCGTGCCAATCAGCCCGTCGAACGCGTCAGGACCGAACGCGAGTGAGTAGCCGTACAGCACCCAGACGACGGTCACGACCGCGAGGCAGCTGAGGCTCATCATCACCATGTTCAGTGCGCTCTTGGCCCGCACCATGCCGCCGTAGAACAACGCGAGGCCCGGAATCATCAGCATGACGAGGGCCGCGCTCGTCATAACCCATGCGGTATCTCCCGCGCTGAACCCAACCGGCATGGGCAGCAGCTTGATTGATCGCTGTTACGACCGCATTACGCGACGGGCCGATCATGTAAAACGCGGATTACGTTCTTGCGCGAAGCCTGGCCCCGCACGCTGGCCCTTGCGCTGGCCGCACGCGGCCACGCTGGCCCGCACGCTGGCCCTTGCGGCGCAACCTCGACCCTCATGACATCCGCCGATGTTGCAAAGGTCGCGTTAACCGCCCGAACGTGATCGGCGCGGAGCCAGGGTCATCGGCGTGAACGCCGCGAACGTGATCCAGCTCGAACGCGGACTAGAGGCCGGCGTAGGAGTGCATGCCGCTGATGAAGATGTTCACCACGAAGAAGTTGAACAGGATCGTGCCGAAGCCCAGCAGGGCGACGTAAGCCGCCTTGCGGCCGCGCCAACCCGCGGTCGCGCGTGCGTGCAGGTATCCGGCGTACACGATCCAGGTGATGAACGCCCAGGTCTCTTTGGGATCCCACTGCCAGTAATGGCCCCACGCATACTCGGCCCAGATCGCGCCCGCGATGACGGCGAACGTCCAGATCGGGAACACGAAGGCATGCAGTCGATACGCCATGCGGTCGAGCGTTTCCGCGTCGGGCATGATGCGGGCGAGCGAGGTGAAGCGCACCGGCTTACCGGTCGTGATCGCCGCCGCGTAGCGGTCGGCGACAAGGAACATCAGCGTGGCGACGGCTCCGACGGCGAACACGCCGAACGCGATCGTCGCGGCACTGACGTGAATCGCCAGCCAATACGACTGAAGCGCCGGCATCAGCGGCGCGGCGGGCACGTACAACACGAGCACCGCGATCCCGAGCGCGAGCACGACCGGCGCCATCAAGAAGACGCCGAGATAACGCGCGCGATGACGCGTCGAAATAGCCAAGAACGCTGTCACCGCGGCAAAAGTCAGCGCCAAGGTGAACTCGTACATGTTGCCCCACGGCAGCCGGTGCACCGACAAGCCGCGCGTGAGGATCGCGCCGGCGTGCAGGGCCCATCCAGCGAGGGTGAACAGCACCGCCACGGCACCCACGCGCCGCGCGATCGCTGAGCCCCAGCGCGACATCCGCCCCGACCGGGACGGCGAGGTGAATGGCCCTGACGACGCGGGAGCCGCAGGCTCGCTCACGGCAATGTCTGACGACCCGGAGGATGCCGCGCCCACGCCCGCCAGCGCGGGCACTTTGGCCCGCGCCCGTGCCGGTTGCTTCGCCTCGCTGACGTGGTTGCCGAAAGCGGCGTCCATCGCGAAGCAGAGGAAACCCACTGAGTAGGCGAGAATACCGCCGTAGATCAGGTCATTCGAGAGCCTGGCAAGCCCGACGTCAACCGGCACGGTCAATCCTCCTTATCCGGCGCGGCGACCGGTTGCGGCACGGTCGCCACGAAGTCGGCACGTTGGTCAGCGCCGCCAGCGTCGCGGTGGTCGGCGGGGTCACCGTCGTCAGCGGGCACCGCCGTCCGCAGCGACGTCATCAGACGAGCGAACTCGTCGTCGAAGCCGCCGCTGGCGTCGGTGCGGGTCAGGCCTCCGACTTCGACCAACGTACGCCCGGCGAAATCGCGGCTAGCACGCACCCACACGCGGCGCCGCCGGATGCCGAGCGACGCTAACAACCCGAGCACCATCGCGCACACCGCCACGAGCACGATCGGCTTGCCCGGATCGTGCGTGATGTTGAACGACGCCCACTCTTCGAAGCCCGCGAAAGTGACCGTGCCCTCACCGCCGGGCAAGGTGATCGTGTCGCCGGGCCGCATGACAGCGGTGGTCAGGCGGGTCAGTTTCGACGTGTCGAGTTCGTACACCGATTGCGGGACGCCCGTGTCGAGTCCCAGATTGCCCGAAAACACGCCGATGACGACGGCGGGGTTGTCAGCGGCAGGAAAAATCGAGATCGGTTGCCGAGTCGTGGGATCGACGCTCGCCGTCGGCAGGAAGAACCCCGTGATGCCGAGCTGATCAGGCTTGGCGTCGGGCAATTTCACGACGCCTTGATATTGGTACGTGCCTTTTTGCGGCAAGAACGGAACCGTTTGGTCGAAGGTGTGGCCCGCGGCGTCACGAATGATGAAATGCGGCGCGTAGCCGTGTCCGCCCAGGTAGACGTTGGTGCCTTGCGTGCTCAGCGGGTGATTGACCCGGACGTCGTATTCGCGCGCCGGCGCGTCGAGGTTGGGTTGCCATGTGACGTAGGCGTCGAAGGTGTCGGCGTCGCCCCGCGCGTTGTCGCCGCGATGGTAGGTGGCCTCGAACTTGTTCAACGTGAAGCTGAACGGCGGCAGCTTCGCGCGATCGACGAACCGACCGGGAGTAAACGCGTCGTAGCTGATAACCGTGTTGGTGAAGGCGTCGTGCTCCTTGACGAGCACGCTGCCGTTGTAGCTAAAACCGGCGGTCACCGCGACGCCGAGCAGCACGACGAGTAACGCCAGGTGGAATAGCAAGTTTCCCGTCTCACGCAGGTAGCCCTTTTCCGCGTTGACGCTCGACGGTGCGCGATCGGCACGAAAGTGCTTGGCCCGCAAGAACGCGTGAACCTTGTCGAGAGCCGCGTCGGGCTCGAGTTCGGTGAACCAGGACGTCGAAAACGGCAGCCGGCCGATGTTCTTCGGCGCCGCGGGCGGCCGCAGCCGCATCGCTTTCAGATGTCGTTTGCTTCGCGGCAGCACGCAACCCGCGAGAGAAACGAACAGCAGCAGGTAGATCGCCGCGAACCAGACGGAGCCGAAGACGTTGAAAAGACCGACGTGGTCGAGGATCGGCGCCAGCGTCGGGTGGTCGAGGTAGTACTGGTTGACCCTGAACGGATCGCTGCCGCCGCGCTGCGGCAGGATCGAGCCGGGCACCGATGCCAACGCGAGCAAGAACAGCAAGATGAGCGCGGTGCGCATGGAAGTCAGCGAGTACCACGCCCACCGCAAGAACGAAAACACTGACGAGACAGAAGTTTTCGGTGCGCGCTGGCGAGTGCCGTACTCGTCTGGCGCTTCGGGCACGGTGTCGAGCCCCGAAACGGCGCTTGTGTCAGGATTTTCTCGGACGTCGACCGGTGTCTCGCTCATCACACCACCGTGCTGTAACCGTTGATGGTGTCTTGCAATTGTCCGACGAACGTGCCCCATAAGCCGCTGATCAGCAACACGCCGACCACGACGAGCAGGCCACCACCGGCGAGCGTGATGAGCCGGTAGTGCCGCTTGACCACGTTCAGCGCGCCTATCGCGTGCCGAAAGAGCAGCGCCACCACGATGAACGGGATGCCAAGGCCCAGGCAGTACGCCAAGGTGAGAACCGCACCGCGGCCCGCGCTCGACGAGTCGATGGCGAGCGACTGCACAGCACCGAGCGTTGGCCCGATACACGGTGTCCAGCCAACGCCGAAAAGCACGCCAAGCACCGGCGCCCCGGCCAAGCCGGCAGCGGGGAGGCGGTGAAAACGAAATTCTCTTTGGAGGCCGGGGACCATGCCCATAAACGCGAGCCCGAGCACGATCACGAAGACGCCAAGGATGCGGTCGAGTACGTCGACGTGTGCCTTCAAATTCTCGCCGACGCCGCCGAAGAGCGCGCCGAGAGAAACAAAAACCGCGGAAAAGCCAAGCACGAAGAGAAAACTTCCGAGCACGACGCGACCAGCTCGGCGGCGTCCGTCGTCGAGATCGACGCCGGAAAGTCCTGTCACGTAACCGATGTAGCCAGGCACGAGCGGCACCACGCAGGGCGAGAGAAACGACACCAAACCGGCGATCAATGCCACGGGCAAGGCCAACACCATCGAGCCCGATAGCACGGTGTCTTGGAAAGTCGACGCGATCGATGCCGAGACGGTCACGACGCTTCCTTCGCGACGTCCGTGACGAGCGACTTGAGCTGGTTCACCCGCATCTCGCCGAGCCCGAGCGCCGCGATATGGCCGGTGCGATCGATCACCAGCGTGCTCGGCGGGGTTTCCGGCACCACGCCGGTGCCGCGGAACTTCAACGCGATCTTCGCGGCCTGATCGGAGAAACTTGGATAGCTGATGCCGTGCGTCTCGACGAAGTTGACGCCGTCCGACTTGCCGTTTTCGCGGATGTCGACGCCGACGAACTGCACCCCGAGTGACTTCGTGTCGTTGTAGACCTGCTCGAGGGCGGGCGCTTCGGCGCGGCACGGCGGGCACCACGACGCCCAGAAGTTCAAGACCACGACCTTGCCGCTGAACTGAGCAAGGCTCAGCGGCTTGCCATCGAGATCGGTACCGCTGATCTCAGGTGCGGGCTTGCGTTTGTCGGCCGCGTAGGTGGTGACGACGCCGGCGCCGTCGGCCACGTATCGCGTGTCGCCGAGCGCGTTGCCGTTCGACGCGCTGCATGAGGCGAGAGATCCGCCGAGCGTCGCGAGGGAGAGCGACGCGGCGATGGCGAAAGCCGCGATCGAGCCCAACTTTCGCGTTCGCGGCACGAGCACATTCCCATCGTCGAGCTTGCGAGCCTATGAGGCCGTCGAGCTTGCGAGCCCATTCTGCCTGCCGCGGTGAGCCCGCGCGGAGGTGGGCCCGAGACGGGCCGAGCCAGGCTAGGCGCCGCCGACCTCGCCAGCCCCAGCGGCACCTGAGGGTTCGGTGTAGCGGACGTCGACCACGTCGTCGTCCTCGAAAATCAGGCTCGTCAGGCTGCCGAGCGCGCACTGCCGACGGCGCGGATCGTGCCACAGCCGTTTGCGTTCGATCTTGCGGCGGGCGGTCCAGATCGGCAGCTGATGGCTCACGCAGACCGCCTCGTGGCCGCGGGCTTGGTCGCGCGCGTCGGCGATCGCCGAGAGCATGCGCGCGGCCAGTTCTTCATACGGTTCGCCCCACGACGGCCGGAACGGGTTGCGTACGTGAATCCAGTTGGCCGGACGGCGAAGCGCGCCGTCGCCGACACCAAACCGGCGTCCCTCAAAGTGATTGCTCGCCTCGATCAGCCGCTGGTCGGTGCGAATCGGCAGGTCGAACTGGTCGGCAATCGGCGTCGCGGTCTCGACGGCGCGCTCGAGCGGCGACGCGATCACCGCGACGATGTCGTGGCTCGCGAGCGTGCCCGCCGCCCGTTTCGCCATGAGCACGCCCGCTTCGGACAGGTGAAAGTTCGGCAGCCGCCCGTAAAGGATGTGGGTCGGGTTGTCGACTTCACCGTGCCTGAGCAGGTGCACAACGGTTTTCACGGCGTACCTTCCGGGGTCGGTTCGGCGGCGTGCGCGGCCGCTCTCGCGGCATGCGGCAGGGCGTTGGCGACGCGTTGAACGGCGGTGTCGTCGTGCGCGGCGGAGACGAACCAGGCTTCGAACACGGACGGCGGGGCGTAGACCCCGTGGTCGAGCAGCGCATGAAAGAAGGGCGGATACCGCCACGAGTCTTGGGCGCGAGCGTCGTCGTAGTCGCGAACGTCGTTGCCGGTAAAGAAGAACGAGAACAGGTTGCCGGCGACCTGCACGCGGTGCGGCACCCCTTCTCGTGTGAGCGCTTCGCTGACCAAATTCCTTACAGTTGCTGAGGTTTCGTCGAGGCGCTTGTAGGTTTCATCAGTGCAGGCGCGAAGCGTCGCGAGCCCGGCCGCGGTGGCGAGCGGGTTTCCGGAGAGAGTGCCGGCTTGGTAAACCGGACCGGCTGGCGCGAGTTTTCGCATGACGTCGCGGCGGCCGCCGAAGGCGGCCGCCGGCAAGCCTCCGCCCATGACTTTCCCGAAGGTGAACAGGTCTGCCTCGACCCCTTCGAGCCCGTACCAGCCGGAAGCGGAGACGCGAAAACCTGTCATGACCTCGTCAAGGATCAGCAGCGCACCGTGTCGGTGGGCGATGTCGCGCAACGCTTTGTTAAAGCCCGTTGCGGGTGGGACGACGCCCATGTTGGCAGCCGCCGCCTCGGTGATGACGCAGGCGATCCGGTCGCCGAACTTCTCGAACGCTTCTTCCACCGCGGCGAGGTCGTTGTACGGCAACACGATCGTGTCTTGGGCTTGCGCACCCGTAACGCCTGGCGTGTCAGGCAATCCCAAGGTCGCCACGCCGCTTCCGGCGCTCGCGAGCAACGCGTCGACGTGACCGTGGTAGCAACCGGCGAACTTCACGACCTTGGCCCGCCCGGTGAACCCGCGGGCGAGTCGCACAGCGCTCATCGTCGCTTCAGTGCCTGAGCTGACCAGCCGCACCTGCTCGACCGGCGCCACCCGGCGTCCGATCTCTTCGGCGAGTTCGACCTCACGCGAGGTTGGCGTGCCGAAACTCGTGCCGTCGCGCGCCGCCTTCGTGACCGCCTCGACGACGTCCGGGTGCGCGTGCCCCAACACGAGCGGCCCCCACGAGCACACCAGATCGACGTACTCGTTGCCGTCGACATCGACCAGATACGGCCCATGGCCGCTCGCCATGAACCGAGGCGTGCCGCCGACACCGCGAAACGCCCGTACCGGTGAATTGACGCCGCCGGGGGTGACGATCTGGGCACGCTCGAACAAAGCACTCGAGCGCGGGTGGCTTTGGGTCACGACCGCGATTGTCCCAGGTGCGAGCAGCGCGCCGAACCCTCACCCGTGATCGCGAAGCAATTGTGACGCCATGGGGGCGCTTTTGTTTCGCGATCACGCCAGACGCGGCGGGGAGGTCACAACCCAAAGGCAGCGGCCAACGACGGAGCCGAGGCCGCCGCGCCCAGATGGCTGAGGCCGAGCACATCCTCGGTGCCGCGCAACAACGCGTAGTGATCGAGGCGTACGCCGACCGTCGTCCCCGACCGCACGCTCGGCGCGACCACGATCGTCGGGATTTGATTGCCCGAGCCGACGCCTTCGTCCCACGTCAACACGACGAGCGTGTTGCCCGCGCGGTAATTCGGTCCGCCAAGAATCTTCGGGATCCAGGTCGCCAGCCAGGTGTCACCGGTATGCACCGAACAATCATGAGTGTCACTGCAAAGATTCGGCGTCACAAACGAAAACGACGGCAACGAGCCGGCGGCGATATCCCGGTCGAGATTTCCGGCGAGCGGCACATCATGCGCCTCGCACGACGCGCGCAATCGTGTGAAATACGCGGCCGGATTGTGCTTGACCGCATAGGGGCTGTTCGCCGACGTCGCGCAGTTCGTCGGCATCGACTCTTCGTAGGAACGCCAGGCCAGCCCCGCTCGGTCAAGTTGTCCGAAAATCGAGTCGGCGTTGATCGGGTGGGACGACGGCCCAGAATCGTCGTGCACTCCGAACGTCGAACCTCCTGTCGCGGCGAGGTAATTCGGCAACGACGGATGCGTGATGCCGTGATAGTCGGTCGCAAGGCCGCATTGACGGGCAAGTGCGTTTTCGTACGGCGCACTCCTGTTTCCGATCACCGAGCTGTACGGCTTGTTCTCCATCCAGATCCACACCACATGTGTGTAGTGAGTGCCCGCGGGCGCAACCCCGCACGGGTGCGCGACGCTCACGGAGGCTCTTGCCGCGGCCTGCGACAGTTTGCCCGTCGGGGGCGGGTTAGCGCCCGAGGCAGCGGTTGGACTGCCGGACGGCGACAAGCCGGCGCTTGCGGTTGAACTCGCGGCGAGACTCGAGGTGACCCCGGACGCGCCCGCGCTGGGATGGTGGGACGTGCACGCTGTCGCCACCAGCGCGGTGGCGGCGAACGCGAGTCCACGGGCGAGTCGCACTAATTCATCCTGCGCCGTCGGGCGTTCGCTGCATCGTCCGGGTCAGGTGCGATGGAGAGGCGAGACGCAGCGCGAGTGTCGGGCAAACATCAACGGCACGTCGTGCGTGATCGAGCAAGTCGACCGGAACGGGAGCATCGGAAAACACCGGAAATCCCCAGTCGTCGCGGCGAATGAGCTCCGGTAGCAACTCGGCACACAAGCCGCGACCGTCGCACGCCGTCCAATCGATCCGCAAGTGTTGGCTCATCGAACCTGCCCTCATGTCGGCAAGACGATCTGGTCGGTCGTGCGGCTGCAGCGGCCTTGAAGGTGACGTGCGATTTCTTCGGCGAATACCCGCAACCCGCTGCGCACGAAACGCACGCTGCCGTCAGGGTGATGGCAAGCCCCACGCCCGGCCACCAGTTCGCAAATCCGTTGCAGCTCGGGGAGTGTTTGACGATCGGCGATGCCAGTCGCCAGCTCTCTCACAAGCGTCGCCAAGCGCGGCAGGCCGTTCAGGCACGGACCGCACTGCCCTGCCGACTCACGGGCCAAGTAGCTCACGACGCGGCTCATTTCGGCCAGACCGCAAATACCGTCGGCGAGTGCGACGACCACTCCTGCCCCGGGTGTTGCCCCGAACACCGCGAGATCCGACCGAGACAGCCGCGCCGACGCGGCTTCGGCTGCCGTCAACCACGTGCCGTGGTACCCGCCGATCAGCACAGCCCGCAAAGCGCGTGTCGCACCACCCGCCAGACCAAGGACGTCGTTGACAGCCGCACCGTGCGCGGCCTCGACGATTCCCGGACGACCAACCGCGCCACGGACGGTGAACAACATCGTGCCTGGTTGATCGGCCGTTCCCACGTCACGAAACCAGCCCGCGCCGCGACGGCAGATCAGTGCAAGCAACGCGAGGGTTTCGACGTTGCTGACCAGCGTCGGCCGGTTGCGCACTCCGCGCTCGATGACAGATGGCGGCTTCGAACGCGGAACCGCCGCACCACCTGACAAGGCATTCGCCACCGCGGATTCTTCGCCCGCGATGAAGGCATGGGGGGCGACAACGAGTTCGACACGCGCCCGCTCACGTGGCCTCTCGTGCAGCAGGTTTTCCAGCAGCGGCAGGGAAGTTCGCGCATTTACATAGAGAATGGCCTCACGCGCACCGACAGCGCGGGCCGCCAGTTGCAGCCCGTCGACGACCAGATGCGGCCGCCGAGCCAGCAACCAGCGGTCTTTCGCGCTCGCCGGCTCTCCCTCCGCCCCGTTCGCGACGACGATCGGGCATCCGCGCGCTTCACGGACGGCGTTTAGCTTGCGCCACAAGGGAAATCCGGCGCCACCGTGGCCGGTAAGACCGGAGTCGGCCGCCTGCTCGACGACGTCGTCGCCGGAAAGATGAAGAAGGTCTCCGTACCTACGCAGGTGCCCAGTAAAGGATGCGTCGCCGTCCGAACCGATCAGCGCCGACCCGGCTTCGACGTCGGCCATTATCGTCATCGCGGCCTACCGATGACGTTGGCAGGCAGGCGAGTGCCGGCCACGCGGTCGGTGTCGTCGAGGTAGCTTTCCGACGTCCGCCAGCCCAGCAGTGCCAGCATCGCAAGCGCACACACGACGACACAGCCCACCAGCCACGCACGGCTCGCGTCTGTTCCGTCGCCGAGGGTGTGCAAGACGGCGAACGGCCAGATCGCATAGGCCGCCCAGTGAATCGCCCGCCAGACTCGGCGTCCGATGTGATGACGAAGCAAACTTGTCACGACGAGCGCCACTACCGCGTCGAACGCGAGGGCCCCAAGACCCGTCCAGAGCGGGCGGAACCGGCTGCCGAAGGGAATCACCGCGTCTATCCAACGCAACTGCGCCTGTGGGTCGAGCGTCAGCGACGCTGTGTGCACACCCAGAAAAACCAAGGCCAGCAGGCTCGCGGAACGATGAATAGCGCTAACCCCGAAACGCGGCAGACCCAGCATTGCGCGCCCGGAGCGGGTCGCAATGCCCAAGCCGACGACGATGGTAAGCAAGACAAGGTCGACCACGCCGCTTGCGCGGCCCAGGTACCACAGCGCGGTTGCCGTGCTCGTGCTCACGCGACGTCCCTCGGCCATCCGCCGACGCGTCGCACAACACCGTGCGCATCGACAAGGCGCGCGGGGAGCCCGAGACCGGCGAGAAACCGCGGTGCCGCGAGGCCGCGCACGATCGCCGTTGTGCTGGCGGCGTTGGCCTCCACGCAGGTCGCCGCCACGACGGTGACCGTGCGCCACACCGGCTGCGCCGGACGCCGCGTCGCCGGATCAAGAATGTGATGCAGCGTAGCGGTGCCGCGGCGCCACGACCGGCTCATGGTGCTCGATGTCGCAATCGCGAAGCCGTCGTCCAGCTTGACCGTGCAGGTCGGCCCGCCAGCGATCCCGGGCAGGTCTTGCACCCGCACCAGCCAGCCGACGTCGGGCCCGTCACCGGCGGTCGCGATGTCGCCGCCGAGACCGACCAGGACGCCGATCCCGAGTTCGTCGGCGATCCGCCACGCGCATCTGTCGGCGCACCAGGCCTTGGCGATCGCGCCGAGATCGAGCTGCACGCCGCGCGGCACCCGCAGTTTGGGGCCCGCACGGTCGAGTTCGACATCGCGCCAACTCGGACGCCGGCCGAGACGAAAGCGGGTGTCGCCGCCAGAAGTCGTGACATGGACCAGTTCGCCGAAGTCACGGTCGTACCCGAGCCGGGCGAGATCGGCGCCCATCGTCGGATCGACGTCGCCCTCGGTGCGCTCCGCCACGGCAAGCGCGCACGCGAGCACCTTGGCGAGGACCTCGCTGATCGTCGTCCACGCGCCGTCCGCGGCCACGATCTCCGCGATCTCGGAATCCGAGCGGAAGCGGCTGCACGCCCGATCGAGGGCCGCAAGCTCGCGGCTGACGATGGTCCGTGCCGCGTCGAGGTGGCGCGGTGACGTCACAACGACACGCGCCGTCGTCCCGATTGCGGCCCACTCCGCTGTCGCCGTGGCTGGCCCGATAGCTGGCCCGATAACTGTCGCCGGCGTCATGACCCGCTCGTCACCGCATGGTGGCCCGAACCTTGCGGCACGGGCTGCACCGGCACTTGCTGTAGCTGTTGATTGCCGTCGTCCCCGAACTCGGCGCCGTCGTCGCCCCCCTGCTGAGTGGGCGGCTGCTGAGTGGATGTCCCCGCGGGCGAGGTGGCCGTAGCCTTGTGCTGTTGTGCCACGACAGCGCCGACGGCGACGACCCCGGCAACGCTAGCCGCGGTCAGTGCTTTCGTCACCAGACTTGCGCGACTGAGTCCATCCGCCCGTGTTGCCATGCCGTCCTCCGCGGCCCGGCGTCGGCGTCGGCGGCGCTTCGAGCCCACGACCAACTCTGCGCCGCTTGGCTGACGAATAACTGAAGCGCGTCTGAGCAAGGGCTGAGAATCACGGCCGAGGCCGAATAGTGCGGCGGCTACCCGCGCGCCAGTGCTACCACGTCGGCGAGCGAGCGCACGTGGTCGTGGTGGCCGTTGGGGTCGGGGCAATCACCGAACGGATCCATATGCAGCGGCCGCACGCCTGCCGCGTGCGCGCCGTCGACGTCGGCCCACGCGGTATCGCCGACATGCACGGCCTCGGACGGCGAAACGTTGAGCTTTCCCAGAGCGAAGCCGAAGATTTCGGGCCGCGGTTTGGCGTATCCGACGACAGCCGAGTCGATCACGATGTCGAACGGAATTTCGCAGCGCCGCAACACCGATTCAACCGAGCCGTCGGAATTCGACACCACCGCGATCGCCACACCCGTGTCGGCCAGCGCCCGCAAGTGCTCGACGACGCCGTCTGGCACCACGTTCCACAACGTCATCGCGGGTGCGGAATAGATTTCTTCGAGCGCGGCCATCGCGTCGTCGACTCGATCGGACGAAACACCCGCGCGCGAAACGAGCACGCGGTGGTAGCGGGTCCAGTCGTGATCGCGAGCGGCATCCATCGCCGCCGTAGCGGCGTAGTGCAGGCGATGCACTTCGGAAAGCTCGATGACGCCGCCCGCCGCCCGCAACACCGAGACGACCGCCCACGGGTTCGGCAACACCAGCACCCCGCCAGCGTCGAGCAAAACCGCGCGCGGCGTGTTCACGCGCGCAACATCCGGGCGACTTCGGCGGCCCAATACGTCAGCACAATGTCAGCGCCGGCCCGCCGGATCGACGTCAGGGTCTCCAAAATCACGCTCGAGCGATCGAGCCAGCCGTTCGCCGCGGCGGCCTCGACCATCGCGTACTCACCACTCACCTGATAAGCCGCGACTGGGACGTCGACGAAATCGCGCACCCGGCGCACAAGGTCGAGATACGCCATCGCCGGCTTGACCATCACCATGTCGGCACCTTCGGCGATGTCGAGAGCCACTTCGCGTAACGCCTCGTCGCTGTTCGCGACATCTTGCTGGTAGGCGCGCCGGTCGCCGAATCGCGGCGCGCATTCGGCCGCGTCGCGGAAGGGTCCGTAAAAAGCAGACGCGTATTTCGCCGAATAGGCCAATATCGCGACGTCAGAAAATCCGGCGGCATCGAGCGCGTCGCGAATAGCGCCGACTTGGCCATCCATCATGCCGCTGGGCGCGACCACGTGCGAACCCGCGGAAGCCTGTGCCACCGCGATCGACGCGTACCGCTCCAGCGTCGCGTCGTTGTCGACCACCCCGGACGCCGTCAAAACTCCGCAATGCCCGTGGTCGGTATATTCGTCGAGGCACAGGTCGGTCATCAAGACGGTCGAATCACCGACCTCGGAGGCGAGATCTCGCAACGCGAGCTGCACGATTCCGTCGGGGTCGTCGGCAGAAGACCCAATGGCGTCTTTGGTCTCAGGCACACCGAAAAGGATGAGCCCGCCGACGCCTTCACCGACGGCCTCGACGGCCGCCTTGCGCAACGAATCTCGGGTGTGCTGAAGCACCCCGGGCATCGAAGGTATCGGCACCGGCGCTGTGATGCCTTCCTTCACGAACAACGGCAAGACGAGGTCGGACGCCGACAAGCGCGTCTGCGCGACCAGCGACCGAAGCGCCGCCGTGCGCCGAAGCCGACGCGGACGCACGCGCCCTACCGACATGACTACTTCGCCTTGCGTCGAGGATTTGCCTTGTGCCGTCCGGGTTTGCCGGTCCATTCACCGCTCGCCTCGGCGGCCTCGCGTTGCGCGAGACCGAAGGCGGCCAGCGCCTCGGCCAGCGCACCGACCGATGGCTCTTCAGCCAGGACGTCGACCCGCAGCCCGTGCTCCTCAGCGGTTTTCGCGGTCTGCGGCCCGATGCAGGCGATGACCGTCGTGGCGTGCGGCTTGCCGGCGATGCCGACCAAGTTGCGCACCGTCGACGACGACGTGAAGCAGACGGCGTCGAAACCACCGGTCTTGATGGCTTCGCGGGTGGGCGCGGGCGGCGGCGCGGCGCGCACGGTGCGGTAGGCGGTGACGTCGTCGACCTCCCAACCGAGTTCGATCAAACCGGCTACGAGTGTCTCGGTCGCGATATCGGCGCGCGGCAAGAACACCCGGTTGATGGGGTCGAGCACGTCGTCGTACGGCGGGAAATCGGCGAGCAGACCCGCGCCCGATTGCTCACCCGAAGGCACGAGGTCGGGCTTGACGCCGAAGGCCGTCAACGCCGCCGCGGTTTGCTCGCCGACCGCGGCCACCTTGATGCCGGAGAACGCCCGCGCGTCGAGACCGTATTCTTCGAACTTTTCACGAATCGCGCGCACCGCGTTGACCGAGGTGAAAGCGATCCATTCGTAGCGGCCGGTGACCAGACCGCGAACTGCCCGCTCCATTTGCTGCGGCGTGCGCGGCGGTTCGACGGCGATCGTCGGAACTTCGGCCGGCACCGCGCCATAAGAGCGCAATTTCGCCGACAGCACGCCGGCCTGCTCTTTCGTGCGAGGCACCAGCACCTTCCAGCCGAACAGCGGCTTGGTCTCGAACCACGACAACGCGGCGCGGCCCTTCACGACGTCGCCGACCACGAGAAGCGCGGGCGGTGCCAGACCGGCGGCTTTCGCGTCGGCCGCCAAAGCGCCGAGGGTAGAGACGACCGAGTGCTGCTGAGTGGTAGTACCGGCTCGAGTAGCAACAACGGCACTATCCGCGGATCGGCCGTGGCGCGTCAATTCCCCTGCCACCGCGGCGAAATCTTCGACATTCAAGACAACCAGGGTCTGCGGATCGCCGCCGACCGACTTCCAATCGGCGGCGGTGGCGTCGACGATGCGGACGTCGCGATGCTTCGCGTCGCCCAGCGAAATTCCCGCGTATGCTGGCACTCCGACCGCGACCGGCACGCCCGGCACGATTTCGAATGGGATTTTCGCCTTCGCGCAAACCGCGATTTCGTCGGCGCCTTGGCTGTCGAACAACGGGTCGCCCGGTAGCAACCGCACGGCATTCTTGCCGGATTTCACGGCGTCGAGCACCGGCTTGGCACGATCGCTCTTGGTAAGCGGCCGATCGGGGCGTTCGGCCGCGATCGCGGAGAGATCGACGACGGCAGCGTCGTCGCGAAAGTGGCGGGCGATCGCACGCTCTGGCATGGCGTCGACGACGACCACGTCGGCGCGGCCGAGCAATTCGACAGCGCGCACGGTGAGGAGCGCGGGATCTCCTGGACCAGCCCCGACGAACGAGGCGGTGCCCGGCTGCTTGGGCAGTGAACTCATTGCCGTCCTGTTCTGCTCGCTGTTCGTACCAAAGCTGATCGACCTACGCCCGCGCCCCGACGACCGCACCGGCACCGGCGTCGAAAAGCTCGGTCGCCAACCGGCGCCCGACCTCTTCGGGGTCGTTCGCCGACCCGGTCGTCGTTCGGCGGATTGCGACCGAACCGTCGACGCTCACGACGGCCGCGAGGAGTCGGACACGTGAGCCACTTACGTGCGCGAGGGCGCCGACGGGCGCGGTGCAGCCCGCTTCGAGTGCGCCGAGCAGCGTACGCTCCGCGACCACTGCCGCGCGAGTCGGCGGATCGTCAATTCCACGGACTAATCCGGCCAATGCCTCACCACTGCTCAGATCGGCCGCGCGACATTCGACCGCGAGGGCCCCTTGCCCCGGTGCCGGCGTCATGACGTCGGGATGGAGCAACTCCGACGCTTCACCGAGCCGGCCGAGCCTGGCGAGTCCGGCTGCCGCGACGACGACGGCGTCGAATTCGCCGTCGGACACTTTACGCAATCTGGTGTCGACATTGCCGCGAATCGGCCGGACATCGAGATCGGCGCGGGCAACCCGCAGCTGCGCGGCTCGCCGCGGCGAACCGGTGCCGACGACGGCGCCGGCCGGAAGTCTCGCGAGCGATAGACCGCCGCGGCAGACCAGCGCGTCGCGCGGATCCTCGCGCGCCGGAAACGCGGCGACCGTAAGACCGTCAGCGGGCGCGGTCGGCAGGTCTTTGAGCGAATGGACGGCGACGTCGACGTCGCCCTCGAGCAGCCTTTTTCGTAGTTCGGCGACGAAAACCCCGACACCGCCCGATTCCGAAAGAGGCGTACCCGCTCGCGCGCTGCGATCGCCGTGGGTGGTGATGCCGACGAGTTCGACCGCACACCCCTCCGCGCGCAGCGCCTCGCCGACCAGGCCCGCCTGCGCCATCGCCAGCGCGCTGCGGCGAGTGCCGAGTCGCAACACCCCGGTCGGGGCAAACGCGGTCATGACGCGCCACCGTCGTCGTCGGCAGGCTCAGGTGCCGCGATCACCGCCGGGGTGGCCGGGTCGAGGTCGAACAGGCGGCGCAACGCCTCGGGATACGACGCGGGACCAGCCAGCCCGGCAAGCTCTTGCACCCGCACAGTCGGCGCGTGCAACAGCTTGTCGACGACCCGTCGAACAGCCCGCGCGATCTCGTCGCGCGCGGCCTCCTCGAGCCCGGGCAACCTGCGCTCGAGCCGGCGCATCTCGGCAGCCACCACTTGCGCGGCTTTGTCGCGCAGCGCGACCACCGTCGGCGCGACCACCGCCGCGCGCCGCGAGGCGACGTAGGCCGCCAGTTCTTCGTCGACGATGCGACGGGCTTCGCGGACGTCGTCGGCGATCGAGGCGGAGTCGATGGCCGGCTTCAGCGTCTCGAGGTCGACCAACGTGACGCCGGGGAGCTGGCCGGCGCGTGGCTCGACGTCGCGCGGCAGCGCGACGTCGAGCAAGAACAGCGGGCGGTCGGGGCGTTCACTCATGGCGCGCTCGATCGAATCGGCGCGCAGCACAACGCCGTCCGAACCGGTGCACGACACCAGCACGTCGACGTGAGCCAGCTCGTGCTCGATGTCGGCCATCGGGACGGCGCGGCCGCCAACGCGCTCGGCCAGCAGCTCGGCGTTACGCAACGTGCGGCTAACGACGACGAGGTCGGCGAATCCCGCATCAGCCAGGGCGCGCACCGTCACCGAAGCCATCGAACCGGCGCCGACGACGAGCGCACGACGTCCGGCCAATTCGCCGACGGTCTCGGCCGCGAGCGAGAGCCCGATTTCGATCAAAGTGGTGCCGGCGGCGTCGATGCCGGTTTCGGTATGCGTGCGTTTTGCCGCGTGCAGCGCATGTTCGACGGCGTCGTGCAAAACGCTGCCGGCGCCGCCGCGGTCTTGCGCGACTCGAAACGCGCCGCGCACCTGCCCGAGAATTTGCTGCTCGCCGACCAGCATCGAATCAAGACTCGCCGCGACGGCAAAAAGGTGCTGCACCGCGCGTTCTTCGTAATGCACGTACACATGCGGCGAGAGTTCGTCGAATCCGACGCCGCTATGACGGGCAAGCAAATCCGAAAGAGCCGCCACGCCGGCGTGAAATTTCTCGACCGACGCGTAAATCTCGACGCGGTTGCACGTAGACAGCAGCATGGCTTCGTCGACGGCCGCGGTAGCGACGACGTCGTCGAGCAGTTTGCCAGCGGCGTCGCCCGACAGGGAAACCTTTTCGAGCAACGAAAGCGGCGCGCTGCGGTGCGACAAGCCGACGATCAGCAAACTCATGCTCTCATCGCCCCCGCGATTCCTCGCGGCCGTGGCGGCCGCGACGGCGACTGCTGCGATGGCTGCCGCGGCGGCACCGCGGCGGACGGCGACGCGAGAAAACCGCGCCGCTGCTCATGAAACGCGAGGATCTGCAACTCGCTCGACAGGTCGACCTTGCGCAACTCGACGCCCGGTGGCACAGAGACGATTGCCGGCGCGAAGTTCAAGATGCTGCGCACTCCGGCGGCGACCAGCCGATCGCACACACCTTGCGCCGCGTTCGCGGGCGTCGCGACCAAGCCGATCGCCACCCGGTGTTCTTCGATGAGCCGCTCGAGTTCGTCGAGGTGCCGGACGGCGAGCGGGCCGACGCGCTCACCGACTTGGCGCGGGTCGATGTCGACCAGGCAAGCAACGCGAAACCCGCGACTGGCAAAGCCGCCGTAGTTGGCAAGGGCACGGCCCAAGTTGCCGATTCCGACGATGACGACGGGCCAATCCTGAGTGAGGCCGAGCTCGCGGGAGATCTGATAAATCAAGAAACTGACGTCGTAGCCGACACCGCGCGTGCCGTACGAGCCGAGATGGGACAGATCCTTGCGAAGCTTCGCGGAGTTCACGCCCGACGCGGTCGCGAGTTCCTGCGACGAGACCACCTGGGTGTCGCGGTCGGCCATGGCTTGTAGCGCCCGCAGGTAAAGGGGCAGGCGCGCGATCGTTGCCTCCGGGATCCCGCGTACCCTTCGCCGCCGCAGCGACCGGGCAGGTGGCGTTTCGCCGGGCTCTCTGGGAGCAGGCGGTACGCCCGTGCCCCGCTGCGGACGCTCGGTACTGCTGGCGCGCACGTGGGCTCCGGGTTCAAGGGGTCGCAGCCCAGAGTAAGGCCTTGTGAACACGCGCACCAAAACGCGCGATCTTGCTGGCGCGAAGCCGCGCGGTTCTATCGCGCGCGAAGCGCCGCTCGCAGCCGCTGTTCCGAGACGTGCCAGAAGTCGACCTGGACGCCGTCGACGAGCACGACCGGAATCGATTCGCCGTAGGCCCGTTCGTCGTCCGGGTCGAGGGTGATGTCGCGTTCGACGTAGCTCTCGCCCAACTCAGAGATCACCCGCTCGACTACGACGCGAGCGTCGTCGCACAGGTGACAGCCGGGACGGCTGTACAGGACGACGCGCGGCGGGGGCACGCCGCCGACGCTACCGGGTCGACGCTCTGCTTTGCCGAGCTACCAACGCCGTGACCGCGTTCCGTGAGCGGCTGATTACTCCGAGCGAGTGAAACAGGTGAGGCGTGTCCGATTTGGGGCGATTTGGTTCTCAAGCACTCCCGCACCTGCGCCGACCCAATTCCCGTTGTTGAACTGCCGAGCGGTGCCCGCCCGGCACGACCGAAGGGCCACTCGTGCGCGCTGCCACGTTCGTCCCCGCGCTTACCGGCGCCCTGCAAATCGGGCGAAGCGAGCGGCCGCGGCGCGGAATCGGAAAGCGAATCGGCCGGAAAATCGGCACGGCAACGATCGCCGCGTCGATTGCTCTTGGCGTGATCGCGACCTCGGCGATCGTCGCCACACCCGCGTTCGCGAGCGCGTCGAGCGATTTAGCAGCCGCCACGAATCAAGCCCGGGCGGCGGCCGGACTGCCCGCTTTGCAACAGACCGCCGACCTGAACGCGGTCGCGCAGCGATGGGCACAACACCTGGCCGCGGCGAACGCGCTTTCGCATAACCCAGCTCTGGCAAGCCAGATCACCAACTGGACGGTGCTCGGCGAAAACGTCGGGATGGCCGGAGACATCCCGAGCGTGCAAAAAGCCTTCATGGCTAGCGCACATCACCGCGACAACATTTTGGATTCGCGCTTCACCCAAATGGGCGTCGGCTCCGCAACATCGATCTACCCGAGCTGCGGTTGCCAGGTGCTTTGGGTCGTGGTCGACTTCCGCCGTCCGGAAACTGCCGCGGCGCCCGCGCCCGCTCCGGCCAAACCGGCGCCCGCTCCGGCGAAACCAGCCCCGGCGAAACCCGCGCCCAAGGCTCCGGTCGCGCACCCAGCCACGCCTAACGCGCCGAAGCAGCAGATGTCGAAACCGGCGCCGACGCAGGCGGCACCGACGGCACATCAGCAAGGCTCGACACCGCCGCCGTCAAGCGCGCCGGCGGCGCCGAGTTCACAATCATCGGCAGCGGCGCTTCGCACTCAGCTCATCGCGACGGCGTCAGCCTCCGCGAGCGCGGCAGCGTCGTCCGACCCTGTGTCGCGTTTGTTGAGTTTCACCAGCGGAATCGCCGCCAGCTGACGGGCGAGGGCCCTACTTTTTTGTCGCGGCGCTACTTCTTGTTACGGCGCTGCACGCGCGTGCGCTTGAGGAGCTTGCGGTGCTTCTTCTTCGCCATCCTCTTGCGACGCTTCTTGATCACTGAGCCCACAACGAACCCGCTTCCACCTGACGTTACGAGGCACGGACCGGCGAACGCGGTCGCCGACATGCCCTTCGGTCGGTCGGAGGGCCCGTGACCCGGCTAGCGTAGCCCCCTGGACGATCGGCCGGCGTTCTGGTGCCGATCAACCAGCTTCGATGAACGCGTCGCGCAGGTAGGCGTGCACGGCTTGCTCCGGAACGCGAAACGACCGGCCCACTCTCACAGCGGGTAGCTCACCAGCGTGCACGAGCCGGTACACGGTCATCTTCGAGACCCGCATCAGCCCGGCCACCTCGGCGACCGTCAAAAACCGAACTTCGGCCAGCGCTTTGTCGCGTGGCCGCTCACCTGCACCCATAACGCACCGAACCTTCAGCACGCGACGGGCGCCGGCTTCCCCTCCGGCGACAACGATCACGCACGTGCGTGACTGAGAGTAGCGATATTGAGGCCGGTGGGGAAGAGCTGATGTCCTGATACACCAGATGACCTCCGGGTGGGGTGAGACGTTTGGCATCCCCCGTGGCGTTGGCAGCAACCGGCGACGTTTGGGAATCACCCGTTCGGCCGTCAGGACGAAGATCAGCACGGCTGACCAAGACCGGCCGACTGCGACGCGTCTCGTTGGCTCAGGCGTTGCCGCGTCGCGGCACGGCGCAAGCTAGCTGAACGCCCGATCCACCAGGTAGGCGGTCATCGGCGCGTAAAGCTGGGGCGCGACGTTGTCGTCGAGCGGCACGCAGACGGCGACGTCCCCCTCGGCTTCGCCCACGAAGAGCGCCGGGTCGTTGGAGTCGGCAAACCCTACGGACGGCACGCCCGCCTGCCCGGCGGCGCCCGCGAAGCCGTGATCGGCCATCACGAGGTCGGGCATTGCTTCGCCGGACGACGCAAGCTCGGCCAGCATGGTCTGCATCGGCAGCGGTGAATGCGTGTGCAACAGGTTGGCGCCCTGCGTGGCCACCGCGACCCCGAGTACGTATCGCAGATGACGCTCGTGCGACTTGCCGGTGCGATCGGTGTCGCGCCAAAGCGCCGGCGGCATGAGCAGCGTGCACCCGGCCGCCGATAGCGCGCGCGCGACCTCGATGTGCACGACGAGGAGCCCGGTCGGATGACCAGTCGCCATCAGCACCCGGCCCCGCCGCGATGCCACCGCGCGCAGTTGGTCGGCCATCGCGTCGAGCCGGGCGACGGTCAGCGCGGGATCGATCGTGTCGCCGCCGGCGTCGAACAGCGGGTCAGGTGAGACCCCGCAGCGCTCGGCCATCAAGGCCAGCACGTCGTCGAAGGTCCAGGCTCCGCGCGGTTGCAACCCGAACAGGTAGCCCGGGTCGCGTTGCGACATCAGCCGGTAGTTGGCGAGATTTGCCTCCCTCGGCGTGGCCACCGGCCCCGCGATCCGGGCATCGCTCAAATACCGGGCCAGCTGGTCGCGATCGAGTGTGCCCGCGGTTCGTGACGTGTCGCCCATGGTCACCAGATTCCGTTCATGTCGAGGCCGTGAGCCGGAAACACCGCGCGCATCGTCGCTACGATCGCGCGGTCGACGGGATCGGCCGGATTGTGGCCATCGAAAAAGTTGGGGTAGGCGGCAGTTTCGCCGTCCGTCATTACTGACGGCGCTTCGGCGCCGGTTCGCCGTGCGGCTTCGGCGCGCCAGCCTTGCGGGATGGGTGTTGCCGGGTCGATCGGATGGCCCGACGCTTCGGCGAGGAGATGGGTCCAGCTGCGCGGTACCACTTCGGCCAGCGCGTAACCGCCGCCGCCGGTCGCCACCCAGCGACCGCCGCAAACCTCATGCGCCAGTCGGTGAATCGCCCGGTGCGCCGCGCGTTGCGCGTCGACGCTAATGAGCATTTCCGCGAGCGGGTCGAGCCGGTGCGTGTCACAGCCGTGTTGGCTGAACAACATCGTCGGCGCGAATTCGTTCACCAACGGCGGCACGATGGCGTGAAAAGCGCGCAGCCACCCGGCATCCGTCGTCCCGGGTGGAAGTGCGACGTTGACGGCGAAACCTTCGGCATGCGGCCCGCCGGTCTCGTCGGGAAAACCGCTGCCCGGAAAAAGCGTGCGCCCGGTTTGATGAATTGAAATCGTGAGTACGCGCGGATCATCGTAAAAAACTTTCTGGACACCGTCGCCGTGGTGTACGTCGATATCGACGTACACGACCTTCTCGACGCCGTGGTCGAGCAGCCAGCGAATCGCGATCGCGGGATCGTTGTAGACGCAAAAACCCGAGGCGGCGTCGGGCATCGCGTGATGCAGACCGCCGGCGACGTTGATGCCGTGATTCGCGCGGCCCTCGAAAACCGCTTTGCTGGCCGCGAGAGTCGCGCCCACGACACGTTTCGACGCCTGGTGCATGTCGGCGAACACAGGTACATCGGCGGTGCCCAGGCCGTGCTTCGGGTCGTCGTCCTCGCTTTTCACGGCTTGCAGGTAGCCGGCGGTATGCACGGTGAGCAACACGTCGTCGTCGATCGGCTCCGGTTTCACCACGGTGACGTTCGAGTAATCGAGGACGCCGAGGGCGCGTGCCAGCGCGATCGTGAGTTCGACGCGCACCGGCGCCAACGGGTGGCCGGGGCCGAAGTCGTAGGCGGCGAGGGCGTCGTCCCAGACCGCGGCGAGCTCGTGGATCTCGTCAGCCACGCGATTCACGCTATCGGGCGCGGCTCACATCACATCCGCGGGCCGAGGCGCAAGCCATCGACGGTTTGGAAATACGGGCCGTCGGGAGAATCGGTCACGAGCCAGCCGACGTTGCCCGCCGACAGGCCGTCGCGGCGCGGGAGTTGCGGGCAACCGTACGTTGGTTCGGGATCGACGAAGAACGGCGACGACACGTCTTGCCGGCGGGGTGGCAGGTTCGAACACGGGCCGACCGGGCCGGCGAACATTCCGGCAGGCGCGACCGCGCCCGTCGCCGTGTCGAAGGAGACCAGACACGCGGTATGGGTGGAGTCGGCGCTGAAGTTCGGCGTCGCCGGTAGCTCAGCTGCCGCCGGGCATTGCGCCGGGTCGTAAATGATCAGCACCGGGTGGGACGACGCCGCTGTCTTGACCGCCACGACGACCACCGCCTCGGCGGTCGGTACGCCACCTTGGGGAAACGAAGGCCGCGGGGGGCTGGCAGTCGGCGGTGCGGTCGGCCCGACCCGCTCGCCGTCGACCGATTCGAAGTACGGGCCTCGCGGCGACGCGTCGACCAGCCAGCCGACGCTGCCGACAGCCAAACCGCCGGACGTCGACAACTTTGCCGGGCATTGGCGCGCCTCGACCGGATCGGCGAAGAAACCGGACGGCGCGGCGTGCGGCCACACGCTGGCACACGACGTGAGCGCGCCGGTGTACTGAGCTCCGCGCACGATCACGCCGGTGACGGTGTCGAAAGTGACGACGCAGTCGTGCTCGTCATCGCATTCCGCGCCGTCGT
>JBDZVM010000005.1:14107-18531 GCA_040255675.1 Actinomycetales bacterium | reverse complement strand
ACGGTGTCGAAAGTGACGACGCAGTCGTGCTCGTCATCGCATTCCGCGCCGTCGTAGAGCGTGAGCACTCGGTGGCCACCGGCGACATCGATCCCGATAACGATGACCGGATTTCCTGTCGGAGTGCCGCCAGCACCCGACGGCCACGCCCACGGGGTTTCGGTCAACAGCTGCTGGCTTCGCTCGGTCGGTCCCGGCGACGGCGGGACGCTGGGCCACGCGGTCGACGACGCGGTTGGCAACACTGTTGACCAGGTGCTAGAAGATGACGGCGTTGCCACGCTCGCCGACGTCGTGTGCCACGGGCCATGAGCCACAACAAGGGCAACGGCAACAACGGCAATCACCGCGAGAACACTGGCAAGCGCGGTAGCGAAAACGCTGGGCTTGCGATCGCGCGCTCGGCTGGCCGCCGTTGGCATCGGCTCCGAATTAGCAGCGTCGTGGATGTCGTCGCTCACGGTTCCCCCTCTGTGATGCCGCTCCGCGGATGCTGCCTTGCAGATGCTGCCTTGCAGATGCTGCTCTGCCGCCTCGCGGCGGACCCGAACGCCGTCGTCTGGCTGATCTTACCTTCAACACTCGGACGGCGAACCGAATCATCTCAATACTCGGACGGCGAATGAGTGGTCGCGGTTGCTTTTCACGACGCTTTGTTGTGAGTCATTTGTTTTGAGTCACGGGCTTCAGGCCAAAACCGCCGTCCGACTCAGAGCAAAGCGTCGGGAAGATACATCGACAGCAGAAGGTATCGCCCCTCTACTCGCGCGCCAGCTCGCGCGAACGGTCTCGCGCGGCCTCCAAGGCGGCCAGCAATGCCGCGCGCACCCCGTGATTTTCGAGCTCCCTAATGGCCGAAATAGTCGTGCCAGCAGGCGACGTCACTGCCTCGCGCAACGTGACCGGATGCTCCCCTGAGTCACGCAGCATCACCGCGGAACCAACGACGGTTTGCACGATGAGTTCGTGCGCGACAGAACGCGGCAAGCCGAGCAAAATGCCGGCGTCGGTCATCGCTTCGACCAAATAGAAGATGTAGGCCGGGCCGCTGCCCGACAGCGCCGTCACCGCGTCGAGCTGCGCCTCAGGGAGCCGAATCACCTTGCCCACATGGCGAAATAGCTCCTCGGCCCGCTCGAGATGTCGCGGCTCAGCATGCGAACCCGCCGCGATGACACTCATCGCCTCGCCCACCAGCGCGGGCGTATTCGGCATCACGCGAACGACCGGCACACCCTCGACCAAGCGCTTTTCAATGGCGGACGTCGGAATACCCGCCGCGATCGTGACGATAAGCCTATCTGGCATCACAAACGCCGACAGCTCGGCCAAAAGTGCTTCCATATCTTGCGGTTTCACCGCAAGAACAAGGGTGTCGGCGGTTTTCGCGGCTTCAGCGTTGCTGACCGCCCGCACGCCGTAGCGCTCGGTGAGCTCTCGCGCACGCGCCTCGTATCGCTCGGTGATCAAGACGTCGTCAGGGCTGGTGCCACCCTTGAGCAACCCGGAGATCAGGGCCTCGCCCATCTTGCCGGCGCCGATAACCGAAATCATTCCTCGACTCACTTCCTGGTTGCTACCGCTCGAACGAAGAACGCCACGTTCGCCGGACGTTCGGCGAGACGCCTGGTCAAGTACGGGTACCACTGTGTCCCGTACGGCACGTACACGCGAATCTTCTCACCACGCTCGGCGAGCCTACGTTGCTCGTCAGGCCGGACGCCGAAAAGCATCTGATACTCGTACTGCCCCTTGGCGCGGCCGGCCTGAAGCGCCATGGCGCCGGCGATCGCGACAAGCCGCGGATCATGCGTGGCCACCATCGGATAACCGTTGCCGCGCATGAGAATTCGCAGGCACCGAACGTACGACATATCGACGTCCGCCTTGTTTTGAAAGGCGACCGAGGTGGGTTCGCGATACGCGCCTTTGCACAACCTGACCCGGGCGCCTTCGCTGGCAATTAGGTCGCGGCAATCGTCTTCGGTTCGGCGCAGGTAGGCCTGCACGACGGTGCCGACCGACGGAAAGTCGACCCGCAACGCGCGGAAAGCGGCGAGGGTGGCGTCGGTGGCAGTGTGGTCTTCCATGTCGAGGGTGACCGTCGTGCCCGCCGCCGCTGCCGCGGCGCACACCTTGCGGGCATTGTCGAGCGCGATCTGCTCGCCGTCGTGCTCCAGCGCCTGGCCAAGCGACGACAGCTTCAGCGACACTTCAGCGAATTCGGCCAAGCCCGCGTCAGCGATCCGCGACAACAGATCCGCGTACGCATCGGCCGTGGCGGCGGCCTGATCCGGATCGGTGGTGGCCTCGCCGAGCCGGTCGACGCTGGCCAGCAGGCCGGCCGCCGTCAGCCGGCGGGCGACGACGAGCGCGTCGTCGACGTCCTCACCCGCGACGAAACGATTGACGACACCGCGGGTGAACGGCGCGCGCACGATCGCGCGTTTGAGCAGATCGCTGTCAGCGGCACCGAGCAGCACGCGGCGCAACACGAGGCTTCAGCTCCCTTCGTCGCGTGCGTTGGTCGGCGTCCACGCCGTCGTCGTAGCCGACGTTACGCGTTTTGCTTGCGCGATCGACGCAGGAAGGTCATTCCGCACCCCGCGCCGTCACGCTCGCGCCATCGCGAGCGCCTCGCGGGTGAAGGAGAGCGCTTCGGCCAAGTCCGCGACCCGCTCGTCGTGAGACGCGGCTCGGCGGGTGTTGACCTCGAGCACGACCACACCGGAATATCCGCCGCGACCGAGGTTTTCGAGCAGTTCGGCGCACGGTTGCGAACCCCGGCCAGGCACCAAATGTTCGTCGTTTCGCGACCCCGTGCCGTCGGCAAGGTGCACGTGCGCCAGCCGATGGCCGAACGCGTCTGCCATTTCTACGGCACTCGACCGAGCAACGGCGGCGTGCGAGACGTCGAGGGTGATGTGCGGGTAGTCAGCGTCGAGCAATGACCAGGACGGCGAATACGTGGCGAGTTCGATACCGCCCGGACCGCGTTGCGGAAACATGTTCTCGACCGCGAACACGACGTCGGTCTCGTCGTGCATCCGCACGATTCCTTCACTGAACCCGCGGGCGTACGAACGCTGCCAGCGAAACGGCGGATGCGTCACGACGACCTTCGCCCCCAGCCGTTCGGCGGCGATCTGCGAACGCATCAACTTCGCCCACGGCTCGGTGCCCCAGACGCGCTGGCTGATCAGCAGGCACGGCGAGTGCAACGACAGCACCGGGATCTGGTGATAGTCGATCAACCGGCGCACGGTGTCGACGTCCTGGCTGACGACGTCGCCCGACACCATCAACTCGACGCCGTCGTAACCCAGCCGCGACGCCACCTCGAACGCGACCGCGGTTGATTCAGGCCAGACCGCGGACGTCGACAGAGCGACCTTGGGCAGGCCGCGCCCCTCGACGTCCGAACTCATGGTGTCGAGCCTACGTCGAGAACGCGGACGGACGGCGAACGATCCGACGAGGAAGCCGCGCCGGCAACGGTGTCGTCGTGAGCCGATCTAGAACAAAACCGACGCACCGAGGCCCTGGCGTAACTACGGCCGGACACCGCCTACGCTGTGCCGTATGCCTCCTACGTCGAAGGCGTCCGGCTCGGGTACGACGCCCAAGACGCGTTCAGCGGCCGGTCGCTCGGTCGTCCGACCCGCACCGGCCAAGCCACTCCCCGAAACTTCGCTCGACTTCGCCCGCGACTGGGTCGAGTTCGTTGATCCCGCCGACCACGAGCAGGTCTACCGCTGCGACCTCACCTGGCTGACCTCGAGATGGAGTTGCATCTTCGGCGCCGGCTGCCACGGTATCGTGGCGGGCCGCGCCGACGACGGTTGCTGCAGCCACGGTGCGTTCTATTCGGGTCGAGAAGACGAACAACGCGTGCGCAAGTTCGCCGCCGAACTCGATGCCGAGACCTGGCAGTACTACAAGCAGGGAAAGCGCGGCATTACCGAAATCGAAGACGGTAAGCGGCGCACGAAACGCGTCGACGGCGCGTGCATTTTCTTGAACCGGCCGGGTTTCGCGGGCGGTGTCGGCTGCGCGTTGCACAGCCTGGCGTTGAAGACCGGCCGCCATCCACTCGAGACAAAACCCGACGTCTGCTGGCAATTGCCCATCCGACGCACCTTCGACTGGGTCGAGCGGCCCGATGAGACGAAGGTTCTCGTCGTCACCATCACCGAATACGACCGGCGCGGCTGGGGTTCCGGCGGGCACGACCTGGTGTGGTGGTGCACGTCGTCGCCGGAAGCGCATCGCGGTGCCCAACCGGTTTACGTTTCGTACGGGCCCGAACTCACCGAAATGATGGGCGCGGCCGCATATGCCGAACTCGTGGTGCATTGCGAGCGACGCCTTTCGTCGTCCGCGCCGGTTGCTCCGCACCCAGCCGACCCGCACCCAGCCGACCC
>JBDZVM010000005.1:0-14007 GCA_040255675.1 Actinomycetales bacterium | reverse complement strand
CGCTGAGGGGCGCGGGCTTTGTCGTCGGTCACCGCTAACGTCCGGGCATGCCGAAGAATGCTTCCGTGAAGAGCGGCCAGACGTATCGATGCGGCGAATGCGGGTGGGAGTCGCTGAAGTGGGTCGGCCGATGTGGCGAATGCCAGGCCTGGGGCACGGTCGAAGAAGTCGGCGCGCCGAGGCTTCGCACCGTCGCGTCGGCCCCGGTTACGGCGGCGGCGACGCCGATCGGTGAAATCGACCCTGAGGCGGCGCGCCGGTTGCCAACCGGCGTCGACGAGCTCGACCGTGTTCTCGGCAGCGGCCTGGTGCCCGGCGCGGTGGTGTTGCTGGCAGGCGAGCCCGGCGTCGGCAAGTCGACCCTGCTGCTCGACGTCGCTTCGACATTCGCCAAGCCGCACGCCAAAACCCTTTACGTCACAGGTGAAGAGTCTCGCGCGCAGGTTCGATTGCGGGCCGACCGCATTCACGCGTTGTCGCCGCACCTTTATTTGGCGGCCGAAACCGACGTCGGCGCGGTGCTCAAACACATCGACGACGTTCAGCCTGCCCTCGTGGTGGTCGATTCCGTGCAGACCATGGCGGTGGCCGAGGTCGACGGCGCCGCGGGCGGCGTCACCCAAGTGCGGCAAGTCGCCGCGGCGCTGATCGCCGTCGCGAAAGAACGCGGTATCGCGACCGTGCTGGTCGGCCACGTCACCAAAGACGGCTCGATCGCGGGCCCACGGGTGCTCGAACACCTCGTCGACGTCGTCCTCCAATTCGAAGGCGAGCGGCATTCGCGGTTGCGGCTCGTGCGGGCAATCAAGAACCGCTTTGGCGCTTGCGACGAAGTCGGATGCTTCGATCTTCGCGATCGAGGCATCATCGGCCTCGCCGATCCGAGTGGTCTTTTTCTCACCCGCCGTGAAACCCCTGTTCCCGGCACCTGCGTCACCGTGACACTCGAAGGGCGGCGCCCGATGGTCACCGAAGTGCAGGCGCTTGTGGCAAAATCCACGCTCGCCACGCCCCGTCGATCGACCACCGGGCTTGATAGCGGCCGGGTTTCCATGGTGCTCGCGGTCACCGAACGCAGGGCCAAGGTGTCGCTGATGGCCGCTGACGTATTCACCGCCACCGTCGGCGGCGTGAAGTTGAGCGAACCCGCGGGTGATCTGGCGATCGCTCTCGCGGTCGCGAGCGCCGCGCGCGATCTGCCCCTGCCTGCTGGCCTCGTCGCGGTCGGTGAGGTAGGGCTCGCCGGAGAGGTGCGACCGGTAGACGGCGTCGAGCGTCGGTTGGCCGAGGCGGCCCGGTTGGGCTTCACGCACGCGCTCGTGCCACCAGGTGGCGGACAGCCGCCTGCTGGAATGACGGTCACCGAGATCGGCGATCTGCGTAGCGCTATCGACCTAGCAACCCACCGAGCCACTCCGGCAGTCGACTCCTGATTGGCGCATCACCAGAAGGCGATGAGTTCGGGCCAAGCCAGATTGGTTCTCTACTCCGGCACGGGTCTCAACGACGTTGAAATGATATCGATCACGCATCGCTCTCGGTTAGATCATGCTTGGGCGCGTAACGACAATCGCCGCCGGTTAGAATCGCGATAAGCACCGATCTTGAACATGGGAGCCAGGTGGCAACTGACGAACGGTCAGAGCGCCTCGAGCGCGCTGTCGACGAGCAACTGCGCGCCACGCTCGCGATGATCGCACCCGGCACCGAGCTTCGTGACGCTCTCGAACGCATCTTGCGCGGCAACACTGGCGGTTTGATCGTGCTCGGCTTCGACAAGACCGTCGAGTCGCTGTGCACCGGCGGCGTCAACCTCGATATCGAGACCACCGCGCCGCTCATGCGCGAGCTCGCGAAAATGGACGGCGCGATCATTCTCGACGGCAACGGGGCTCGCATCGTCAAAGCAAACGTGCATTTGCAACCCGACCCGACGATTCCCACCAGCGAATCGGGCACCCGGCATCGCACCGCCGAACGCACGTCGCGCCAAGTCGGCGTGCCTGTCATCTCGGTGAGCCAATCGATGCGCATCATCGCGCTCTACGTCAGCGGCCGCCGTTACGTGCTCGACGATTCCGGCGCGATCTTGTCACGGGCCAACCAGGCACTCGCCACACTCGAGCGCTACAAGTTACGGCTCGACGAAGTCTCAGGAACTCTCTCCGCGCTCGAGATCGAAGACCTCGTCACCGTGCGCGACGCCGCCGCCGTGGCCCAACGTCTCGAAATGGTGCGCCGAATCGCCGACGAAATCGAAGGTTACGTCGTCGAGCTCGGCACCGACGGTCGCCTCCTCAGCCTCCAACTCGACGAACTGCTGGCGGGCGTCGAGCCAGAGCGCGAACTCGTCGTCCGCGATTACCTGCCAACCCCGACCCCGCGCCGCCAGCGCACGGTTGGCGACGTGCTGCACGACTTCGACACTTTGTCGGCGTCCGAATTACTTGAACTCAGCACGATCGCTCGGGCGATGGGTTACGCGGCAGGCGCCGAAGCACTTGACGCTCCCGTGAGCCCACGCGGCTACCGGCTGCTTGCCAAGGTGCCGAGGCTGCCGAACTCGGTCGTCGACCGGCTCGTCGAGCATTTCGGCGGCTTGCAGAAACTGCTTGCGGCGGGCATCGACGATTTGCAGGCAGTCGAAGGCGTCGGCGAGACACGGGCACGCAGCGTGCGCGAAGGATTGTCACGACTAGCCGAGTCGTCGATCCTCGAGCGTTACGTGTAAGACCAGCGGGTTAGGAGCACGGTATGGGGTTCGATCTCGTCTCACTACTTCAGACCCGCCGCGGCGAGAACTACGAACTGCAAGGCAAATACATCAACCCGCAGGTTCCCCGGGTGCTGCACGCGATCGGGTTCGACAAAATCTACGAGCGCGCCGAAGGCTGCTACCTCTTTGACAACGAGGGCAACCGATACCTCGACATGCTCGCCGGCTTCGGCGTATGCGGTCTCGGGCGGAACCACCCGACGGTGCGTAAGGCGCTACACGACTTGCTCGACACCGGGCTCGCCGACATCGTGCAGTTCGACGCCCCGCTGCTCGCCGGGCTTTTTGCCGAACGCCTGCTCGCCAAGGCGCCCGGGCTTGATCGCGTGTTCTTCTGCAACAGTGGCTCTGAAGCCAACGAAGCGGCGTTGAAGTTCGCCCGTGCCGCCACCGGAAAGCCGCGCGTGATCTATCTCGACCATGCTTACCACGGGCTCACGGCAGGTGCGCTTTCGGTCAACGGCGCCGCTGAATTCCGCAAGGGCTTCGGCCCGCTCTTCCCCGATACCGCGATCCAACTCGGCGACCTCGACGCCTTGACCCGCGAACTCGCCAAAGGCGATGTCGCGGCCTTCATCGTCGAGCCGATTCAAGGTAAGGGCGTGCACATCCCGCCGCCCGGGTTTTTGACTGCCGCGCAAGCGGAATTGCGGCGGCACGGCGCTTTGCTGATCTGCGACGAAGTGCAGACCGGCATCGGCCGTACCGGCAAATTCTTCGCTTTCGAACACGAGGGCGTGCAGCCCGACATCGTCACCGTCGCCAAAGCACTGTCAGGCGGTTTCGTGCCGATCGGCGCCACGCTGGCCACGCAAGCCGTGTTCGACAAGGTGTTCTCGTCGATGGACCGCGTCTTCGTGCACGCCTCGACATTCATGGGCAACGCGATGGCGATGACTACCGGGCTCGCCACTTTGTCGGTCATCGACGACGAAGGGCTCGTCGAAAATGCCGAGAAGACCGGCCGGTTGCTGCGTGAGCGGCTACAGGCGTTGACCGGCCGCTACGAGCTGCTCGCCGACGTGCGAGGCCGCGGGCTCATGGTCGGCATCGAATTCGGCAAGCCGAAGTCGATGAAGCTGCGCGCCGGCTGGAACATGCTGCAAGCCGCCCGCCACGGGCTGTTCGCGCAGATGGTCGTCGTCCCGCTGTTCCAGCGGCATCGCATTCTCACCCAGGTCGCCGGCGACCACATCGACGTCGTCAAGCTCATTCCGCCGCTGATCACGAGCGAAGCCGAAGTCGACACGTTCGTTAACGCGTTCGTCGACGTCATGGACGACGCCCACCGCGGCAGCGGCCTGATGTGGGATTTCGGCCGCACGCTGGTCAAGCAAGCCGTCAAGCGTTAGCACGATCGCAAGGCCCGCAAGATCGCCTCGCCGCCAGCGTCTCAAGTCTCCGCAACGCCGTAAATGCGGAGCGCGAACCCCGCGGATCGTCGCTTACCGGGAGCGGGCTGGTAACGTGGTCCCAATGGAAGCCAAGATGGACGACGTCGGGCGTATCGTTGTGCCAAAGTCATTGCGAGACGCCTTGGGGCTTCGTCCGGGCTCTACCGTCGACATATCGCGCTACGGAGCAGGTCTGCAGCTGGTGCCGTCCGGCCGTACGGCGCGGCTCGTCGAGGAGTCCGGCTTTCTAGTCGCAACAGGTGATACGACGATCGACGACGATGTCGTGTTCGACCTCATCGACTCGGGGCGGCGTTGACGCTACCGATCGCGATAGACACCAGCGTCGCCATTCCATTGCTCGTGCAGACGCATCGATCACACGACGTGGTTACCCGGTGGTGGCACCGTCGCGACGTGGCATTGTGCGGACATGCTTTCGCGGAGACGTATTCCGTCCTTACGAGGTTGCCGGGAGATCTACGCCTGACACCAATCGACGCCGCCCGGCTGATCAGAGCCCGGTTCTCGGTCCCATTGCTGCTCACGTCGAAAACGACCCGACGTTTACCCGAAATCCTTAGCTCGCTTGGCATTGCGGGTGGCGCGGTATACGACGCACTCGTTGCGCTTGCGGCAAGAGACAACGAGTGCACGCTGGCCACCCGCGACGCGCGAGCCAAAGCGACGTACGAAGCAGTCGGGGTACCGGTTACCACCGTCTCTTAGCTGCTCGACCTACGGCCGCTGCCGCTGAGCAGGCCTCGCGGCCTACGCGGTCGTCTCGACGTCCGCCCGCCTCGTGAGAAGAATGGCGAGCACGATGTAGAACGCGACCAACAGCAACGGCAACGCACCGGCGATCGCGGCAAATGTGCCGATCACCCAGACAACGGGCCACACGCCGAGCATCCACTTAGGCAACAGGCCCACCTTCCACGAGCCCGCGCTGAAAAGCGCATGCCCGACGAACGTCGCCGCGGTGGCGAGAACATAGCTCGGACCCCATTGCTGTTCCACTCCGGTGACAACACTGGCCAGCAGCTGCACCGCGAGTACCGCCAACGCCAAGGTATTGACGACGACGCCGGCCACGCCAAGACGGCGATCGCGGCCACGCTGCAGGACGTGCACAGCGGCGAGGAGCGTGATCCCGGCGAGCGCGATCGGGATGCCGACGCCGGTGTACCAGTAGTCGGCGGTGTGCTGGAAGGCGCCGCCACCCGAGGTCGTGGTGGTGAAGACCCCGACGGCGGCGTAGACAATGCTCGAGGCGATGCCTAGCCCTATTGCGGCACGTGCCCATGCCAATGCGGACCGCCTCGTCGCGACGTTTCCCGTAACGCGGCCCGGCGCTGCTGTCGGTAATGCATTCATCGAACGGCTCCTTGCGTGTGATGACGAGTGCGCTTGCGGTTAGAAGGCGCTGCTGGTCACGCTAGGTGCGCACGGCATCCACGTCGTCGTGCGCGAGGTCGATCTTTTCCGTCTCATTAGCCTCATCCTCCAGAATGACGACGCGACGGTGGCGCCGCCTTTATGCTCGGTCGGTGACGCCGTGGCGGATGCGACTTACTTGGGTGGACGTCGCCGTTGCCGCCGGCTTCATCGTCGCTGCCGGCGTCGAGGCGCTCTTTCGTTATTGGCACGAACCCGTGCAGCTCGCGTTCAATGTGTCCGGCGCCCCGGTGTTAGCCTGCTTGGCGCTACGACGCAGCAGGCCGTTGCTCACCGTCACGATATTCTCGGCCGCTTTCGCGACTGCCTCAGTTCTGCAGGCGGCGTTCTTCCCGGTGGAGACGGCAGACGCCGCGGTGCCGATTTTCGCGGCGCTCCTCGCGACATATTCGCTCGGCGCGCACGGCAACCGGCGCGTGGTCATGCTCGGCGCACCCCAGCCGATTCTCTTGATCCTCGTGGTCGACCTCACACAACCAAAAGGTGAGCCGCTTACCAGCGCCTTGCCATTCTTTGCTTTCTTCGTGGTAGGGGCGCCACTCCTGGCAGGCCGGCTCGTGCGCAGCCGCACCGCGCTGGTCACTCGTTTGCGCGAGCAAAGAGACCAGCTCGAAGATTCGCGGACAGCGCAGCTCGACGCGGCGCTTGCCGAAGAACGCGCACGGTTGGCAAGTGAATTTCATGCCACGCTCATCGCGGGGATGGAAAACCTCGCCGGCCGAATCGATACCGCGCTACCCGATCGGCAGGCGATGATTTCGGGACTCGAAGAGGCCGCGCGAGACTTGCTGGCGAGAACGCGACACGCCGTCGTCTCATTGGCGTCCGCTACCTCGGCGTTACCTGAACCGGGCGACCGGGTGGCATCTCGGCCGGCACTTCGCAGCGCACGCAAGGAGGTTGCGCAGCCGTGGGCCGTGATGGCCGGGGCAGCATTATGCGCGGGGTTGTTGACCGAAATGCGATCGCTGCCGCTCCGGGTGCCGGCGGTAGTTGCCGTCTTGGCATGCCTGGTGATCGCCCTTGTGCTTGCCATGGCGTGGGTCCGGCCGTTACCGATGACCGCGGCGTTGTGGGCGGCCGTAGCGTCGTTCGCGGCCTTCATCGCGCCTCTGAACGACAGCTTCACCGCAATCGGCTTGTCGTTCGTGCCGCCGTTCGCGATAGCGGCGCTGGAGTCTCGCGGGCGGGCGTTGGCAGGCTTCGGCGTGTGCTGCGTCGGTGAGTTAGCGACGTTCGGCCCAAAGCCGCTGGCATCCAACGTCACGCTGATGTTCTTCTGCTGGCTCGCCGGCGCGGTGTTCTACGAGCGTTGGCGGTTGGTCGACGAGTTGCGCCGCAACAATGCGTTGCTCGATGAGCAACAGCGAGCCGCCGCTCGCGCGGTTGTCTACGAGGAGCGCGCGAATGTCGCGCGCGAACTCCACGACGCGGTCGGCCACAGCCTCACGGTTGTCGCGTTACAAGCGGGGGCCGCACGACGCCTGTGGAGCACGGAGCCGCTGCGGTCGGCGGCCGCGTTAGAGACGATTCAGCAAGTAATTCACGCCGGACTCGCGGAGTTGCGTCTTGGAATCCCTCGCGCAGACGATTCCGCGAGCGGCGAGCTGACAATATCGACTAACGTCAATGATTTGATCGAAAGTGCCCGCCGCGTAGGCATTCCGGTTCAGGCGCGTCTCGACGACATCGACGCGGTGACATCTGTCGAGGTGCGTCACACCGTGTACCGCGTCGTGCAAGAATCACTGACGAATGTGTTGAAGCACGCCGCCGGAGCAACCGCCGAGGTCATCATCCGCAATTACGGGGCTCACGTCGACGTCGTGGTCTCCAACACGTCGACGGGGCCGAAACCGGGTACTTCAGGGCAGTCGCGCGGTTTGCGCGGCATGCGGCAACGCGTCGAAGCATGCGGAGGCCAGCTGACCTGGGCCCACGGTCCCGACGGTGGTTTCACGGTGCGTGCGCGCCTTCCGATTTCGTTGGCGGACGCATGATCCGCGTAGCAATCGCTGACGACCAGCAGCTGGTGCGCGGCGGCATTCGCATGATTCTCGAAGGTGAGCCCGACATCGAAGTCGTGGGCGAGGCGGCCGACGGCCAGGAAGCGATCGAGCTGGTACGCGTCGAAAAGCCCGACGTCGTCTTGCTCGACGTTCGCATGCCCGGTTGCGACGGGCTCGCCGCGGCGAACGCGATCCTCGCGACCGACACGGCAACGCGCGTGCTTATGCTCACCACGTTCGATCTCGATGAATACGTCTACGAAGCGCTGCGCGCGGGGGCATCGGGCTTCTTGCTCAAGGACATGTCGGGCGAGGACATCGTGGCCGCGGTGCGGCAGGCGGCGCGCGGTATCGACGCGCTCCTTGCTCCTACGGTGACCAAGCGACTGATCGAGCGTTTTGCCAGCGTGCCGCCGTCATTTCGACCTGCGACAAAGATGGTCGCCGAGTTGACTCCCCGCGAAGTCGACGTCTTGAGGCTGATCGCGACCGGGATGTCGAACGCCGAGATAGCCACGCACCTTTCGATCGGCGAAACCACGGTCAAGACGCACGTCGCACGCGTATTGATGAAACTCGGGCTGCGCGACCGGGTGCAGGCGACGATTTTCGCCTACGAGACCGGCCTCGTGCGCGCGTCAGGCGGCGACAACAGTCACTAACCGCTGCAAGTCGACGAGCAACACCGGCTGATTCGTGTCGCGCCGCCGCATCACCTCGACGACGTAGTGCGGCAGGCCGCTCGGCTTTTCGTCGTCCGTGCCGACCAAATCGTCCTCGTCGTGGACACCGGTCACCTGGTCGACCGCGACACCGATCGCCTCGACCCCTTCGGCCAAGACCAAAACGTCGCCACGCGCCGACTCGTCGACGTGTCGCAAATCGATGACGGGCAACGGATTTCCGCGCAGCTCGAGCAAACCGCTGATCGGCGCGCTCATGCCGGGCAAAACCTCGAGACTGGTCAGCCGCACGACTTCGCGGACGGCGTCGAGACGGCACGCGAATTCACGTTGCGCGAGCCGGAAAGTGATGAACCCGATCATCGCGATTCGCGTCCTTTCGAGCTTCCGCGCGCGGCGCGCTCGGCCTGCATGGCGAGCCGGATACAAAGCTGGATCAACTCACTCGCGCTCCGACCGCCGAAGAACACCGCCACCTCTTCCGCCGACATCTCGCTGACGGTCGCGGCCGCCGACCGGTACGCGCGACCCGCCGCCGCCGGCTCCCCGAGCCGGTCGAGCGCCCCGGCCAACAGCAGGTGCGCCGGCGCGCAATCAGGCTTGAGGTAGACGGCTTGCCGCAACTCCTTTACCGCATCGGAATCTCGGCCCAGGTTGACGAGTGCCTCGCCTGCCACCAAATGCGGGTCGACCAGCATCGGATCGGTACGGACGGCGCGAGCCGCCGCCACGACGGCGTCGGCGTAGCGGCCGGCGGCGAGCGCGAGTCGAGCTGCCGCCGCGTGGTCGAACGCGGCTTCGACAGGGGCCGTTGCCGCTAATGTCGTCGGCAACTTAAGGCTGCGGTTTGAGCTGACGGCGCTCGTCGGCCGGTGGCGTCGATCCGCGCGAGCGCGCCGCTCGGGGAGCAGAATCGGCGGATCGCCGAATTCGGTGCGACGATCGGGCAAGACTGCCCGCCGCTCCATGCGTTCGTCGCGCCGGTACACGAACGCGTCGCCAAGCGGCACCAAAGTGAACGCGTCGCTCATCTGCCACAGCGTCTCAGAATGCCCGAGGAACAGGTAGCCGCCGTTCGCCAGCACGGTATGGAAGCGCGCCATCAGCTCTTTTGTCGTCGTCCGGTTGAAATAGATGGTGACGTTTCGACACAGCAGCAAGTCGATCTCGCCGGGGCCGAAGGGCATTTCGTCGACGACCAGGTTGTGCAGTTGAAATTCGACAAGTTCACGCACTTCGTCGCGCACGACGTACGTGTCGTTGTCGGGTACGAACCAGCGCGCCAGGTCGACCGGCTCGGCCATCTGCACCGACCGCGGACCGTATCGGCCAGCCCGGGCAAGCTCGATCGCGCCGCGGGAAATGTCGGAACCCAGAATTTGCACGTGCTCACGCGTGGCCATCGGCAAGAATTCGCGCACGAGCATGGCGACGCTGTAAGGCTCTTCGCCGGTCGAGCAGCCGGCGCTCCAGATCCGCAACGGCCGGTTCGCCGAAACGGCGCGCCTGATCAGCTCGGGTAACACATGCTGGCGAAGCGCGCGAATCTGCGGCGGGTTGCGGAAGAAGTGCGTTTCTTGAATCGTCACGGCGTCGATGAGTTCTTGCCGCTCGTCACCACCGTGCGGCCCGGCGAGCAATGCCAGGTATGCCGCTACCGATGTCGCGCCGCTCGCCTCGACTCGGCTCATCACCGAGAAGTTCAACGATTCCCGCCGGGTCGCGTCGTGCACAAGCCCGGTCGTCTTTTCCAAGATATGACGCAGGACGTCGAATTCGTCGTCCGTCATCGCATTTTTCATGCGCTCCCCCCGAATGGGTCACCCAAAATAATAGACACGAGCGCGCTGGCGATTTCAGATAGCGGCAATGTCCGCTGCACCGCTCCGCACGCCGCCGCCGCACCCGGCATGCCCCACACCGCGCTCGATTCTTCGTCTTGACCGATCGTGATGGCGCCCGCCTCGCGCATGGCTTTCAATCCGGCCGCGCCGTCGCGGCCCATGCCCGTCAGCAGCACGCCGATTGCCCGAGGCCCGATGTTCTCGGCCACGCTGGCAAAGGTCGCGTCAACGCCGGGCACGTGGAATTGCGTCGGCGGTGGTTTTTCGAGCGTGATGCGCATGCGTTCGTGCACGACGAGGTTTCGCGCACCCGGCGCGATCGTCACAGTCTTTGGCTGAAGTCGAAGGCCCGAATATCCCACCTGGACAGGGAGCGCACATAATCCGTCGAGCCAGCTGGCCAGACCGTCGATAAAACCGTCGGTCATGTGCTGGACGACGACGATTGCCGGCCGAAAATCGTGCGGTAATGCACCGAGCACGTGGGCCAAGGCCTGCGGGCCCCCGGTCGACGCACCGATGACGACGATGTCGACCGTGCCGTCGGAAGCCACGGGGAGCGGCCGCCCACCCAGCGCAGCGAGCCGTTCGGGAACCACTGGCACCAGGCCGCGGTTACGCAACTTGCCACGCGGATGCGTGATGACCCGCACTCGCGCGGCCACTCGCACTCCGCGCCGCACCGCCTCGGCGTATTCGGCCCGGTCGGCGTTCACGCCGGTCGGCCTGGCGACTACGTCGACAGCTCCGGCCGCCAGCGCCTGGGCTGCGAGTTCGGCGTCGCGCGACGTGACCAAGATCGGCGTCGGCACGCTTGCCATGATTCGCTCGATGATTTCGATCGCGCCCATGCCCGGCAGGTCGAGATCGAGGACGACGGCCGACGGGCGCAACCGTTCGACCAAGGCGAGCGCGTCTCGGCCGGTGCGCGCCTCGCCCACGACCGAAAGGCCCGAATCGGCGTCGATAGCGAGGCGTAAGAACCGGCGCTCGACCCCGGAATCGTCGACCAGGACGACGGTCACCGGGACGTGCTCGGGCATCCCGCTCTGCCCGCCGGCCGCCGCAGCGCCTGCAGGCGAGGGCACGGACGCCGACGGGTTACGTGCGACCGTCACCTTCTGCGCTCCTCGTCGAAAGCAGACCCGGCCCAAAGCAGGCCGCGACTGCGGGCTCGGCGACCGTGCATCGGGTGTGAACCTCGAGCCACAGCGGCCGTCGCGGCACGGGGGCCACGTCTACCCTGTCGTCGGAAAGGGGTGCTTTCTTGAGACAAACCACGCCCCCACCGCGCCTGGCGACCGCTGCGGTGGTCGCCTGGTACGCGCGGGCGGCCCGCGACCTGCCGTGGCGGCGTCCGACCGCCAGTCCATGGGGCGTGCTGGTCAGCGAGGTCATGCTGCAGCAGACGCCGGTCGCCCGGGTGTTGCCTGCGTACGAGCGGTGGCTGGCCCGCTGGCCGACGCCGTCCGCGCTGGCGATCGAGGCGCCGGGCGAAGCGGTGCGCGCGTGGGACCGGCTCGGCTACCCGCGACGCGCACTTCGGCTGCACTCCGCTTCAGTCGCGATCGCCGACCGGCACGCTGACCAGGTGCCCCCGGCGTATTCCGACCTTCGCGCGCTGCCCGGAATTGGTGATTACACCGCGGCCGCGGTCACCGCGTTCGCCTTCGGCCAACGCGCCACGGTGCTCGACACGAATGTGCGCCGAGTGCTGGCGCGGGCAGTTTCGGGCGTCGCGTGGCCGTCGTCGTCCGTCACCGCCGCCGAGCGGGCCCTCGCCGACTCGCTTTTACCGGACGACGGAAAGCGCGCGGCCCGAATCAGCGTGGCCTTGATGGAACTCGGCGCCTTGGTCTGCCGCTCCGCTGCGCCGCTGTGCGACCAGTGCCCGTTGCGAACCGGCTGCGCCTGGCGACTCGCCGGGCAGCCCGCAGGCGAGACTGTGCGGCGTCATCAAAAGTACGAGGGCACCGATCGCCACGCGCGCGGGGCGTTGCTCGCTGTTCTTCGCTCGAGCGACCGGCCGGTGATCCGAAACCGGCTGGACACCGCCTGGCCCGACGCCGTCCAGCGAACTCGCGCGCTCGATGGACTTGTCGCCGACGGACTCGTCGAAGCACTACCGCGCAACCGGTTTTGCCTGCCCGGCTAACTGTCGAGTTCACCAGATGTATATCGCTGTGCGAATAACTTGCACATGCCAGGCGAAAGGGCCGGGACCCGCGGGTCCCGGCCCTTTCGACGTCCTTACTCGGCCTCCGGCGCCTCGCCACCGCTTGCCGAACCACCGGCCGGCGCGGCCAGCACGGGCTCGGGAACGATGGCCGGCTTCGGCTCGCCCCGGAAGGTGAACGTGCCGGATGACGCGGCTTCGGGCGTTTCGGCGCCTTCGGCGTCGACGACCACGATCTGGCCCGACTTCAACTCGCCGAAGAGGATTTTCTCCGACAAGACGTCCTCGATCTCGCGCTGGATCGTGCGCCGAAGCGGGCGCGCGCCGAGCACGGGGTCGTAACCCTTCTTCGCGAGCAACTGCTTGCCTGCCGGTGTGAGTTCGAGACCCATGTCGCGGTCGCGCAGGCGTGCATCGACTTTCGCGATCATCAGATCGACGATCTGAATGATCTCCTCTTGCTCCAGCTGGTGGAACACGATGGTGTCGTCGACGCGGTTCAAGAACTCGGGCCGGAAATGCTGCTTCAGCTCGTCTTGCACCTTCGCCTTCATGCGCTCGTAGTTTCCTTGGGCGTCGTGCTCCTTGGTGAAGCCCATGTTGAAACCCTTGGAAATATCGCGGGTTCCGAGGTTCGTCGTCATGATGATGACGGTGTTCTTGAAGTCGACCACGCGACCCTGAGCGTCGGTGAGCCGGCCGTCCTCGAGAATCTGCAACAGCGAGTTGAAGATGTCGGGGTGCGCCTTTTCGACTTCGTCGAACAGCACCACCGAGAACGGCTTGCGCCGCACCTTCTCGGTGAGCTGACCGCCTTCGTCGTAGCCGACGTAGCCGGGAGGCGACCCGAACAGCCGCGAGACGGTGTGCTTCTCCATGAACTCGCTCATGTCGAGCTGGATCAGCGCGTCTTCGTCGCCGAACAAGAACTCGGCCAGCGTCTTCGAGAGCTCCGTCTTGCCGACACCCGACGGGCCGGCGAAGATGAACGAGCCACCTGGGCGCTTCGGGTCTTTCAGACCGGCTCGTGTGCGGCGGATCGTCTGCGACAGCGCCTTGATCGCCGCGTCTTGGCCGATCACGCGCTTGTGCAGCTCGTCTTCCATACGAAGCAGCCGGGAGGTTTCTTCCTCGGTCAGCTTGAACACCGGGATACCGGTGGCTGTCGCCAGAACTTCGGCGATCAGCTCTTCGTCGACCTCGGCGACGACGTCCATGTCGCCGGCCTTCCATTCCCGCTCACGCTGAGCTTTGGCGGTGAGGAGTTGCTTCTCCTGGTCGCGAAGCGACGCGGCCTTCTCGAAGTCTTGCGCGTCGATGGCGCTTTCCTTCTCGCGGCGCACGCCGGCAATTTTTTCATCGAACTCGCGAAGGTCAGGCGGGGCGGTCATGCGCCGGATGCGCATGCGCGAGCCCGCTTCATCGATGAGGTCGATCGCCTTGTCGGGCAAGAACCGGTCGCTGATGTAGCGGTCGGCGAGCTGCGCGGCGGCGACCAGCGCGGCGTCGGTGATTGACACCCGGTGGTGGCTTTCGTAGCGGTCGCGCAGGCCCTTCAGTATTTCGATGGTGTGCGCGAGTGACGGCTCGGCGACCTGGATCGGCTGGAACCGGCGCTCGAGAGCGGCGTCCTTCTCCAGGTGCTTGCGGTACTCGTCGAGCGTGGT
>JBDZVM010000031.1:0-47084 GCA_040255675.1 Actinomycetales bacterium | reverse complement strand
GGCTCGGCAAGAACGCCGTCGCCGCCCAGAGCAACCCGTTCACGGTGCGCCGCGGGGCGTAACGCGAGCCTGTTGATCACGCGGTCGGGCGCGACCCTCCACGAGCAGTGTCGCGCCGGGCCGCGTGATCGCGATCCCGATCCCGATGAGCCCGGTCAAGGCACACGTCGCTCGCGACGATGTGAGAAGCGACGACCGGGAGCTGACGTGACCTTGCAAGCACCGCGCACGAGCGCGGACGAGGCGCGCCGCTGGGTGTGCGTGGCATGCCGGGCGACGAATCCGATGGCGGCCGACACCTGCGTCGGCTGCGGCGTCTCGTTCGACGATCTGCTCGGCGGGGGCCGGTCGGCGACGTCCGCGAAAAACACCGCCCCATTGGCGGCGTTGCGCGAGTTCGGCTTGCTGGTGGGGTTGTTCGTCTTGTGGAAGCTCGCCGGCACGATGTCGCTTACGCAAGACCAAGGCGCCTTCGACCGCGCGCGCGCATTGTGGCATCTGGAAAGAACGTTGCGCCTGCCGAGCGAAGTCGCGTTTCAGGCGCCGATCCTGGGGCGGCCTGGTCTTTCGTCGGCACTCGACGTTTTCTATCTCGCGGCGCACGTCGGCGGCATGGTCGCCTTCTTGGTGTGGCTGTTCGTCCGGCACCGGGAGTCTTACCGGCGATGGCGCAACGTCGTCGTTGCGGCCACCGCCGTGTGCCTGGTGCTGCAGTTCGTGTCGGTCGCACCACCTCGGCTGCTGCCCGAACTCGGCTTCGTCGACGTGGGCGCCGCCCGGCATCTTTCGGCCTATCAAAACGCCGCGCCCGGCTTCGTCGACCAGCTGTCGAGCATGCCGTCGATCCACGTCGCCTGGGCGATCGTCATCGCGGTCGCGGTCGTCGCGGTGAGCCGTTCGCCGTGGCGGTGGCTGATCGTCGTCCACCCATTGGTGACCGCGTACGTCGTCGTCGTCACCGCGAATCATTTCTGGCTGGACGGCGTGGCCGCCGCCGCCGTGGTCGGTGTGATCTTGCTCGTCGGGCGGGCTCTCCATTGGCGCCGGAGCGCTCCCGCCGGCAAACTCACGTCGCCACGCGTTGCCCGATCGGCTGGATGTCGCTAGGTTGCCAAGGCAGCGTCAACATCGCGTGTCGCTTGCTCTTGGTCCGATTTCGGCGCTGGAACCTTCCGGTGCCGCCGCCTTTCCGAGGTGACCTTCGTGGCACTCCCCACCCTCACGTCACAGCAGCGCGCCGAGGCGTTGGCGAAAGCGGCGGCCGCCCGCCAGCGCCGGGCTGAGATCAAGGCGCGGCTGAAGCATTCCGGGGAGTCGCTCGGGGCAGTACTCGATTTGGGCGAGAAGGACGACGTTGTCGGCAAGATGCGAGTGACCGCGTTGCTCGAATCGCTGCCTGGTGTGGGGAAGGTACGGGCGGCTCAGATCATGGAGCGGCTCGGCATTGCGCCCACCCGGCGGGTACGAGGTCTCGGCGCCAAGCAGCGCGCCGCGTTGGTGGCGGAGTTCGGGGGCCGGCGTTCCTGAGCACCGCGAGCCGAGCCCGGTTCGCCTGACCGTGCTGTCAGGCCCGTCCGGCGTCGGCAAGGGAACCGTGGTCACCGCGCTGGCGCGACGCGTCCCGTCGCTTTGGGTGTCGGTGTCGGCTACCACGAGAAAGCCGCGCCCAGGTGAGATCGACGGCGTGAGCTACCACTTCGTCGACGACGCCGAATTTGATCGCATGATCGCGGCTGGTGAATTCCTCGAGTACGCGACGTACGGATCCGCCCGCTACGGAACGCCTCGGCGTCCGGTCGACGACCACGTGGCTGACGGGGTGCCGGCGTTGCTCGAGATCGACCTGCAGGGCGCCCGGCAGGTGCGGGCGGCAATGCCCGACGCGTTCTGCGTGTTCCTCGCTCCGCCGTCGTGGGAGGAGTTGGTGCGGCGGCTGACCGGCCGCGGCACCGAACCGCCGGACGTCGTTTCGGCCCGGCTCGATCGCGCGAAAGCCGAACTCGCGCTCGAGTCGGAATTCGACGCGGTGGTCGTGAACGCGTCGGTCGAGCGAGCGTGCGACGAACTGATAACCTTGCTAAGGCTGCAGGAGTAGTCGGCAGCCGCGTTATCAGATTTTTCAGTCCTCAGACTTTCTACCGAAGGGCAGCACGTGTCCGGCGTAGTCGCCAGCCCCGAAGGCATCACCAACCCGCCGATCGACGACCTGCTCGAGATCGCCGATTCCAAGTACGCCCTGGTCATCTACTCGGCTAAGCGCGCACGGCAGATCAACGCCTACTACTCCCAGCTCGGTGAAGGTTTGCTCGAATACGTGGGCCCGCTCGTCGAAACGCATCCGCACGAGAAGGCCTTGTCGGTCGCGCTGCGCGAGATCAACGGCGGCTTGCTCACCTCCGAGCCGATCGAGCAGCAGTAACGCGGGTCGCGGTGAGTGCCGCATCTGGTCCCGCTGCCCGAATCATCGTCGGGGTCGCCGGCGGGATCGCCGCGTACAAAGCCTGCGAACTGGTTCGGCTGTTCACCGAGTCGGGCCACGACGTCACGGTCGTGCCCACCGACGCCGCGTTGAGGTTCGTCGGCGCCGCGACGTGGGCGGCACTCTCCGGCAAACCCGTGCGCACGCACGTATGGGACGACGTCCACGAGGTGCCGCACGTGCGCCTCGGCAAGCAGGCCGATTTGGTGATTGTCGCGCCGGCAACGGCCGATTTGCTGGCGCGGGCGGTTCACGGCCGGGCCGACGACCTGCTCACCAATGTGTTGTTGACTGCCCGCTGCCCGGTGATGTTCGCCCCCGCGATGCACACCGAAATGTGGCACCACGCCGCCACTCAATCGAACGTCGCGACGCTGCGCGAACGTGGCGCGCTCGTCGTCGAGCCGGCGGTGGGCCGGTTGACCGGCGCTGACTCCGGCCCGGGCCGATTGCCCGAGCCCGCCGAGCTTTTCGAACTCGCTCGCCGCGTGCTGGCTCGCGGCGACCTGCCGCTCGATTTGGCCGGACGACGCGTGGTGGTTTCAGCCGGCGGCACCCGCGAGCCGCTCGACCCGGTGCGGTTCTTGGGCAACCGCTCGTCGGGCCGGCAAGGCTACGCGCTCGCCGCGACCGCTGTGGCGCGCGGCGCGGAAGTGGTTTTGGTGTCGGCCAACGTCGCGTTGCCTGACCCTGCCGGCGTCAAGATCGTGCGCGTGGGCACTGCCGAGGAGTTGCGCGCCGCCGTCGTCGAAGCGGCGCGCGACGCCGACGCTGTCGTGATGGCAGCGGCGGTCGCCGATTTCAGACCCGCCAGCCCAGCGCCGTCCAAAATCAAGAAGGCGGACGGCGCGCCGGCGCCCATCACGCTTGTCGAAAACCCCGATGTGCTGGCCGAACTTGGCGCCGCGAAAGAGGCCGGCCAGGTGCTCGTGGGCTTCGCCGCCGAAACCGACGACGCGATCGCGCACGGCCGGGCGAAGCTGGTGAAGAAGGGTGCCGATCTGCTTGTGGTGAACGAGGTCGGAGCCGGCAAGGGGTTCGAGGTGGCCCACAACGCGGCGACCATTCTGGCCATCGACGGCTCGGCGATCGGCGTACCCACCGGGCCCAAGGAAGCTTTGGCCGACCGGGTGTGGGATCTCGTCGCTGATCGGTTCAGCCGCGATGGCGGCCTAGCGCGGCGCGTCGGGCCGGAGTCTTAGGGGAACAGATCCGCGGTGGCTTAGACTCGTGCCGCTGAATCCGCCTGCCTCAGGGAGCCTTTCGTGTCGCGTCGCCTGTTCACTTCTGAGTCGGTCACTGAGGGTCATCCCGACAAGATGGCCGACCAAATCAGCGACGCGGTCCTCGACGCTCTTGTCAAAGACGACCCCAAGAGCCGGGTCGCCGTCGAAACGCTGATTACCACCGGGCAGGTGCACGTCGCGGGCGAGGTCACGACCGAGGCTTACGCCGACATTCCCGCGATCGTGCGCGAGGTGATTCTCAGCATCGGTTACGACTCCTCGAAAAAGGGCTTCGACGGAGCGTCGTGTGGCGTCTCAGTCTCGATTGGCTCTCAGTCGCCCGACATCGCCCAAGGCGTCGACGAGGCTTTCGAGCGGCGCAAGGGCGAGGGTGTCGACGAGCTCGACCGCCAAGGCGCGGGCGACCAGGGCCTGATGTTCGGCTACGCCTGCGACGAGACGCCCGAGCTGATGCCGCTGCCGATCGCGCTCGCCCACCGGTTGGCGCGTCGGCTGGCGAAAGTGCGCAAAGACGGCACGGTTCCCTACCTGCGGCCCGACGGCAAGACCCAAGTAACCATCGAATACGACGGTAAGAAGCCGGTGCGCCTCGACACGATCGTGGTGTCGAGCCAGCACGCCGCCGACATCGACATCGACACCCTGCTCGCCCCCGATGTCGCCGAATTCGTGGTCGCGCCCGAGCTTGCCGACCTTGGCATCGACTCCGACGGTCACCGGCTGCTGGTCAACCCCACCGGCCGGTTCGAGATCGGCGGCCCGATGGGCGACGCCGGCCTTACCGGTCGAAAGATCATCGTCGACACGTACGGCGGCATGGCCCGTCACGGCGGCGGCGCGTTCTCCGGCAAAGACCCGTCGAAGGTCGACCGGTCAGCCTGTTATGCGATGCGCTGGGTCGCCAAGAACGTCGTCGCGGCCGGGCTCGCTACGCACTGCGAGGTGCAGGTCGCTTACGCGATCGGCAAGGCGCATCCGGTCGGGTTGTTCGTCGAGACGTTCGGCACCGGCGTCGTCCCCGACGAAACTATCCAAGACGCTGTCGTGCGGGTTTTCGACTTGCGCCCCGGGGCAATCATCCGCGACCTCGACCTGCTGCGCCCGATCTACCAGCAGACCGCGGCGTACGGGCATTTCGGCCGCCCCGAACTCGACTTCACCTGGGAGTCGACCGACCGCGCCGAGGCTCTGCGCGCCGCGGCCGGCCGCTGAAGTTTGGGCCTTGCGAAATCCTTGACGTTTGCTGTTGCTCTGCCACAGCAAATGTCGAGAATTCTCCGAAGCGGTCCGATCTCGATCGCGCCTAAAGGTCGCTGCGGTCTGGTAAGACTCCGCCATGACCAGGCGTGACTCCAACCCGGACGACGGCGCGTTGCGGCTCGACGTCATGCCAGCGTCTCGTGCCAGGCCGGGGCGCGGCTCGGCAAAGTCGACCAAGGTTCCCGCTCCAGACCTGCCGGTGGCGCGAGTGGCGGTCGACGTCAGCTTGCCGCATCTCGACCGGCCATTCGACTATCTAGTGCCAGAAAGGCTTACCGCACAGGCAGTTCCGGGCGTTCGGGTGCGGGTGCGTTTTGCCGGAAAGTTGGTCGATGGCTTCGTCCTCGATCGGGTAGCGCGGACGACGCACGAGGGTCGGCTGGCGTTTCTCGAGCGCGTCGTTTCACCCGAGGCAGTGCTAAGCCCTGACGTGCTTGAGTCGGCGCGGGCGGTGGCGAAACGCTGGGCCGGCACACTGGCCGATGTGCTTCGGCTCGCCGTGCCGCCGCGGCACGCTGAGGTTGAATCGGAACCGCATAAGCCGTTGCGCGTTTCTCCGGATCAACTGGCCGAAGTGTCGCTGCGGTGGCGGCGCTATCAGCGCGGCGAGCGGCTGCTGAATTCACTCGGTGCGGGCGAGATTCCGCGCGCGGTTTGGGCGGCGCTGCCCGGTGGGCATTGGCCGGCCGAAATTGCCGAACTCGTCGCCGCGACCGCTGCAAGCGGCCGGGGTTGTCTTGTAATTGTGCCTGACGGGCGTGACGCGGCACGCGTCGGCGCGGCGATCACCGACATGCTCGGCGCGCAACAGCACGTCGTCCTCACTGCCGACCTCGGCCCTGCCGAGCGTTATCGGCGTTTTCTGGCGCTCGCTCGTGACGAGGTCCGCGTCGTCGTCGGCACGCGCGCAGCAGCGTTCGCGCCGGTACAAAACCTCGGGCTGGTCGTCATCTGGGACGACGGCGACGACGTGCATGCCGAGCCTCGGGCACCGTACCCGCATGCGCGCGAGGTGTTGTTGCTGCGCGCGCAGTTGTCCGGGGCTGCAGCCGTTGTCGGGGGCCATGCGGTGACGGCAGAAGGCGCCCGACTGCTTGCCACCGGCTGGGCCAAGCTCATCGCCGCGCCACGCGCCAAGCTTCGCGACGCTGCGCCGCTGGTGGTCGCAGGTGACGATCCGGCAAGCGGAGCGAAGCCCGCTGCTGCGGCGCGGCTTCCGACCCCAGCGTGGGAGGCCGCGCACACCGCGCTCGCGAACGGGCTCCCCGTTCTGGTCCAGGTGCCACGGCGCGGCTACCTGCCATCGCTGTCGTGCAACCGCTGCCGCACGCCGCTGCGCTGCCCGGCTTGTGCCGGCCCGCTCGCGGCGGAGGAACCCGGGCATCCGCCGGCCTGCCGGTGGTGCGGCCGACTCGCTGCGGGCTGGGCGTGCCCCGAATGCGGCGCACGCCGATTTCGCGCGGTGGTCATCGGCGCTGCTCGCACCGCCGAGGAATTCGGGCGTGCATTTCCAGGTGTTTCGGTGCGCTCGTCGTCGTCCGGCAGTGTGCTCGACCGAGTGCCGGGCGGCCGCTCAATCGTGGTCGCGACCCCTGGGGCCGAGCCGGTCGCCGATGGCGGGTACGGCGCGGCCCTGCTGCTTGACGGTTGGGCGTTGCTGGGTCGCGCCGACCTGCGCGCGGGCGAGGAGGCGTTGCGCCGCTGGTTCAATGCGGCTGCGCTGGTGCGCCCGGCTGCCGACAGCGGCCGCGTGGTGGTGCTTGCCGATGCGACGCTTCGGCCGGTGCAGGCGCTTATTCGCTGGGATCCCGCCGGGCACGCTGAACGAGAATTGGGCGACCGACGGGCACTCGGATTCCCGCCAGCGGCTGTTTTCGCCGAACTGGTTGGTGACAGCGCGGCTGTTGCTGAATTCCTCGATTCTGTAAGGCTTCCAGAGCAGGTAATGGTTCTCGGCCCAGTGTCCGTCGACCGACCGAACGGCGCCGTCCGGGCATTGGTTCGCGGGCCCCGAACGGTCGCCGCTGATGTCGCAGATGCGATGCACGAGGCAAGCGCGATTCGTAGTGCGCGCAAATTGCCGGCCGTGCGAGTGCGGATCGATCCGGCTGATATCGGCTGACGACGTCCTGTGCATTGCGGCCGGTGCTACCGGGACGAAGTCTTGGTTGCCTGCATTGCGAGTACGACTCCGACGCCCGTGTGCGAACATGACACCGTGCAAGCCGTCTCCGTATTCGGTAAGGAGTACCGGGGCCGATCCCGACTCCGGGTTCGACTAGTACGGTCCGTCCTCTCCGAGGCTCTCAATGCCGAAACGGTTGCCTGCTAGACGCAGAGCCACGTGTAAAGCACCCGCTCGGTTGTCTCGGCTTCCGCGGCGAGTGCGGCCAGGCCTTGCATCACTGAAAGGCAATCGGCTGCCGAATAACCATCAGCGACCATTTCATCGGTAGCCGCCCAATTGGCCGCCGCTTGCTCCAGATCGCCGACGCGAGTCAACGCTGCCGTCAACGCGGGACGGACGCGGAACAGCAACTGCTCGCCGTTGCGGAGATTCGCGAGCGGTTCGTGTAACACGTCATCGACAATGGCCCCCGGCTCCGCTCCCGTGATTGAAGCATCGAGCGTGACGAGCGCCATAGGGCTGACGCCGCCTGTATCGACAGACGGAAGCAGCGCTGCTGCGGGGTCGAGAGTGCCGCTTTCGACGACGGCGTTGGCCTCGGCCGCGTTTGCCGCGAAGAACACCGTGAGCATCGGATGTCGTTCTCCTTAGTCAGGATCGGCGATTCCGGCATCACGCAGGCGCCCGAGAACGCGAAGAAATGCGGACGCATTCTTCGACCGCATGGGTGTGACCAAGATACTTTCGTGCGTCTCGCCCCGGGCGACAGAGTGCACGGCTGCACGAAACCAGGTGTCTTCGAAATCGATGGCCTCCCAATCGGAGGAGATGTTCTCCGCTCGGACCACCGCCTGCGTGCTGGCGTCGCGGCGCACGAGACTCGAAGGCACATCGCGGATCGACAACTCCGTGGTCTCGGCGGCACTGATGTCAAGCGCCCAGTCGATGTCGGAATACGCCGCCTCCGCCTCCGCGGCGAATGTGGCGCTAATCAGCATCGTATTCGCACTGCAGGCCCGCTTCACTGAACTCGTCGTTCGGCGTGCCCAGCCGCTCGAAGGCCACGGGCTTGGTACCGAGGGTCGATGCAACCTCTTCGCGCGTCATTCCGAGCCGCACGGGACCGATCGCGATGCCGGGTTCGACTAACACAGTCCCTCCTCTCCGGAAACCCACCACGACGCCAAGCTTGTTCTCACTCCCTCGCTTAGCTCATCGGTAAAGCGCGAGCAGTTTCTCCTGGTAGTCAGTGTCGAACACGGTCACAGCCTCCACCCGGTCGCCGTCAGTAAAGACGGCGAAGCCGGCTGCCACGAACCCGGCGTTGTCTGAGGCGAGCACCTGCACGCCGACGCCCTCAAGACGCGTTCGACACTCCGATACGAGCATGTCGAGCGCCGATATCCCGAATACCTCGGCTGTCGCTGGCGGATGCACCGCAATCGTATCGGCGAGGCCTTGGGAATCGAATCCACATTGGAGGCTCACGTCGTCGTACTCGTCGAAATCCGTTTCACCCCTCCGAAAAGCGAGCGCAGGTTCACCGAGCATCGATCGGATCTCTTCGCGCGTCATTCCGAGCCGCACCGGGCCGATGGCCACGCCGGGTTCTACTAACACACCCCGTCCTCTCCGAGGCTGTCAATCATGTCCAGAATGTTCTGATCGTACTTGCTACCGAACAACTGCTGGATGTTGTCGATGTCCATCTGGATCGCGTCGTCGAACAGTCCAGCATCGATCAGTTGCTTTTGCATCTGCCGGTAGAGCTGCGCGTTGAGGGCATTGCCCCAACTGGGCGTGGCCCGGTGGTCGAGCGTCTCCATGTAGATCGCGGGACCGTCATCCTTCGAGAGCGGGCTGACGGAGTTGGCGGGCATGTGGTGACGCTCATAGCCCGGCTTTGACGGTAGATCCTTGTATCGACCGCCGCCGCACTCTTGCTCCGCCTCTTCTTCGGCCTCAGCTTCGGCCTCAGCTTCGGCCTCAGCCTCTTCTTCTGCCTCGGCCTCCGTTTCGGTGCCGACGTCCTCGAACGCGGTGTCGATTGTCTCCTCGAGCGAGTGGAGGAAGGCTTCCGCCGGTATCCCCTTATCACATCAGCGCATCCCCTGCGCTGGCGCACGACACCATAGCAGCCTTGATCACTTCGGCCAATAGTCGGATCGCGACTTTCACTCGGACGGCTAAACAATGCCGACGTAAGCCAGATTTGGGCGACTCATATTCCCTAAATGCGCAAATCGTCGTTTCGTAACGGCTGTACGGACAGTCCGGCGATCCTACGCGACGCCGGAAGCGGTCTTCCTGACCGCGTCGAGGGTGGCGACCAGCAGGTCGACGTCAGCACCGCTGAAGAGGCTTTCAGGGCCTTCCGGCGCCACGTCGGTAAACGGCGCTTCGTAGAGGCGGTCGACGTCGATGACGCCATGCTCGGTGAGATAGGTGACGATGAGATTGATGAAGTCGAGTTGATTAGCGGTGAGCGTTCGGCCGGCGATAAATTCGGCGAGTGCGTCGGTAGCGGCGTCGCGGTCGAGACCGACGAGGCCGCGGACGAAGATACCGAGCCCGTGTGCCTGCTCGGCGGCTCGTTGGAGTTCGGTTGGCTCGGCGGCGCCTGACTCCGCGAGCATACGTTGCAAGTCGTCGAGGTCGGCCTGCGTCAGGGGCCGGTTGCGCCGCACTTTTTGCAGCGCGATGTGGTCTTTGTGCGTGGCCAGGTAAACGCGGACCTTGCCCTCGAACCGCTGGACGTCGGTTCCGATGGGCAGTCCCGACACTGCCACCTCGGTCGATTCCCCGAGCTGGTCGGCAAAATCCGTGTAGACGACGAGTCGCCGAGCTTTCGGTACGAGCCTCGCGAGTGAACGAAGGCGGCGGCGGGCTAGCTCCAGCAAAGGCAGAGTGACGTCGACCCACCATTCGTCGCCTGCCATCTCGTCGAGGAGCGCGCGTTGCGCGGCGACCGCTGGAATATTCACGACCTCGAGTAGTGCGGCGGCGATCTCCTTGACGCGATCGCGCAGCCTCTCGAAACCAGGCTCACCGTTCAGCACGCACAATTGCAGCCGAAGTACGACCAGATCGAACCGTTTAGCTGCCTCGTCGTCGTCGCGCACGGTGCTCGGCAGGCCTGCCAGGTGTTCGGCGATTTCGCGCGCGTCATCCGCGCTGAGCCGATACCAGCGACCCTGATCGGTGTAGAGCTCGACCCAACGCCGATGGGGCCGGACGACGAAGTTGTGCACGTTCATGCCGACCACGATGTCGTGCAGGGTGTGGGCGATGTCAGTACGCAAGCCGGCGATGCTACGGGTGGCGTCGCGAGGATCGTCGCCATCGTCAGCTGCGGGCTGGTCGAGCCTTGTCAAGAGTTCGACGCGGGCAGCGAAAAGTCGCTCCGCGAGGGAGGCGGCGAGGCGCCCTTCGGCGCTCGGCGTCTCGGCGTTGAAGAACTCCAGGTTGCCGCAGAAATCAAAGATGTAGAAGTCGGTCTTGTCGATACCCGGCCCGTATAGGTCGGGGCAGAGTCGGGTGCCACGGCCAAGCATCTGCCAAAACTTCGACTTCGACCGCACCGGCTTGAAAAACACCAGGTTGACGACTTCGGGTACGTCGATGCCGGTGTCGAGCATGTCGACCGATATCGCGATATGCGGCGCCTTGTCTTTGACGGAGAAGTCGTCGATCAGCGTCTGGGCGTACTCGGTCTTGTAGGTGACGACGCGGGCGAACGAGCCAGCATATTCAGGATAGTTGGCGTCGAATCGCTTTCGGATGAACTCCGCGTGGTCGTTGTTACGAGCGAAGACGATGGTCTTGCCGAGCCGGTCGCCGCCGGCAACCTTGTGACCGCGCGTCATCAGTGTTTCGAGCATCTTGTCGACGGTGTCGTCGTTGAACAGCCACCTGTTCACGGCATCTGAGGCGATGGCGTCGGGTACGTTTCCCTCGTCGTCCCATTCTCGAGAGTCCCACTCGTCTTTCTCTTCATCGGAGAGGTCGTCGTAGCGGATTCCCTCACGTGGAAACTTCAGCGGAACGGAAACCGCGCGCGGGGGTACGAGGTAGCCCTCGTCGACAGCTTCTTTGAGGGGATAGTTGTCGGTGGGCACGCCGTCTTCGAGGTGGAACAGCCGGTAGGTGTTGCGGTCGATCTCGTCTTTCGGCGTGGCAGTGAGGCCGACCAGCAGCGAGTCGAACCAAGCGAATATAGCGCCATATTTCTGGTAGACCGAGCGATGGGCCTCGTCGATGACGACAAGGTCGAAATAGCCGGGCCCGAATCGGCGGAGGCCGCCCGCGCCCTCGTCGATAAGTCCCATCATTGTCGGATAAGTCGAAACGTATACGCGGCCTTCAGTGTTCTTCTCGGTCACGAGATTCACCGTGGTGGCGTCGGGCAGATGCGTCTTGAAAGCATTGACCGCCTGCTTTACCAGCGCCACGCGGTCAGCGAGGAAAAGCACGCGCTTGGCCCAGTTCGCGCGCATCAGCAGGTCTACGAGCGCGATGACGGTTCGGGTCTTGCCAGCGCCGGTGGCCATGACGACGAGGGCGTCGCGCTGGCGGTCGCGCTCGAATGCCTCGCCGATGCGGCGGATGGCGCGCTGCTGGTAGTGACGTTCGACGATCCGTTCATTGATAGGCAGTTCCGCCAGCGACTTGCGAGTGGTGCGGCGCTGCACGAGCAGGGCGAGCTCGTCGCGCGTATAGAAGCCTTGTATGAGGCGTGGCGGATACCGCTCGTCGTCCCAAATCCAGTGTTCGTAGCCGTTGGTGTAGAAAATGACGGGTCGCTGGTCGAAATTTTCTTCGAGGCAGTCGGCATACAACTTCGCCTGCTGCTGGCCGACGGTGGAGTCGCGCCTGGTGCGCTTGGCTTCGACGACGCCGAGCGGTTTGCCGTCGTCACCCCACAACACATAATCGACGAAGCCCTTGCCGTCGCGGGACGGCATTCCTGTGATGGGGTACTCGCGGTCTTCGTGGCGGTCGAGCGCCCATCCCGCTTCGCGCAGCAGGACGTCGATGAACAGGTCGCGGGTGGTCGCCTCGTCGTAGTCGTGCACGTCGGGACGGGCCTCGTTCGCGGCCTTCGCGGCGGCGACCTGCTTGCGCAGCTCGTCGAGCTCCTTTTGCAGTGCGGCGTTAGTTTCGCGTTCGGCCGCGAGTTGGCGGTCGCGCTCTTCGTTTTCGCGTTGGCGTTGCTCGAGTTCGGCCTGCCGCTGCAGTCTCGCCTGCGGTGACGGTGGCCGTGGCACGAGTTGTGAGTCGAATTGAAGGTCGGACGACGGCAAATTCGCCTGGTCACGCGAGTAATTCCGAGCCAGCCAGTACAGCACCTGAAAAAGCTGGCCGAGCACCGGGAGTGACTCGCTGGTCGTGACGGCCCTGGTCTTGTGCACGGCGGCGTTGCCCTGACGGCGGATCAGGTCGGCCTTGGTTTGCCCGTCGCGACCGACGAGCCGGACGAACGAGGGCTCAAACAGCCGAGCCGATAGGTCGTCACGATATGGGGCAGTGAGCGTACGGTCTGCCTGGTAGAGCCAGTTGACCGCCAGCTCGAGGGCGCGACGCGCGTAGAAGCAGGAGGCGCGCGGGTCGGCGACACCGTTGCGCTCGGCTTTTGCGGCTTCGGTGTACAGCTCCGGCCACTCGGCGCGCAGGAACGCGAAGTTGCTCACCGCGCTCCCTCCGCCTCGCCTCGGCCACGCCGATGCTAGACCGGGCGGTCGTCCTGATCAATTACCTGCAGCCGGGCGGTAGCAACTTCTAGGGCAGCGCGATCCGCAACGCGGTGCTGACGTGACGCATCGTGCCTGGCCTGCGTGAGCTCAGTGGACGGTACACCTGCCCGCGTGGCGGAGCGGCGCTCACAGGTTCGCGTCGGTGCGGGCGGTGTATCGCTTGCGGGCGACCCGGCGTTCGGTGTGCTGGGCGTCGTGGCTGTAGATAGCGGCAAGGCCGGCGTATGCAGTGTCGAGGGCGTCGTCGCGCAGCCTTTCGGCACCAGCCCGCAAAAGTGCCCGCAACGCACTGGCCTCGGACCTGACCGGCTGGTCGCCGCGCTCCGCCGCCCAGCGGCGAAGCATTTCGTGCTCGTCGGTGCCGGCTTCGATGAAGGGCCTGATCGCCCGTTCGTCGGCATCGCCCAGAATGAGACTTACGCGCTTCCTCATGGCGTCGATCTTAATCGTCGGACGGCGCAAAAGCTTGGCGCTCATGTGTTCTGGCGTTCCGCTGAACCTCGATCCAGGACGAGGTACCCGCAGATCTTTACGGCTTACTCGAAGTAGTCCTCGTCGACTTCGACGATCTGATAGGTGGCTCGCGTCTGCACGCCCACGCCGTGGCTGATCATGAGATCGGCTAGCCGCGCACCGTCGATCAAGACCACCCGGGTGCCGATTGCTCGTGCATATTCAAGGGCGTTCTGCGAGAACCGGCTTGTCGTGATGAAGATGCCCTGCGTGACGTTGCGGCCGTGCAGCGCGCCGACGAACGCTTGGATCGCCTCTCGCCCGACCGGGTTGTCCGCGGCGTAGCGCTTCGCTTGAACGTAAATTCGCTGCAGCCCGAGCTTGTCTTGGTCGATGACGCCGTCGACTCCGCCATCGCCGTTGCCGCCGATGTGTCGCGCCTGGCCATCGGTGCCTCCGTAACCCATCGCCACGAGGACGTCGAGAACGGAGCGCTCCAAGAATGCAGGATCCTGTCCGCGTAGCCTGGCGAGGATGTCCGAAGCGACATCCGACTTCAGACGTTCGATGCCGTCCTCGATCTGTTCGACCGGGTCAAGAGCTGTTATCGCGGATTCAACTTCGTCCGTTGATTCCTTCGTGCCACGGCCAGCTGGCACGTAGTCGCGGAACGCTGGGATTGTCTGGAGGTCCTTCTCCGTGATCCCGTTGGGGTGTTTGGCAAGGAGGCTGCGGCCGGCCTCGGTAATGGTGCAGCTACCGCGCCTGGGCCGTTCCAGCGCACCGGCGCGTGCGAGAAACGACATTGCCCAGCCGATACGGTTCTCCACCCTGCGTTGCCCGGAGGTCAGCAGCTCGTCGCGTTGCTCATCAGTCAACGTCATGAACGTAGCCACGTCGGCGAATACCTCGCGACGGGTCCGGACGCGGCTATCAGACAAGACCCGGAGGACGGGCGAAAGAAACCCCTCCCAAGTAGGAATCGGCGTGCTCATAGCTCACCCGCAAACGCCCTTTGTTGCAGGCTGGCGAAGAGTGTCTGCAACTCATCGGATTGCGAGGCGCATGCACGTCTGACACCCAGGTCCAGATGATTCTTCCGCTCAACGTAGGAGCGTTGCACGGAGAGTGGCGGAAGGGCGACGGGCAAAGCCTTGATGATTTGCATATTCAACCCTGACATGATGGCGCCTTTAGCTTTCTGGCTCAAGTACTTCCGGGCGAGCGGGTGCAGGAGGAAGTAAGAATGTAGGTACTCGGGAAGGCATTGCCTTCGATCGAGGCTTAGGCAACACAGATGCTTGGTATTGATCGCAGTCGGTAGGTCGTCCGGTGCGATCGCTGCCCGTCCACATGTACCCATGATCGTAATGAGTACATCGCCGGGATGCACCGTGTAACGGCTAAGACTGGCGTACTTCTTATGGGTGACATAGCGGCGCTTGGCCCATGTGAACTTGTTCGTGACGACGTTGTCGATACCAAGCACAGCGATACCTTCATCGACGAATTCGCTGTGCAACAGCTGGCTACCAAACGGCCCTGTTCTGGCGCCACCGGCGTCGTTATCGACGAGGTCAGCCACGCACACGCGCGGCCAGCGTGCGTCCGAATCGGCGAACATGTCGAGGAATACGGACTGCGCCAGTTCATCGACGTGCGCGAGTGTTTGGCGGCGCTTGGCGCATAGTGAGTCGGCGCGGTCCAGAATCGTTGCGACCCGGCGCTGCTCATCTATCGGCGGCAGGGCTAAGCGGAGTTCGCCGACGTCCTCCTTGTTCACCTGCTTGAAGGTGGCGCCGCGGCCCTTTGCGGCAAGTTCCTGTGCGATCGTCGTCAGCCAATGCCAGAGGTAGCGAGCGTCTAGCCCCGCTTTCGGGCGTAGTCCGACTACACCTCGGCCCAAGCAGTACTCGCGATCCGCGAGGGCCTTTGCACCAATCGAGGCCCTAATCCCGAGCACAATATCTCCTGCCAAGCAGCGCTTGGTCGGAGCTGACGTCCATTTCTTCGCGCGGGGAACGCCCTCGCTGAAGTCTCCTGGGCCTGCGAGCAGCGGAAGCCCATCGCCTCGGTCGTTGTAGGACGTACCGTCGGGGGCCTGTCCCATGATTACGTGGCAGACATTGTCAAGGCGCTGCACGACCGTCACAGCAGCGCCTTCAGCTCGGACAGGCCTTGCTGGATCTCTGCCTCGATGCGTTCGAGATCGGCAATGATGTCCAGCGGCGCTCGGTGTTCGACTTCCTCGTGCACGATTTCCTTGTAGCGGTTCAACGACAAGTCGTAGCCCTGCGCCGCAATCTCCGCCTTCGGCACACAAAACGATTGCTCAGTGCGTTCACGTGAACGCTCCTTACCGTCGCGCTTCGCCCAGCGCGCCAGCGCGTCGGGCAAATTATTCTTCGCCGCGTCGTCCTTCGACAACTTCGCAGTTGGGCGTGGTCCGAGCTTCGACTCGTCGAGCAGTGGCGTGCGCTTGTCGTCGAGGGACCAGCCGTCGGCGGTCACCTCGTAGAACCAAACGTAGTCGGTGCCGCCGACGTCGGTTTTGGTAAAAAGCAGAATCGCGGTCGACACGCCCGCATACGGCCGGAACACGCCGCTCGGCAGCTTCACCACGCCGTCCAGCTTGTGCTCTTCGACGAGCAGGCGCCGTATCGACTTATGCGCCTTCGACGAGCCAAACAGCACGCCATCCGGCACGATCACGGCGGCGCGTCCGCCGGTGCGCAGCAAGCGCAAGAACAGCGCCAGGAAAAGCAGTTCGGTTTTCTTAGTCTTCACGACGGTCAGCAAGTCTTTTGCCGTCGACTCGTAGTCGAGCGACCCAGCGAATGGGGGATTGGCCAGGATCAGCGAATACATTTCCGCGTCGTGGCTCGCGTCGTCCGACAAAGAATCGCGATAGCGGATGTCGGGCGCTTCGACGCCGTGCATGAGCATGTTCATGCTCGCGATGCGCAACATCGTGCCGTCGAAGTCGTAGCCGTGGAACATGTTGTGGTTGAAGTGCTTGCGGAATTTGGCGTCCATCAGCAAGTTCGGATAAGCCTTCTGGAGGTATTCGCCTGCACCCACCAAGAAGCCGCCGGTGCCACAAGCGGGATCGCAGATGTCGTCGTCCGGTTTTGGGGCCATCATCTCGACCATCAGCGCGATAATGTGGCGCGGCGTGCGGAACTGGCCGTTCTGCCCCGCGGTTGCGATCTTCGACAGCATGTATTCGTAGAGATCGCCCTTCGTATCACGCTTCGCCATCGGGATGTCGGCGAGCATGTCGACTACCCGCGCGAGTAAGGCAGCGGTGGGAATCGTGAACCGGGCATCTTTCATGTGCGCCGAATAGGTCGAGCCCTCGCCGCCGAGTTCGCGAAGAAAGGGAAACACTTGCTTGTCGACGGTCGCGAACATCGAAGCGGGGTCGGTTTGCTTGAAGTTCTTCCAACGCCGCGGGTCGTTCGGCCCTTCGAAGATTTTGCGCTCAAGCGGCTTGCGGCTGCGGTTCGCCTTGTTCTCGGCCAGCGTCTGCAACTCATCGAGGCGCCGGATGAACAGGAGGTAGGTGATCTGCTCGATCACTTCGAGCGGGTTCGCGATTCCGCCCGACCAGAACGCGTCCCAAACCCGGTCGACCTTGTTCTTCAACTCACCTGTGATCACGGCATAGGAACCTATCGCGATGCCGTGATGCGGCGGCGCGGAACGGGCATGTTTCGCGCGTCGGGTCGCCTCGCTGAAGCGATTGACGCGAGCGAGTTGATCGAAGAAACTGGGGTGACCCGGGCAAGGTTGCGGGCCTCACCCGGGTCGCCGCTAGCTCTCAGCTAACGGCCCTTGCGGTAACGATGCAGCGCGCGGTCCCGTCGGGGGCCGCGCCGCTCGTTTCGGGCCTTGTAGCAGACCACGACGCCGGCAACGGCTGCCGCGGCGCTGACAAGGGCCGCGATAGCGAGCCAAAGCTGCATCCCAACCACCTCCTTTCTCCGACGACCGTGCCCGGATCGGGGTCACGTGCAGTGACGTGACCACCGCTTCGCGGCACGAGCGCCTCGCAGAGAGCAAAGGAAGTAGTCGGCAGCCTATCGGCGCGCACCGGCGGCGACGGGAAATGGGTTGTTGCCTGTGCGTAAAGAGATTGCTGGCCGTCGAAGCAACATAGCGACCGGGCTCAGGGAGAGTAGCCCGACGTCCGCCGCAGCCGGACGCGAAGCCAGACCCGCACTCTCCAACGAAGCGATTGACGCGAGCGAGTTGATCGAAGAAACTGGGGTGACCCGGGCAAGGCTGCGAACCTCACCCGGGTCGTCGCTAGCTCTTAGCTAGCGGTTTGAACGGCCGAGAAGCCGAGCGCGGTCCCTCCGGGGGCCGCGCCGCTCGTTTCGGGCCTTGTAGCAGTCGACCGCGACGCCGGCAACGGCTGCTGCGGCGCTGACAAGGGCCGCGATAGCGAGCCAAAGCTGCATCCCAACCACCTCCTTTCTCCGGCGACCGTGCCCGGATCGGGGTCACGTGCATTGACGTGACCGCCGCTTCGCGGCACGAGCGCCCCGCAGGAAGGAAAGAGGCAATCGGCACGTTACTGTCGGCGGCAACGACTTGGAGCGTGGCGAACCCCAGCTGGGGATAACCGTGATCGGCGCTGGGGAATACCGTGGATCGGCTCGTTACATAGATCAAGCAGCCGCCACCCATAGACTGGACGGCGTCAGTTCGTCGTCCTCGGGAGATTTCGTGGCGATCCAGCCGATCCGGCTCTTCGGCGACCCGGTGTTGCGCACCCCGGCCGAGCCGGTGACGACCTTCGACAAGGAGTTGCGGGTCTTGGTCCGCGACCTTGCCGAGACGATGCGAGACGCGCCGGGTGTGGGCCTCGCGGCGCCGCAGATCGGCGTCGGATTGCGGGTTTTCACCTACGACGTCGACGATGTCGTAGGCCACCTCATCAATCCCACGCTCGATCTTTCCGACGAGCAGCAAGACGGCGACGAAGGCTGCCTTTCCTTTCCCGGCCTGGCTTTTCCGACCAAGCGGGCGATGCGTGCGGTCGCGAAGGGCTTCAACGAATACGGCGACCCGGTCGTCGTCGAGGGCAGCGAGTTGCTGGCCCGGTGCGTGCAGCACGAGACCGATCACCTCGACGGCATCTTGTTCATCGACCGACTCGATCCCGATCAGCGCAAGCTCGCGATGCGCGCGATCCGCGAGGCCGAGTGGTCGGGGCAGTCGGTGCGGGTGAAGGCGTCGCCGCACAACACCTACGGCCGGGCGCTGTAAGCCGTTGCGCGTCGTATTCGCCGGCACGCCCGCGGTCGCGATCCCGTCCCTTCAGGCGTTCTTGGCGTCGAATCATGAGGTGGTCGCCGCGATCACCAGGCCCGACGCCGCGGCGGGTCGCGGACGACGCGAAACCGCCAGCCCCATCGCAAGACTCGCTGCCGAAACAAGCATCGAAGTGCTCAAGCCGCGCCGTCCGAGCGAACCGGATTTCCAGGAGAAACTTCGCGAACTCGCGGCCGACGTCGTCGTGGTCGTCGCGTACGGCGCTCTGGTGCCCTCGTCCGCTCTCGAAATTCCCAAGCACGGCTGGGTAAATTTGCACTTCTCGTTGTTGCCGGCCTGGCGCGGCGCCGCACCTGTGCAGCACGCGATCTTGCACGGCGATCAGATCACCGGTGCCACCACGTTCGTCATCGAAGAGGGGCTCGACACCGGCCCGGTGCTCGGCGTACTCACCGAAGAAATTCGTCCTCGCGACACGGCTGGTGACCTGCTCGACCGGTTGTCGATCGCCGGCGCCGGTTTGCTCGTCGCGACGATCGACGGGCTCGCGTCGGGTGCGCTACAAGCGGTTCCGCAAAGCCCCGACGGCGTGAGCCTTGCGCCCAAGTTGAATCCCGCGGACGCCCGTGTCGACTGGACGTCGCCCGCGATGCGGGTCGATCGGCTGGTGCGCGCGTGCACCCCGGCGCCCGGTGCCTGGACGACGTTTCGCGAGCGCCGCGTGAAGCTTGGTCCGGTGCTTCCGACGGACGCCGAACCCTTGGCGCCTGGGGTGATTGCCGCGAGTCGAGACACCGTCTTGGTGGGCACGGGCACGGTGCCGGTGAGGCTTGAAACCGTGCAGCCGGAGGGAAAACCGCCGATTGCCGCGGCCGATTGGGCTCGGGGCGCGCGACTTGCGCCGGGCGACCGCTTCGTATGAACCGAATCGACGCCGCGCGCGCCGTCGCCTTCGACGCGTTGAGCGCGGTACGCGAGAACGACGCGTACGCGAATCTCGCTCTTCCCGCTTTGCTGCGCGAACGCGGGCTCGATGAGCGCGATGCGGCGTTCGCCACCGAACTCGTCTACGGCACGCTGCGCGAACGCGGGAGTTACGACGCGATCCTCGCCGCCTGCGTGAGCCGGCCGCTCGAAAAGCTTGATCTACGGGTGCTCGACGTGCTCCGGCTCGGCGCGCACCAGTTGCTCTCGATGCGGGTCGCGGGCCATGCCGCGGTGGGGGAGTCGGTCAACCTCGTGCGCGCGAAGGTCGGGCACGGCCCGGCCGGATTGGTCAACGCCGTGTTGCGCAAGGTGGCCGCCGACGATCTCGCTGGTTGGCTCGCCCGGGTCGCGCCCGACGAAGAGAAAGACCCGATCGGGCATCTCGCGGTCACCTACAGCCACCCGCGCTGGGTCGTCGAAGTGTTTCGTGACGCGCTCGGCGGCGATCTCGCCGAGACGGCGGCCGCGCTGGCCGCCGACAACGAGCGCCCCGCGGTCACTCTCGTCGCGAGACCAGGTAGGTCGGACGTCGAGGAGCTGCTGCGGCTCGGAGCACGCCCGGGCCGGTGGGCGCCCACTGCCGCGATCCTCGAGGCTGGCGCGCCGGCGAATCTGCGACCGGTGCGGGAAGGCCGGGCGGGCGTGCAAGACGAGGGCAGCCAACTGGTCGCGCTCGCGCTCGCCGGGGTGCCGATCGACGGCCCTGACGGAAGATGGCTCGATCTATGTGCCGGGCCAGGGGGCAAGGCGGCCCTGCTCGGCGGGCTCGCCACCGGTCGCGGCGCACGACTGCTGGCCGCCGAGCGCCAGCCGCACCGGGCACGGCTCGTCGCCAGGACTGCCGCGCACACCGCCAGCGTGGTGGTGGCTGACGGCACGGTTCCTGCCTGGGCATCAAAAGAATTCGACCGGGTGCTTCTCGACGCCCCCTGCTCCGGGCTCGGCGCGTTGCGGCGGCGTCCGGAGGCTCGCTGGCGACGACAACCGGCCGATGTCGCACAACTGCGGCCGCTGCAAGAAGCCCTGTTGCGTAAGGCAATTGACGCGGTACGCCGAGGTGGCATCGTCGCGTATGTCACGTGTTCGCCGCATCCGCGCGAGACACGTGAGGTAGTTGCCGCGGTCGCGTCGTCCGGTATCGAACGTGTCGACGCGCGGCCGTACCTGCCGGGCGTTGACCATCTCGGCGGGGGGCCCGACGTCCAGCTGTGGCCGCACCGGCACGGCACCGACGCGATGTACCTCTGCTTGTTGCGCCGCCTTTAGAATCGGCAGACGATTCCGGCGAAGGGCGGGTGCGACCATGTCGGTGCAGATGGCGCCGAGCATCCTCTCCGCCGATTTCGCCCGGCTGGCCGATGCCGCCGGCGCCGTCGAAGGTGTGGCCGACTGGCTGCACGTTGACGTCATGGACAACCATTTCGTGCCCAACCTGACGATCGGCCGTCCGGTCGTCGAGGCGTTGTCCAAGGCGACGACGTTGCCGCTCGACTGCCACCTGATGATCGACAACCCCGATCGATGGGCGGTCGATTACGTCGAGGCCGGCGCGAAAAACGTCACATTCCACGCCGAAGCCGCGCGCGACGTCGTCCAGACCGCGCGCAGCATTCGAGCTTCGGGTGCGCGCGCTGGGCTGGGTCTGAAGCCCGGTACGTCGTTCGACGACTATCGCGATGTGCTCGCCGAATTCGACATGCTGCTGGTGATGACCGTCGAGCCCGGCTTCGGCGGGCAAGCATTCATGGCGGACATGATGCCCAAAGTGGCTCAAGCCAGACGTTTCTTGCGTGACAACAATCTCCAGTTGTGGATTCAGGTCGACGGCGGCGTTTCTCCTGACACCATTGAAGAATGCGCGGCAGCAGGCGCCGACGTGTTCGTCGCCGGCTCCGCCGTCTACCTGGCGCGAGACCCCGCCCAGGTGGTTACCGCGTTACGCGAGCGGGCTCAGGCGGCGATCCCGGCTGAGTCCGGCCTCAACTAGAGGGGATGACCGTGGGGGGCAAGGTGAGCGCCGAGCGGTGCACGATCCTGCTCGTCGACGACGACGCCGATATTCGCAAGTTCGTCGAGATGAACCTGCGCCTTGAGGGTTACCGCGTGCTGTGCGCGGCTGACGGCGCGATGGCGCTCGCGATGGTGGCTACCGAGACTCCCGACCTGGTCTTGCTCGACGTGATGATGCCAGGGCTTGACGGCATCGAACTCACTCGCCGGCTGCGCGCCGACAGCCGCACCGCGACGACGCCGATCGTGATGTTGACGGCGAAGTCGATGACGGCCGACCGCGTGCTCGGCCTGAGCGCCGGCGCCGACGATTACATCGCGAAGCCGTTCGACACCCTCGAGCTGATCGCGCGGATTCGCTCGACGCTTCGCCGCAACGCGGAGGCGCGGGCAGTATCGCCGCTTACGAGTCTGCCGGGAAACGTGCGTATCGAAGAAGAAATCGCCGGCCGGGTGGCGGGCGACGAGCCGTTCGCCGTCGCCTACCTCGACCTCGACAACTTCAAGGCGTTCAACGACGCCTACGGATTCTTGCGCGGCGACCAGGTCATTTTGCTGCTCGCGACCGCGTTGCGACGAGCCGTTATCGGTGCCGATCCGCCGGCCTTCGTGGGCCACGTTGGCGGCGACGACTTCGTCTTGATCTGCGCCCCTGAGCAGGTCGAGTCTTTGTGCGGGAACGCGGTCACGTATTTCGATCAGCAAGTGCCGACCCTCCACGACCCCGACGACGTCGCCCGTGGGGGTCTCGAAATCACCGACCGCCAAGGCGTGCTTCGTAAATTCCCGTTGGTGTCGGTGTCGTGTGGCGTGGCCACGAGCGAGCGCCGCAAGTTCACCGACCATCGCGAGGTCGTCGTCGTGGCGACCGAAATGAAAGGCGTCGCGAAGTCCGAAAGCGGCTCAGCGATCGCCGTCGACCGCCGCTCGGTGTGAGCCGCGGCCCGGCGGGCTGTGCGATACTGTGCGCGTACAGCAAGCGCGCTCCGGGGTCGGTGAAACTCCGAACCGGCGGTGACAGTCCGCGACCCGGTCGCCAGGCTCTTCGCCCGGCGGACGGTTGAGCCGGTGAAATTCCGGCACCGACGGTTAAAGTCCGGATGGGAGGCAGCGCGCGAGCGGGCTCGCGCCTTGGTGCGCGAGCCAGTTCGTACGTGTCTCCCTGATCTCCCGGTACGTGCCGACGTGGCAGGAGACCGGTGTGGATCAGCTGGGCAGCGAGGCGGAGCTCACGGCGATGCGCCGCGCCATCGCGCTCGGCGAGCGCGGCCTCGGCGGCACCAGTCCCAACCCCATCGTCGGTTGTGTGATTTTGGACGCCGGTCAGCGCGTCGTGGGCGAAGGATTCCACGAACGCGCCGGTGGTCCTCACGCTGAGGTGCGCGCGCTCGCCGACGCCGGCGAGCGCGCGCGAGGCGGCACCGCCGTCGTCACCCTCGAACCGTGCAGGCATTACGGCCGCACCGGTCCGTGCACCCAAGCGCTGATCGACGCCGGCGTCGCGCGCGTGCTTTTCGCGGTAGCCGACCCCGGCGCCGCCGCGGGCGGCGGCGCCGGGGTGCTCGCGGCTGCCGGGATCGACGTGAAAGGCGGCCTCCTCGAGGCCGAGGCCGCACGTTCGAACGAGGCGTGGTTGCATCGTGCGCGCACCGGCCGGCCTTTCGTCACGTGGAAATTCGCCGCGACCCTCGACGGCCGCGTCGCGGCCGCCGACGGCTCAAGTCGCTGGATCACCGGCGACCAAGCACGGCGCGACGTTCATGTGCTGCGCTGCCGAAGCGACGCAATCGTCGTCGGCACCGGCACCGCATTGGCCGACGATCCGTCGCTCACCGCCCGAGATATCTCGACGTCGAGACAGCCACTGCGGGTAGTGGTCGGGCGGCGCGCGTTGCCGCCGTCCGCCAACGTGCTCGACGACGCGGCGCCGACGTTGCTCCTACCCGAACACGACCCAGCGGTTGTGCTGAAAACCCTCGCGGATAAGCAGATTGTCAGTGTCCTTCTCGAAGGCGGCCCGAGGTTAGCGGCGGCCTTCATGGTGGCGGGCCTTGTCGACAAGATGGTTGGCTACCTTGCACCGGCATTTCTCGGCAAGGGCGCCTCGGTGCTGGGCGATATCGGCATCGCCACCATCGCCGATGCCTCACGTTGGCATATCGATGATGTCGAGCGCGTTGGCGACGACGTGCGCATCGTGGCCCGGCCAGCGTCGGCACGAGGAGATTAATGTTCACCGGAATCATCGAGGAGCTCGGCTCGGTGGTCGCGCTCGACGCCACCGACACAGACCACGACGCGCTACGCCTGACCGTCGAGGGTCCATTCGTGACCAGCGACGCGCACGAAGGCGACTCGATCGCCGTCTCAGGGGTTTGCCTGACGGTGCTCGACGTCGCTGGTGGTCGCTTCAGAGCCGATGTCATGCACGAAACGTTGGCGCGGTCGACGTTGGGCAAAGCCCAGATCGGCGACACATTGAACCTTGAGCGCGCAGTGACGTTGCAGACGAGACTGGGCGGTCATCTGGTGCAGGGTCATGTCGACGCCACCGCCGTGCTGCTCGAACGAAAGCACACGCCCCAGTGGGACGCCGTCCGGTTTTCGCTGCCGCGGACGTTGGCCCGGTACGTCGTAGAAAAGGGGTCGATCGCGGTCGACGGCGTGTCTCTTACTGTCGTCGCCGCGAAGCCCGATTCGTTTACCGTCAGTCTCATCCCGACAACCCTAGGGCGCACGACTCTCGGCGAGAAAGCGGTCGGCAACGAAGTGAACCTTGAGGTCGACGTCATGGCGAAATACGCCGAGAAATTGCTCGGCGCGCACAAAGAACAGGTGGGGTGAGCGGGAGCGATGTTCGACACCATCGAGCGAGCGATTACCGATATCGCGGCGGGTAAGCCGGTCATCGTCGTCGACGACGAAGACCGGGAGAACGAAGGCGATCTCATTGCCGCGGCGTCGAGGGCCACTCCCGCGTTGATCGGTTTTATGGTGCGCTACACGAGCGGCGTACTGTGTGTCGCGATGGAGGGCAAGACGCTTGATCGGCTGGGCCTTCCGCCGATGACGATTCGCAACGAAGACAGAAAACAGACTGCCTACACAGTATCGGTCGACGCCCGAAACGGTGTGACCACCGGTATTTCCGCGGCCGACCGCGCGCACACGGTAAAGGTGCTTGCCGATTCGGCCACGGAGCCTTACGAACTCACGAGGCCAGGCCACGTTTTCCCGCTTCGCGCGGTCGAGGGCGGTGTGCTGCGACGCACCGGCCACACCGAAGCGGGAGTCGACCTGACACGGCTCGCCGGCCTGACCCCAGCGGCCGCCCTCAGCGAAATCGTGAACGACGACGGCTCAATGGCCCGCCTTCCCCAACTGCGGAGTTTCGCCGAAACCCACGGCCTCGCGTTGATTTCGATTGCCGACCTGGTCGCCTATCGGCGCCGCCACGAAAGCACGGTCGAGCGCGTCGTCGAGGCGCGGTTGCCTACGCCGCATGGGCAATGGCGCGCCATCGGCTACCGCAGCACCCTCGACGGCACCGAACTCGTGGCACTTGTTATGGGCACCATCGGTGACGGCGAAAACGTGCTTGTGCGTGCCCATTCCGAGTGCCTGACGGGCGATGTTTTCGGATCGTTGCGTTGCGATTGTGGGCCGCAGCTCGACGCCGCGATGTCGGTGATCGGCACCGAAGGCAGGGGAGTGGTGCTCTACATTCGCGGACACGAAGGCCGCGGCATCGGGCTGCTGCAAAAGCTGCACGCGTATCAGCTACAAGACGCGGGCGCCGACACGATCGACGCGAACCTCGCGCTGGGCCTGCCCGTCGACGCGCGCGATTACGGCACCGGCGCGCAGGTGCTTTCCGATCTTGGTATTCGCTCGATGCGTTTGCTCTCGAACAACCCCGCCAAGCGGGCGGGTCTCGAGGGGTGGGGCCTTCGCATCGTCGGTCGGGTGCCGTTGCCCACGCACGCCAATCCTGACAATCTTCGTTACCTGCTCACGAAACGCGACCGCATGGGCCACGATTTGCTCTTGCCAGAGCACGTGCCGCCGTTGGTCGACGAACAAAACGGAGGGCTGTAAATGAGCGGAGCGGGCCGCCCGCGGGCGGCGTCGGTCGACGCGACCGGGCTTTCGGTGGGCATCGTCGCGACCAGGTGGAATGCGCAAATCGTCGACGTCTTGCTCGAACGCGCGATCTGCGCCGCGAAAGCCTGCGGCATCGACTCGCCCACCGTCGTCCGGGTCGCTGGCGCCATCGAGCTACCGGTCGTGGCTCAGCAGCTCGCCATCGATCACGACGCCGTCGTCTGCCTGGGTGCGGTGATCCGCGGCGGCACACCGCATTTTGAATACGTCTGTGACGCCGTCACCGCGGGTCTTGGCCGAGTGGCGCTCGACGCGGCCACCCCGGTGGGCAACGGCGTGCTGACCTGTGACAGTCTTGCTCAGGCACTGGATCGCTGCGGATCACCCGACAGCGTCGAAGACAAGGGATGGGAGGCGACGGTGGCAGCGCTCGATTCCGCGCTCGTTTTGCGAGAGCTGCGACATCATCGCCCCGCGATCGGTCCCGGCTTCGGCCGGCCGGCCACCGGCTGACCCGTTCTCCTCGTCTTCGAAAGGCTTTGCCGTGCTTTCCCTGGTCTTGCCAAAAGGTTCGCTCGAACGCGCGACCCTCGAACTGTTTCAAGCCGCCGACCTCGCGGTGATTCGAGGCTCCGAGCGCGACTACAACGCGTCGATCGATGATCCGCGCATCAACACCGTCAGATTTCTTCGCCCGCAAGAGATTCCCACCTACGTCGAGGAAGGGCTCTTCGATCTCGGCATCACTGGCCGCGACTGGATCACCGAAGTCGACGCCGATGTCGTGAGTCTTGGCGAACTCGAATACTCCAAGGCCACCAGCAATCCGGTGCGCATCGTGCTCGCTGTCGTGAACGAGAGTCCGGCTAATCGGGGCGAAGATTTGCCCGACGGCGTAAGGGTTTCTACCGAGTTCCCCGAGCTCACCCGGCGCTATTTCGACAAGATCGGCGTTAAGGCGACGATCGTGCCGAGTTACGGCGCTACTGAGGCTAAGGTGCCCGACATCGTCGACGCGATCGTCGATCTCACCGAGACCGGCACCAGTTTGAAGAAGCACGGCTTGAAAATCATCGACACGCTTCTCACGTCGCGCACCGAACTCATCACCAACGCGGCCACCTACGCGCACGCCGAAAAGCGCCAAGCGATGGATGATCTGCTTCTGCTGTTGCGTGGCGCGATTCACGCGCGAGGCAAAGTGTTGCTGAAGCTCAATGTCGCCGATGGCCAGTTGCCCGACGTCCTTGCCGTGTTGCCCGCCATGGGGTCACCCACGATCACCGCGCTCGCGTCGGGCACGATGCACGCGGTCGAGTCGGTTGTCGCGAAAAACTGCGTCAATACCTTGATTCCCACGCTCAAAGCGGCCGGCGCGCGCGACATCCTGGAAATCGACATTTCGAAGATCGTCGAATAGTCGCACGGCGCGCTCCAGCCTCGAGCGATGTGTCCGGGCTGGCACATTGCTGTGGCGTCGTCAGCCGGTTGATGGCTTATTCGGCGTGCATGAAGAGTCGTCCGTCACCCGCATTCAAGGAGAGAAATCATGGGTGGATTCGACGACATGGAAGCCAAGGCTCGCGAGCAGGCTGAGAAGTACGGCGACGAAGCCAAGCAGCGCGGCGAGGAGGAAATCCGCGAGCGCGCGCCAGAATACGAGAAAAAGGGCAAGGACTTTGCCGAAGACGAGGCGCAGAAGCTGAAGGAACGCTTCTGATATCAGGCTCACGGCCGGGCCTCGGGGCCAATGCCCGTGGCCCGGCTTCTCGTGTTATCACGACCGCATGGTAGAGCTCGCTGCTGCGCGTGCTCGTCGCGACATTAGGGCGCGAGCGCCACAAAGCTGGTGTCGAGGTCATGCGCCACGGTTGGAGTTCCGCTGACCACCAGATCGGTTCTGGCCCGGGTCTTGTCGTTCGCGAAGTGCCGATTCTCGCCGGCGATCCACTGCATCCAAAACTCGCGGAGCGCTTCGCCGTCCCGCTCGATTCCGCGCGCCAGCCGAATATCGGGCGGGGTCTCGATCCAGACGGCGAAAGTGAGCCGCGTCGCCACCTCCAGTCGCGCCGCGCCGACGCCTTCGACGACGAGCACGGGGGAAACCGGTACGTCATGCCATTCCGCGAACTCACGCGATAGCCAGTCGTAGCGCTGGTATCGACCGTCACGCCCGGCGGCGAGTGGCTCAAGCACCTGTGACAGCAGGCGGTCGGCCCATTCGAACTGGTTGTCCCAACTGGCGAAGTCGTCGGTGTGAATCACCTGCGCATCGCCGAGATGGCGCGCCAGCCGCCCGGCGAACGTCGACTTGCCAGCGCCCCCTGGACCGTCGATTGCCACGATCCGCGTGAGCCCGCATGACGGCTTCAAGGCCAAGATCGAAGAAGCTAAGTCGACAAAGCGATGAATCTGGACGGCGGCGGGCCGCCCTTCGTCGCCCCTCTGGTTCATGGCGCGCAGCATATTGAGAGGGCGTCCCGCGCGCGGGGGCGTGGCCTGTTACGCTTGGAGCGCGACCGGTGTAGCACCCGTGTGCTCACCAGCAAGTGGAGGCTCCGGTCTCCCACCTCGTCGACCGGTGGTCGGCAGGTAAGGTCCGCCGGTCCTGGCGTAGCGCCAGGCGTATGGTCACGGCGTCGCCGCCGCGACCGAGTCCGGCGATCATCGGAGCCCCGCATGCGCGTCGTGCGGGGTTTTTGCTTGTCACGAGAACTCTCGCATGGCGGATCGCGCAACGCACCAAACCATGGGAGGTCCCATCAGCGTCGAGCCCCGCATCAACGACCGGATTCGTGTTCCCGAGGTCCGTCTCGTCGGGCCAGGTGGCGAGCAGGTCGGCATCGTCCGAATCGAAGACGCGTTGCGTCTCGCCGAAGAAGCAGACCTCGATCTCGTCGAGGTCGCGCCCATGGCCAGGCCCCCGGTGGCCAAGCTCATGGACTACGGCAAGTACAAGTACGAGTCCGCGGTCAAGGCCCGCGAGGCTCGCAAGAACCAAGCGCAGACCGTCATCAAGGAGATGAAGCTCCGACCCAAGATCGACACGCACGACTACGAGACCAAGAAGGGTCACGTCGTGCGCTTCCTCAAGGAAGGCGACAAGGTCAAGATCACCATCATGTTCCGCGGCCGTGAGCAGTCGCGCCCTGAGATGGGAGCCCGCCTGTTGCAACGGCTGGCCGACGACGTAGCCGACCTCGGTTTCGTCGAGTCGGCACCCAAGCTCGACGGCCGAAACATGATCATGGTGCTCGGGCCTCACAAGAAGAAGTCAGACTTCAAGGCCGAGAAGGCCGCCGAGCGAATCGCGACGGCGACCAGCGAGGCCGCACCGCCCAAGTCCGCCTAGTAGCGCGCCGGTTCAACGGCGGCACCACGCGGACGACGGCAGCAGTACGAAGCGATATCGCGACAAGCGCACGATTGGCGCACGCGCGTCCAAACTCGAAGGAGAACGCGGTCACCATGCCGAAATCGAAGACCCACAGCGGTTCCGCCAAGCGGTTCCGAGTCACCGGCACCGGTAAGATCATGCGCCGACGCGCGAATCGCAACCACTTGCTCGAGCACAAGCCCTCTACTCGCACCCGCCGGTTGTACGACGAGGTCGAGATGGCGCCGGCCGACGCCAAGCGCATCAAGCGCCTGCTCGGCCGCTAACAGCTCACCGACCTTCGTCCACACGCCGGCGCACGACAGCCGGCCCGATCAAGGAGTTCTCTCGTGGCACGCGTCAAAAGGGCCCTCAACGCCCACAAGAAGCGCCGCACCGTCCTCGAGCTGGCTAGCGGTTACCGCGGTCAGCGTTCGCGGTTGTACCGCAAGGCCAAGGAGCAAATGCTCCACTCGGCCACCTACAACTACCGCGACCGAAAAGCACGCAAGGGCGACTTTCGCCGGCTGTGGATCCAGCGCATCAACGCGGCCGCGCGTCAGCAGGGCATCACCTACAACCGGCTGATTCAGGGCCTGAAGCTCGCCGGCGTCGAGGTCGACCGCAAGATTCTCGCCGAGCTCGCGGTGTCCGACGCCGCGGCGTTCGCAGCCCTGGTCGAGGTGGCCCGCAAGGCGCTGCCCGCGCCGTCCGGCACCGAGAACGCCGCCTGAACACCCGCCAATCGACGCCTCGGGGTGAGCTGACCGACGTCCGCTCGCCCCGCGTCAAGGCCGCGCGGCGACTGCTGAAGCGGTCGTTTCGCGAGCAAGACAGGGCGTTTCTCGCCGAGGGCGCGCAAGCCGTACGCGAAGCGGCGTCGGCTGGGGTTGCTCGCGAGCTTTTCGTGACGGCCGAGGCGCGTGATCGGCACGCCGACGTCGTCGAAGCAGCGGCGGCGCGCGGCACGCCGGTGCATCAGGCGAGCGGGCGGGTGCTCGCGGAGCTCTCCGAGACGGTCACCCCGCAAGGGTTGGTCGCGGTGTGCGACGCCATCGACGTCCCTCTCGACCATGCCGTCGGTAAGAGTGCCCGGCTCGTCGTGCTCTTGGCCGCTGTCCGCGACCCCGGCAACGCTGGCACTGTGCTTCGCACCGCGGACGCCGCCGGCGCCGACGCCGTCCTGTTTTCCGACTCGTCGGTCGACCCGTACAACGGCAAGTGCGTGCGCGCGACCGCCGGCAGTCTGTTCCACCTTCCGCTGGTCACGGGGGTAACGATCGCGGACGCCGTCACCTCGCTAAGGCGCTCGGGTTTCCAGATCTTCGCGGCGGACGGCGCGGGAGCTGACGACCTCGACGAACTCGAACGCGACCGCGTGCTGGCTGGCCCTACCGTGTGGATCTTCGGCAACGAAGCCTGGGGATTACCCGACGCCGTGCTCGCGCTCGCCGATCGCCGGGTGCGAGTGCCGATTCACGGGCGCGCGGAAAGCCTGAACCTGGCCGCCGCGGCGGCCGTCTGCCTCTACGCCTCGGCCAGGGCGAGGCGGAGCCGCTGACGTCGCGGCTGCAAGGTTATTTGCCTCGCGCGGGCCTGGTCATTTGCCCGTTTCCGCCCGTAGGCTCCGCTGGGTAGGGTGCTTTCTTGGGCGCGGATACGCGTTCAGCACGAGGCAGTCGCGGAGGGAGAGCAGATTGACGCCCGCCGCCGAGCGAGACAGCGCAGCCACGAGTGCCGTCCATAGTGCGGTCAATCATGGCCGCGATCACGAGTTCGCCACCGACCTCGACCGGGCTGTCGAACACGAGAAGTCGGCCTTCGACGTGCTCCCCGACGGTCTGCTGATCGCTGACGAGCACGGCCGCGTCGTGTTGCTCAATCCCGCCGGCGCACGACTGCTGCGTCGCGGCCCTGACGAAGCGCTCGGTCGCGACTATCGCGAGGTCCTGGCGGTCAGCGATTCGGTCGGCCGCGATTGGTGGACGTGCACCAGGCCGTATGACGGGCTGGCGATCCGCACCGGGCAACCCGAGCGGCGTCTCACGCTTCCCGACGAGCGCGAGTTGTACGTCACGGCGACCTACGTGCGACAGCGTCGCTGCGGGCCGCTTTACCGGCTGGTGGTGAGCTTTCGAGGAGCAGCCGATCGCGAGCGCGCCGAGCGCGACCGCGCCGACCTCGTGTCGACCGTCGCGCACGAGCTACGCTCCCCGCTTACCAGCGTGAAGGGGTTCACCGCGACCCTGCTGAACAAGTGGGAGCGGTTCAACGACGAGCAGCGCTTGCTGATGCTGCAAACGGTGAACGCCGACGCCGATCGAGTCACCAGGTTGATCAGCGAACTGCTCGACGTGTCGCGCATCGACGCCGACCGGCTTGAGTTGCGCAAGCAGGTGGTCGACGTCGTCGCGGCCGCCCGCCGCGCGGTCGACGGGCGCATCGCCGCCGGCGAACCGGCCGAGCGTTTTCGGGTCGAAGCCGCGCGCGGGCTGCCCGAGGTCTGGGTCGACCCCGACAAGCTCGACCAGGTACTCGCGAATCTCGTCGACAACGCGATCCGCCACGGTGCGGGCGACGTCGTGATCGAAGTCAAACCGGCGGGCGACGGCGTCGCCGTCTCGGTCAGCGACGAGGGCGACGGTGTCGCGCTGGAGTTGCGCAAGCTGGTGTTTCGGCGATTTTGGCGAGCCGGACGACGCGGCGGCACGGGCCTTGGCCTGTACATCGTCAAGGGACTCGTCGAGGCGCATGGCGGCGAGGCGTCAGTCACCGACGCCCCGGGCGGCGGCGCATTGTTCCAAGTCACCTTTCCGGCAGGCGCCCCACCTTTTGCCGTCTAAGGCGCGCCCGATCGCTTGCCGCGCCCACGCCCTAGACTGGCGCCCGACGTCCGACCCGCCCGAAAGAGTTTTTCCGTGTCCGCACCCAACCGCGATTACGACCCTGTCGAGGTGACCCCGTTGCATCCCGACGAGGTCGAGCGATTTCGCGACGAGGCGCTGGCCGCGATAGCGGCGGCGTCCGATCTCGATTCCTTACGCGAGGTGCGGCTTGCTCACGCCGGCGACCGTTCGCCGCTGGCGCTCGCCAACCGCGAGATCGGCGCGCTGCCTCCGCAAGCAAAAGCCGAAGCCGGACGCCGGGTAGGCCAGGCCCGGGGAGCCGTGACCAAAGCGTTGGCCGAGCGCGAGACGCGACTGCTCGAGGCGCGCGACGCTCGCATCTTGGTCGAGGAGACGGTCGACGTCACGCTTCCGTGGGACCGCGCGCCGGTCGGTGCTCGGCATCCGCTTACGACCTTGCAAGAGCGCATTGCCGACGTGTTCGTGGCAATGGGCTATGAGGTTGCCGAGGGGCCCGAAGTCGAGGCCGAGTGGCTGAACTTCGACGCACTAAATCTCGGCCCCGACCACCCCGCCCGCACGATGCAAGACACCTTCTGGGTCGAGTCGCCCGACTCCGGGCTGGTTATGCGCACGCATACCTCGCCCGTGCAGATTCGCACGATGCTCACGCGCAAGCCGCCGATCTACGTCGTATGCCCCGGTCGAACGTTTCGCACCGACGAACTCGACGCCACCCACAGCCCGGTGTTCCACCAGGTCGAGGGGCTCGTGGTCGACGAGGGCATCACGATGGCTCACCTCAAAGGCACTCTTGACGCCTTCGCGACGGCGATGTTCGGCGAAGGCATTACCACCAGGCTGCGACCGTCGTATTTCCCGTTCACCGAGCCGAGTGCCGAGCCAGACCTGCAATGCTTCGTGTGCCGAGGCGCCTCCGTTGGCGACCCGGAAAACCCTTGTCGCACCTGCAATTCCGAAGGCTGGATCGAGTGGGGCGGTTGCGGCATGGTGAATCCGCGCGTGCTGGTCGCGTGCGGTATTGACCCCGGCCGCTACAGCGGTTTCGCGTTTGGGATCGGAATCGAGCGCACGCTGATGTTCCGTCACGACGTACGCGACATGCACGACATCGTCGAAGGCGACATCCGCTTCACGCTGCCTTTCGGCACGGAGGTCTGACGTCGATGCGAGTCCCGCTGTCGTGGTTGCGCGAGTTCGTCGAGATCCCTGACACCGAATCGGCGCGCGACGTCGCCGACGCTTTGATTCGTGCCGGGCTCGAAGTCGAGACCGTCGAGACCGTGGGCGTCGACATCGAAGGCCCTGTCGTCGTCGGTCAAGTGCTCGACATCGACGAATTCGAAGCGAGCAACGGCAAAACCATCAGGTATTGCCAGGTCGAGGTGGGCGAGGCACAACCTCGCGGAATCGTCTGCGGCGCAACGAATTTCGCGGTCGGCGACAAAGTCGTGGTGTCACTGCCCGGAGCGGTGTTGCCGGGCGGGTTCGCGATCGCGGCGCGCAAGACGTACGGTCACGTCTCCGACGGCATGATCTGCTCGGTGCGCGAGCTCGGCGTGGGCGACGACCACACCGGCATCCTGGTCATCGACGCCGACGCGCCGGTCGGCGCGCCCGCGGTCGAAGCGCTCGGCCTGCGCGACGACGTCCTCGACATTGCCGTCACGCCCGACCGAGGCTACGCGCTGTCGATTCGCGGCGTCGGCCGCGAGGCCGCTACCGCGTACAACGTCGAATTCCGCGACCCGGCCGACGTCACCCTTGACGTCGGCGTCGCATCGCCGAGCCGGCCAGTTGCCCTTCCTGATCCCACCGCGTGCGACCGGTTCGTGCTTCGCGGCATCGAAGGGTTCGACCCGAAAGCCGCCACACCGCTTCGCATGAGGCTTCGGCTGATGCTCGCCGGCATGCGCCCCGTCTCACTCGCGGTCGACATCACCAACTACGTGATGCTCGAACTAGGCCAGCCACTGCACGCCTTCGACGCCGGCAAGCTCGCGGGCGGCATCGTGGTTCGGCGCGCGACCATGGGCGAGCAACTCGAGACACTCGACCACGTCGTCCGCGATCTCGACACCGACGACGTGCTCATCACCGATGAGTCCGGCCCGATCAGTCTCGCGGGCACGATGGGTGGGCTGACGACTGAAATAGACGAGCACTCCAAGGATTTGCTCCTGGAGGCGGCGCATTTTCCTGCCGTCGGAATCGCGCGCATGTCGCGTCGTCACGGGCTCTCGAGCGAAGCTTCACGCCGGTTCGAGCGTGGCGTCGACCCGGAACTTCCACCTCGTGCGGCGGCCCGCGCGGTCGCGCTCCTCGTCGCGCTCGGCGGCGGGCGGGCGGTCGGCACGACGCACGTCGACCTCGGCCGAGCACCCGTCAGCATCACGATCGCCGCGAACCACCCCGACAAGGTGGCTGGCCTCGAGTACGGGCGAGACGTCGTCGTCCGCCGCCTCGCCGACGTCGGTTGCGAGGTGAGTGCCGACGGCGACCGGCTGCGCGTCGTCCCGCCGAGCTGGCGACCCGATCTCACCGACCCCAACGACCTCGCCGAAGAAGTCATCAGGCTCGAAGGCTACGACCGCGTACCGGTCGCCTTGCCGCGCGCGCCGATCGGTCGCGGGCTCACCGAATCACAGCGGTTGCGTCGCCAGGTCGGGCGCACGCTCGCCGACGCCGGTTACGTCGAGGTGATCGCATACCCGTTCATCTCCTCCTCGGTATTCGACGCCTTAGCCTTGCCCGCCGACGACGTTCGCCGCCATGCCTTGCGGCTCGCCAATCCGCTGTCCGACGAAGAGCCCTTTTTGCGGACGACGCTGTTGCCCGGTCTGCTCGCCGCCCTTCGCCGTAATCTGAGCCGCGGCGTGGCGAACGGGGTGGCGCTGTTCGAGACCGGCTCGGTCTACTTGCCAGACCCCGGTGGGGCGCCGAAGCCGCCGCGTCTCGGCGTCGACCGTCGCCCGACCGATGCTGAGCTTGCCGGCGTGTTCGAGGCATTGCCTCGTGAACCGATGTATCTCGCCGCCGCGTTGGCCGGAGAGCGGATGCCCCGCGGCTGGTGGGGGAGCGGCCGTCCAGCTACCTGGAGCGACGCCATTCAACTCGTGCGCGATGTCGCCGCGGTGCTGCGGTGCGACGTCGAGGTGGCGGCCGCTGAGTATGCACCGTGGCATCCGGGTCGCTGCGCCGCGATCTCGGTCGACGGCGTACTCGTCGGCCACGCTGGCGAACTTCATCCGAGGGTGTGTGCCGCGCTTGAGTTGCCGGCGCGCACATGTGCCGCCGAAGTCGACCTTTCGGAGCTGCTCGGGCACGCCGGGGGGCCGGTCCAGCCGTCGCCCGTGTCGACGTTCCCAGTCGCGACGCAAGACGTGGCGCTCGTCGTGGCCGACGACGTTCCGGCGGCCGCTGTCGAGGCGGCTCTTCGCGACGGCGCCGGCGAACTGCTTGAGTCTGTGCGGCTTTTCGACGTCTACGCGGGAGATCAAATCGGGGCGGGTCGCCGATCGCTCGCGTACGCGCTGCGATTTCGGGCGCATGACCGCACGTTGACCGCCGAGGAGGCCACCGCCGCCCGCGACGCCGCCGTGGCCGAGGCCGTCCGGCGGGTCGACGCGGTGCTGCGTAGCTGAGTCAGCTCGCGTCCCGACCTTAGACGATCGCCGTGGTGTATGCTTATGCATCTAACCGAATATGGTTGCGACCGGAGGTTCGATCATGGGGCACACAGTGGCCGTCGCGGGAGCCAGTGGCTACGCGGGTGGCGAACTGTTGCGTCTGCTCGCCGGTCATCCCGCGCTCGAGCTTACGATCGCCACGGCGAACAGCAGCGCAGGTAAGCCGATCACGTCCGCGCACCCGCACCTCGCACAGCTTGCCGGCCAGACGTTCGCCGAGACGGCGCCTGCCGCGCTCGCGTCCGCTGACGTCGTCTTTCTCGCGCTGCCGCACGGTCAATCTGCCGAGATCGCGCGGCAGCTGCCCGGCGATCGCCTGATTGTCGACATCGGGGCGGATTTTCGGCTGCGTGACCCCGCGCAATGGGAGAAGTACTACGGCGGCCACCATGCCGGCACCTGGACCTACGGGCTTCCTGAGTTGCCCGGCGCGCGCGAGAAAATCAAAGCCAGCACGCGCATCGCCAACCCCGGCTGTTACGTCACCACCGCCACCCTCGCCCTCATTCCGCTTTTCGCCCATCAGCTCGCCGAACCAGACGACGTCGTCATCGTGGCCGCCAGCGGCACGAGCGGCGCCGGCCGCGCACCAAAACCTCACCTCATGGCGAGCGAAGTAATGGGTGCTGTTTCGGCATATAACGTCGGCGGCACGCACCGGCACATTCCAGAAATCGAACAGAACCTGTCGGACGTCGCCGGGCGACCCGTCACCGTCTCGTTCACGCCGTTGCTGGCACCGATGCCCCGCGGAATCTTGGCAACCTGCACGGCGAAACCGAAACCAGGTATCGGCGTCGACGCGGTACGGCACGCCTTCGAGACCGCCTACGCGGCGGAGCCTTTCGTGCACCTGCTCCCCGAAGGAGTCTGGCCGCGGACTGACTCGACGACTGGTTCGAACTCGGCGCATCTGCAGGTGGCATTCGACGAGCACGCCGGCCGCATCGTCGTCGTCGCCGCGCTCGACAACCTCACGAAAGGCGCCGCCGGTCAGGCGCTGCAGAACGCGAACCTCATGCTTGGCCTCGACGAAACCACCGGCCTGCCCGTGGCTGGGGTCGCGCCGTGACATCTCCCGAACTCCTCCGCTTCGCTTCGGAGATCGCGCCATGACTTTTCCCGAACTCCTCCGCTTCGCTTCGGAGATCGCGCCATGACCGTGACTGTGCCGAAGGGATTCAAAGCCTCCGCCGTCGCCGCCGGCATCAAGCCCAGTGGCCGCCCCGACGTTGCGCTGGTCGTCAACGAAGGGCCGCTGGACGCTGCCGCCGGCGTCTTCACCCGGAACCGCATCAAGGCCGCGCCCGTGCTCTGGTCCGAGCAGGTATTGAAGGCAGGGCAGGTAGTCGCCGTCGTGCTCAACGCGGGCAACGCCAACGCGTGCACGGGTTCGACAGGGTTTCATCACACGCACGCGACCGCTGAAGAAGTCGCGACGTTGCTAGGCGACTCGTCGGCAAAGGTGGCCGTCTGCTCAACCGGCCTCATCGGCGAACTGCTCCCGCTCGACAAACTGCTTACCGGCGTCAAAGCCGCGCACGGCGAACTCGCTTCCGACGGCGGCGACGCGGCCGCGCACGCCATCATGACCACCGACACGGTCGCCAAGCAGGCGGCAGTCACCTCGCCGGCCGGCTGGAGTGTCGGGGGAATGGCCAAGGGCGCCGGCATGCTGGCGCCGGCGCTGGCCACCATGCTCATCGTCCTCACCACCGACGCGAGCGTTGACGCCGCGCGGCTCGACGGCGTGTTGAAAAGCGCAACGGCAAAGACATTCGACCGCATCGACTCCGACGGGTGCATGTCCACCAACGACACTGTGCTGCTGCTGGCGTCGGGCGCCTCAGGTGTCGAGCCGGACGTCGAGGAATTCGCCGACGCAGTCGAGAAAGTCTGCGCGAATCTCGCCGCCCAGCTCATCGACGATTGCGAGGGCGCGAGCAAGGTCATAGCGGTCGAAGTCGTGAACGCCCGCTCCGAACACGAGGCCCTCGACGTCGCTCGTGCCGTGGCTCGCAGCAACCTGTTCAAATGCGCGATCCATGGTGAAGACCCGAACTGGGGGCGCATTCTTGCCGCTGTCGGCACGACCAACGCGACATTCGAAAACGACGCCGTCGACGTTGCCATCAACGGCGTTTGGGTCTGCAAGAACTCGGCAATCGGCGAGCCGCGCTCGCTCGTCGACATGAGTGGCCGCAACGTCAGCATTACGATCGACTTGCACGCGGGCGCCGCGACCGCGACTTTGCTCACCACCGATCTCACGGCGGAGTACGTTCACGAGAATTCGGCCTACTCGACATGACTCGCGACCGGCAGACTGCCCAGTCGAAGGCAGCCACTCTCGTCGAGGCGCTGCCGTGGCTCGAACGTTTTCACGGCCGCACCGTCGTACTGAAATATGGCGGTCACGCCATGACCGACCCATCACTCGCGGCATCGTTCGCCGCCGACGTCGTTTTCTTGCGTTACGCGGGCCTGCGGCCGGTCGTAGTGCACGGCGGCGGTCCCCAGATCAACAAGCATCTCGACAAACTCGGTATCGAGTCGAAATTCGCCGGCGGCCTGCGTGTCACAACTCCCGAGACGATGGACGTCGTCCGGATGGTGCTCGTCGGGCAGGTACAGCGCGACGTCGTCGGGTTGCTCAACCAGCACGGGCCGTTTGCCGTCGGGCTCAGCGGCGAAGATGCGCACCTGTTCACCGCCGAACGCCGCGATGCCGTCGTCGACGGCAAGCCGGTCGACATCGGCCTGGTCGGCGACGTCGTGGCGGTCGAGCCAGGGGCGGTAGAGACCCTTCTCGCCGACGGTCGAATTCCCGTCGTGTCAAGTATTGCTCGTGGCTTCGACGACCAAGCGAATCCTTGCGTGTACAACGTCAACGCAGACACCGCGGCCGCCGCACTCGCGGTCGCGCTCGGAGCTGAGAAACTCGTCGTCCTCACCGACGTCGAAGGGCTCTTTGCCGACTGGCCCGAGAGCGACGAAGTCATCAGTTCGCTTGACGCCGACGAGCTCGAAAAGCTGCTGCCGAGCTTGTCTTCTGGCATGGTGCCGAAAATGGAAGCATGCCTGCGAGCGGTTCGCGGGGGAGTGGGCAGTGCCCACGTACTCGACGGGCGCGTCCCGCACGCCGTTTTACTCGAAATCTTTACCGATGAAGGCATTGGCACGATGGTGAGGTCGTCTCATGAGTAACACGGAATTTTTGTCGCGGTTTTCCGCCGTGATGATGCCGACCTACGCCCCAACCATTCCCCTGGTGCGTGGCCAAGGATGTATCGTGTGGGACGCCGACGGGCGATCGTATCTCGACCTGATCGCGGGTATCGCCGTGTCCGCTCTCGGGCACGCGCACCCCGCCATCGTCGACGCCGTGTCCGCTCAGGTCGCGAAGATTGCGCACACGAGCAACCTTTACATCAACGAACCGTCGGTCGCGTTGGCCGAGAAGCTACTGTCCTTGCTCGGTACCGACGGCAGGGTGTTCTTCGCCAACAGCGGCACCGAGGCCAACGAAGCCGCCTTCAAGCTCGTGCGGCTGTACGCGGGCCCGGATCGCGGTTACCTGGTTGCGGCACAAAACGGGTTTCACGGCCGCACAATGGGCTCTCTCGCGTTCACGGGCAAAGCGTCTATTCGCGAGCCATTCGCGCCGTTCGGCATCGACGTGCGATTCGTGTCGTACGGTGACGTCGACGCGCTGAAAAGTGCCGTGACGTCGCAGACCGCGGCTGTGTTTCTCGAGCCGATGCTCGGCGAAGCGGGTGTCGTGCCGGCGCCTTCGGGCTATCTGCGAGCGGCGCGCGAGATATGCGATGCCACCGGCGCGGTGCTGGTCCTCGATGAGATCCAGTCCGGGATCGCCCGCACCGGCCACTGGTTCTTGCACCAAGCCGAAGGTGTGTTGCCTGATGTCGTCACGCTCGCCAAGGGCTTGGGCGGAGGAATCCCGATCGGAGCCTGCATCGGGCTCGGGCAATTCGGTAGCGTTCTGGCGAAAAGCGAGCACGGCAGCACGTTTGGCGGAAACCCGGTCGCTTGCGCGGCCGCGCTCGCTGTTCTCGAGACCATCGAACACGACGGATTGCTCGCTCACGTCAGCGACGTCGGTGCGCATTTCTCGACCGCGCTCGCAAAGGTTCGCCACGACCAGCTTGCTGGGGTGCGAGGCAAAGGGCTGTGGCTCGCGCTCGCGTTGAACCAGGCGAATTCCGCGGCTGTCGAGAGTGCCGGTCGCCGCAAGGGTTTCCTTGTCAACGCCGTCCAGCCCGACGCGGTCCGGCTCGCGCCACCGCTCGTTCTCACGAAAGAGCAAGCCGACGAATTCGTCGGCGCCTTGCCGAAAATCCTCGACGCCGCCGCACATAAGGAGTCGTGATGCCTCGCCATTTCCTCATCGACGACGACCTCACGAGCGCGGAACTCACGCAAATTCTCGACGACGCCGATCGCCTAAAGAAGGATCGGTTCGCCGCTCGGCCGTTCGAAGGGCCGCGGTCTGTTGCCGTCATCTTCGAGAAGCATTCAACCCGTACCCGAGTCTCCTTCGAAGCGGGTATCGCCGAACTCGGCGGGCACCCGATCATTATTGACGCAAGCACGTCACAGCTCGGTCGTGGCGAGACGATCGAAGACACCGCGCGCGTGCTTTCCCGTTACGTCTCGGCGATTGTCATCCGCACGTTCGCTCAGCAACGTATCGAAACGCTGGCCGCGCATGCGAGCGTGCCGGTAGTCAACGCACTTACCGACCTGGCGCATCCCTGTCAGGCACTCGCCGACCTGATGACCGTCCGCGAGCACAAGGGCGACTTGGCCGGGCTTACGCTCACGTACGTGGGCGACGGCAACAATGTCGCGCACTCACTGCTGCTTGCGGGCGCGCTCGCCGGCATGCACGTTCGCGTCGCAAGCCCGGCAGGCTACGAGCCCTCCAGTGTGATTTTGCGGCGTGCGAGCGCCATCGCTACGAAGTCCGGCGGCTCGGCTACCGTCTCGCACGACCCTGACGCCGCGTGCGCGGGGGCCGACGTCCTTTATACCGATGTCTGGGCGTCGATGGGGCAGGAAAGCGACGCCGAGACGCGCAAGGCGGCGTTCAAGCCGTACACGGTCAACGACCGGCTCGTCGAAACCGCGTCCGACGATGTGATCGTGCTGCATTGCCTTCCCGCGCATCGCGGTGAAGAAATCACCGCCTCGGTCATCGACGGGCCGCACTCGGTCGTATTCGACCAGGCCGAAAATCGGCTGCATGCGCAAAAAGCGCTCTTGACCTTCCTCGCGGAGCGGGCATGAGCGCCGTCCGCCATTCCCGGATCTCGCGGGAGCAGACGGTGAAGCATCAGGCGCGAACAGCCAAGAGCGACGCACTGCCGACGAAGACGGCCCGGCACGCCCGCATTGTCGAGTTGCTTGGTCGCGGACCAGTACGCTCGCAATCCGAATTGGCCGAATTACTCGCTACAGAAGGGTTTTCTGTTACGCAGGCGACGCTGTCACGCGATCTCGACGAGATCGGCGCGGTTCGCCTGAGAGCCGCAGACGGCGGGTTCGTTTACGTGGTGCCGCGTGACGGCGACGACGCCGTTAGCCGCCCTCCGTCCGACCGCTTCGAGGCGGCATCCGCCGCGCACGCGCGTCTGATTCGGATGGCCGCCGAGCTGCTCGTGTCGATACGAGCGTCAGGCAACCTGGTGGTCGCGAAGACACCTCCGGGCGGTGCCCACCTGCTTGCCGGGGCCATCGATCACGCCGATCTTTCGACAATCATCGGCACCGTGGCCGGCGACGACACGGTGCTGTGCGTGTGCCGCGACCTCGATGGCGGAGCCGACGTTGCCGAACAGCTACGGGCGCTCGCCGAGCGCCGCACACCCCCCGAGCAATGACCGTAGATACTGAAGACCGCAAGCAGACAACCAAGGAGACATACGTGACCGAGCGCGTTGTACTGGCCTACTCCGGAGGTCTCGACACCTCCGTGTGCATCGGCTGGATCGCGGAGGAAACCGGTGCTGAAGTCGTCGCGGTCGCGGTCGACGTCGGCCAAGGCGGCGAAGACATGGACGTCGTCCGCAAGCGCGCGTTGGCGTGCGGCGCGGTCGAGGCGGTCGTCGTCGACGCGAAAGCCGAATTCGCTGACGACTACTGCCTGCCGGCACTGAAGTCCAACGCGCTGTACATGGACCGCTACCCGCTCGTCTCAGCGTTGTCGCGGCCTCTTATCGACAAGCATCTCGCCGGCGCCGCACGCCAGTTCGGGGCGACGATGGTCGCCCACGGCAGTACCGGCAAAGGCAACGACCAGGTGCGTTTCGAAGTCGGCATTGGCGCTCTCGCTCCTGATTTGAAAGTCCTCGCGCCCGTGCGCGACTCCGGCATGACTCGCGACAAGGCAATCGCGTTCGCCGAAGAGAAGGGCCTGCCTATCGACGTCACGAAGAAGTCCCCGTATTCGATCGACGCCAACGTCTGGGGCCGTGCCATCGAGACCGGCTTCCTCGAAGACATCTGGAATGGTCCGATCGAAGACATTTACGCCTACACGGCGAACCCCGCGACGCCGCGCGAGCCCGACGAAGCGGTTATCACCTTCGACAAAGGCCAGCCGGTCGCTATCGATGGCAAGCCCGTCACTGTGCTGCAAGCCATCGAACAGCTGAACAAGCGTGCGGGAGCGCAAGGTGTCGGCCGCCTCGACATGGTCGAAGACCGGCTCGTCGGCATCAAGAGCCGCGAGGTCTACGAAGCGCCCGGTGCCATCGCCCTAATTACTGCCCACCAAGAACTCGAGAACGTCACGGTTGAGCGCGACCTCGCCCGGTTCAAGCGCACGGTCGATCAGCGCTGGACCGAACTCGTCTACGACGGCCTTTGGTTCTCGCCGTTGAAGAATGCGCTCGACGATTTCATCGCGTCATCGCAGGCGCACGTCAGCGGCGACATTCGGCTGTCGCTGCACGGTGGTCGCGCCGTCGTGACCGGACGTCGCAGTGCGGAGTCGCTCTACGACTACAAGCTCGCCACCTATGACACTGGCGACCTGTTCGACCAGTCCCTCGCCAAGGGTTTCGTCGAGCTGTGGGGCCTGCCCAGCAAGATTGCCGCGCGACGCGACCAGGCAGCGGGCAAGTGAGTGATGAACAAATGAGCGGCGAACCGCTTCGGTTGTGGGGCGGGCGGTTCGAAGGCGGGCCAGCCGACGCCGTTGCCGCGCTTTCGGCGTCCGTGCATTTCGACTGGCGCCTCGCACCGTACGACTTGATGGGTTCGCGCGCCCACGCGCGCGTGCTCAACAAGGCGGGCTTGCTCGACGACGACGAGCTCGCGCAAATGCTTGCGGCGCTCGACGACCTCGACGCCGCATGTCGCTCCGGCGAATTCACACCAACCGTCGCCGACGAAGACGTACACACCGCGCTCGAACGCGGTCTGATCGAACGCCTCGGACCGCTGGGCGGCAAACTGCGTGCCGGTCGTAGCCGCAACGACCAAGTCGCCAACGACCTTCGCTTGTTCTTGAGGGCGCACGTGCGGTTGCTGGTGCGGCGTGTAGCCGAACTCGAAACTGCGCTTGTCGACGTCGCCGAACGGCACAAAGACGTTCCTGCTCCGGGTATGACGCACATGCAGCATGCGCAGCCGGTGTTGTTCGCGCACCAACTCCTCGCGCACGTGCACGCGTTTGCTCGTGACGTCGACCGCCTTCGCGACTGGGACGTTCGCGCGGCCATTTCCCCGTTGGGCTCAGGTGCCTTGGCCGGTTCGTCATTACCGCTCGACCCTGTTACGACGGCAGGCGAACTTGGGTTTTCGTCGTCCGCCGAAAATTCGATCGACGCCGTCAGCGACCGCGACTTCGCTGCCGAGTTCTTGTTTTGCGCGGCAATGATCGGCATCCACCTGTCTCGGCTTGGTGAGGAAGTCGTGTTGTGGACCACTCGCGAGTTTCGCTGGGTGGAGCTCGACGACGCGTACGCGACCGGCTCCTCGATCATGCCTCAAAAAAAGAATCCCGACGTCGCCGAACTGGCGCGCGGCAAGAGCGGCCGCCTCGTCGGCAACCTCACCGGATTGCTGACGATGTTGAAGGGTTTGCCGCTCGCCTACGACCGCGACCTGCAAGAAGACAAAGAGCCTGTGTTCGACTCGCTCGATACTCTCTTAGTCTTGCTTCCGGCCGTCACAGGCATGATCGCGACGATGCGAATCGATGCCGATCGCCTTGCCGCATCGGCGCCGCAAGGCTTCGCGTTAGCGACTGACGTTGCCGAAGACCTGGTTCGGCGAGGCGTGCCGTTCAGAGAAGCTCACGAGACGGTTGGCCGGTTGGTGGCCTGGTGCGCCGCGCACAGTTGCGAACTGAGCGACGTCGACGATACGAAGCTCGCGGAGATTTCGCCGCATCTGAAGCCTGAAGTGCGGGCGGTGCTTTCTGTGCGCGGAGCGCTCGCGGCACGCTCGGCTCGCGGGGGTACCGCCCCCGCGCGGGTCGCCGAACAGATCGATGACTTGCGTGTCCGGCTCGCGGCTCACACCGCGTGGGCGGCGGCGAGCGGCGACGAACCAGCGCGAAGCGATCTGCTTTCGCGGTGAGCAACCTTCGCCGCGACGTTCTCGACCGGTCGTTCTTCGACGCGCCGTCGGCGGAGGTTGCGCCGGTCTTGCTCGGCGCGATCGTCGAGCACGAATCTCCCGCCGGGCTCGTCGCTGTCAGGGTCACGGAGGTCGAGGCGTATCACGGCAAGGTCGATCCCGCCTCGCACGCGTATCGCGGCAAGACCGCCCGCAACGCCGTGATGTTCGGCGAGCCGGGGCACGTGTACGTCTATTTCACGTACGGCATGCACTACTGCATGAACCTCGTGTGCGAGCGCGAAGGCGTTGCGTCGGCCGTGTTATTGCGGGCCGGCGAAGTCGTCGAGGGCATCGACATCGCGCATTCGCGGCGCGGCAGCGCGACGTTTCGCGACCTCGCGCGTGGTCCGGCCCGGCTCGTCATGGCGCTCGGCATCGGCCGTGACGACAACGGACGTGACGCGTGCGATCCGCGCTCCCCGATTCGAGTGCGCGCCGGTGGACCGCCGCGCGTCGCCGTCCGAGAAGGCCCGCGCGTCGGCGTCGCGGCCGGCGCTGAAACCCCGTGGCGGTTTTGGCTGGACGGCGAACCTACCGTTTCGGCGTATCGCGCGCACGTGCCGAAGCGGCGGTCAGGAAGCCCGACCGCGTCGTCGCGACACGATGCGCAAGAATCCACGCCGTGACCATCTCGTCGTAGCTTTCGGAGGCATCTCTTTTAATGCATATCCTCGACGACTTCGTGTGGCGCGGACTCATCGCGATCAGCACCGATCTCGGTGCCCTCCGCAAGGCAATGGACGACGGCCCCGTCACGGTGTACTGCGGCTTCGACCCCACAGCGCCGAGCTTGCATCACGGAAATCTCCTGCAACTCATCACTTTGCGTCGGCTGCAGAAGGCCGGCCATCGGCCGATCGCACTCGTCGGCGGCGCGACCGGCCTCATCGGTGACCCCCGGCCCAGCGCCGAGCGCACGCTTAATGCCCCTGAGGTGGTCGCGGGCTGGGTGGAGCGGATCAAAGCACAGGTACAGCCATTCCTCGATTTCTCCGGTGAATGGGCCGCTCAGCCGGCCCTGATGGCGAACAACCTGGACTGGACGGCCGGACTCTCAGCCATCGAGCTGTTACGCGACATCGGCAAGCATTTCCGGGTCAACAAGATGATTGCCAAGGACGTCGTCCGAACCCGGCTCGAGTCCGACGCCGGCATCAGCTACACCGAGTTCAGCTACCAAGTGTTGCAGGGCATGGATTTCTTGGAGCTGTATCGGCGCTTCGGCTGCACGCTGCAGACGGGGGGCAGCGATCAATGGGGAAACCTCACCTCGGGCCTCGATTTGATTCACAAGGTCGAGCATGTCGATGTCCATGCGCTGGCCACGCCCTTGGTGACCAAGGCCGACGGCACCAAGTTCGGCAAAACCGAGGGTGGTGCACTCTGGCTCGATCCGCGGATGACCTCGCCCTACGCCTTCTACCAGTTCTGGCTCAACACCGACGATCGCGACGTCGTGAACTTTCTCAAGTTCTTCAGCTTGCGGCCGCGCGACGAAATCGACGCGCTGGCTCGCGCTGTCGCGGAACGGCCCGCCGCTCGAGAGGCGCAACGGGCGCTGGCCGAAGAAGTGACCGCGCTGGTGCACGGGGCGGCGGAGTGCCGGCAGGCGATCGACGCCAGCCGTGCGCTGTTCGGCCGGGGCGAACTCGCCGACCTCGAGGTCGAGACGCTGCGCGCGGCTCTCGCCGAGACTGGTCTCGTCACGATTGCGGCATCGCCCACGCCCTCGGTGGTCGAGGCCTTCGTCGCGGCCGGATTGGTCGACACGAAGTCGGCGGCGCGCCGCGTGATCGCCGAGGGCGGCGCCTACGTCAACAACCGCAAGGTCACGGACGCCGAGGCGCTTCTCAACCAGGACGATCTATTGCATGGCAGGTGGGCCGTGGTCAGGAGAGGGAAACGGTCCGTCGCCGGCGTCGAGCTCGTCTCCTGAACGGGACAGGAGGCCCGAATCTGGGCGCAGTCGCCAACGAGCGACCCCGATTTGACGTGTGCGGGGTCGGCCTCGTAAGCTCATCTGTGCCTTGGGAGGAACGGACGCCGACGGCGGCCGGTCCCGGGCTCCCAAACCAATCGAGACGGTGACCGTCGGGAAACGACGGGAGCTTTCGGTCGCGCTGGGGAACGGGGAGGCCCGGTTTGACAGCCGAGGTCCTCACCGATAAGTTAGAGAGGTTGCCCCGAGAACGGCCGAGAGGCCGCGATCGGTGCGCGTCCGCTCCTTGAGAACTCAACAGTGTGCTAAAAGTCAGTGCCAAAAACCCCGTCTACGGGCTTCGGTTCGTAGCGGATTCCTTTGGTAAAGACAGACAGCTAGTTTACGTCTGTTCAATGCCGAGATCACTCCATGTTTTGTCGGTGACCCACTCGTTCGAGTGGTGACCATATAGACATCTACGGAGAGTTTGATCCTGGCTCAGGACGAACGCTGGCGGCGTGCTTAACACATGCAAGTCGAACGGTGAAGCCCCTTCGGGGGTGGATCAGTGGCGAACGGGTGAGTAACACGTGGGCAACCTGCCCCTAGCACTGGGATAACTTCGGGAAACCGGGGCTAATACCGGATATGACCTCGAGCGGCATCTCTTGAGGTGGAAAGCTCCGACGGCTAGGGATGGGCCCGCGGCCTATCAGCTTGTTGGTGGGGTAATGGCCTACCAAGGCGACGACGGGTAGCCGGCCTGAGAGGGCGACCGGCCACACTGGGACTGAGACACGGCCCAGACTCCTACGGGAGGCAGCAGTGGGGAATATTGCGCAATGGGCGAAAGCCTGACGCAGCGACGCCGCGTG
>JBDZVM010000030.1:0-47168 GCA_040255675.1 Actinomycetales bacterium | reverse complement strand
CACCACCACCGACACTTCCAGCCGAGCACAAAACCGCCACGTTCAGCTGACCGCGGGCCCCGACGAGGGCCGTGGCCAAGACGCTCTGCGTTCAGCTGAACGCAAACGCTTCACCCAACAACCCCATTCGCGAGCCTGTTGCACTGCCTCACCCAGCAAACGAGAGCCAACGCCCTTGCCACGAAAGTCCGGATGCACGTGCATCGCTTCGATCTCGGCACAAAGGCCGCCACGGCCAGAAAAATGCCGGACGGCGAAAAGCGGGCACATACCGACCACGATGCCGTCTTGCTTGGCGAAGAAGCCACGGAACGGCGAGGCTCACAGCGGCGTCCGATCGTCATGCCCACGAAGCTGAACCGGCGAAACGTCGCCGTCGCGATCGTCGCCGAGGTGGTCGCGACGCTGTTGGCCGCGGCTCTTGTCGTCGCCGGGAGGGCCTACGTACGCGAGGCCCATTCCCCACGGCTGGCACCGGTGCCGAGCGGCGTCATGCCCACCGCGACAGGCCTGTACTGCGGCGAACTCGTCCAGGGTGGCGCGGAAGGGGCGGTCTACCTCGACGATAATTCGCCACTCGATGCGGAAACGTGTTTCGCCACCGCATTTTCGACGTGCGCCGATGCGGAACTCACCGTCGTCACGCGAGGCGTCGACACCGGCAACACCGACGATCTGAGCATCACTGGCGCGCCGACACATTGCCGCATCGTCGACCACCAATCGTGGTTCGTCAACGTCGGTCCGCAACAGCACAAGACCACCCATTGCGAAGCTGCTGCCTTTGACGAAAAGGGCCTTACTCTCACCAGCTGCGAACGGGGCGACTGGACGCTCGCGATACCCGCGAATCAACCGCGCTACCCGCGGCGAAAGCCAGTAATACCAAGCAACACGGGGATAGCTGGCCGTGTCAACATTCTCGAATGTCCTTCGGCATCAGCCGCAAGCGCGCAGTGTCGCACCGACCCGGCGTTCGGCGTCACTATCGACGTCAAACAGGATGGCGCGACGGTGGCGAGCGTAGATACGGGATTGCAAGGCCTCTACCGCGTTCCCCTACCGGCGGGCGACTATACGGTCAGCGTCGAGCCCTCGACGTATTTCCAGCGCGCGACACCGCGACACGCCATCGTGGTCGCCGGCACCGTCGCGGCGGCTGACTTCGTCGTCGAGTACGCGGAATCCGGTACCTCGGGATAGTGGGCGACCAGTTCCGGAATCGCATGAGCTGTCAGCGACCGGGACGGAATTCCTTTGCGCTGCGGCGATGACGCGCGTTCCAGCACGCCTTGTGCCAGTGCCTGCGCTGATCGAGGGCGTGGCGTGGCCAGGCAACGACGTGCGGGGTGGCCGGTCGGATTTCCTGGTCGCAGCCGGGACAGCGATATGTCTTGGTGGACGAAGAACCGGTGATGCGGCGCACCACCCATTCTTCGCCGTCCGCGTCGAATTCAACCGTCTCGATACCTGCCGCGAGCGCGGGCTCGTCGGGCGGAGCCGAAGGCAGCCGACGCGAGCGACGCGGGCTCACGACGCCACGCCCGCGCCAATGCGCGAAGCGCCGGTGTAGACGTTCATCGACGAGCCGCGCAAGAAACCGACCAGCGTCATGCCGACGGATTCGGCGAATTCCGCGGCTAGCGTGGTCGGCGCGGAAACCGCGGCGAGCATAGGAATGCCCGCGACGTAAGCCTTTTGCACGAGTTCGAACGACGCGCGGCCGCTCACCATCAAGATGGTGCCTGACAATGGCAGTCGCTTCTCGCGCAGCGCCCACCCGACGACTTTGTCGACGGCGTTGTGACGGCCGACGTCTTCGCGAAGCGCCAGCAGTTCGGCGTCCGGGTTGAAAAGACCCGCGGCGTGCAACCCGCCGGTGCGTTCGAATACCTTCTGGGCCGACCGCAACTTTTCTGGCAGCATCGCGAGTACCCGCGGCGACACCACGACATCGTCGGCATGCAAATCGAATTTCGATCGAACCCGGATGGCGTCGATGCTCGCTTTGCCGCATACTCCGCACGAACTGGTCGTGTAGAAGTTGCGGCTGACCGATGGCTCGATCGCCGAGGCGCCGTCGGCAAGCACGATATCGATCACGTTGTAGGTGTTGCGCCCGTCGGCGTCCGCGCCGGCGCAGTAGCGAAGGCCCGACAGGTGGTCGGGCTCGACGATCAGACCTTCGGTGAAGGCGAACCCCGCGACGAGGTCGAAGTCGTCGCCCGGCGTGCGCATCGTAACCGCGACCGGTGCCGCACTAACACGGATCTCCAGCGGCTCCTCGGCGGCCAGCGTGTCGAACCGGGAAACCGCGACATCGCCGTCGAGATGGACGACGCTTCGGCGTTGCGTGATGCGACTCACGCCTTTCAGCTTAACGATCCCGCGAGCCGGGTGTCTGGCACGCGAAACGGTGGGCATGACCACGAGGACCAACCAGCTGGCCTCACCCGCAGGAGAACCTCGTGAACCCGATCAAGAGTCCGCTTTCAGACGAAGCCCGTTCGACCACGGGGAAGGCGCTGCAAGCCGCCCTCGTCGACCTCATCGATCTCACGTTGCAGGCAAAGCAAGCGCACTGGAACCTGATCGGCAAGCATTTCCGCAGCCTGCACCTGCAACTCGACGAAGTGGTCGAGACGACCCGCCGGCATGCCGACGAGGTTGCCGAGCGCGCTGTCGCGATCGGGGTGAACCCCGACGGCAGAGCCCGCACGATCGCCGACAACTCCAAGTTCGGCGCGCTCGAACCCGGCTATCTGCAAGACGACGTGGTGGTCGCCGCGTTCATCGACCGGCTCAGCATCGCCGTCGAGCGAATCCGCGAAGGGATCGACGCGACCGAGAAAACCGATTTGGTATCGCAAGATCTGCTGATCGGCGTCGCGACCGACCTCGAGATGCACCTGTGGATGTTCCAAGCACAGCGCTGACACAGTGCGACGCTGACAGAATGAGGCCGATCTCTCGGAAAGGTGACCGATGAGCGAGCTCGATTCGTGGGTGACGTTGGTGTGCGAAGAGTTCGGCCTCGAGCCGGCCGCCGCGCCTGACGCGGTACTCGACGTGGCGCGTGACGTCGCGCACGGGGTGAACCGCCCGGCCGCGCCGATGACGACGTACCTTCTCGGCCGTGCCGTCGAAAGCGGCGTGCCGCTCGAGGAAGCCGCCGAACGGATCAGCAGGCTCGCCACCACCTGGGAGTACGACGACACCGCCGCCGAACAGCCGTTACCGAGTTGACGCGGCTCGCTGGAGATCGGCAGGCGTGTCGCAGTCGAGCGGTTCGTCGCCGACAGCGGCGACCTCAGCCACCGAGAGTCCCTCGACGAGCGCGCGCATCGAGCGGTCGGCCCACGGCCCGTCGGCGTCGCGGCGGCGCAATGGTTTCGTCTGGTACGCGGCAATGAGCGGTTGGCGTCGTCCGGTCTCGTCGACGAGCATCGCGGCGTCGTAGCCCGAAACCGCTGCCAGCAAACGAGGGACGGCGGACGCCGCGAACGGCACGTCGACAGCGAGGACGACGACCACCGGGCTCGCGGCTTCGGCCACTCCGCGCACCACGGCTGCCGCCGGGCCGCAGCCGGGCGGCTCTTCGCGCACGAACGTCACCGCGCGGCGCGTGTCGCGGACTGGCCCCACGACGATGGTCGCCGTCGCGGCCGCCACCGCTTCGAGGGCGCGTTCGAGAAGTGACCTACCCCCGACCTCGAGCAGCGCTTTGTCGGCACCGCCCATCCGCCGGGCCGCTCCCCCAGCCAGCACGATCGCGTCGAAGGTCACGTTCAAACCTTACGTGTCGCGGACAGCGGCGCGAGTTCGTCCTACGATCACGCATATGGACGTCGAAAAAGTGCGGGTACGCAAGCCCAAAGATGTCGCGGCCGGTCTTGGCGGTGTGGCCGCCGGTTTTGCCGACGCGTTACCGCGCATGGGCACCGCGCGTAGCGTTCGCACCCTCGCCGCGTTGAACCAACCTCGCGGGTTCGACTGCCCCGGATGCGCCTGGCCCGAGCCGTCGGAGCACCACATCGCGGAGTTTTGTGAAAACGGCGTGAAAGCCGTCGCCGAGGAAGCGACCGCCAGGCTCATCGATCCGGCATTCTTTGCCGAGCACTCCATCGACGATTTGCGCGAGCGCGGCGACTACTGGCTCGGCCAACAGGGCCGCCTCACGCAGCCCATGGTTTTGCGGTCCGGCAGCAAGCACTACGAGCCCATTTCGTGGGACGACGCCTTCGCATTCATTGCCGACGAATTGCGCGCGTTGCCGTCGCCCGACGAGGCGGTGTTCTACACGTCGGGCCGCACGAGCAACGAAGCCGCCTTTGTGTATCAGCTTTTCGTGCGCGCGTTCGGCACCAACAACTTGCCCGATTGCTCGAACATGTGCCACGAGTCGAGCGGTTCGGCGTTGGCCGAAACCATCGGCGTCGGCAAGGGAAGCGTCACCCTCGACAGTCTTTATCAAGCCGACCTCATCATCATTGCCGGGCAGAATCCCGGTACGAACCATCCGCGCATGCTTACGGCGTTGGAGAAGGCCAAGGCGAACGGCGCTCGCATAGTGGCGGTCAATCCGCTACCAGAAGCCGGCTTGATGCGCTTCAAGAACCCGCAACGGCCGCGCGGCATCGCGGGCCGAGGCACCGCGCTCGCCGACATGTACCTGCAGATCAGAGTCAACGGAGACCTTGCGCTCTTTCAAGCGCTCAATTCTTTTTTACTGGACGCCGAAGACCGCGCACCGGGCACCGTGCTCGACCGCGACTTCATCGCCGCCCACACGTCCGGCTTCGAGACATTCGCGGCCGCGGGTCGCGAGATCGACTGGCGCGACGTGCTCGACGCCACCGGCATTTCTCGTGCGCAAATCGAAGAGCTCGCCAGTTGGGTGATCCGTTCACGCAGCGTCGTGGTGTGCTGGGCGATGGGGCTCACGCAGCACAAGAACTCGGTGCCGACCATTCGCGAGATCGTGAATTTTCTTTTGCTACGCGGAAATATCGGTCGACCCGGTGCGGGCGTGCTGCCGGTGCGCGGCCACAGCAACGTGCAGGGCGATCGCACGATGGGCATCTGGGAAAGACCCAAGCCCGCCTTTCTCGACGCGCTCGCGCGGGAGTTCAACTTCGATCCGCCGCGCGAACACGGGCTCGACGTCGTCGATTCGATCCGCGCGATGCGAGACGGCCGGGTGAAGGTCTTCTTCGCCATGGGCGGTAACTTCGCCTCTGCCACCCCCGACACTGCCGCGACGTACGCGGCGCTCGAAAACCTTCGGCTGAACGTGCAGGTGTCGACGAAATTGAACCGGTCGCACACCATCGTCGGCACGACCGCGCTGATTCTGCCGACTCTTGGCCGCACCGAACGCGACGTGCAAACGACGGGCGAACAAGTCGTCACAGTCGAAGACTCGATGGGCACCGTGCACATGTCTCGGGGCGTCTTGTCACCGGCGTCGTCGCGGCTCTCGAGCGAAGTGTCGATCGTGTGCCAGATCGCGCGGCGCGTCGTCGGAGAATCGCTGCCATGGAAAGAATTCGAAGCCGATTACGACCGCATCCGCGAGTCGATTGCTCGCGTCGTCCCGGGATTCGACGATTTCAACGCGCGTGTGCGCGTGCCCGGCGGCTTCCTGCTGCCGCACGCCGCGCGCGATTCGCTGACCTTCGACACCGTCACTAAGAAGGCCATTTTCACGGTGAACGCGTTGGAGGTATTGCGGCCGGCGTCCGGTCGGCTCATCTTGCAAACCGTGCGCTCGCACGACCAGTACAACACCACCATTTACGGCCTGCACGATCGGTATCGCGGAATTCACCGCGGCCGGCGGGTGGTTTTCGTCAACCCCGACGACTTGACAGCGCTCGGTTTTCGCGACGGCGACATCGCCGACGTCGTGAGCGAGTGGGACGACGGCGTCGAGCGCCGGGCATCAGCATTTCGGCTGGTGGCCTACCCGGTGGCGAAAGGTTGCGCGGCGGCCTACTTTCCGGAAGCCAATGTGCTCGTGCCGCTCGACCACACGGCCGAGATCAGCAACACCCCAGCGTCCAAGTCGATCGTCGTCCGGCTCGAAGCGACCGGCTGAGGAGACACACTGGGCCGCCGACGCATCGGGTACGGTGGCGGACGTGCGGCTTGTCATCGCGAAGTGCAGCGTCGATTACATGGGGCGGCTTACGGCGCATCTGCCGAGCGCCCAACGGTTGATCCTCGTCAAGGCCGACGGATCGGTGTCGATACACGCCGACGACCGCGCGTACAAGCCCCTCAACTGGATGAGCCCTCCCTGCACCTTGCAAGAGGCACCGGGTGTTTGGACCGTCACGAACAAAGTCGGCGAGCAGCTGGTGCTGACGATCGAGGAAGTGCTGCACGATTCGAGCCACGAGCTCGGCGTCGACCCCGGTTTGGTCAAGGATGGCGTCGAGGCGCACTTGCAGGTGCTACTCGCTGAAAACCCCGGCGCGTTAGCGCCAGGCATGACGTTGGTGCGGCGCGAATACCCTACGGCGATTGGCCCGGTCGACCTGCTGTGCCGCGACGCCGACGCTCGCCACGTCGCCGTCGAGGTAAAGCGCCGCGGTGAAATCGACGGCGTCGAGCAACTCACGCGGTACCTCGAATTGCTGAATCGCGATCCATTGCTCGCGCCGGTCAAAGGCATGTTCGCGGCGCAGGAGATAAAGCCGCAAGCGCGAGTTCTCGCGACCGACCGCGGCATCGACTGCGTCACTGTCGATTACGATGCCCTGCGCGGCGTCGACGACCCGTCGTCCAGGCTTTTTTGACCGAGGCTTGCCGCACACTAATTGATAGTGATGTCGTCGACATAGCCGGTTCCACCAGCTTGGCCCTGCGCGTAAACCGTGACGACGCCGGTCGAGTCGGTCGTGAAAGTGAAATTGACCTGACCATATTTGTTGCCGTTGCTGGAAGGTGGGGCCGAGCCGGTCGCACCGCCTGTCACGCCCACCGTCGCGCGCCAGCTCCATGCGGTCAGCGTGTAGGCGTGGTTCGGCAGCAGCGTAACGGTCTGATCGCACTCGCCCGCCTTCGAGCCGTTGCTGGCAAGCACTGCCGCGTAGGTCCCGCTGTGCGCGTTGGTAGAGATGCCCGAGCCGGTAGTGCACGTCCACGGGCTGATGCTCCCGGTCTCGAAGTTTCCGTTTTGCAGGCCCGTGATGACCGGCCTCGGGTTGATATCGATCCACAGCTTGTCGACGTTAGACGCTGAAAGCTCGCTGGTGTAAACGGTCGCCTCGTCGAGCGAGCCGGCAAACCCGTAGTTCGTTTGCGTCGTGTAGCCGCCCCAACCGGAGAGGTTGCCGCACCCGACCCGCCACCAGCCGCCGTTCAACGCGTCGTAGTTTTGCGAATCGACGAAGCCTCGCGACCCGACAAGGACGTCGTCGACGTACAGCCGCATGCCGCCGGCCGAACCCATCGTCGCCACTGCCATGTGCCAGGCGCCGTCGTTGTAGCCCGGGCCGGAAGTCACCGTTGTAGCGGCACCGGTCCAGGCGCCGAACGACAGCGCACCAGTTCCGTCCATGTAAATGTGCCGGTCGTATTGCCCGCCGCTGTTGCTGTTCGAAACGCCGGTTTGCGAACTCTCGAAACCGATCAGCTTGCCGCCCTGCGTCGACGTCGTCTTGAACCAGATGATCTCGCTGTAGGTGTTCACCGCCGGATTTTGCGCGGCCGCGTTTGTGTAAACGCATGTCGTGCTGTTGTTGGCGCCCCCGGCGGCGGTGACGGCGAGGTTCGGCGACTGGCCGGTCAAACCGCCGGTCTGCAACATCGCCCACTGTGTGCTGCCCGACGGCGCCGGGGTGTATTGCCCGTTGCGGTTGTTGCCGGAATAGTCGACGGCGACACTCGTCGTGCCGGCGTCGTCGAGTTTCCAATACAAGTACGGGTTCAGGCTTTTGACATCAGTGGTGTAGTCGGGGCCGAAAGTTGCCGCCGTAGTCCAGCTCGCGCCGACCACGCTGGTCGTCGCGGAAAAAGCCGCTTGGCTCGTCGGAATCAACAGCGCGGCCGATCCGGACGTCACGACCACGAGCCGGGCGGTCGCCTTGCGCAAGCGTTGTCGCGGCGTCAAACGCCGCCGGTGATGCGCCCGCCGCAACGAACGCGGTTCGCGCGCGGCTACCGCGAAAGCGGTACCGAAATCCTCAGTCGTTCGACGGCGCGACGGTTCCGCCGCTTTTTCTGGTTCCGCGAGGCCGTCCCACTCGCCGTCCGCAAACTCGTCGTCCGGGTCCTCGTCGTTCGGACTTTCGTCGTCCTCGTCGCGATCGCGGACGACGAACACCGCCGCGAGCCAGACACTGCCCAACAGCAAAGCCAAGTACACCCACGCGCCGCGTTGCAGCCACGTCATCGGGAGGCCGATCCAGCGAACGAGCAGGCGTCCGATGCCGATGACGTCGGATTTCGGCAACGCGACGGGATCGGGGGTTGGGTTGGCGTCGCCTTTCGTCGTCATGGTGCCGTCGGGGTTGAGCCTGATGACGCGATGCGATTTCACCGTGCCGGCGTGCGACGGATCAGGATCGTTGAAAACCGTGACATGGCCGAGCAATCGACCGGGGTCGTGTTCTGGCGAAGCCAAGATGACGTCGCCGACATTGATGCGCGGTTGCATTGAACCCGACTCGACGACGTAAGGCCGCCAGCCGAAGGCCATGGGCGCGAACGTCACGACCAGGCAGCCGCCGAGGAACCAAAGCCACGCGCGCCCGAGGAAGCCACACCACAGCCGAGCCGACGAGCCGAAGTCGTGGCGCGCCGGTTCAGGCATCGCCGGCGCTTCGATCGCAATCTCGGTAACCATGGTTGACCTCCCCTCGGTTTATTGGAAATGGCCCGATAAACGGACGTCGGCTCCCAGACTCGAAGTGCCGAGCCTGGGAGCCTTTGTCATACGTGCTACTGGATTTCCCAGGTGAGGTCGGCGCTCGCTGACTTATTCATGAAGGTCTTGTCCGTCGATGAGTCGAGCGTCCAGGTGATCTTGTAAGCCTCGAGCACGCTGCCGCTCGCCACGGCGACGTCGCTAGCGGTCGCGCCCGCGTAGTCGGCCGGCAAAGCGTCGAGGGTCGTGCTGTACAGGTTGCTCACGCCAGACGTCGGAAAGTCCGAGCACTTGCTGACGTCAGTCGTGGTGCTCGCGGCCTGCACCGTGATATCGATTTTCGGTGCGAGCCCGTCGGTGTTGGTCAGCTTGCTCACGTACATGCGCAAGTCGCCCGCCACGCTGCCGCCGCTTTTCACGGTGAGACACACCGAGTTGGTGCTGCCCGGTTTGAGGTTCGTACCGCCGAAGTCGGCGCTGGTCGTGGTGGCGTACGTACCGCCGCCGTTGTTTTCGAGCACCAGATTTCCGGTCGTCCAGGTGTTGCCGGTGGCCGAGGTCGTCGCCGAGAACGCGGCGTAGCTTCCCTGCCAGACCAAAAGGCCGGCCGCCAGCAGACCGACGGCTGGTGCGACGGCACGCACGATGCGGCGCCGGCGTCCGAGCTGTTTCGACATGGGGGCTCCCAAAAGAGGTGTAGACGTCTCTTGGGCAGCAACTTCGGCCGAACTGATGAAATGCTTGATCTCTTCGGGTGAATTTTGGCCGTTCAGCTAAGAGTTTGGTGCACACGGCGGAATGAGTCGATTCCAACCGCAGCAAAACGGACATCCACCGGACAGGATTTCCGATCGCAGACCAGCGCCTATACCGTTATTCGTGCAGATGAAGCATTATTCGTGAAAGCGTTGAAAATGGACGACGCGAACGCCGTCTCCTCGGGCAACAAGGGCTCGACGCCATAGCACTCTCGTTCGAGCAGCTCGAGAGCGCGCTGGACGTCGTCCGATATAAGACGAATTTCCGAGACTCGGCGAAGCCGCTCACGCGGGGTCTCACCGGCAAGCCGGTCATATCCGGCATCTGCCAGCATCGCGTCGAGCCGCGAGTAGGCCCGCAGCACCGGACCGCCAGGCGCGGCCGCTCGTGGCTCTCGCCACCGATGCCGTAACAGCCAGCGCCGTGACAACCGCCAAACTCGCCACCAGCGCGGCAAAAAGGCGGCGAGCCGGACGACGAGCGCCAGCGCGGCAATCGCGCCGAGAATGGTGAACCGCCCTCCGGGGACATGCTGTGTCGCGCCATGCAGGCTGCCCATGCTCGCCGGTTGCGGCGACGCATGAGCGGATGGGTTCGGCGAGGGAGAAGGTGCCGCGGACGCTGGCGCCGCCACGCTCGACGGGCTGACGCGTTGCGCGTTCGCCGTCGGGTCGTTGTCGATCCACCCGATTCCCGGATACCAAACCTGGATCCAGGCGTGCGCGTTCGCGGCGCGCATGAGTCGTTTCCCGGGTTCGGCGCTGAGGTCGCCGTGCGAGTATCCCGTCACCAGCCTGGTCGGAATTCCGACGCTACGAAGTAAAACCGCCGCGGCGCTCGCGAATTGCTCGCAAAAACCGCGGTGCGAAATGAAAAGAAAATCGTCGACCGCATCGTCGCCCGACGCTGGCAGCGGTGAATTCAGGTCGTAAACCTCGTGCGCCCGCAGGTATTCGTCGACCGCGGTCACCACTGCCGCGCGTGACGACGCGCCCGCGGCAAGCTGCGTTGCCAGCGCCTTCACACGCGCCGGCATTTGCGGAGGCAGCTGGGACCATCGCCGGTCGGTCGGCTTGTCGCTTCGAGCCGGCACCGTGCTCAATGTCTCGTTGTCAGGCAGCGGACGTGTCGACACCACGTCGTAGTCGCGCGACGACGCCGGGCCGGAGTCGCTTATCGCGAGCCGCGGATTGCCGTCCACGTCGGAGGTCACCGCACCGGCGCCGGTGTAAGCAATTGCCGTCCCGGGAGCGAACACCACGCGCAGCGGCCGCGTCGAGACGATGTGCACGGCGTCGGTGCGCGTCTCGCCGCGAACCGCCTCGTCTTCCGGGTTTTTCTGCTCGGACGACACAACGTCCCACGATGTCGTCCGCGCTGTGCCCGTGATTGTCCATCGAGTGCCGTCGTAATCGTCGTAGACGCTACCTCGCCAATACGGCGGCGAATCCGCCGAGACGACGAACACCGGGGCATCGCCCAACTCGCCGCGAACTCGCAAATCGAGAGAGCCGGACGCCGGGTCGGCTATCGCCTGACTACGCGCCCCCGGCTCGTCGGCTGGCGACGCTTGTGCGCGCGGCGGCGTCGTGCCGACATGGTGCTGAGGTGCCGGCCGCACTCCCAAATGAAACGAATTCGGCAAGGCGACGAACGCGACCGCGACAATAACACTGACCCGGCCGAGTACTCGCGCGGGAGACGCCAAGGACGCGAAACGTTGTGGGGTGAACGACGAGCGAGCCGAAGCGAGCCGATCGCCTCGATGAATGAAGACGAGCGCGGCCACAAGGCAGGCGAGCGACACCGCGAAAGGCACGGCCGGCGTCGCGTCATGGGCCGCCATGCCCGCATCGGTGAGCATCGCGCCGACGATCGGCGCGCTCAGCGCGAGATCGCGACGATTCGCGACAAGAGCCGTCTGAACGAGTTGGGCGGAAAGTAACATCGCCGCGACGGCAACCGTCTTGGACGCCGGACGCGCGCTTCCCGCAATACCTGTAAAAGCACCGGACATCACGCAGACGACGAGGAGCACCGCACACGCCAACACATTCGCCGTACTCGTGAGACGCCGTACCCCCGCGGTAAGGGCGCGAGTAGAAAGTAGCCGCCAAGCGCTGATCGCGGTTACACCGACGAACAACCCAGCCGCTATGAGGTACATCGTCCGCCGGTCCGACACCCACATCGCCGCCTGCGCCGACAATCCGGAGCCAACGGTGGCGGCGACAGCGAGACGGTCGGTGCGACGCGATAACGCCGGCTGTTCGTTCATGCCGAAATCCGCGTGGAATTCGGCTCTGCCTCGTCGTCCGTGACATTCTCTGTCACATCGACGGCCATCGCGCCGACCGCGGCCACGGCATCGAAAACCTTTACCCGAGTCGAGGCGGACGCTGTTTTTGCCAGGACGACGAGCACGACGCCGCCGTGCGCGGCATGAGCCACCACGTGGTCGAGCATCGCCTCACTCGGCGCCTTCGCGACATCGAGGCGCGCGAAACAGTCGAGTAGCGCGGGGTCGTCGTCCAAATGTTTCACGCCGATGTTTCGCGTATTCGCGACAAAGCAGGTCGGCACGCCTTGCCGCAAAGCGGCGGCTGCCGTCGAAGCGGCAACCGACAGCGCTGACTCGAATCTCGGGTCGACGACCGGTTTTCCTTTGTCGGCGGGCGCAACCACGAGCACGACCAGACTGCCCGCCGAACCGCCGTCCCTTTCGACAACCGTCATACGCCCGGTACGCACGACAGATCGCCAATGCACCTCGCCGATGCGATCGCCCGGCCGCCAATCGCGCACGCCACGCACGTCGACGTCCGGCAAATATCCCGGCACGACACCGGGCCGGCGACCCGCTCCGGCTAGCACCGACAACTCTCGGCCGGACGCGGGCACGACAACGAGTCGGTGCCGCGCCGAGTACTTCGCGACGCGTGAGAAGAAGCCGAACGGCCCGGCGGCATCGATATCGATGTCGACTCCGCCGGCGACACCGCGGGCCGTCGCGGCCGTACGCACCCGCACGACCGTCGTGCCGGCCTCGACGTCCACGAATACTGACAGCGCGGGCACCACGGGTCGTCTCGATCGCCATCGACAACGCACGACCATGTCACGTCGTCGAAGCAGCGTCGCGTTCTCGATTCGCAGGCACATGTCGAACGGTTCGCCCACCACGACACGGGCGGGTGCCTCAACCTCGACGGCCAATGCCAACGGGCGGACAACGGTGAAGAACGACACGGCGACCATTGCCACGAGCGCACAGCCGAGAACCTGCGGCCAGAGCAGGCGTTCGTGCGCGGCGAGCAGAAAGAGCAGGGCTGCCACGCCCAGCGTCGGCCACACGTTGGAAGCAGGCTTCAACGCCTGCTCGGTCTCGCGGCTACGTTCGTCGGCGCTGGTCATGGCTGGCGCCTTAAGCGCGCAGCGGCACAGGCACGCTCGTCAAAATCTCACGCACGATCCGCACGCCGGCCGCCGCCGAACCTGTCGTCCAGGGCCCGCCGACGCCCGCCTTGAGCACGACGCGATGGCCCAAAGCACTGGGCGCGAGCATCTTGATGTCGTCGGGCACGACGTAATTGCGGCCGAGCACCAACGCCCGTGCCTGCGCGCATCGCAGCAGCGAGAGCGCGGCGCGCGAACTAGCCCCGACCCGAACGTTCGGATGCTCTCTCGTCGCGTCGACGATCGAAAGCCCGAAGTCGAGCACCGCGTCGGCAACATATGTGCGCCGCACTTCTAGCTGCAGCCAGCGCAATTCTTCAGGTTTGAGCACCGGTTGCAGGTCGTTGACGGTCGCGCGCACCAGTTGCTCGCGCATCACCCGCCGTTCAGTTTGCCGATCGTTCGGCCCGAGGCTGAGGCCGAGCGCGAACCGGTCGAGCTGCCCCTCAGGCAGCGGGTAGGTACCGTACTGGTCGGTCGGATTTTGCGTCGCCACAACGAAAAACGGATTGGGCAGTTCGTGCCGAAGGCCGTCGACGGTGACCATCGCTTCGTCCATCGCCTCGAGCAACGCCGACTGCGCGCGTGGCGTGGCACGGTTCAACTCGTCGACGAGCAACACGTTCGCGAACACCGGACCGGGCACGAAGGTGAACTCTTGCGTCGACGGATTCCACATTGCCGAACCGGTGATGTCGCCGGGGAGCAAGTCGGCTGTGCACTGAATGCGCCTGAATCGCCCTCCGACAGATCGCGCGACCGCGTGCGCCAGAGTCGTCTTTCCGCTACCGGGAACGTCTTGCACCAAGACGTGACCGCCCGCGAGCAAGCCGGCGATCACCAGCTCGACCGCGCTACGGCGTCCGTGTACGACTTGTTCGACGTTGTCGATGAGGCGGGTCGCGGCGCCTTCCGCGAGCGAGCGCGACTCGGTCGCGTACCCGTCGGGCACCGAGTCGAACGTGTCGTCGACAATTCTCAGCCGGGGATCCGTCCCCATAAGTCCTCCGTCGCATCCGTGCGAACGTCTCCCTATCGGCCACGTCACCGCCGACCTGAGTCCGGCGTCACGAGGCGGCCGGGGCGCTATTTGACAACGCCCACCCGATCCCGCACCATGTCAGTACATTGGCGCTGTGTCAGTACGCGTAGGTCTAGCTTGAGGAGGTCGCGGTGACGACCACCCCCACCTCGGTCAAGGTGACCCGGTCCGGAAACAGCAAGATGCTGCCGGTGCCGGCCGAGCTTGCGCGCACCGCGCACGCCGAGCTGGGCGACGCCTACACCGTCGAGTTGCTCGGCGACGACATCGTCTACCGCCGCGCGAGTGATCACGCGGTGGTGACTGGCTCCGGCGCCGAACGAGTAGGCGTTGTCCCGGCCGGCCGCGCGCTGCGGATGACCGGACGCTCCGGCGTCCCGCCGCTTGACGACTGGAGCTTCTGACCTTCCACCCAAGACCGGCACCTCGTCGCGGGACGACGCCTCCGGTCGCCGAGCCTCAAGGAGTTACGCATGGTCAGCGCCGGCACGCTCGGCGGCAGCCTGAGCTGGCCCCCGGTTCCGGACGAGTATTACTTGCCAGCCGGTCCGGCCCGGCCGGTGATGCAAGGCGACGTGTTCGACAACGTCCCCTTCATCAAGGGCCGGCGTGCGTCCAAGCCGACCGACGATCCCAACATCGCCGTCGACCGACGGCTGGTCGTCGTGCTCGGCTACCCGTGTGACATCTACTCGGCAGGCAGGCTCGCCAAGGTCCAGACCGTTGCCCCGGTCATCGATGCTGACAAGGCGGGAATCCCCAGCGACTGGGACGGCGCGTTCACCGTGGCCCCGCTGCCGGATCTGCTAGGAGACGGCCGGATGTACGCGGCCGACCTGCGGGTGGCGGCCAACATCGACGCCTTCTACCTCGAGGTCGCCAACCGGAAGCGGTGCCTGTCCGAGTTGGGCTGGGCGGCGTTCCGGCAGCGCCTCGGACTGGCCCACACCCGGCTGATCAACCACCTCAGCGACCTGGTCGCTGTCGGCTCGGACGTCTGGCACGAGATGGCCATGTGGCAACGGTGGAACGAGAGGGGCCGACCGGCCGATCGCTTCCAGGCATGGCTGGATGGTCGCGAGGCGAACCTCGGTGGCTTCTCGCGCCGCGCTGCCCTCGGCCGCGGCATGCACGACGTCGTACGCGCCAGCCTCGAAGTCGAGCTCCAACCCGGTTGCTAACCGAGTAGCGCACGGGTCGCCTACACGTGGCCTGACCTGACCAAGACAACGGCGTGCGAGCCGGCCGCCGTGCGCAAGCGCTCGAAAACCTCGACGGCGGCGGCAGTTTCGGCGTCTGACGGACGACGGGAAGAACGGGCGTAACACTCTCGCTCGAGACAGTGCATCGCCACCGCGACCTCGCTTGACGTCGCGACGAGGCCGCCCAGACGGCGCGCGAATTCGGCCAACGTCTCACCAGCCTCGCGAGCGCGCCCGGTGTCGGCAAGTGCTTTGTCGAGTGCGAGGTAGGCGCGCAGCACCGGCCCCGCCGCATCCCGCGGATCGGGGGCAGTTCGAATTCGGCGACGACGCCACAACGCCACAAAAACGACGAGGAAGACGATCGCGAGAACCACCAGCGCGCCGCCCCAGGTGAGAAGCGAATGCCACATGTGCGTCACGAATGCCGAAACCTGTTGCCGCGCCGAAGAACCTGGAGATGTGGCAACAGCTGTGCCAGTCGGGTCGCTGTCGACCCAGCCGATGCCCGGATAGTAGACCTGCACCCACGCGTGCGCGTCGGAGCCGCGAAAGATTCGGCGTCCCGGCTCGCTCGTCGTGTCGCCGAACGCAAATCCGGTCACCAAACGCGCGGGCACGCCGACGCCGCGCAGCATCACGACGGCGGCGGTGGCGAACTGCTCGCAGAATCCGCGGTGGGAAACGAAGACGAAGTCGTCGACGGCGTCGTCACCGGCTTGAGGTTGCGGTGAGTGCAAGTCATATTTCTCGTGAGTTTTCAGGTAGTTCTCGATCGCCCGCACCTTGTCGTAACGAGTCTGGCTCGAACTCGTCAGGTCTCGAGCGAGTTCGGTCACCCGAGGAGCGATCGAGGCCGGCAACGCCGTCCATTTCGGATCGTCAGTGTCGGCCCCCGAAGCGGCGCGCAATTGGTCGGCGGACGGCGCCGCCACGACCGACGTCACCTCGTACTGGCCGATCGACGCGCCGGCCACGCGAGGAGAACCATCGACGTCGGAGAAAACTCGACCAGGGCCGCGATACGACGTGACGACGCCGGGCGCGAACACCACGGTCGATTCGGTGTCGGCGAGTATGTCGACGTCGTCGTTTCGTTCGGTGCCGGGCGAGCCGGTATTCGGCGGTGCCTGCGTGCCGTCGTCCGCCGTATTCCAGACGCCGCTAGGGTTTGGCAGCGGCATCTTCCACGTCATGCCGTCGAAGCTGTCGTAAATCGCGCCCTGCCAGTACGCGGGCGCGGCAGAATCGGTCGACAGAATCGGCGTTGTAGGCAAATCGCCACGGGTGCGCAGGTCGAGTGCCCGTGAAGCGAAATAACCTTGAACGGTACGAGGCGTTGTTCCATGCCCGGCATTCCCGGCAATGCCGCCCGCTCCGCCGCGATGGTGAGGGTGCAAGGGCGCGCTGTGGGCGAGCAACGTGAACCCGATCGCGCCGACCACAATCGCGGCGCCGAAAGGCATCAGGGCACGCCATACTGCCGCACCCGGACGTTCGAGTGCCGCGGCGGTGGCAGATTCGATGAGCGTTGCTCGTCGAATGAGCGTCGCGGCTCCCCCGGTACACGCGAATCCGCCGACGAGCAGAACGGCAAGGGCAGCGTCACTAGCGAAAACCGCGGCGACCGCGAGCATCGCGATGGTGACGCCGCAACCAAGAGCGGCTTCACGCAACGTGCGCATCGCGACGGTGTGCGCGAGCTGCGCTCCTAACAACAGCAGGGCGAGCGTTTCGGCTCGCGGCCCGTCGGTGTAGAAGCTGTAAAACGCCCCGAGGCCGAAGGCGACGACGAGTGCGATCGCCACGAACTGACGCCCGCCGCCGAGTCTGCGCTCAAGTGCCGTAGCGTCACCGTGAAGTGGCAACCGCGCCGAGAAGATGCCCGCGGCCGACAACAAGACGCTCGCGCTGACCCAAACCGGCGTGCCGACGAGCGGTTGTACCGCAAGCTGCGCAAGAAGGCCGCCGATAATCAGCGAGACCCGAATCGCTTTCGCGTTAGCGGTCATGACCACTTGCCGCTGCGCGTCGGTGCTCACGAAATCCGCTCCAGCAGGTCGATCACAACGATGCCGGACGACGCCGCGCGCGCTTCGAGGTGCGCGCGTCCGCTGAACGCCTCGGAAGGAATCGCCATCAGCAAGGTCGCGCCAGACCCCAGGTGCTCGAATAGATGCGACAGCGCGTTATCGTCTGGCACTGCCGCGTTTTCGACGCGAGTAAATGGCTTCAAGAACGACGAGACAGTCAGCTTCCCGAGGCATCCGACGTCGCTCGACCAAGCAAAACATTCGACGCCTTCAGCGATCGCGTTGCCGACCGTCGACGCGGCGACCGCCACCATCGCCTCGAACGACGCGTCGCCGCCGCGACCCGCCATGACCACGCCGAGGCGCTTTCCTTCATTTCCCCCGGTCTCGAGCACGTTCAGGCTGCCGGTGCGCGCCGTCGATCGCCAATGCACGTGCCGGACGGCATCGCCCGGACGCCATTCGCGCACGCCGCGCACCTCGAAGCCCTGGTTCGCGAACGCATTCTCGTCTCCGGCACCGCCGGCAAGAATGTCGATCGCCGGAACAGGCGCGGGTGCCACCCGGGCGACAACGGGCTTCGGCACGGATTTTCGCGACGAGAACAAGCCGAACGGACCGTGCGTTTCGATGGTCAAGTTCGCGGACGACGCCTCGCCCCGCGCCAGTGGGATCAACTCAACCACGAGCCCGAGTTTTTGCTTAGCTCCGAGCGTGTCGACGTAGACTGCGACGTCAGGAAGCAAAGGCCGGGCCGCGACGAAGCTCTCGCGTACCGTCACCGGACCGCCGCGCCAGCGGCGCAAATTTTCGATTGCGACATGGGCGGTGAACGGCACGCCGACCGATACATCGGTCGGCGTGCGAACGTTCACCTGCAACGCGGAAGAAAACCCTGCCCACACCGCGGAAACAAAAAGCATCGCGGCGAGTCCGCACGCGATCAGGAGCAAGAGTGCGCTGCCCGCTTGCGCGGAAAGCAAGAACAGCGCGACCGCGCCGAGAAAAACCAACCTGGTCGCCAACCCGCCGCTGAGCGCGACGCGAGGTACCGAGTCGGTTCGGCCTAGATGCGCCACCAGTTCACGACCGCACCGGCACGGGAACGCTCGCCAACGCGGCCTCGACCACTGAAGCGCCCGAGCTGAGCTGACCGGTGCCGGCGGCGCCGCGCTGCAATACCAATCGGTGCCCAAGCACGAAAGGCGCCAGCAGCTTGACGTCGTCCGGTACTACGTAGTCGCGGTTGTAGAAGACCGAGCGGGCTTGCGCGCAACGCACCAACGCGAGCGCCGCGCGCGAACTCGCGCCGATCCGCACAGTCGGTTGCTTGCGCGTCGCCCGTACAATGTGCAACGCGAAATCGAGCACCGCGTCGGCAACGTATGTGCGCCGAATTTCCGCTTGCACGTAAAGCAATTCTTCGGGCGAGACGACAGCGGCCAGATCGTCGACGGTGGGCCGCAGCAGCTGTTCGCGTACGACCTGCCGCTCAGTGACGAGGTCGTTCTCACCCAGCGAGAGCGCCAAAGCGAAACGGTCGAGTTGCCCCTCGGGCAACGGATACGTGCCGTATTGATCGGTCGGATTTTGCGTCGCCACCACGAAAAACGGCTGTGGCAAGACATGTCGCACGCCGTCGACCGTGACGGCCGCTTCGTCCATCGCTTCGAGCAACGCCGACTGCGCACGCGGGGTGGCTCGGTTCAATTCGTCGACAAGCAGCACGTGCGCGAAAACCGGGCCTGGCGCGAAGACGAAAGCGTGCTGATCCGGTTGCCACACGCTCGACCCGGTGATGTCGCCGGGCAAAAGATCGGACGTTCCCTGAATGCGCCGAAACGTGCCGCCGATCGACCGCGCGAAGGCTCTCGCCAACGTCGTCTTGCCGCTTCCGGGCACGTCTTGCACCAGCACGTGGCCGCCCGCGAGCAAGCCACAGGCGACCAGTTCGACCGCCGCGCGGCGTCCGTGCACAACCTGTTCGACGTTAGCGAGCAACCGGCCCGCGACCCGGGCCGCCATCGCGCGCGAAGCTGGGTCGAAGTCGTCGGCGGGCGTGGCAGCAAGCAGCGGCCCCGTCGTCATGCCGTCCTCCGAATCGTCGCGTGTCGTCTCTACATCGGCACGCGGACGCGCGGCATGAAGGTCGTTCGGGCAGCGCGGGTTCTCAGATGGCGACCGCGGCGCGCTCTCGCAGCGAAACCCGCTCGGCGGCGGTGCGAGGCAAGTCGCGGACGGCGATGATGCGCCGCAGCCGGGTCGCGGTCAGCAGCCGCATCACCCTGGGCGGCACGCCGGTCAGCACCAGACGGCGGCCGAGGCGCTGCGCATGGCGGTGGACACCGACGAGCAGGCCGACGCCCACCATGTCGACACTCTCGACCCCGGAGAGGTCGACCAAGATATCTTCACCATTTTCGACGGGCTCAGCGGCCCGTCGCTCGAGGACGCCGATGAGGTCGGCGCGCAGGTCGGCGGCGGTAGTGACATCGAGCCGACCGGTGACGTAGGAATCGACCACAGGCTCAACCGGCGCAAGCGGTCTGGCGACCGACATGAGACCTCCCCGGTATTGCTTCAAGCGGGCACCGCAACAGTTCAGACGCTGTTTCAGATCGAACGCTGTTTCAGACGTCTGCCAGGCAGCCGCGGTTGCCCTGCCAGGTTTACAAAGACATGACGAATTAGGCGGGTCGACACGCCGGGTAAGGCGCCGAACACGCAACGTCATCGCCTATTGATCGTCACGCCACTTCATCACTGAAGGCGCGTTTGCACTCCCGCGTCAACGCGCTCGCCGCCTCCCGGACCGAGCCGACGTCAGGGCCCGCGCGCAGCACCCCGCGAGAGACGCTCACCACAATCCGATCTACGTAACCGGCGAAGCGGCGGGCGACGTCGTCGGGCGTCGCGCCTTGCGCGCCCACGCCGGGCACGAGGAGCGGACCGCCGACCGCCGACAGGTCGTAGCCTTCGGTTTCGCAGGTCGCCCCGAACACCACGCCAAACGACCCGAGAATCGACCCCGGCGTGCCCGCGCCGGAGTTGAGCCGGCCGACCTCGTCGAGAACATGCCGGACGACGTCACCCGTGCCGTCGACGACGGCGTCTTGAATGGCGACACCCTCGGGGTTGGAGCTGCGGGCCACCACGAAAACGCCGCGCCCGCTCGTTGCCGCCGCGTCGAACATCGGCTCGAGCGCCGCGACGCCCAGGTACGGCGTCGCCGTGATGGCGTCGACCTCGAACGGGCTCGCGTCTTCGAGATAGGCCTGCGCGTAAGCCTGCGTCGTGGAGCCGACGTCGCCGCGCTTGACGTCGAGCACCAGCAACAACCCGCGAGACCTCGCGTCGCGGCACAGCTCTTCGAGCACCGCGACACCGGCCGAGCCGTGCCGTTCGAAGAACGCCGACTGCGGCTTCACCACGGCGACATTGCCTTCGACCGCGTCGAGCACCGCCGTACCGAACGCGGCGAGCCCGTCGGCGTCGTCCGGCAAGTTCCAGCTGGCGAGCAGCGCGGCGCTCGGGTCGATGCCCACGCACAACGGGCCGCGCTCACGAAGCGCGGCCGCGAGCCGGTCGCCAAAGGTTGTCACGTGTTCTCCCGTCGAACGCTGAAAGGCCGCGAGAACCCTACCGTGGACGTCGAAAACGGCGCCGCGCACTGTCTCGGACGCCGGCTCGCGTTCAGCTGAACGCGAGCTAGCTCGAATAACGGTAGAAGCCGCTGCCGGTCTTGCGGCCGAGTTGCCCCGCGGCGACCATGCGCGAGAGCAGTTCGGGCGGCGCGAACTTCTCGTCGCGGGTCGCGGCGTAGATGTTCTCGGTGGCGTGCAAGATGACGTCGAGGCCCGTGAGGTCGAGGGTCGCGAGTGGCCCCATGGTGTGCCCGAATCCCAACCGGCAGGCGGTGTCGACGTCGTCGGCGCTCGCGATGCCCGACTCGACGATCGCCACCGCCTCGTTGAGCAACGCGCACAGCAAGCGAGACGTGACGAAGCCGGCGACGTCGCGCTCGACAACGACGCAGGTTTTGCCGAGGGCCTCGGCGAATTCACGCGCCTGCCGAAGCGTTTCGTCGCTGGTGTGAAAGCCGCGCACCAACTCGACGAGCTTCATCATCGGCACCGGAGAAAAGAAGTGCGTGCCCACGACACGTTCGGGGTGCGACACCGACGACGCGATCTGGGTGATGGGAATCGCGGTGGTGTTCGACGCGAGCACCGTACCGGCGTCGACGATCGCATCGAGCTTGCCGAAAACCTCGCGCTTGATCTCGAGTTGCTCGTAGACCGCCTCGACCACAAACCCCGCCCCGGCGAGATCGCCGAGTTCGGTCGTGGTCGAGATGCGGGCACGGGCGGCTTCCGCGTCGTCCGGGCTGATGAGGTTCTTGGCGACGAACCGTTCTTGCGACGAGGCGATCGCCGACAACGCACGCTCGAGCGCCTGCGCGGTGGTGTCGTGCAACACGACGTCGTAGCCGGCGTGGGCGGCAACCTGGGCGATGCCCGAGCCCATGAGTCCGGCGCCGACGATGCCGAGTCGACCAGCCATGGTCATCACCTTCGATTCAGCCGGCGAAGCTCTCGTACGACCCCGCGTCGGGGTCGGGTTCGCGGACGACGTCGGCGCCCAGCCCCCGCAGCTGGTCGACGAAGCCGGCGTAACCGCGGTCGATGTGGTGGATCTCGCTGATCGTCGTGACGCCGTCGGCGACCAGGCCGGCGATCACCAAGCCGGCGCCCGCGCGGATGTCGGTGGCCACCACGGGCGCGCCGGAAAGCTGTGGGCGACCGTGCACGATCGCGTGATGCCCGTCGGTGCGAATATCGGCGCCCAGGCGTACCAGCTCCTGGATGAACCGGAACCGGCCCTCGAACACGTTCTCGGTGACCATGGCCGTTCCGTCGGAGATCGAGTTCAGCGCGATCACCAGCGGCAGGAAGTCGGTGGCGAAGCCCGGGTACGGCAGCGTGACGACGTCGACCGCCTTCGGGCGGCCTTCCATCGCCACGTGGAAGCCGTCGTCCGTGACGCTCACTACCGCGCCGCAACCGGCGAGGCGGTCGAGCACGATCTCCAGATGGTCGGCTCTCGCGCCACGAACGGCGACGTCGCCACGGGTCATCACCGTCGCGATCGCGAAGGTTCCGGCCACGATCCGATCGGCAACCGTCGCGTGCACGACCGGCGCGAGTTCGGTGACGCCTTGGACTTCGATCGTCGAACTACCCGCGCCTTCGACCTTCGCGCCCATGCTTTGCAGCATGCGGGCGAGGTCGACGATCTCGGGCTCGCGCGCGGCGTTGTCGATCACCGTCGTGCCCTTGGCCAGCACCGCCGCCGTGAGCAGGTTCTCGGTGGCGCCCACACTCGGAAAGTCAAGCCAGATCACGTCGCCGGTGAGACCGTTCGGCGCTCTGGCAATGAGAAACCCGTGCGCGCTGTCGAGTTCGGCGCCAAGCTTCGACAGGCCCGCGATGTGCAGGTCGAGGCCGCGCGAGCCGATGTTGTCGCCGCCGGGCAAGGCGACGTGCACCTCGCCCCGGCGCGCCAGCAGCGGGCCGAGCACGCAGATCGAGGCCCGCAGGCGGCGCACCAGGTCGTAGTCGGCCTCCACCCCGATGTTTTCGGGGACGTCGATCGAAAGCTCGCCCTGGTTACTTTGGACGCCGCAACCCAGGCGCCGCAGCAACTCGGCCATGATCTCGACGTCGAGGATCGCCGGCACTCGGGTAATCATGGTTTGGCCGGGCGCGAGCAAGGCGGCAGCCATCAGCTTCAAGACGCTGTTCTTGGCCCCCGTCACGGTGACCTCGCCAAAGAGCCGGGCTCCACCGGTGACCGCGATCCGTTCCACGCCCGAATGCTAGCCCTTGATCCGGCCCGCGCCCGATATCTACAAGCCCGGCCCCTAGGCTGGGCGGCATGGCCGTGCATCTCACCCGCATCTACACGAAGACCGGCGACGCCGGCACTACCGCTTTGGTGTCAGGTGATCGCACCGCCAAGACCGACGCGAGACTTATGGCGTTCGGCGACTGCGACGAGGCGAACTCGACTCTCGGTGTCGCGGTCGCGACGGGCGGGCTGCCGTCCGACGTGCGCGCCTTGCTGCTGCGGATACAGAACGACCTGTTCGACGTCGGTTCTGATTTGGCAACGCCGGTCGAGGAGAACCCGCGTTACGAGCCGCTGCGCATTCTCGAAGCGGACGTCGAGCGGCTCGAGTCGGCCATCGATTTCTACAACGCAAAGCTTTCCAACCTCGACAGCTTCGTGCTGCCCGGCGGCACGCCGGGCGCGGCTTTGCTGCACGTGGCTCGGGCAATCGTCAGGCGGGCAGAACGCCATACCTGGCAGGCGATTTCGGAGCACGGCGAGACGATGACTCAGCTCCCGGCCAAGTATTTGAATCGGTTGAGCGACCTGTTGTTCGTGCTCGCGCGATACGCGAATACGGCCGAATGCGGTGGCGCGGGCGACGTGCTCTGGAAGCCGGCCGCGAGTCGCGGGAACTAGCGCGCCTCACTGGCTTTCCGGCGGCGGCTAATCGAGGTCGGCCCGTCAGGGCGTCGTCCCGACAAGGGTTTGCGTGTACGCCTGCCGCGGCTCGGTAAAGATGGCCTCGGCCGTGTTCGTCTCGATGAGGCGCCCGCGATACATCACACCGATCACGTTCGCCATGTATCGGACGACGTCGAGGTCGTGAGTGATCAAAAGATAGGTGAGCCGGCGTTCGCGCTGAAGCGTGTTGAGCAGATTAAGGATTTGGGCTTGCACTGAAACATCGAGCGCCGACGTCGGTTCGTCGAGGACTACGAGGGCCGGCTCGGCGGCCAGCGCGCGGGCGATCCCGACTCGCTGACATTGCCCGCCGGACAGCTCATGCGGGTAGCGCGCAAGATGGTGAACCGCGAGCCCGACCTCATCAATCGCGCGGCGCACCTTGGCATGGAGGGCGCGGCCACGAATACCCATCAGTTCCGTGAGTGGCTCCGCGACGGAATCCTCGATGGTCATGCGAGGGTTCAGCGCCGCATACGGGTCCTGAAACACCAATTGCATCCGCCGGCGAACCCGGCGCAACCGCGCGCGGCGAAGATGCGTGATGTCGTCGCCCTCGAGGAAGATGCTGCCCGCGTCGACGTCGTGTAACCGAAGCAGGCAGCGAGCCAGCGTCGATTTACCGCTGCCACTTTCTCCGATCAAACCGAAGGTGATGTTCGAGGGGATCGTCAGGTCTACACTGTCGACGGCGGTCACGGCGACACGACGCCTACTGAAGCGTTTCGTCACACCACGCAGCTCGACGACATTGCCGTCGGTGTCGAGCCGAGACATCGTCGCGGTCATCACGCTTGCTCCGGGTAACGGCATTCAACGGTGTGACCGGGGCCGACCGAAGTATTGGGCGGCTCGCCTTCCGTACAGTCCGGTCGCACGCTGCCGCAACGATCGGCGAACGCACAACCTTTGAGTCGCATCGTGTCGACCGGCACCGATCCCGGTATCGCCGTCAGCGGCCCGTCACCGTGCTTCTTGCGTGGCAGCGCCGCGAGAAGTCCGCGGGTATACGGATGGCTCGGATGAGAGAGGACGTCGGCCACGAGCCCTTGCTCGACCGTGCGCCCGGCGTAGAGAACAGCCACTTTGTCACACGTCGACTCCACAACACCGATGTCGTGCGTGACGAGGACGACGCTGACACCGAGTTGGTGCTGCCGATCGCGGATCAAGTTCAGGATCTGCCGTTCGATCGTGACATCGAGCGCTGTCGTCGGCTCATCAGCCACAACCAACCGCGGACGCGCGAGCAGAGCGGCAGCGATGACGACCCGCTGCAGCATGCCGCCCGACAGCTCGTGCGGATACGAACGGCGGACTCGCTCAGGGTCGGTCAGGCCGACAGCCGCCAGTTCGGAGTCGATGAGATCGACGGCCGCGCTGTGACGCCGGTCGAGATGACGTCGAGCAAGCAGTTGCAGTTGCGTGCCGATGGTGTGTACCGGATCGAGCGCAGCCGCCGGATTCTGCGGTATCAATGCGAGGCTGGTGCCCCGCAGCTTGGCCCGCGTCTGCTCATCAAGGCTTGTCAGTTCTTGGCCCTCGTAACAAATCTGACCGCTAACCCGCGCGTTCGCGGATAGCGCGCCGAGAATAGCCAACCCGGTGAGAGTCTTACCGCACCCGGTCTCGCCCACAATGCCGAGAATTTCTCCGCGCCCGAGGTTGAGGTTGACACCGCGCAGCGGCTGCGAAACCGTCTTACGGCGCGAGACGAATCGCACGCACAGGTCTTGCACCGTCAGCAGTGAACTCACCGGCGCACCGCCCTCGGATTGAGCAAGTTCTGCAGTCCGTCGCCCAAAAGGTTGGCACCGAGCACAATTGCAAAAATAGCGAGTCCGGGAAAGGTCGCGATCCACCATTGTGTGGTGACCGTCGTCCGCCCATCAGCGACCATAAGGCCCCAGTCGGCGGTTGGTGGTTGGGCGCCCAGCCCGAGAAATGCCAACGCTCCGGCCGCCAGAATGACGGTGCCGAAGTCGACGGTGGCCTGAACAATGACTGGATTTAAGCTGTTTCGTAGGATATGGCGCCGCAAAATGCGGCGAGTTGGCGCGCCACTGACACGCGCCGCTTCGACATAAGGTCGCTGCCGAATCGATTGCGCCGCGGTACGAACCAGGCGGGCATACCACGGCCACCACGAGATCACCAGGGCGATGACGGCGTGTTGCAAGCTCGGCCCTAGCAGCGCTGCCACGATCATCGTCAAAAGCAACGGCGGAAACGCCAAGAATACGTCGGTGAGGCGCATCAGGATTTCGTCGATCCATCCACCGAGGTAACCGGCGAGCGATCCCAGTGCCACGCCGATGACGACCGCCGCGACGACCACCACGACCGAGATGACGAGAGCTGGTCGCGCGCCGAAAATAACGCGGCTCAAGATGTCGCGCCCTAGCTGGTCGGTGCCGAACCAGTGCGCGGAACTCGGCGCGAGGCCGCGGTGCGCGACGTCGACCGCACCGCGGCCCTGGCCCGGGTAGGGCGCAAGCCAGGGCGCGAAGATCGCGGTCACGATTACCGCGAGCACGATGAGACCGCCCCCGATGACGAGGACGTCTCCGCGAAGCGTCGCGATGACGCGTCGAGTACGTGTGGGCAAGAAAGCCGCGTGCGGCCGTGGAAGTTCGAACGTGTCAGGGGCGCGTTCGTCGCCCGCCTCTGTTTGACCAGCAGTCTCGGCGGTGCCAGGTGGCAATGGGATCATGACGCGCGCACCCGCGGGTCGAGTCTGGCGTTGACGAGGTCGACGGCAAGGTTGATCGCCAAGTATCCGAGCGCACCTAATAACGTGATCCCGAGGATCGCCGGATAATCGCTATTGAGAAGCGCGTCTGTCGCGAACTGGCCGATGCCTGGCCAGTTGAAAATGACTTCAACGAAGAACGTGCCGGTCAGAGAATAGGCTAACGAAAGGCCCGACACCGTGACCGTGGTGGGAAGCGCATTGCGCAACGCGAGCCGCCATACGACCGTTCGTTCGGACAGACCCGCTATTCGCGCGTAGTTGGTGTGGTCTTGTTCCAGAATTTCAATCATCCTCGCCCGCGTCATTCGCGCGACCAACCCGAGCGGGTAAGCGGCCAAGGTCAGCGCCGGCAACACGAGATGCTGTGCCGTGTCAACGAAGGCGGGCCAATTCCCGGTGAGAGCGGCGTCAACCGTGTTGAACCCAGTGAGGTGCGTGATCGGATTCAGAAACTGGAGGTTCACGCTGTTACGACCGAGCACTGGCGAGCCGCCGTGCGAGGCCACGACCTGCAGCAGCAATCCCAACCAGAACGTCGGTAAGCAGACACCTCCGATAGAAAGAATCCGGATCACCGCATCGAGTGGACTCCCGACATGCCTGGCGGCGATGACCCCGAGCACGGTTCCCACGACTCCGGCGGTGACCATCGCCGCGAGGAGGAGTTCGAGGGTCGCGGGCAGTCTGTTGAGAATCTCGTGGAGCACCGGCTGCTTGGTCGCAATCGAGGTGCCCCAATCACCCGCGAACAGCCCTTTCAGATAGTCCCAGAACTGCACCACCAACGGTTGGTCGAGGCCAAGTTGCTTCGTCACCCTGGCGACCTCGTCTTGTCGGGCTTGTGGCCCGACGAAGACGAGCGCCGGATTGTTGGGCACGACGTGCGAGAGAAAGAAGCTCGAGACCATCACGAGGAACAGCGTGATCAGCGAGGTGAGCAATCGCCGGGTGCCGAAGCGCAACATCAATTACATCCAGATGTTCCTTGAGCGGTCAGCTGCGGAGTAGTGAGGTGCATGCTTTCACAACCTCACGGATGGAGTGGGTAATAGAACGTGACGAACGGGTAGTTGATGTTGTATTCAAACCCTTGCACGCTCTTCGCCGTAACGAGCACCGCCTTCTGGTCGTAGAAGAAGAGCCCTGGCGCTTGGTCGACCAGACGCTGCTGAGCCTGCGTGTACAGGTCCTCGGCCTGGCTGCGGTCGGTCTGCGTCAAGTCGAGCGCCTTGTCGACGAGCGAGTCGTACGTCTCGTCGTTCCAGTAGCTGAGGTTGAAGTACGGCGGCGTCGCACTGTGGAAAAGACTGTGCAGGTTGTCGCTGCCTGCGTCTGAGTACGTCGGCCAGTACAGCAAGAGGAACATGTCTTGTGCGTTCTTGGGGTCAGACTTGGCCTGCGCCCATTGCTGGTTGAATAGAATGCCCTTGAGATTGACGGTAACACCGACCTTCGCGAAGGCGTCCTTGATCAGCGGGGCGAATCGCGCCTCACTTTGGTTCTCCGCCGCGTAGGTGAGATTGAGCGTGAAGCCGCCGCCGGGATGTCCAGCAGCCGCCAGCAGATCCTTTGCCTTGGCGAGGTCTTGGTGGTACTGGGTCACTTGGTCGCTGTACGGGAAAATCCCGGCAGGCACGGCGCCGTGAGACTGGGTTCCGAAGCCCGATGCGCCAACAGTCACGATGTCGTCGTATGGCACGGCGTACGACAATGCCTGTCGCACCTTGGGGTCGTCGAGCGGCGGGCGCAACGTGTTGAAGAATCCGACATAGCTAAACGTCGAGGGATTCGCGTAGACGTTGAACGAGTCCTTGAACCCGTTGACGTTCTCGAGTGGAATGGAATCGGCGAGCTGCGCCTGACCGCTTTGCAGTTGCTGTTGCTGAACGATCGCCTCGGACGTCACCGAGATGTTGATCATGTCGTAGTGCGGGCCCGACCACCCACCCCAATACTGCGGGTATTTCTTCAGGACGATCTGCTTGCCGGCGGTGTACGACGCCAACGTGTACGGCCCGGTACCGGCATCGATGCCCTTCTCGAAGTATTTCGGATCCTTTTGGTCCGCGGCCAATGCGTTAGGCGCCACAATGTAGGCGCCGTACTCGGACGAAGCGATGAGATCGACCGGTTGCGCGTGCTTCATGGTGATGACAACGGTGCTCGGATCAGGCGCAGCGATCGTGTCAAGGTCGGCCCAGATGAACGACGCTCCGCCGTCCTTAGCCGCGGCTTCAAGCGACGCCTTCACCGCGGACGAATCGAGGGCTTCGCCGTCGTGGAAGGTGACACCCGAGCGCAGCTTGAAAGTCCACGTGCGCCCGTCGTCGGAGTGCGACCACGAGGTGGCGAGCGCGGGCTTGAAGGTGACCTCACCATCGGCATTGGCCGACTCTGCGTAAAGCAGCGGCTCGTAAATGTTCGCGATGTAGGCAACTTCTGTCGAGAACGACTTGATGGGATCCCAGGTGGTGACGGCGTCGGCCGCGGCGACATCGAGAATTGCGCTCGCCGGCGGTTTTTGATCCGCACTAGCTTGCCCGCTAGCGCTGCCTCCGCTCGGTCCGCTTCCCCCTGCGCTGCTGCCGCAGGCAGCCATCGTCACCATCAACGCGGCAGCGGCGCCTAGTGCAAGCACATGGCGCGCGTCGCGTCGCCTATGCGTCTTCAACATATGCTCCTCCTTTTGGCGCTCGCTGACGTCAGGCCGCACGCGAGCTGCGATGAATTTCGCGATCATTGCTGGGATTCCGCCCCCGTCGCGGCAGTTGTAGGTGTCTGTGCCGCGATTGCATGCGCGGCCGTACTTGCTTTGGTCGTTGATGACGAAGGATTTAAGGGACCAAGACCGCGCATGATTTCGCCCGCCGCATAGCCCGCGACGGCTGGCGGAAAAGGCGGCGGGAAATCACGCAGTTGCTTCCAAACGGCGTTCATGCCGACGGTTCCGTACTCGCGTACTGCGCCGACCAGATCGAGGTCGAGGATCTGCGTGAGAATCTCCTCGCCGCTCCCCGCTTCGATGAGGATGCGTCCCTCAGGATCGACTATGACGCTGCGACCCGGACCGAACACCCGGCCGATGTTGGGATTGACGACGTATACCTGATTCGCGATCGCGTTGGCCCTTGCTAACACGACCTCCTGCTCGCGGTCAGCCGTGTGGGTGTACGTCGGCTGCACGATGACTTCGGCACCCATCCACGCCAACGTCCGGGCGATCTCGGGAACCCATCCGTCGTAACAGATCGCGAGCCCAACGCGGCCGACGTCGGGGATGTCGAAAACGACGTGGCTGGTGCCGGGCACCGCCCGCTCGTGTGGCATCCAGGGGAACAATTTCCGGTATTTGGCGACGATCCGTCCCTCCGGCGAGATTGCGACCGCGGTGTTGTGCAGATTGTCACCGGCCCGCTCTACCAGGGAGCCTGGCACCAGCCATCGGCCGGTCTCCGCCGCAAGCTCGCAGAGCCGGTCGGTCATGGGCCCAGGGATTGACTCGGCCAGACCGTCGAGATAACCGGCCGGGGCATCACCCGTTGGCGTTGCCACTCCGGTCAGGAACAGTTCGGGGAAAATTACCAGGTCGAGGCGGGGCGTCGAGGTTGCGAGCCGACGTACGGTACCCGCGAGCTTGAGGAAGCAGGCATCAGGGTCCAAGGCGACTGGTGAAATCTGCGCCGCCGCGATGCCCAGCAGGCGCGTCACCGAGCACCGCCGACGGGTCTCGGCCCAAGGCACCGCACGTGTCGTCGCATCTACTGCTCCTTCGTTTCTCGCTGTAGGTCGGTGGATCGGTAGGTCAGTGGATCGGTAGATCGGTGGGGTCTGTGATTGGGTCAGTCTCTACTTGATGGGTCTACATCCGACGGATTGCTAGATCGATGGGGTTGTGTTGTCAGCCGTTATCGAGCATGGTTAGCCATAGGTTCTCATGCTGTCCAATGCCTACTTGTGGGCCACTCCAGACCTGCAAGGCATAGCAAAGAGGAGCACATTATGGATTTGCGCGTGCTTGGCTATTTCGTCGCCGTTGTAGAGACCGGCTCGGTCAGCGGCGCAGCCACCCAGGTCCGCGTTGCGCAACCGTCGTTGTCTCGTCAGCTTCGGCAGCTCGAGCGAGAACTCGGCATCGAGTTGTTTCGCCGTGGCAACGGGCGGCTGACGCTCTCGTCTGCCGGCGAACGCCTTCTGCCGACTGTGCGTGAACTGCTCTTGCGAGCAGAGCAGGTTCCGGCAGCCGCGCAAGCCCTCACCTCAGGCAGTGTCAGTGTGCTTCGCGTGGCGGCACCCGCGGCCACCATCTCCGATGTCATCGCTCCATACCTTGCTCAGGGCAATCCGGCCGATCCCCTCATCGACGTCCGCGAAGAAACGTCGGCGTCGGCCCTCGATGCGCTCGCACGCGGGGTGGACGTCGTCGTGATGTCAGGCGCACCGAGCAACAATTACCAGTGGCAAGCGATCACGCGGCTTCCGCTTTTCGCCTATCCGCCACCCGGTCACCCGTGGTGCACGGAACGGGTCATCACAATCGACGCACTGGTCAAGGAGACCCTGGCCGTCTTGACACCACGGCACGGCACTCGCCGCATGCTTGACGAGGCAGTTGCCGAAAGCGGTGTTGGCTACCATGCCACCATCGAGTGTGAGTCACCGCTCGTCGCGCAGGCAATCGCCGCGGCAGGCCGCGCGGTGGCAGTGGTGAGCGACGACAGCCGTTTCGACTTGCGTCCGCTGTTACTGGAGGCACCGGCAGGGATTTTGCGAATCCCACTGCACGCGGCCTGGTTGCCGGGTCACTTCGCCGACGAGACGATTCGAGCATTCTTGACACGGCTGACCGACTATTGCGCCGAGCGATACGGCAGCCAAACGCGCCCGCCGGGCCATCCGGTCGGTGCGGCAGCGTCGTCCAATCGATAACGGGTCGCCTAGTCCTGTTAAGCATGCCAAAGGTGACGGATAGGTATTGGACAGATGTTCGCGATCTTCCCGACAATCTGTGCGTGGCGAAACCCTCGTGCGAGCGCAAATACCTCGCACCCGGCCGCAGTTCGGTCGTCTTGGACTGGCCCTGAGGCTGCGTTCCTAGCGCGAACGCCAGCTCGGCGTGGCCAGCCACCGTACTATCCGGAGGCTAGCTATGCGTCTGCACCAGACCTCGTTCGTCCACCGCGCCGCCGTCGTGACATCGCTAGTCCTAGTCGCACTTCTCGTGCCCACAACGCCGCCCGCAGTCGCAAGCTCCGCCAATCCGGTACCGGGTGATCCCCTCACCGGTAGCGGCAACGTCAGCCGCGCGCTGCTCACCTACACCGACCTGACGACCAATCAATCGCCCGGTGCTCCAGTAGACGACGGCGCCTTCGCGCTACCAGCCGACGCCGCGGCGCCGTCCAACACGTTCGAAGGAACTTTGACCCTGCAAAATGCTGCTACGTCCGGCGGGTTTCGAAACGTGACGGGTTGCTCAGGGTCGACGTGCGGGAAGCATTTGCCCCTTGTGTCGATCGACTTCGTGCAAAACGGCAGTCATTTGATTCCCGCGGTGCAGGGTCTCGTCGTCACCGGTGACAGCTATTACAACTACATCGCTGGGCCCGGGCGCGTGTGGAACGAGACTTCTGACAACGGCTATTCTCGTGCTTCTTTCCCATTCACCCTTGTCGATCGAAACCAGAACTGCACTCACCAAGGCGAAATGACGTTCCTGTTCAATGGCACGACAGTCTCATACGTGCGATATCAGATCACGACCGAGACATGCGAACTTCACCAGTTCGACATGTATGGCCAACTGAGCGCTACGTACACTGCGAAAACCATTCCGAACGACCTGGCTTTGGAGAACGCCGAAGCCGCGGAAGTCACAAATCGGCTGCCCATCAAGCCGCTGTCAGCACTGGCAACTGACTATCCGAGCGCAGGCTTGAACGTAGCGAACTTCGGCAGCGGAATCACTCCGTCGGCCATGTCGGCGTACGGCGTGGTCTACAACGGCGTCAATTATGTGGCCGACGGTTCGTCGCCGAACAAGGGGTGCCAGACCCGGTACGGCACGTACCCGTTCTGTTACGAAATGCGGCTGCCTTCGTACTCGACCGCAAAGTCGACTCTCGCCGCCCTAGCCCTCGAGCGACTTGCCCTCGTCTACGGCTCATCCGTGGCCGATCTGAACCTCAAGGACTACGTTCCCGAAATGGCCGCGAGCGGCAATTGGAGTTCAGCGACGGTACGTTTCCAAGACGCCGCGAACATGGCCACGGGCAACTACGACTCGCAGCTCTTCGAGAACGACGAGAACGGCACCGCCACCACCAACTTCCTGCAGACAGAGGCTTATGGGACAGCCTCGACGGGCAAGATGGGCTACGCGCTCAGCTATCCGCATCATGCTGGTGAGCAGGGTTACACCTGGGTGTACCACACCGTCGACCATTTCCTGCTGACCCAAGCTGAGGCCGGATTTCTTCAGTTACAGCAAGGCTCGACGGCCGACATCTTCAACATGATGCGCGACGACGTGTACAGCCCGCTGCATCTGACCGCGGGTACGCTAGCAACTGAACGCACCGACAATGCGACCGCACAGTCGAGCTCACCGACAACCGGGCGGCCGTTCGGTGCCTACGGCCTGTTCTGGACGGTCGATGACATCGCGAAGCTCGCGACCTTCTTCCAGAACAATGGCGAGGTCAACGGCACCCAGCTGGTCGATCGCAATCTCATGTTGGCCGGCATGCAACGGCTCTCGTCGAACACCGGCGTCGCCGCAGTCAGCGCAGACGGTACCCAAAACGGTGACGGCACAGTTTCCGCCGGCGGATACCGCTACAGCAATGGACTTTGGGCTTACCCGACGACGAGCCAAGTACCGGGGTGCGCGCTGCGCGTTCCGTTCATGTCGGGGTTCGGCGGGATCACCATCGCGATGATGCCCAACGGGGCAACGTACTACTACGTCAGTGATGGCGGCGAGTTCAGTTGGGCGAGCACCATCGCCGAGCTGAACAAGCTCGCCCCCATGTGCGCGCCCACCACAACCACCCTCAGTAGCAGCAGCTCCACGGCGTCGGCCGGACAACCCGTAACCTTTACCGCGACGGTTGCCGCGACGGCCAGGTCGTGGAGTGCTACCGGCACTGTGCGGTTTCAAGACAACGGCAGGAACATCGGACCGAATTTGCTCTTGAACGAGAACGGTCAGGCAAGTTACACCACGACGCTGCCTGCCGGTCAACACACCATCACCGCTGTGTACTCACCAGATCTCACGAACAACACCGGGATTTCCTCCTCACCGGCCATCACGACCCTCACGTCGTCATGCGGCACGGCGAAGACGACTTGCAATGTCGTGAGCACTGCCGGGATGCATGTCGGAGACACGATCGCCATGGGTGAGCCAACGCTCACCGACGACGTCCACGTCATTACCGCCCTCACAGCAACGACGATCAGCTGGGTCGGCGACTATCAACACACAAGCCACTCGTCCGGCCAGCCCGTCTGGATTCAAGACACGGCCGGCGGCGGCTTCGCCCCGAGCACCAGCACCGGCTTGACTGAAACGATCAGCTGATAGAGCGCCAACCTCGTTCCTTATCAGACCAAACTGGCCACATCGCCGCAACAGGCGAGAGGCGCAACCACTTCGGAGTCCGTTATGCGCCCACATTATCGATTGTGCTTTCGTCGCAGTGCTACTGCAGTAACGCTCGCACTGGCAGCGACGCTGATACCGGCAGGCCAGCCCGCATTCGCAAGCTCTCCCGACCCCGTACCAGGTGACCCGTTGACCGGCAGCGGCAACGTCAGTCGCACCTTGCTCACCTACACCGACCTGACCACCAGCGAGTCGCCCGCCGCACCAGTGGATGACGGCGCCTTCGCCTTACCCGCCGACGCCGCACCGCCGTCCAACACCTTCGAAGGAACTTTGACCCTGCAAAACACCGCTACCTCGGGCGGATTCAGCACTATCAAGGACACCTACAACTATGCTGCGACGGCCACCGTCAAACATCTGCCGCCTGTGAGTGTGTCATTGGTGCAAAACGGCAGCTATCTGATCCCGGCCATACGCGGGCTGCAGTACACCGGCAGCCCGTACTGGAACATCACCGTCAGCCCAGGCCGAGCGTGGGACGAGACTGGCGACGCGGGGATGACCCGAGCATCGATGCCGTTCACTCTCGTCGAGCGCAACGCCAACTGTACCCACAACGGGGTGCTCACCTTCTTGTATGACGCGAGTTCTGTGTCGTACGTCCGATATCAGATCACGAAAGAAACGTGCGAGTACTTTCAATTCGACATGTGGGGTCAGGTGAGCGCGAGCTACCAGCCGACTTCTCTCGCGAACGACACCACCATCGAGAACGAATTCGCGATCGACGTCGCTAATCAGTTGCCGACCAAACCAATCGCCGACCTCGCGACCGACTACCCTGACGCGAACATAGATCTGACCGCATTCGGGAGCGGCGTCACACCTTCCGCGATGACCGCCTACGGGTTCTTCTACGGGGGCGTGAACTACGTCGCGGGCTGCCAGACCCGGTACGGGCAATACCCGTACTGTGGCGAAATGATCACACCGTCGTACTCGACAGCGAAGAGCATGTTCGCCGGTGTCGTTTTGATGCGACTAGCCCAGGTATACGGCGCCAGCGTCGCCAACGCGCTGATCCACACATACGTAAGCGAAACGAGCAGCAGCGCGTGGGGCAACGTCACGTTCGAGAACACGGCAGACATGGCAACGGGCAACTACAGTTCGGCGGGCTTCGAGACAGACGAAGACGGCTCCACCATGTCGACGTTCTTTGACGACGAAACGTACACGTCTAAGATGTCGACGGCGTTGAGCTTCCCGCGCCAGTCCGCGCCGGGAACCACCTGGGTCTACCATTCCTCTGACACGTTCATCCTCGCTCGCGCCGAAAACAACTTCCTCCAGACGAAGGCCGGTAGCAGCGCCGATATCTACAACTTCTTGCGCGATCAAATCCTCGTGCCACTTCACCTCAGCCCCGACGTCAGGGTCACCGAGCGCACTGACAACAGCGCAGCCGGAGTTCCTTTCGGTGGCTACGGCCTATTCTGGACGCAGGACGACATTGCCAAGATGGCTAAGTTCCTCAACAACGACGATGGCGCGATCGATGGCACGCAGATTCTGAGCAGCGCACTGCTCGCCAGCGCGATGCAGCACGATCCGAACGACCGCGGCCTCGACACGTCTGGAACTCCCGTCTTCAAGTACCACTACGGTCTGTGGGCAAGACAGTTCACCTCCGCCGACAACGCGGCCTTCGCCACACCGTTCTATGTGCCGTTCATGTCCGGATTCGGCGGCATAACGGTCGCGATGATGCCGAACGGTGCGACGTACTACTACTTCAGCGACAACGACGAGTTCTCCTGGAGTGCGGCGGTCGTCGAAGCAAACAAACTCGCGCCAATGACTGGCGGTGGCGGTGGGGGCTCCGGCTGTGCTGCCGAACAATTGATCGGAAACGGCGGCTTCGAAACCGGCACGGCCGCACCTTGGAGTGCGACGCCGGCCGTCATCGATGACCGCACAATCGAGGCCCCACACTCGGGCTCATGGAAGGCCTGGTTGGACGGCTTCGGCTACACCCACACCGACACTCTCTCCCAGCAGGTCACGATTCCCGCGACATGCGCCAACGCGAGCCTCGAGTTCTATCTCCACATCGACACCTACGAGACTCAACCTATGGCATACGACAACCTCGTCTTGGAAGCGGTCGACGCCGCTGGCACCTCAACGCAGGTGGCAAGCTGGTCTAACCTCGACGCCGCGACCGGATATGCGCCGTGTTCATTCGACTTGACGCCGTACATCGGTCAAACGATCACGCTCGAGTTCACCGGCACCGAGGACTACTCGCTGCAAACATCGTTCGTCATTGACGACGTAACGTTGGACGTCAGCTAACACCCACGGACTGTGACACGGCGCGGCCGCAATGCCGGGCCGTGTCACAAGCACGCGCATCGGTTCGCGGTGAATGGTCGCGGGCCACTTTGGGCGTTCGGCGTGTGCGTTGACACGAACAGCTCGTTCGAGCGCTGGTACACGACCTCCCACGGTTCACCCTTGAGGCTCAGCGTAACCGCCAGCGCGGTAAGGGCCGAGACGTCTCGAACCTCACCGATCGAAAACAGCGACCGAGTTTCGGCGATGACCTCGTTTTCGCCTGCCCGCAACACAATCCGCACCGATGGGCAAACCGCGAGAGCCGCAATCGCCACCTCGACGTTGTCGAGATCATTCGCGCCCATCGCGGCCAGGGCACGCGCTCGGTGCAGCGAAAGTCTGCGCAAAACCGCGCGATCCGCCGCTTCGCCGATGATGACGGGCACCTTTGCTTCCTTGGCAAGGCGCAGATTGGTCGCTTCGGGGTCTCTCTCGACGGCGACAACGGGCACCTTCAGCCTGCGCAACTGGGTGCAAAGTCGTAAACCGACCTGACCAAGCCCCACCACCACGACGTGATCGCGGGTGGGTACCGTACGTGCCCCGAGCAGGCCGACGCTACGAGACGAACGCACCCGATTGACAACACCGGCGGTGAACAGCGCCGTAAAGCCGATGGTGAGCAGCATCGAGCTGCTGGAAAGCAGCAGATACCAGGCAGGTGTCCGACCTCCGGTATTTCCGGGCCCGACCGTCGCGATTACCCGAGCCGCGTCATACAACGCCCGTACAGGGGATTCGTCCCGAGCAGCGAACGAAACGAGCCAGTCGCTGCCGAGGATAAGAGCCAATCCGAGGAATCCGCTCAGCAGAATCCGGGTGGTGACGTCGTACGGCCGCATTTGCGCCGTCACGGTGTTGCGCACGAGCGTTGACACCGATGGGCGATGCGTCCAGGGTGCGCGGACTTCGCCACCGGACCTCCAGCCGATGATGGTCTTGTGGTGAACCGCCAAGACGTCGTCGGAAAGGCACGCTCCGGCAATTGACGGCACAGCGACGTCAGCCGGAGACGTCACCCTGCAATTCGGTACCGTGCGAACCAGTTGGTCAGCAATCGTACGGTCGAAGAGAGTCACCACGAGCTGTACGTTGGGCACTAGATGTTCGATCAGCAGGGCATAGCGCAACGCAACGACGTCACCACGAACCAACACAGCGACCGCGTCGACGCCCCTCGAAAGCGCTTCGCTTAATTCGTCATCTGTCGGGTGCGGAAGATGAACAACCGGCACGCCGTCGTCCTCGAGTGTGGCGCACGTTCGCCGGGCAATGTCGAGGTCGCCGACGACGAGCGCGGAGACTCGTGGTTGCACCGGATTACCAAGCGGCGGCGACGTAGGAGGTTTCCAGGTATTCGTCGATACCCTCGTAGCCTCCTTCGCGGCCGAGTCCAGACTGCTTGACGCCGCCGAACGGTGCCGCCGGGTCTGAGACCAGGCCTCGGTTGAGGCCGACCATGCCGACGTCGAGGCGCTCGCAAAGCCGCAACCCGCGAGCCAGGTCGCGGGTGTAAACGTAAGCCGTGAGCCCCATCTCGGTCGCGTTGGCGAGGGCGACGGCGTCGTCGTCGTCGCACACCGAAATGATCGGTGCCACCGGACCGAATAATTCCTCGACAACCACGGCACAATCTCGTGGGACGTCGGTGAGGACCGTGGCCGGATAGAAAAAGCCGGGGCCGTCGATACGCTGGCCACCCAGCATCACCTGGGCACCTGCAGCCACTGATCGCGCGACCTTGTCGGCCATGCCGGCCACCGCGCGTTCGCTGACCATCGGGCCGAGCTGGGTGGTTTCATCGGTGCCCGCGCCGACGCGCAAGTTCGCCATTCTCGCCGCCAGCTTGCCCGCAAACACCTCTGCGACGGACTCCGCCACGAGAAACCGGTTCGCGGCCGTACATGCCTGGCCGCCGTTACGCATCTTCGCCAGCATCGCGCCGTCGACAGCAGCATCGAGGTCGGCGTCGTCCAGCACGAGGAACGGGTCGTTGCCACCGAGTTCCATCGAGCAGTTCACGATCCGATGGGCGGCTTGCCCGAGAAGCGTGCTGCCGACGCTCGTCGAACCGGTGAACGACAGCTTGCGCACCCGAGAGTCGGCCAGTGCGGCGGCGACGAGGTCGACCGGTCGGTCGGTGGTCAAGACGTTCACCGTGCCCGCTGGCGCACCCGCCTCCATGAGCGTTTGCGCAAGCAGTAGCGCCGTCAGCGGCGTCTCTTGTGCCGGCTTGAGCACAACGGTACAACCCGCGGCGAGCGCCGGGCCGATCTTTCGTGTCGCCATCGCCACTGGGAAATTCCACGGCGTGAGCAATAGCGCAACACCGACTGGCTTGCGAAATGTGAGAATCCGGTTCACTCCGGACGGCGCCGTGCGAAGCTCGCCTCCGATGCGCACGGCCTCTTCGGAGAACCAGCGGAAGAATTCGGCGGCGTAAGCGACTTCGCCGCGCGCGTCAGCGAGCGATTTGCCCATCTCCAGTGAGATCAGGAAGGCGAACTCCTCCCGGCGCGCGATTATCGACTCGAAGGCCCGCCGCAATACTTCAGCTCGCTCCCGCGGCGGCACCGCCGCCCACGCCGGTTGTGTCGAAGCCGCGGCAGCAAGCGCGCGGTCGAGATCGTCGAGACCCGCCACCGGCACCTGCGTTATCGGCTCACCAGTCGATGGATTCATAACGTCGTAGCTGCCGGCCGAGCCACCGACCCACTCACCGCCGATGAACAGGTCGGTTGGCATCGCCAACCCTCGAGCAGCGCTCTTCGTCGTCCGCTGTGTGATGCTCATGGGTACAGCCCCCGTCGAAGGTGAGCTTGCGCGACAGATTGGACGGCGATAGTGGTCGCGGCGAGTCGAAGCGACATGCGGTTCTTGGTGGCGTAATCGACTACCCGCTGCCAAGCGTGCAGCATGCGCTCGCAAAGTCTGGTCTCGACTTCGCTGGCGCTCCACCAATACGCCTGATGAGCCTGCGCCCATTCGAAGTACGAGACGAGCACGCCGCCCGCGTTCGCGAGTATGTCGGGCACGACCAGTTGACCGTTGCTAGCAAGAATCGCGTCGGCGTCGGCGGTGGTCGGGCCGTTCGCACCTTCCGCGATGACCCGCGCTCGCACCCGTGCGGCGTTTCCGCCGTGCAGCACGCCGCTGACCGCGGCCGGAACCAGAAGGTCGACACCAAGCTCGAGCAGCTCAGCACCCTCTATGGCTTCGCCAAGCGCGAACCCGGCCACGGTGCCCACGTCATCGACGTGTGTCTCGAGTTTCTCGATGTCTAGCCCCGCTGGGTTGAACACGGCGCCGTGCTCGTCGCTCACCGCGACAACCTTCGTGCCACCCTGCGCGAGAAAGCGCGCGGTGCCACGACCGACCTTGCCGAACCCTTGCACCGCCGCGGTGCAGGTCGCCGGGTCGATCCCGCGATAGTCTAGGGCAGCGCAAGCGATAAGGACGACGCCGCGCGACGTCGCGCTGGCCCGCCCTAGCGAGCCACCCAAGCTGACCGGTTTACCGGTTGTGACACCAAGAATCGTGTGCCCATGGCTGACCGAGTAAGTATCCATAAGCCACGCCATCGTTTGCTCGTCGGTGCCGATGTCGGGTGCGGGAATATCACGTCGCGGACCGATCAATGGCGCGATTTCGCTGGTATAGCGGCGCGTGACGCGCTCTAGTTCACCGATTGAGTAAAGACTCGGATCGATCCGCACACCCCCCTTGGCACCCCCGTAAGGGACGTCGACAAGAGCGCATTTCCACGTCATCCACATCGCTAGCGCACGCAACTCGTCGAGGTCGACGTCCGGGCTGTACCTGAGGCCGCCCTTTGCCGGCCCGCGTGAGAAGTTGTGCTGTACCCGGTGTCCGGTGAGAACCTCGACCTTGCCATTGTCTCGACGAAGCGGCACACTCACCGTGACCTCACGGCGCGCGGAAGAGAGTATGTCGTACATGCCCGTGTCGTAGCCCAACACGGCGACCGCTTCACGAAGCTGTGAACGGGCTTCGTCGAATGGGCGTTTGAGAGGTACCGCCGCAGCCGCGGCGGTCACCGGTTCGCCCGAAATGTTTGGTCGATTATGTCGAGTCCCTCAGCCAGCAAATGGTCAGGGATGCTCAGCGGCGGCAGCAACCGCACGACGTTGCCGTAGGTGCCACACGTCAAAAGCACCAAGCCTCGTGCGTGCGCGGTCGAAGCAACGCGTTTCGCCAAGGCGGCGTCAGGAGTTTTGGTGAACGGCTTGACCAGTTCAAGTGCGATCATTGCGCCTCGGCCACGTACTTCACCGATACGCGCATCCGTCGCTTTCAGCGCGGTGAGCCGCTCGAACATTATTTTTTCGATGCCGCGCGCACGATCGAGCAAGTTGCCTTGCTCGATCGTGTCGAGCACGGCAAGGGCGGCGGCACACGCCACCGGATTTCCGCCGTACGTACCTCCGAGGCCCCCGACATGCGCGGCGTCCATGATGTCGGCGCGCCCGGTCACGGCCGACAGCGGCATTCCACCGGCCAGCCCCTTTGCGCTGGCGACGAGATCCGGCACGACTGCCTCGTGTTCACAGGCAAACATCGCTCCGGTTCGCGCCATGCCACTCTGCACCTCGTCAGCGACGAAAACGACGCTATGCTCACGGCACCACTTCACCAACAGTGGCAAAAAGCCGACGGCGGGCACGACGAATCCGCCCTCGCCTTGGATCGGCTCGATGACGAGCGCCGCGATGTTTTCCGGCCCCACTTGTTTTTCGATCACGTCGATGGCTCGCGCGGCGGCTGTCGCGCCGTCCAGACCACCATCGCGAAACGGATACGACATCGGCGCGCGATAAATCTCGGCCGCGAACGGACCGAATCCGCTCTTGTACGGCTGGTTTTTCGCGGTCATCGCCATCGTCAAATTGGTGCGACCGTGATAGGCATTGTCGAAGACGATCACTGCCGGGCGGCGGGTATACGCGCGGGCAATTTTTACCGCGTTCTCGACCGCCTCCGCCCCCGAATTGAACAGCGCCGTCCGCTTGTCGTGATCGCCCGGGGTCAGGCGGTTCAGGGCTTCCGCCACGGCGATGTAGCCCTCGTAAGGAGTGACCATGAAACAGGTGTGGGTGAACCGCGCGGCCTGCGCCCGCACCGCGTCGACGACCTGAGGTGCGCTGTTGCCGACCGTCGTCACGGCGATGCCCGACCCGAAATCAATGAGCGAGTTGCCGTCGACGTCGACAACGACACCGCCACCGGCGGCCTGCGCGTACACCGGCATCGTTGTCGAGACGCCCGGGGCCACTGCGCTCTGCTTTCGCGCGGCAAGGTCGCGTGAACGCGGCCCGGGGATTTCGGTTACGAGGTTGCGGTGTTGCGGCAAATCGGGTCCGCCCGTGACAGGCAAACCGAGAGGCGAATCGTGCGACATGACCACTCCATTCGGCCGCAAGAGGTTTCGCCGCACGACCGGCGTCGAGCGACGAGCCCGAATTTAGGCTCCAGCGACCCACCACGGCATGCCCTCTTTGCACAACTTGAATGAGGCTCGTTGTGCAATCATGGCCGTGTGACCAGCGTGGCGGACGTTCTCGCTCAGCCTTCGCTGACGCTCGCCCCGATCGCCTTGACCAACCCCGAGGCGGCCATCCGCTGGGTGGCGACGAGCGAACTCGAGGATCCGACCCCCTTCCTCGAAGGCCGCGAGCTCTTGCTGACGACGGGCCTGGCCACCACGACCTGGCAAGCCGCGAAGTGGGAGCGCTACGTCGACCGGCTGGCGGTGACCGAGGTGGCGGCGATCGGCCTCGGCCTGGGATTGACGTACAGCGAGGCACCACAAGATTTGATCGCCGCGTGCAGGAAGCGCGGTGTCAATCTGGTCGGGATTCCGCGGGCGACGTCGTTCGTGGCGGTCAGCCGAGCGACGGCCGACCTGCTCGAGGCCACCGCGCGAGCCGCCGCGCGTGAAGAGTTGCGGTGGCAACGCGAGCTCACCGGGGCTGCGCTCCAACCCCGCGCCCCAAGCGCCGTGCTGAGAAAGCTCGCAGAGGTGTTGCGCGGTGCGGCGTGCCTGCTCGACAGCGACGGCCACATCGAGCTCGGACCGTTCGGACCTTCCCGTGGCGACCTCGAGCTGTCGCAAATTGCAGCCGAGATCGCCCGAATTCGCCCTCAAGGCCTGCGCGCCTCGGCAACGTTCACATCGGCCAACGGCGCGACGTCGGTGTATCCGGTCGGAGTGCGCGAGTGGCCCGAGACCTACCTCGCGCTGGCCTGGGATCGCCCGACTGACCGGTACCGCAGCGCCGTCACGACGGCCGTCGCCCTGCTCAGTCTCGAGCAAGAGCGCGCCTTCGAACGACGCACCACCGAACGACGCCTCCGAGCACGCGCACTGGATTTGCTCCTAAGCGGAGAACAACGGGCGGCGACGATCGTGCTCGGTGCGTTGCGAGGTATCGACCCGGCGGAGATCCGGCTGCCGTCCCACATCATCGCGATGCGAGCCACCGGCGACGATCACGCCTTGGACGACGCTCTCGCGGCGCTGGAAGAGTTGGCGAGATCGGCGGAGCCAGCAAAATCGAAAGAGCCGGCCATCTTGGCCAGCCGACTCGGCGGCGAACTTCAAGTCGTCGTACCGACCGGCCGCACAAATCGGGTCGTCGAACTACTGCTCGCCGAAACGCTGCGCGTCGGCGTCGGCAGCGCGGTGCCCATCGCCGAGGCTGAGCGAAGTCACACCGCCGCCGCGCACGCGCTCGGCCACACCACCCAGGGCGTCCGTTTGATCAGATGGGACGACGTTGTCGCGGACGGCGCGCTAAGACTCCTCGACCGACATATCGCCGACTCGTTCGCGGACACGTTCTTGGCCAAAATCGAGTCGGCCGGCACTGACGAAAAGGATCTGATAGGCACCCTGCGTTCGTTCTTGCGCCACCACGGATCGCGGAATCTAGTTGCCGCGGAACTTGGCGTTCACCGCAACACGGTTCGCAATCGAATCGTTCAGATCGAAACGGCGATCGGCGCCTCGCTCGACGAGCCCACTACCCGATTCAGCGCGTGGATCGCACTTCAAGTACGGGCGGAGCAGCGCTAGTTCGCGGCGTTGGTTCTTGCACCTCCAGGCCGACTCCGCTGAGCGGTGCAGCTCGACGTCCGGTTTTACGATTTCTTTGCTTTTCGCTTTTACGACTTCTTGACTGAGAACCTTCCTTAAGGCTTTGCGGAGAAAGTCGCCGCCTCGGAGTAACACGTCGCGACGAAATGCACCCGCTCGGGCACTTCCCAATTGGGCGTCAAGGCTCTACCCTTCCGTTTTCATGGGAGCGCTCTCACAGACCGAGCGCCGGGGGTTCCCTCCACCAAGCTCACTGAGGTTGTCATGGAGGTTGTCCAGGAATGAAACGAGTTCCCCCACATCACACTGACCGCGAGCGCGGCAAGCGGCCGGGACTGCGCGCGTTCGTCGCGGCCGCCGCCACCGTCGTCCCGGTCGGCTTCGCTTTGATCGCAACCAGCAGCTCCGCGGTGGCGAGTGTGCCACCCGCGCCGAGCGGCTGGAGCACCGTCTGGAGCGACGACTTCAGCGGGGCGGCCGGCACCGGCCTCAGCAGCACGAACTGGCTCTACGACACAGGCACGAGCTACCCCGGCGGCGCCGCGAACTGGGGCACCGGCGAGATCGAGACGATGACGAACAGCACGACAAACGTCTACCAGGACGGCGCCGGTCACCTCGCCATCAAGCCGATCCGCGACGCGAACGGCAACTGGACGTCGGGCCGCGTCGAAACGCAACGCACCGACTTTGGCGCACCCGCCGGCGGCGTCGAGCGCATCGAGGCGTCACTGCAGCAGCCGAACGTCACCACGACCAACGGCGCTGGATACTGGCCCGCGTTTTGGGCTCTGGGCTCAGCGTTTCGCGGTAATTACAACAACTGGCCGGGCATCGGCGAGCTCGACGTCATGGAAGACATCAACGGTAGAAGCTCCGAATTCGCGACTTTGCACTGCGGCACCTCTCCCGGCGGCCCGTGCAACGAGACGACCGGAATCGGTAGCGGCGAGCACGCGTGCTCGGGTTGCCAGACCGGCTTCCACACATACGCCGTCGAAATCGACCGCAGCGTGAGCCCCGAGCAACTTCGCTACTACCTGGACGGCGTGAACTTCTTCACCATCAACTCGAACCAGGTCGACGCGACGACGTGGACGAACGCCGTTGACCACGGCTTCTTCATCATATTGAACGTCGCCATGGGCGGCGGTTTCCCGAACGCGTTCGGTGGTGGGCCTAACGGCTCGACCGTTTCGGGTCAGCCGATGCTCGTCGACTACGTCGCCGTCTACCAAAAGGGCTCGAGCGGTGGCGGGGGCGGCGCGACCGCGGGAGCGACCGGAGCGGTCACGTCGGGAATCGCCGGTAAATGCATGGACGTGTCCGGGTCGAATTCCGCCAACGGCACCCACGTGCAGCTGTGGGATTGCAACGGCACGAGCGCCCAGAACTGGACGCAGTATTCCGACAACACCCTGCACGCCTTGGGTAAATGCCTCGATGCCACCGGCAACGGCACCGCCAACGGCACCAAGCTGGAAATATGGGACTGCAACGGCGGGGCCAATCAAGTCTGGCAGGTCTACAACGGCGGTTACATCAACCCGGTCTCCGGCCGCTGCGTCGACGACCCATCGTCGTCCACCACGAACGGCACCCAGCTGCAACTCTGGGACTGTAACGGCACCAACGCCCAGAAGTGGTCGATCCCTGGCCAAGGCGTGAGCGGTGGTGGCGGTAGCACCGGCGGCACTAGCGCCACCTCGACCATCCAGGCCGAGAGTTATAGCGCCCAATCGGGCACCCAAACCGAGACCTGTTCCGACTCGGGCGGCGGTCAGGACGTCGGCTACATCAGCAACGGCGACTGGCTGCAGTTCAACAACGTCAACTTCGGCTCCACCCCGCTGTCGACGTTCAAAGCCCGGGTCGCCTCCGGCGCGGCGGCAGGGGTGAGCGGCTTGGTCGAGGTACACCTCGACAGCCTGACTAACCCGAGCATCGGCAGCTTCGCCATCGGCAACACCGGTGGCTGGCAAACCTGGGAGACGGTGCCCGCGAATATCAGCGGCACCACCGGAACCCACACCGTGTACCTGAAGTTCACGACGGGCTCCGGCCAGGATTTCGTAAACGTCAACTGGTTCAGCTTCAGCTGAAGCAACCACCCTCAACCCGTGATCGCGAAACAAAAGTGACCCGATAGCGGCACAAGAGTTTCGCGATCACGGGGACGGGGGCTGAACCGGGTCGCCTCCCCGGTCTCTCACACCAAATCTTGCAGAGAAAGGGAGGCACGACCTTGCTCAATTCCGTTATTGGCAAACTCTCGGCGATTTGCGCCACGATGCTCGGCGGTGCGGTAATCGCCGTACTACCGACCACGTCGGCCCTTGCGGCGGGCTTTCCGGCACACGTGATGGCACCGTACGTCGACACCGGATTCAGTAGTGTCAACGCCGCATTATCGGGCTCGACGTTGAGCACCATCGCGAACAATTACGGCGACAAGTACTTCACGCTGGCATTCGTCAATGGCGGCGGTTGCCAGTGGAGCATGTACAACTCGGCGAGTTATCAAAGCCAGGTCAACGCGCTGCGCGGCATGGGCGGCGACGCGATAATTTCGTTCGGTGGATGGACGGCCGACAGCGGTGGTACCGACCTCGGCAACTCGTGCTCGTCAGCGAGCGCGGCCGCGACGCAAATCGAAAACGTCGTGAGCTATTTCAACGCGATGGCTATCGACTTCGACATCGAGTCGATCGCGCTGTCGAACCACACGGACGTCGACCGCACCAACGCCGCTCTCGCTCTAGTCCGCTCCTGGGCGAGCGGCAGCGGCCGGTCGCTCTCGATTTCGTACACCTTGCCCGTGCTGCCCAGCGGGCTTACGTCCGACGGCCAGTTCGTGCTCACGAACGGCAAATCGCACGGCTTCACACCGGACGTCGTCAACATCATGGCGATGGACTACGGCACCTCGGGCACCGAAATGGGAAACGCCGCCAAGCAGGCTCTCGACGCAAGCGCTGGCCAGGTGGCTTCGACCTACGGAATATCGAGCGGATCGGCCTACGCGAAGATGGGTCTCACCGTGATGATCGGCCAAAACGACTCAGCCGGTGAAATCTTCACGTTGTCCGATGCATCCAGCGTGGAATCGTACGCGGCATCGAAAGGCATTGCGCTGTTGTCGTTCTGGTCTGAAGGACGCGACAACGGCAACTGCGCGGGCCAAACCAGTGCATCGTCGACCTGCAGCGGCATCAGCCAAAGCACCGGGCAGTTCACCACCACCTTCAACGCCTTTACGGGCGGTTCCACTGGGGGAGGCGGTGGTGGTGGCACCATCACCGGTGACCCGATTACCGGGCCCGGCGGCAAGTGCATTGACG
>JBDZVM010000068.1:0-10191 GCA_040255675.1 Actinomycetales bacterium | reverse complement strand
CGAAGAACGGTAATTCAGGGCGGCATTTCCCGTCGTCCGCCGACACCAACCTTCGTTAACGCGTGTCGACGGGGCGCAACGTTAACGAGTGGTAGCGCGGGCGAGGCCAGCAGTCGGCGTGCGGACGACGGGGAGCGGTAGGCTGGGCGGCGTCCGGTACCCGGTGAAGGACTGGAACGCCAACTTATGAATCCGGCACGTCCACCGCACGAGCCAGGGGAGCGCCCTGGCCGCCTCGCCGTCGGCGTCATCGGCGCCGGCCGTGTCGGCACCGTGCTTGGGGCAGCTCTAAGAATCGCCGGCCACCGCATTGTTGCCGTTTCGGCTGTGTCGGCCGCGTCGAGGCGCCGGGTCGAGCAGTTGCTCCCGGACGTCGAAATCCGCCAGCCTGACGAGATTGCCGACGATGCCGATCTGCTGCTGCTCACGGTGCCCGACGACGTCTTGCCCAACCTCATCAATGGGCTGGTGCGGGCCGACGCCGTCAAGCCGGGGCAGTTCGTCGTCCACACTTCGGGTCGTTACGGCATCGAGGTGTTAGCACCGGCAACCAACATTGGCGCGCTACCGCTGGCCCTTCACCCGGTCATGACCTTTACCGGCACGAGCGTCGACCTCGACCGGCTACAAGGAGTGTGTTTCGGCGCGACGGCTCCAGAACCGCTCAGGGCCGTTGCTGAAACGTTGGTTCTCGAGATGGGCGGCGAGCCGGTCTGGATCGCCGAAGAAAACCGGGTTCTTTACCACGCGGCACTAGCTCAAGGCGCCAACCATCTCGTCACCCTCGTCGCCTCCGCGATGGACCTTCTCCAGAAAGTCGGCGCCGACGACCCCCAACGCGTGCTCGGCCCGCTGCTGTCGGCGGCCCTCGACAACGCCTTGCGTTACGGCGATTGCGGCCTCACGGGCCCGGTGGCAAGGGGCGACGCGGGCACGGTACAAGCGCATATCGACGTGCTGTCGAAGGTTTCCCCTGAAACGACGGCGGCCTACGTCGCGATGGCGCGCCTTACCGCCGACCGCGCCCTCGCCGCCGGTCTGCTCAAGCCCGCCGACGCCGTCGAGCTGCTCGAAGTATTAGCCGGACGACGCGAAGGCGGCGACTCATGACGACTGTCGCCCGCACCCGCGACGAATTGCGCCGCGCACGCCAAGCGCTCACTGGAAGTACGGCATTGGTGCCCACGATGGGCGCGCTTCATAACGGCCACCGAGAACTCATCCGCCGGGCTAAAAATCTCGCCGACCACGTGGTCGTCAGCATCTTCGTCAATCCCCTGCAGTTCGGGCCGAACGAGGATCTCGCCCGCTATCCGAGAGACTTCGACGCCGATCTGAGAATGTGTGAAGCCGAAGGAGTCGCGCTGGTTTTCGCGCCGTCCGAGAAAACGATGTACGAGCGTGAACCGGCGATCCGAGTATGCGCGGGGCCGATCGGAGAACGACTTGAAGGCGCCAGCAGGCCCGGCCATTTCGACGGCGTGCTTACCGTGGTGGCCAAGTTGTTCAACCTCACCAGGCCTGACGTCGCCGTCTTCGGTCAAAAAGACTCGCAGCAGCTGGCGCTCGTCAAGCACATGACGCGAGACCTCGATCTCGGCGTCCGCATTGAAAAGGCGCCCATCGTGCGAGATGACGACGGCCTCGCGCTGTCGAGCCGCAACAAGTACCTGTCGCCAGACGAACGGCAAGCCGCATTGGCGCTTCCGGCCGCGCTCGAGGCGGCGGCGGAGGTCGCCGACAACGGTGGAGCGCCCGCGGAGGTCGTCGCGGCGGCGTTCGGAATTCTCGACTCCGCCGACGGCGTCGAGACCGACTACGTCGCGCTCGTCGACCCTGACACGTTCGAAGATCCGTCTGGTGGCGAGGCGCTTCTCGCGGTGGCCGCCCGCGTCGGAAACACCAGGCTGATCGACAATGTTGTCGTCAGCATCCAGAAGGGATGAGACGTTGCTGCGCACCATGCTGAAGTCGAAGATCCATCGGGCCACGGTCACCCGAGCTGATCTGCACTACGTCGGGTCGATCACTCTCGACGAAGATTTGATGGACGCCGCGGGCCTGCTGCCGCACGAGTTGGTCACCGTGGCCGATATCGACAACGGCAACCGGCTCGACACCTACGTCATACCCGGCCGGCGCGGATCGGGTGCGGTGGCCATCAACGGGGCGGCGGCGCACTTGGTGAGCGAAGGCCACCTCGTCATCATCATGAATTACGCCCAATACACCGACGAAGAAGCACGCGCGCTGAAACCGGCCGTGGTCTTCGTCGACAGCGACAACAAGATTGTCGATATCGGCGCGCAGCCAGCGGCCGCGCCTGCCGGCAGTGGTCTTGTTGACGGGCGTCTCGCGTGACCCTCGTCTCAGGTCCGGCGCCGGCCGGCATCACGGCGACCGCTCTGACCACCACGCTGACGACCGCTCCGACGACTGCTTTGACGACGCGGTTGCGCGCGCCGAAGCCGGGTTGGGTCGCGAAAGCCGACATCGTCGTCGTCGGCAGCGGTATCGCTGGCCTCACCACCGCGCTGAAGGCGCGAAAGGCCGGCCGGGTGCTGCTCGTGACCAAGACCGTGCTGAACGCGGGGTCGACCCGGTGGGCGCAAGGCGGCATAGCGGCCGCGCTCGGGCCTGAGGATTCGCCGGAAGAGCACCTTCGCGACACGCTCGTCGCCGGAGCCGGCCTATGCGACGAGACCGCCGTGCGGGTGCTCGTCACCGAAGGCCCCGCGTTGGTGCGTGAACTTATCGAACTCGGCGCCCAATTCGACCTCGACTCCGCCGGCGCGCTCGCGCTCACGCGCGAAGGCGGCCATTTGCGCCACCGCATCGCTCATGCCGGCGGCGACGCGACCGGCGCCGAAATCGAGCGTGCGCTTATCGCGGCGGTGAAAGCCGCCGAAGGCATCGAAATCATCGAGCACGCACTCGCCCTCGACTTGCTGAAAAGCACCGACGGCCGGGCGTGCGGCGTCACGCTCCACGTCATCGGCGAAGGCCAGCGCGACGGCGTCGGGGCGGCGTTAGGCCGCGCGGTCGTACTCGCCACCGGCGGTCTCGGCCAAATTTTCGCCTCCACCACAAATCCGCCCGTCGCCACCGGTGACGGCGTGGCGATCGCGTTGCGAGCCGGCGCCGAAATTGCCGATCTCGAATTCGTGCAGTTCCACCCGACCGTGTTGTGGCTCGGGCCCGGCGCTGCCGGGCAGCAACCGCTGATTTCCGAGGCGGTTCGCGGCGAGGGCGCGATTTTGGTCGACACTTGTGGCAGTCGCTTTATGGTCGGGCAGCATCCGCTCGCCGAGTTGGCGCCTCGCTACGTGGTCGCGCAAGCGATTGTGCGTCAGATGCGGGCGACCAACGCCGACCACGTATTACTCGACGCGCGCGACGTTCCCGACTTTGAACGACGCTTTCCCACGATCAGCGCCTCGTGTCGCGCGCACGGTATCGACCCGGTTACCACGCCGATTCCGGTCGTGCCCGGAGCGCACCACGCCAGCGGCGGCGTGCGCACCGATCTTTTCGGCCGCACCAACATCTCCGGGCTTTACGCGTGTGGCGAGGTCGCCTGCACCGGCGTGCACGGCGCTAATCGCCTCGCGTCCAACAGCTTGCTCGAGGGTTTGGTGTTCGCCGCGCGCATCGCCGACGACCTCGCGCGTTCGCTGCCACCCGCCGTCGAACCGTGCGACATCACTAACCCGGACGACGGATTGCTCGCGCCGTCCGTATCGGTCGACGTTCAGGCGGCGATGACTCGCGGCGCCAGCGTTTTGCGCAACGCCGAAACCTTGGCTGGTGCCGCACTGGCACTTGACGGCGTCGAAGCGGGAAACGGTGAGCCATGCGTCGAAGCCTGGCAAGCGACGAATCTGCACACCGTGGCGAGTGCCCTGGTAGCGGGCGCCCGGTTGCGTACCGAAACGCGCGGCTGCCATTGGCGTGAGGATTTTCCTGAGGCCAGCGAGGATTGGCGGGGCCATGTCGTGAGTTCGCTCGGTTTAGACGGATCCTTGACCACCGAGTTCGAGCCGGCGGTGAACGCATGAGCCTGCCCGCAAGTCTCGCCGTCCGGCTTGCCGATGCCGGCCTCGACCCGAACGCTGTCGAAAGCCTTGTCACGGCCGCGCTCGAAGAGGATTTGGACGGCGGCGTCGACGTCACGAGCGTCGCCGCCATTCCGTTCGATCAGGAGTCGACGGCGGATTTCGCCGTCCGTGCTCCTGGCGTCGTCGCGGGAGTGTCGATCGCCGCCGCCGTTTTGTCGGTCGCCGCCGACGACGCCGTCGAAATCGACGAACTCGTGGTCGACGGCATGCGTGTCGACCCAGGCACCGTTGTGCTTTCGGCCACCGGGGCAACCAGGTCGTTGCTCACCGCCGAACGCACCGCCCTGAACTTGCTTTGTCACCTGTCGGGGATCGCTACCGTGACCCGCGGGTGGGTCGACGCCGTGGCCGGTACGAACGCCAAGATTCGCGACACCAGAAAGACCATGCCGGGCATGCGGGCGCTGCAAAAATACGCGGTGCGCTGCGGAGGTGGCGTCAACCACCGCATGTCGTTGTCCGATGCCGCCCTGATCAAAGACAATCACGTGCTCGCGGCCGGAAGTGTGAAAGCCGCCTTCGAAGCCGTTCGCGCCACATTTCCCGACGTCCCGGTCGAGGTCGAATGCGACACGGTCGACCAAGTGCGCGAAGCCATCGACGCCGGGGCCGATCTGGTGCTGCTCGACAACATGACCCTCGAGCAGATGAGCGAGGCCGTCGAGCTGGTGCGCGGCACGCGGTGCCGGTTAGAGGCCAGCGGCGGTCTGAGTCTCGACCGTGCCGCCGCGGTAGCCGAAACCGGCGTCGACTACCTCGCCATCGGCGCTTTGACCCATTCGGCGCCAGTGCTCGATATCGGCGTCGACCTGCGCCCGCCCGCCCGCGACGTTCGAGAGGGTTCGTGATGCTGCTCGCCATCGACGTCGGCAACACCCAGACGGTGTTGGGGCTTTTCGACGGCGATGCTTTGGTCGAGCATTGGCGTATCGCCACCGATTCGCGGCGCACGGCCGACGAGATAGCGCTCATGATTCGCGGCCTGCTCGACAGCTCCGAACACGGCAAGTTGGTAGACAGAGTTTCGATCTGCTCGACCGTGCCGCGGGTGCTCAACGAAATGCGCACCATGTGCGAGCGCTGGTTCGCCGATGTCCCCGTCGTCATCGTCGAGCCAGGGGTGCGTACCGGCGTGCCGGTGCTCACCGAGAATCCGAAAGAGGTCGGCACCGACCGCATCATGAACACTCTTGCCGCGTACGCGCTTTACGGCGGACCGGCGATCGTCGTCGATTTCGGCACCGCTACCAACTTCGACGTCGTCTCGGGGCGTGGCGAATTCCTCGGCGGCGCGTTTGCCCCGGGCATCGAAATCTCCGTCGACGCGCTCGCTTCGCGGGCGGCGCAGTTGCTCAAAGTGCAGGTCGCCCGGCCGCGTTCGGTCATCGGCAAGAACACGGTCGAGTCGTTGCAATCCGGTATCTTGTACGGATTCGCGTCGCAAATTGACGGCATCGTCGAGCGCATCAAGGCCGAACTGGGGTCGCGGGCCACCGTCGTCGCCACCGGCGGGCTTGCTCCCGTCGTCCTCGAAGAATGCCGGCACATCGACGTCCACGAACCGTGGCTGACGCTGATCGGCCTTCGGCTGGTATTCGAACGCAACGCCGCCTGAGCCGACCGATACCCTAAGCGCTCGTGAGCCACGAACAAAACGTCGACGATCTCCCGGAGCAGATGCGGGTACGGCGAGAAAAGCTCGACCGCATCAGGTCGGAGGGCATCGACCCCTATCCGGTCGGATTTCCCCGGACGACGACGATCGGGCAGCTTCGGCTGCAATACGCCGACCTGCCGACCGACACCTTCACCGGCCAGCGGGTCGGCGTGGTCGGTCGCGTCGTCCTTTCTCGAAGCGGCGGAAAGCTCTGCTTCGCCACGATCCGTGACGGGTCGGGCGACCTTCAGGTGATGCTTTCCCTCGACCGAGTCGGCGAAGATTCGCTCACGCGCTGGAAGCGCGACGTCGACCTGGGAGACCATATCGGCGTCGAGGGCGAGGTCATCACCTCGCGTAGCGGCGAACTTTCCGTACTCGCCGACTCGTGGGCGTTGACCGCCAAAGGGCTGCGTCCGCTGCCCGACAAGCACAAGGGGCTCGCCGATCCTGAATCTCGCATTCGCCAGCGCTACGTCGATCTGATCGTGAACCCCGACGCTCGCGCGATGGTGCAAAAACGAGCTACCGTCGTGGCCTCGGTTCGCGACACGCTGAACCGGCGCGGATATCTCGAAGTTGAGACCCCGTCGTTACAGCTGTTGCACGGTGGTGCGGCGGCGAGACCGTTCAAGACGCATCTCAACGCCTTCGACATGCCGCTTTACCTGCGGATCGCTCTCGAGTTGCACCTCAAGCGGCTTGTGGTCGGCGGCATCGAGCGGGTGTATGAAATCGGCCGGGTCTTTCGCAACGAGGGTGTCGACTCCACGCATAGCCCGGAGTTCACTGAGCTCGAGGCATACGAGGCGTACGGCGACTACAACACGATGGCGGCGCTTACTCGCGACATCGTGCTCGATGCCGCGGCAGCCGTCGGATCTCCCGTCGTTCCTGACGGTCGGGGCGGCGAGATCGACCTCTTAGCGCCGTGGCGCACGCTCACCGTGCACGAGGCGGTTTCGCGGGCGGTCGGCGTCGATGTTTCGATCGAGACGCCGGTCGACGAACTGCGCGCCATTGCCGCCAAATTCGAGGTTGCGCTTCAGCCGGAATGGGACCACGGCCACGTCGTCTTGGAGCTTTTCGAAAAGCTGGTCGAGCACACACTGATCGAGCCGACGTTCGTACGCGACTATCCGGTCTCCGTGCGACCGTTGGCCCGACCGCACAGAACCGACTCGCGTCTTGTCGAAGCCTGGGATCTCATCATCAACGGCGTCGAGTTGGCGCCCGCGTACTCCGAACTCGTCGATCCGGTCGAGCAGCGGCGCCGGCTGACCGAACAATCGCTGATGGCCGCGGGTGGCGACCCCGAGGCAATGCAACTCGACGAAGACTTTTTGCGGGCGCTCGAATACGGTGCGCCGCCGATGGGCGGCATGGGGCTCGGGATCGACCGTTTGGTGATGTTGCTCACCGGCGCGAACATCCGCGAGACGATTCTGTTTCCGCTCGTGCGTCCTGAGTAAGGGAGGGATTGCGCATGAGCGAGATTGCGGATGACGCCGTCACCGTTCGTAAGGCGCGCACGTCCGACGTGCGGGCTATTCGCCGGCTCGTCGACCTCTATGCGGCCGATCGCACCTTGCTCAACAAGGCGACGGTGACCCTTTTCGAAGACGTGCAGGAGTTCTGGGTCGCCGATGTCGCCGGTGCGGACGGCGAAACCTCCGTCGCGGGTTGCGGCGCGTTGCACGTGATGTGGGAAGACCTGGCGGAAGTTCGCACGCTTGCCGTCGATCCGGCGCTTCGGCGGCACGGAATCGGTCATTCGGTGTTAGCCCGGCTGTTGCAAACCGCGCGCGACCTGGGGATTCGCCGGGTCTTTTGCCTTACGTTCGAGGTGGCGTTCTTCGCCCGGCACGGCTTCGTCGAGATCGACGGCTCTCCCGTGCCGCCCGAGGTGTTCGAAGAGCTCCTTAGGTCGTACGACGAAGGTGTGGCCGAGTTCCTCGATCTCGAGCGGGTGAAGCCGAATACCTTGGGCAATACGCGGATGCTTCTCTACTTGTGACAGCACGCCTTGTGACAGGGCGCGTCGACGGCCGAGTGTGATCATTCGCGCAATTTCGGTGGTAAGTGCCGTACAACGCCGGGTATGACGTCGATTGGCGACGATGTGCGCTTCCGACTCGGTTCGGGCCAGGCTCTTGGGCGTTGATTCTCACCCTGAAAGCGGCGGCGGGAATCCGGCGGCGGGAATGCCGGGTCGGTAATGCTAGGTCGGGAATCTGGCGGCGGGAATGGTCGCGCCGGAATCGGACGCCGGCAATGGTCGCCGGGAATCTGGCGTCTGCTATGAGCGTGCCGGTGCCGATTGTCGGTGAGCGTGGTTGGGAATGCCGCTGTTTGGCGGCTGCGACATTGCGACAAGCCATAGCCGCGGCGCGGAATCTGGGCGGCCACCCTAGGCCATTGGCGGCGACTGGCTACTGCAACTGGAGGGCCTATTTGCATTTGTCGCGAAAATAGGGTTGGATTTCCCACTGTCGCGAAAACCATGGCATCAAGAAAGGACACACCGTGGCGCAAAAGGTCCAGGTGACGTTCGTCGACGACCTCGATGGAAGCCCGGCGGACGAAACAATCCGGTTCTCCCTTGGTCGTGAGACCTATGAGATCGACCTCAGCAAGAGCAATGCCCGCAAGCTCCGCGAGGCCCTTAGCTCGTACGTGAACGCCGGTCGGCGCGTCGGCGGGCGCGGGCGTCCGGCTGGTCGTCCGGCCGCGGCGCGGCCTCGTGGGCGTGGCCGGGCGGCGGCGAGTGGCGGCACCGCTACGCCAGCTCAGATTCGCGCGTGGGCGAAGTCGCGCGGCATCAAGGTCAACGAGCGCGGTCGCATTTCCGCCGACATCGTGGCGAAGTACCAGGCCGCCCACTGACGGCCTGACGTCCCACACAGTAGGGGCCGCCAACCGACTCGGTTGGCGGCCCTCATTCGTGATGTGCCGCCGACCCAGCCCGGGCACGGTCTCGGCTGTCGATCTGGCGTTCGCTCCTAGCGCAACGCCGACCGGCGGCGTCGCGGAACAGCGCACGTCAGGTCACGGTTTGAATCCAGTGTCCGAACGAACCGGTCCAACCGTCGCGCCGTCATAGATCTTGACGGAAAGTTGACGAGAAGGGCGCAAGTCCAGCCTGGATTTGGCGACAACGATCGCAAGGGAAAGTAAGCAATCGCCGCCGTAGCGGCTCACCGCTCCACAACGAAGCGGCGACCGGACGACGGCGACCTGCTTTACGAGATCGCAAAACGGGCAGGAAGAACAAAGCGACCCCCCTCGAAGGGGTGGAAGCAACGAGCGGCCACCTCCCCGCGCGGGGATAGCATGCGAGAAAGGCAGGCGCACGGCGTGCCTGGCGGGGATCAGGAACGCCGAAGCCACCGACGAGGAGCCAACTGATGTTCGAGAGATTCACCGACCGAGCCCGACGGGTTGTCGTGCTGGCCCAAGAAGAGGCTCGCATGCTCAACCACAACTACATCGGCACCGAGCACATCTTGCTCGGGCTGATCCATGAGGGTGAAGGCGTCGCCGCGAAGGCTCTCGAGAGCCTCGGCATCTCCCTCGAAGGTGTGCGCCAGCAGGTAGAAGAGATCATTGGGCAGGGCCAGCAGGCGCCGTCCGGGCACATTCCTTTTACTCCGCGCGCCAAGAAGGTCTTGGAGCTGAGCTTGCGCGAGGCGCTGCAACTCGGCCACAACTACATCGGCACCGAGCACATCCTGCTCGGCCTCATCCGTGAGGGTGAGGGTGTCGCGGCGCAGGTGCTCGTCAAGCTCGGCGCCGACTTAAACCGGGTGCGCCAGCAGGTCATCCAGCTGCTGTCGGGCTACCAGGGCAAGCAAGAGGCGACGGCGGGCGGACCGGCGGAGGGCACCCAGTCGACGTCCCTGGTTCTCGACCAGTTCGGCCGCAACCTCACCCAGGCCGCTCGTGAAGCCAAACTCGACCCGGTGATCGGGCGCGAGAAGGAGATCGAGCGGGTCATGCAGGTGCTGTCGCGCCGCACCAAAAACAACCCGGTGCTGATCGGCGAGCCCGGCGTCGGCAAGACCGCGATCGTCGAGGGCCTGGCCCAGGCGATCGTCAAGGGCGAGGTGCCCGAGACGCTGAAAGACAAGCAGCTCTACACCCTCGACCTCGGCGCGCTTGTCGCCGGCAGCCGCTACCGCGGCGACTTCGAAGAGCGCCTGAAGAAAGTGCTGAAGGAGATTCGCACGCGCGGCGACATCATCTTGTTCATCGACGAGCTGCACACGCTGGTTGGTGCCGGTGCGGCCGAGGGCGCGATCGACGCGGCGTCCATCTTGAAGCCGATGCTGGCCCGTGGCGAGCTGCAAACCATCGGTGCCACCACGCTCGACGAGTACCGCAAGCACCTGGAGAAGGACGCCGCTCTCGAGCGCC
>JBDZVM010000029.1:0-47833 GCA_040255675.1 Actinomycetales bacterium | reverse complement strand
CGTACCATTAGCCCGAACAGGTCAAGTCCGCGCCGTACCCGGCCGAATCACTCCGAGGGGCCGCGTCGAAGCAAAGTGTAAGGAGAGGGACGACATGACCCGGAGTGCCCGAAGCGACGCATTGCGCGCCGACGTGTCGGCCGTAGACGCGATGGCGGCCGAAAAGGTGCCTGAGCCGTCGCGCCTTTCCGAGGTCCGTTCCTCCCGCGCGCACGATCCGATGCGCGACAGCTTCCGCGCGGACGCCGCGACCACCGAGGGAGCCGACCCCTCGCCCGAGGGTCGCTCCCGTCGCGGGTTCGGCTTCGGACGCCGGGGCGCCGACCACGAGGCACAGGCCGCGATCGAAGCGCTCCGGCGCCGAATCGCCGAGCTCGAAGGCGACCGCGTGACGATGATGCGGCGCGACCTCTTAAACCTTGATGCGGCCGCGCTTACCGAGCTGGCGAGCGACACCGCGGCGATCATCTTGAACACAGCTCGCAAAGAAGCCGAGGCGCTCACGTCGTCGGCGCGGCACCAACTCGCCGACGCCGAGGCGTCGGTGAAAGCCCAACTCGCCGAAGCCGACGCCCGCGCCTCCAAGATCGGTGCCGACGCCGACGCACGCGCCGAAAAGCTCGTCGCGGACGCCGAAATCCGGGCTAAGAACCTTTTCAGCGACGCGGAGACCCGGGCGAAGAAACTTGTCTCCGAGGCGCAAATTCAAGCGAGCGACTTGCAAAGGAGAGCCGAGGAAGCAGTCGCGAACGCCACCGTGGAGGCCGCGCGCATCAAGGAGACCGCGGAAGCGGAGGCGAACGAGCAGCTACGGGAAATCAGCGAGCAGGTCGAGAAAGCGAGAGCGGCAGCCGTCGAAGAAGTCGAGCGGTTGCGCAACGCCGTCGAGGAGGAAACCAAAGCCGCGCGGGCGAAAGCCGAAGCCGAAGCCGCAAGGATCGTGTCGCAGGCGATTGCTCGTCGAGACGGCCTCATCGCCGAACTCGAGGCGCAGCGCCGCATCGTCGACGCGATGATCGAAGACAGCGGCGCCGTCCGCGAAGTTTTGCTCGAGGCGTACGGGAAGTCGCGCGACACCCTCGAAATCGCGATCGCGAAGCTGAACGGTCCGCTCGAGGCCGCGGGCCGGCAGTCGGCCGCTATAGCGCGGGAGATTGCCGCGATTCAGTCCTAAGCCGGCGTCAACCGGCAAACGCGCGCACCGCGCGTCCGCGCACGCCAGGTACGCACCGAAAAACCGAACCGGCTTGCGGTTGCGCGCCGTCGGGCACTCCTTCGCGCGACGTCGTGATGAACAACTCGTCGAGGTTCGCCCCGCCGAACGTGCACGCCGTCACGTTCGTGCAGGGCACTTCGACGACGCCGTCGAGCGCGCCGTCCGGACGATACCGTCGAACCGCGCTGCCGCCGTAAAGCGCGACCCACACGTGGCCGTCGCTGTCGACCGTCAAGCCGTCGGGCACGCCCGAATCGATGTGCACGAGCGGACGACGGTTCAACAACCCCTGTTCGGGGTCGTAATCGAAGAGGTCGACGCGATGCGTCGCGGAATCGACGTAGTAGGCAGTCTGGCCGTCAGGACTCCATTCGAGCCCGTTCGAAATCGTGGCGCCCGCGAAAATGGTGGACGCCGACAAATCCGGGTCGAGGCGAAACATCGCGCCCGCGCCGGGGGTTTCGTCGTACGCCATCGAGCCGCAATAGAAGCGACCTTGCGGATCGCAACCGCCGTCGTTCATGCGCACCGACGCGCCTGACCAAAGCGGCGGCAAGGTGCGCAGCGACCCGTCGGGCTCTTCGAGCACGAACCCGCGTTCGACCGCGATGACCGCGCCGCCGCCTTGACGAGGGCGTAGCGCGGCGGCGACCGAACCGACGTGGCGTCGAGTGACTGACGCGTCAGCGGACGCCGACAACACGTCGCCCGCGAGCATGTCGACGTAGCGGAGGCCTCCCCACGTCGGCGACCACACGGGGCCCTCGGCGTGATAGGCGACTGGCTCGGTGAACTGATCGGCTTCCATGCCGAACATCGTGCCAGCAACGCACCGCCGCGCCGCCGGGCTGTCCCTGGCCCGTGGATCACGTTCGGGGAGCAACGGGGTCCCTTGCGACGTCCAGATGCCTCGTAAAGGTCGACGTACCCCCCCGAACGTGATCAAGTAGGCCGGGCGCATCGTGACGAACAAAATACGCGGACGAGGCTTTATCGGGTACGGCATTCGGGCTTCACCCGTTCGGCCGAACGGCCTAGTCTTGACCGATTGGTCTAGGCCATTTAGCGTCTGGACATCCGAGCGCGCCATCGCCCTGGCACGCGAGCGACGAGACAACAAAAGGAGATGCATCCCCTTGGCTCGCATGCCCAAGATGGCCCGATTGGCAGCGCGTCGCGGCCTGGCCATCGCCGCCGTGGTCGCCGTCCCGCTGGCCCTCGCGCCGGCGGCGTCGGCGTACGACAACCATCACTGGAACTCGCCCGACGTCCGGATGGGCTACTACACCCAGTGGTCGGTCTACGGCGCGCAGTTCTACGTAGACAACGTCGTCCAAAGTGGCGCGGCGTCGCATTTGAACCAGATCGACTACGCGTTCATCAACGTGGCACCGAACACGTCGAAGCCCGGCAACCCCATCGAATGCGGCAGCATCGATCCGTGGGCCGACTACCAGATGCCGTTCGGCGGTGCGAGCGGCCGGCCGAGCGTCGACGGCAGCGCCGACGACTGGAGCGGCTTGCAAGGCAACTTCAAGCAGTTGCGGGAGTTGAAAGCGAAGTTTCCGAACATCAAGGTGGTCGCGTCGCTCGGCGGCTTCACGTTGTCGGACTGGTTCTCCGACGCCGCTCTCACACCGGCGTCGCGTCAGCATCTGGTTCAGTCGTGCATCGACATGCTTATCAACGGAAACATCCCCGGCTCGGGTCTGCCGGATGGCGCCGCGGCCGGCATCTTCGACGGCATCGACATCGACTGGGAGTACCCGGGCGCGCCGGGCAACCATGCGGTCAACTCGGCCGGCAACCCGACGTTTCGGGCGCAAGACACGCAGAACTTCACCGCGCTGTTGCAAGAATTCCGCACCCAACTCGACACGCTGTCGCACAAGCAGCATTCTGAGCACTACCTTTTGACGGCAGCGCTGTCGGCCAGCCCGGCAAAGATCGCGCTTTTGCAGCCTAAGAAGATTTCGAAGCTACTCGACCAGGTCGGCATCATGGGCTACGACTTTCACGGCCCGTGGGAGGCGACCGGCCCGACCGACTTCCAGTCGAATCTTTTCGATTCGCCCAACTCGCCGCAGCCGGCGAACAACCAGTTCAGCGTCGACAAGGCGGTCGACGCCTTCCTCGCCGCGGGAGCCGACCGGCACAAGATAACCATCGGTGTGCCGTTCTACGGCCACGGCTGGACGGGTGTTCCGGACGGCGGCACGCACGGCCTCTACCAGCCCGCCACCGGACCGGCCGCGCCGTTCCCCGGCGACCCGGCCGCGGTGCCCGGAACCGAAAGCTGGAAGGACATTTCCGCGCTGGGTTACAAGCCTTACCGCGACCCGATCACCGGCGGGTACTGGGTCTACGACGCCGCGTCGCAGACGATGTGGGTCGCCGACGACCCGGTGCAGATCGCGCAGAAGATGCAGTACGTCGTGAAGCGCGATCTCGGCGGCGCGTTCTACTGGTCGCTCGACAACGACGACACCGCCGCCACCCTCGGCGCGGCCGTCGATCTCGGTTTGGGCAACCACTAGGCCCTCAGACACGCGGTGGGGCGCGATTCGCACGATCGCGCCCCACCGCGTGCTCACGGGGACTCTCGGACGACGTCCGCCGGCCGCTTGTCGAAACGCAGGCCGCGCCACGACGGATGCCGCAGCCGGAAATCGCGCGTCCATTCACCGTAGACGACCTCGCCGACTAATTCGGGCCGCACCCAATGCGCCGTCCGCGCGTATTCACGTGGAACATTTTTGACGGCAGGCTTCGCGATATGCAGCGGTGCCAATCGTTTTCGCAGATCGGCCAATGCATTTTCGGTAAATCCGGTGCCGACCTGCCCCACGTACGTAAGTTCGCCATCGACGTGCACGCCGAGCAACAACGCGCCAATCTCGCCCGCCCGCCGGCCTTCGCCCGGTTCCCAGCCGACGACGACGACTTCTTGCATACGCTGATGTTTCACCTTGACCCAGGCCCGCGAGCGGCGCCCAGGCGTGTAAATCGAATCCAACCGCTTGCAGACAACACCTTCGAGACCATTGTCGCGGCTCGCCCGCATCGCATCGTCGGGGTTGCCCTGAAACGCCGGCGGCACCGCGATCCCGTCGACCTCAAGTTCCAATTGTTCGAGCAGTTCGCGTCGTTGCTCGTACGGCACGTGCAGCACCCGTCGTCCGTCGAGTTCGAGGACGTCGAAAACCAGGTAACACACCGGCACGCGACTCTTTAGCGACCGCGCTTTTGCCGGATCGACGACATGCATGCGCGACTGCAACAAGCCGAAGTTCGGCCGGCCGTCAGGATCCATCGCCACGATTTCGCCGTCGAGAACGGCATGATGGCGAAGAACGCGGCCTAATTCTCGCAACTCCGGGTACGACACCGTGACGTCGCGGTCGTTGCGACTGAACACGCGCACGTCGGCACCCCGAACGTACGAGATCGCGCGCACGCCGTCCCACTTCATTTCGGTGGCCCATGCACGTGGTCGCGCGGCGGGCAACTCGCCCGGCGTCGCGAGCATCGGCCTGATCAAAGGGCTGGGTGCTGCCACACGTGCGATGGTGCCAGAACCGGTTGTGTCACCGCTGGTTGTGTCACGGCTAGTTGTTGAGCAGACATCGTTGGACGCCGACGGGCGGCCGTTGCTCGTTACGGCAGCGAATCGGGTGGCGAGGAGGTATCGCGCGCCTGCTTGATGCCTAACAGTTCGCAATCTCGGTCGAACGCCTTTTTCACGAACTCGGGGAACTGCCGACCGCCGTTGACCTCAGCTTGGAACATCGCGACCCGCGCCTCGATCACGTTGGCCGACAGCCTTTCCATCTCGTCGGGGGCCGCACCGTGGCGCTCGGCATACTCCAGCTCGGCGAGCGCGTCGCGCCAGCGCTGCCCGGCGCTTTCGGGCCGCGGATTCGTGACCACCTCTCCCCTCTCGCCGGGCTTTGTACCGTTCTAGTGTGCTCCTGATGGAATGAGAAAGCATCAACCAAATGTCCGAGGCGCGCCGCGTCTCCAGCCGCGGCCGAGACCGCGATCTACGCACGTGCTTCGTCTCGAAAGTTCTCGGCATGAAAAGGCGTGCCAACATCGGGAGTCGCCGCGGCACCTGCCATGATTGTTTCAAATCCCGTTCCGACGCTTCGACGAAGGACTACCTCGATGGCACAAAAGGTCTCGTATCAACTGGTCGACGACGTCGACGGCGGCAAGGCCGCCGAGACCGTGAGCTTCGGTATCGACGGCCAGACCTATGAGATCGACCTCGGCAGGCGTAACGCCGACAAGCTGCGCGCCATCTTCTGGCCCTACATTCAGGCCGGTCGGCGCATGGTCAAGACGACGGGCCGCGGCCGTGGTCGCCTCGTGGTGCAGCGGCGGGTCGACGTCGCGGCCGACCCCCGCGCGGTACGCGCGTGGGCCAAGGCGAACCGCATCCCGGTACCAGACCGCGGGCGCATCCCGGCGTCGATCGTCGATCAGTACCACGCCGCCGGTCACTGAGGCAGCCGACGCTCCGCGGACGCTGCCCGACCGCTTGCTCTTCGCCGTTACCTGGCTAGCCCTGTGCCGTTAGTTAGCCAGGCCTCTGCCGATAGCCCTCCACGCTAGACCGCGCCGCGGTTAGGCTTAGGACGCAAAGCGCGGAAGGGTGCGTCATGCCATTCGACCTCAGCATGACCAAGCTGCTCATCTTGGGCGTGCTGGCAATGTTGATATTCGGTCCCGACAAGCTACCCCAGCTTGCTCGCGACGCCGGCCGCATGCTGCGGCAATTTCGCACGTTCGCGCAACAGGCTCGCACCGATCTGAAGTCTGAGCTTGGCGACACGGTCGGCGACTTCGACATCACCGACCTCAATCCGCGCAATTTCGTGCGCAAGCACCTGCTCGACGACGTCCGAGCCGAATTCAACGCACCGGTTGGCGCGGCCGCGGTCGCCGGCGCGGCGGCAGGGATCGCCGCTGGTGCCGCCGCCGGGGCGGCGGTCGCGACGGCTCGTCCGGCGATCGACCTGCTCCCACCCGGTACGCCAGCACCCTTCGATACCGACGCCACCTGAGTGCCGACATTCAACCGCCGACCGCCACGTGCTTGACCGCCGGTGACGATATGGACGCCTGCTCAGCGATGCGGCACGTAGAAATTTGTCGAACACTGCTGGTAGCAAAACCTGGTACTGCTCGTACACGAAGGTCGCCGATATGACAGCCACTCTCGCCCGCCCTAGGTCATGTAGCCATGCTTGACGTGCTCGACGACATTGGCCGCTTCCACGCGTCGGGCCAGAAGTTCGGTCTCGCGACAGTGGTGCGCACCTTCAAGTCGGCCCCGCGCCCCGCCGGTGCCGCGATGGCCGTCAGCGCCGACGGCGAAGTTGTCGGCAGCGTCAGCGGCGGCTGCGTCGAAGGCGCCGTCTACGAACTCGCTGAGCAAGTGCTCGAAACTGGCATTCCGATCTTGCAACGGTACGGCATCACCGACGACGACGCCTTCGCGGTCGCGCTCACCTGCGGCGGGATCATCGACATTTTCGTCGAGCCCGTGTCCGCGACGACGTGGCCGGATTTGCCGCGAGTTGCCGAGTCGGTGCGCAACCGCGAGCCGGTCGCCGTGGCGACCGTCGTCGCCGGTCCGGGAAAGCTGGGCGCGAAGCTATCGATCTGGCCCGACCGCCGGGCGGGCTCGCTCGGCACGGCACGTCTCGACCATGCCGTCGGTGAAGACGTCATCGGTATGCTCGACGCCGGCCGCACCGGCTTCTTGCACTACGGGGCGGACGGCGAGCGCCGCGGCGAGGACCTCGCCGTCTTCGTCCAATCCTTCGCTCCGCCGCCGCGACTGCTGGTATTCGGCGCGATCGACTTCGCCGGTGCCGTCGCGCGCGTCGGACGATTTCTCGGCTACCACGTAGTGGTGTGTGACGCGCGGGCCGTGTTCGCCACTACGAAGCGGTTCCCCGACGCTGACGAGGTGATCGTCGACTGGCCGCATCGATACCTCGCGCGCACCGAGGTCGACGCGCGCACGATGATCTGCGTGCTCACGCACGACCCCAAATTCGACGTCCCTCTCCTGGAGGTGGCGCTACGCACACCGGCCGCCTACATCGGCGCGATGGGCAGCCGCAAGACGCACGACGAACGGCTCGCCCGCCTGCGAGAGGCCGGGTTGACCGACGAAGAACTGTCGCGGCTGGCCTCGCCGATCGGGCTCGACCTCGGCGCCCGCACACCCGAAGAGACCGCGATCTCGATCGCTGCCGAGATCCTTCAAAACCGCTGGGGAGGATCCGGGCGACGCCTCTCCGACCTCGACGACGCGCTCATTCACCGCACAACCGAATGACTGGTGAAGCCGCATCGCGCGAGAGCTTTCGAGCGGCCCGCATCTACTCTCCGCTGCACATGCGCGACATCAGATTCGGGAGTACAGCGCTTCGGCGTCGGCCCACGCCGCCGCCGCTTCGCCCGTCGTCACTTCGGCGAAGCGCAGCGAGGTGCCGGGTCGAGCCTGCGCGATCAGCGGCAGGTCGGCCGAAATCACCACCGCGACGACCGGGTATCCGCCGGTGACCGCATGGTCGGCCAGCAAAACGACAGGATTTCCGTCAGGTGGCACCTGGATCGCGCCGGGAACCATGCCGATCGTCATCGACTTTTGATCGCGACGCCACTCGATGCTCGGCCCACGCAGCGAGACGCCGACCCTGTCGCTTCGCGGCGAAACGGAGAAAGCGCCGGTGCGTAAGGCGTGCCACGCCTCATCGGAGAAACACTCGAGTGCCGGGCCGCGCACGATACGCACCGGTCTTGCCGGCAGCACGCTCGCCACGATCGCGTCGGACGCCGACAACCCGGGCGTGGCTAGGCCAGCGGCACCAATCGGCAATGCCATGTCGCGCGCGAGCGGTGGCGGTCCGAGATTCGACAACGTGTCGAACGACCGGCTCCCCAAGACCGGAGGCACATCGACGCCACCGGCGACAGCCGCATAGCTGCGCAATCCCGCGGCGGCCCGGCCGATCTCGAGCAGTTGACCGGCGGCGACGGCGAACGAGCGGCCGAACCCACGTGGCTCCCCGTCGACCGCTATCGGCGCCGGCGCGCCCGTCACCGCCACAACCGCGTCGGCACGGAATCGCAGTGCCGGACCCGCCAATGTCGTCTCGAGAACCGCGTGGTTAAACGGATTCCCGACCAACGCGTTCGCGAGCCGCATGCTGAACGAATCCGCCGCGCCTGATCGTGGCACGCCGAGATGCGCGTATCCGAAGCGGCCGAGGTCTTGCACGGTCGTGCGCAGACCTGGCCTCTCGACGACGATCACGGCGGGTTCACGCTTCGACGAAACGCACACGCATGCCGCACGCCAACCGCGCCGGCGGCGTACGCGACGGATCGAACAAAGTCTCTCGCGTATGCCCGACAACCCGCCAGCCCCCCGGTGTCGCGTTCGGGTAGATACAGCAGCGAGATCCGGCAATCGCGACCGAACCCGCGTCGACTCGAACTCGCGGCGTGGCGAGTCGGGGCACCTGTAATGAGGCGGGAAGGCCGTCGAGATAAGCAAAACCGGGAACGAAGCCCATGAACGCCACGACGTACTCGCCGCGCAGGTGTTCTGCCACAACTTCGTTACGCGATAATTTTGTAGCGCGAGCGACGTCGTCGAGGTCGACGCCGTCGTATCGAACCCGAATCTCGACGAGTTCGGCGAGCACGTCATCGTTGCCGTCGCCGATGTCGACGTCGGCTCGCAGGGTCGCCTCGACGGCCGCGAGATCACGCCCCGGTCGCAACCGCACCAAGACAGTGCTCTCGCCAGGTACGACATCGGTGACGCCGTCGACGCGGCGGATCGCGTCGGCAAGGGCGTGCCGGGCGGCGGGCCGGACGTCGATGAGCAGAGCCGCGTCGCCAATCGCGCGAACCCCGGCCAGCTGATCGCCCCGCTCCGTCGTCACGCGAACGGCTCCACCGCGACGCCGGCAGCCTCGAAAGCGTCGCGAACCGCCGCGGCGAGAGCCGCCGCCCCAGGCGTGTCACCGTGGAGGCACATCGACTCCGCCGCCACCTTCACTTCGCTGCCGTCGACCGCCCGCACGACGCCGTCGGTCGCCATCGACACGGCGCGGGCCACCACGGCGTCCGGGTCTTCGATCACCGCGCCAGCAGCCAACCGCGGCGCGAGGCTGCCGTCGGGCAGGTAGGCCCGATCGGCGAAGCACTCGGTGACGACGCGCACTCCGGCCGCTTCACCGGCACGGGTCACCATCGAACCCGGGAGCGTGAGCACGGGCAACCCGAACGGCGCGACCGCCTCGACCAGCACCCGCGCGACAACACGGTCGCGAGCGGCCGTGTTATAGAGCGCTCCGTGCGCCTTCACGTACCGCACGCTCGTGCCGAGCGACCGAGCGATCGCGTCCAGAGCACCGAGCTGATACACGATGTCGGCGCGCAACTGGTCGGGCTCGTGCGCGATCTCGCGGCGTCCGAATCCGTGTAGGTCGCGGTAGCCGACGTGCGCCCCCACGACGACGCCACGCCGAGTCGCCGCCTCGACCGTTCGAGTCATCACCACCGGATCGCCCGCGTGGAAGCCGCACGCGACGCTCGCGCTCGTCACCACCGCGAGCAGCGACTCGTCGTCCCCCATCGTGTACGCGCCGAACGATTCGCCGACGTCCGCGTTCAAATCCATGCGGCCATCATGCCGCCATCACGCCGCCAACACGCCGCCCTCATGGCGCGCTCGACGCGTGATCGACCTCCCGCCGACACACGGCCGTCGGCCGATCGGTAGGCTGAACGTGCCAATCGACCACAAGTCGTCGGCTGTCGTGAACGAGGCCAACACCGCCCCACGTGTGCGGCTCGGCAACGCGCACGCCCGACGCACGAGCTTGTGCAGGGCGAAGCCGATGAAGGTCAAAGAGATCATGAAGGCGCCGGTCTATACGGCCGGCGTCGATACGCCGGTTGCCGACGTCGCCCAGCTGCTCGTCACGCATCGCATTAGCGCCGTGCCCGTGCTCGACCATTCGGGCGCCGTGGTCGGCCTGGTCAGTGAGCACGACCTCATCTCGCGCGAGGGGCGCACCGCGGCTGACGTCATGTCGCCCGGCATCATCAATGTCAGCGAAGACACCGACGTCGACGACGTCCGGCACCTTCTTGTCGACCGCCGCATCCGGCGAGTGCCGGTGTTGTCCGGCGGCACGCTGGTCGGCATCGTGTCGCGCGCCGACATCGTGGCGCTCATCGCCATGGAATGGGTGTGCGAAGTCTGCGGCACCCAAGCCCGCGGCGAGAAGCCGCCGCTGTCCTGCCCCACCTGCGCCGCCGACGCCAACCGCTTCGTGCACCTACCTCAGCCGCCCGGCGTTTGACGTGCGCAGCCACGCGCACTGACGCGCAGGCCGGAGTTTCGGCCTATCCCTTCGCCCAAGGAGACGACCGTGCCACCCGCCCAGAAGAAGCCCGGTAAGACAAGCAGTTCCGGCAAGACCAGCCGGAGCGCCGCGAAAACCCTCGGTTCGCTTGCTGGCGAGTCGCCGAAGCGACTGCGCGACTACTACCGGCAGATGCAGTTGATCCGCCGGTTCGAAGAGCGATCCGCCGAGATGTACCAGCGCGCCAAGATCGGCGGGTACTGCCACCTCAACCTCGGTGAAGAGGCCACCGTCGTCGGGCTGATGGACGCCATGGAACGACGCGACTACCTGTTCACCACGTATCGCGAGCACGGCTACGCCATCGCTCGCGGCATCGAGCCGGGCCGGGTGATGGCGGAGCTCTTCGGCCGGACGACGGGGGTGTCGAAGGGCTGGGGCGGCTCGATGCACCTGTTCGACGTCGAGGCCCGGCTGCTCGGTGGGTACGGAATCGTCGGCGGCCAACTCCCGCCCGCCACGGGCGCGGCCATGGCGATCGCGTACCGCGGCCCGGGCGGTCCTGATACCGAGGCGGTGGTCTGCCAGCTCGGTGACGCCACCACCAACATCGGCGCGTGGCACGAATCGCTCAACTTGGCCGCCATCTGGAAGCTGCCGATCGTTTACGTCATCGTCAACAACCGGCTCGGCATGGGCACGCCGGTCGAGAAAGCTGCCGGCGAACCTGACCTGTACAAGCGGGGTTGCGCGTATCGCATCCCCGGCGTGCGAGTCGACGGCAACGACGTCGTGGCCTGTCGTGACGCGATGAAAGAGGCCTTGCGGCTCGCGCGCGAAGAGCGACAGCCGTCGATTCTCGAGGCCGTGAGCTGGCGGCTGCGAGGCCACTCCGTCGTCGACCCGGCGAAGTACCGCACCAAAGAAGAGGCGCGGCGTTTGCACGATCTCGACCCGGTCGCCGCCTACCGCAAGCAGCTGGTCGAGGGCGGCATCGCCGACCCGGCGGAGCTGGCGTCGATCGATGCCGAGGTCGAAGCGCAGGTGCACAGCGTCGTCGAGTTCGCCGACAACTCGCCCCACCCGAGCCCCGACCAGCTATTCGCGCACGCGTACGCCACCCCGGTGGCGAACGCGCCACGCGAGCTGCCGGGCGACCCTTTGTTGAGTCTTTGAGCCGAGAGGCGATTTCGAAGTGGCTGTCATCACCTATCGCCAAGCGCTGCACGACACGTTGCGCGCCGAGCTTTCGCGCGACCCGAACGTATTCCTCATGGGCGAGGAGATCGGCGTTTTCGAAGGGTCGTACAAGATCACCGCTGGCCTGCTCACCGAGTTCGGCCCCGAGCGCATTCGCGACACCCCGATCGCCGAGGAGGGTTTCGTCGGCGCCGCTATCGGCGCCGCGATGCTCGGGCTTCGGCCGGTCGTCGAAATCATGACGATCAACTTCTCCATCCTGGCGATGGATCAGATCGTCAACCACGCCGCGAAGATTCACACCATGTTCGGCGGCCAGTCGAAGGTGCCGCTCGTGATCCGCACACCGGGCGGCGGGGGACAGCAACTAGCCGCCACCCACTCGCAAAACCTCGAGGTTTGGTACGCGCATGTGCCGGGCCTCAAAGTCGTCGTCCCAGCCACGCCAGCTGACGCCAAGGGCCTGCTCGCGGCGTCGATCCGCGACGACGATCCGGTGATGTTCATCGAGCACCTCGCGCTCTACAACACCAAGGGCGAGGTGCCCGACGGCGACTACGTCACCGAGATTGGCAAGGCCGCGGTGATGAAGCAAGGCAGCGACATCACGATCGTCTCGTACTCGCGCATGGCGGCGGTCGCCCTCGACGTCGCGAAACGACTCGAAGAAGACGAAGGCGTTTCGGCGGAAGTCATCGACCTGCGTTCGCTTCGTCCGCTCGACCGCCGCACTATTTTGGAGTCGGTCAAGAAGACCCACAAGGCCGTCGTCCTCGAAGAAGATTGGCTTTCTTACGGCGTTGGCGCCGAAATCGCCGCCACCATCCAAGAGGGCGCCTTCGACTACCTTGACGCACCCGTGCGCCGCGTCGCGGCGGCCGAAATCCCGTTGCCGTACGCCAAGCCGCTAGAACTGGCGGCCTTGCCAGACGCCACCGCACTGGTAAAAGTGATTCACGAAACCCTCGACGCCACCCGCTTTCGGGGCTGACCTTCAAAACGCGCTAAGGAGTCTCGATGCCTGACGTGTTCATGCCACGCCTTTCCGACACCATGCAGGAGGGCACGGTCAGCACGTGGACCAAGAAGGTCGGCGACCGAGTCGAGAAAGGCGACGTGCTCGCCGAAATCGAGACCGACAAAGCAACGATGGAACTCGAAGCCTACGAGGAAGGCATTCTCGAGAAAATCGTCGTCGAGGCCGGCCAGACGGTGCCGATCGGCGAAGTGATCGCGGTCATCGGCAGCGGTTCAGGCGTTTCGACCGCCCCGCCGAACGGTGAAGCGACCCCGGCCGCGCCCGCCGCCGACGCCGCGCCCAGTGCCGGTGCCGAAGCAGCCGCCCCGGCGGCCTCGACACCGGCAAAGACGCCGTCCACCCCCGCGCCGTCCACCCCCGCGCCGTCCACCCCCCCGCCGTCCGCGCCGGCTCCCGCGTCAAGTGCCGCCGACGGCGTGGCGACGATCAAGGCGTCGCCGCTCGCCCGCGCGATCGCGCGCGACGCCGGGCTCGACCTGTCGACCGTGCGAGGCTCCGGCCCCGGCGGGCGCATCGTTCGGGCGGACGTCGAAAACGCGATCGCGGCACTTGGCAAACCCGCCGCGGCACAAGCCCCCGCGGCCGCGCCTGTCGCGTCGGGCGCGGACGTCGAAGAAGTGCCGCTCAACAACATCCGCCGCATCACCGCCAGACGGCTCACCGAGAGCATGCAGCAGGCACCGCATTTCTTCGTCACGAGCGTGGTCGACGCCGACGAAATCGTCGCGGCTCGCGCGCGTATCAATGCTGGTCTCGCGGCGCTTTCCGGCGACGAGGCGCCGGCGAAAATCAGCGTCAACGACCTCGTGGTCAAGGCAGTTGCGGCGGCCTTGCGGGCGCACCCCGAAGTCAACGTGGCGTTTGCCGGCGAGAAACTACTGCGGCACAAGCGAATTCACATCGGCATCGCGGTCGCGCTTCCCGACGGTCTCATCGTGCCGGTGTTGCGAGACGCCGACACGCTTACCGTGACCCAAATCTCGGCACAAAGCCGCGACCTCGCCACCCGCGCCCGCGCGGGCAAGCTCAAGCCCGACGAGTTCACCGGGTCGACGTTTTCCATCAGCAACCTCGGCATGTTCGGCGTCGACCAATTCACCGCCGTCATCAATCCGCCCGAGGCCGGAATTCTCGCGGTCGGCGCGATCAAGCAGGAGCCGGTGGTACGCGACGGTTCCGTCGTGCCCGGCCACACCATGAAAATCACCATGTCGGTCGACCACCGCGCCCTCGACGGCGCGACAGCGGCGAAATTCGTCGCCGACCTGACCACGCTGCTCGAAAACCCGCTGGCAACCCTCGCCTGACGTTCAGACCCAAACTTTCAGAGTCTGAACATCAGGGCTGCGCTTGAATTGCCGCCGCCGCTCGTGCGAGCGGGCCGACCAGTTCACGCACCCGATCGCGGCCGTACCGAATCGACGGCATCGAGATCGAAATTGCGACCTCCGCGTGGTCACGATTGATCGCGACACCCAACGCCGAGATACCAAGCTCGCTTTGGTTGTGATTGACGGCGTAGCCGCGCTTTCGAACAAGCTCGAGTTCGCGCACGAGCCGCTCGACGGTGTACGACCCGTTGCCCGACCGGTCTAGTAACCCGTCCGCGTAGAGTTCCTCGATTTCGCCGTCGCTCAGGTTCGCCAGCAACGCCTTTCCGCCCGACGTCAGGTGCGCTGGCATGACGACGCCCTGGCGCGACGTGACGCGCAGAATCGAGCTTCCCTCGACGCTGTGCAGAAAGCGAACCGTCGTCCCTTCTCTGATCACGAGATGGGTTGTCTCGCGGGTTTCGAGCGACAGCTGGGTGAGGTGCGGTAGCACGACCGCCCGCAACGCGTCAGGATGCGACGGCGGCAGCCGAAGCCGCGCAAAGGCGGGGCCTTGCACGTAGCAGCGATCCTCGCGTTGAGCCGCCAGCTCGGCCTGTGTCAGCGTCGTCAACAACCGATGTGCTGTGGACGGCGCTACACCGAGCTCGTCGGCCGCGGTTGTGACACGAACCACGCCACGCGCGGCAAGCATCATCAAAAGTTTCAAGGCGTTCGCCGCGGAACTCGACGGCGGGTCAGCAACGCTCACCAGCCCTCACCGCCCGCTCGTCCGGCACGAAGGAATGTCACGGCGCGCGTCACAGCCACCTCGGCAACACCGGCAGCTCATCGGCCCGTACGACATCGACCGGCACACCGTCGACTGACAATCCCTCGCCGGAGGAGCGGCCGGTGAGCCACAAGACAACATGACCGGCAGCTCCGCTGACCACCACGCCGCCACCGCCGATCGGCCACTGCTCATTCTCGCAAGCAATCGTCGCCGCTGGGCATTCAGGCTTCGCGGAAAAGAACGCCGCAACCTCGTCGATCAAAACTTGTGCGAACTCGTTCGGCACATCGTCGCCGCTTATGCCAACGTTCATGTCGACGGCGTGCAGCCACACCTCGCGGGCGCGCATCCAGGGAACCTCGGCAGCGCGAATCTCTCGCCCGAGCGCACTTCGCACCAGCGCCGACCAGTCGCGTTCGCTCATCGCGGCGGCATCCGCGCGCAAATCCTCGGCCGTCTGGACGAATTCGCGCCGCAGCCGCGGCCCGTCGTAGCCAGCGGCGTGCTCGATATCAAGCAGGCGCTGCTCCGGGCTCACGTACATCGGCGTCTCCTCGCCGGTGCGCGCCCACGCCAGCAAGCGACGAAGCGCTTCCGCGTTACGGGCCAAATGGCCGAGCACGTGCCGGCGATTCCAGTCAGGCAGCAAGGTCGCTGACCCCAGCTCCGCATCGGGCACCGCGGCGATGGATTCGACCAGCGCAGCGGTGCCTTCGTCGACCCAACTCAACGTGACGCCGACCTCGTATTTCAGGCCTTGCCGGTCGGACGTCATTGCCGCCCCTCGCGCACGCAGGTGTTCTCGCACTCGCCGACACCTTCGATGCGCGTCACCACGACCGATCCTTCACGAAGGTATTTCGCGGGTTTGCGCGCGTGCCCGACGCCTCCAGGTGTACCTGTAGCGATCAAATCGCCGGGAGCGAGCGTTATCACAGTCGACACGTACGCCAACAGCTCGGCCGGACCGAACACGAGATCGGAAACGTCGGCCCGCTGAACCTCCTCACCATCGACCACGCAGGAAAGCGTCGACGCCGCGTCTAGGTCGGTGACCAGCCAGGGCCCGACGGGCGTCGTCGCCTCGAATGTCTTTCCTTGCAGCCATTGCAGAGTTCGATATTGCCAATCCCGTGCGGTCACGTCGTTGACGACGGTAAAACCCGCGATAGCGTCGCGCGCCTGTTCGACACTCGCGTTTCGCAGCGGAGCGCCGACGACGACCCCGAGCTCGGCCTCCCAATCCATCTGGGACGACGCGTTCGGCAGCACGATGTCGTCGTGCGCGCCGACGAGTGCTCTACCGAACTTGGCGAAAAGTGTCGGGAATTCTGGCAACTCCCGGCCCATTTCGAGAATGTGGTGGCGATAATTCAAACCCACGCAGACGATTTTTTCGCAACCGTCGACGACCGGCGCGTAGTCGACATCCGACAGATTATGCCGCCGGCCGTCGGCACGCGCCGCCGTCTCGCGCCACCCGCTGGTGGCAAGCAGTCGCACGACGTCGTCGTAACCGACTTCGACAGCGGCGTCGCCGTCCACCCGGACGGCGCGAGTTCCGGCCGCGGTGCGGATTGTCGCGAGCTTCATCCGCGCGTCTCACGTTCGACGCGGTACAGGCCCAGTGCTTCGTAGACCGGCTCGTCGCTGAATCGAAAAGCATCGAGATCGCTTTTCGCCTCGATGCTCACAGGCACCCACGACGGGACTGCGAAGAGGTCGCCCTTCTCGACGTCGTAACGAGCGCTACCGATATCGACGGTGCCCGTTCCGGAAAAGACCTGCCAGACGGACGAACCGACGTGCCTGACTCGTGCCGTCGTCGTCCCCGCTACGAACCGATGCATCTCCGTGCGTATCGTGCGCAGCGCGTCACCGCCGGTGGTCGGATTAGTGAATCGGACGGCGGCGTGACCCGCCTCGACAACCGTGTCGTGCCCCTCAGTGGCGCAGGCGAGTTGATCGGCCAGCGCCGCATCCGTGTACTGCCAGCGAAACGCCATCAGAGGGGAGTTCTGGCTGGGCGATCCCGCTTTCACGACGGGCGTCAAACCCGGATGCGCCCACACCCGCTCGTTGACGGAGCGGTCGGGCGTCGCGCGGGTAGAAAGCTCGTCGGGACCGAATTCGAAAAAGCCCGCGTCGAGTTGTTGCACGAGCGGAATGTCGAGACCGTCGATCCACGACATCGGCTGATCTGTCGTGTTGTGGTGCTCGTGGAAATGCCAGCTCGGCGTCAGCAACAAGTCGCCTCGGCGCATCGCGACCGCGTCGCCTTCGACGTTGGTCCAAACGCCCTCGCCGTCGACCACGAAACGGAACGCGGTCTGCATATGCCGGTGCGCGGGTGCGGCCTCTCCCGGCCCGAGGTATTGGATCGCGGCCCACAACGTGGCGGTCGCGTACGGCTTACCCGGGATTCCGGGATTGCCCAGCGCGATCGCGCGTCGCTCGCCGCCTCGCCCGACCGGGACGAGCCTGCCCGCCTGCTCCGCAAGCGGTTGCAACGTCGACCAGCGCCACAGCGCGGGTTGCGCCGGCGGTTGGGGCGTCAGGGGCATCAAGTCCGCGAGCTGTGTCCACAGCGGGATGAGGCCGGCGGCGTCGAAATCCTTGTAAAGTCGCTCGACCCGCGGGTCGTGCTCATCGGTGAGTGGCTCAGCCATCTGTTGCTCAACTGGAGTCATTCCGTCCTCCTCATATAACGAAGTGCTTGCCGGCCTCAGGCGCGAACAGCTCTTCGGGTTCGGGCGAGCGTTCGACGAGTCCCTGCTCGTGCGCGTATCTGATGAAGGTCGACAACACATCGGCGTTGTCGGAGAGGCCGTAGGGCCAGTAATCGGCACCCATCGTGGCCAGGGCGCGCTCGTACTCTTCGCGGACGAACGGCAGCGTGATCGAAAGTGACACCGTTTTGCTGAGTTCTTCGTACGCCAGCCTTTTCGCGGCGTCAAATGCCTTCATCAGCTCGCGAGCGATCCATCGGTTGGCCTCATAGACACGCCTATGCATCACAATGACATGCATGATCGGAAAGATGCCGGTGCGAGTGAAATAGCGTTCTTCCTCGCCACGACTGTCCGCGAACAGCCGCCGCACCGGGCCGGTGCCGAACGACGCGGGCGCACGCGGTGTGTACACGGCGTCCAACGCGCCGCTCGCGAGCATCTCGGAAAGCGTGTTGCCGGCGGGCACCGGCTCGATATCGATCTCGGGCGGCAGCTTGACCTCGAACTTCTCGTGCCGCCCCGGCGAGTTGAGACCACCCGTGCGATACCGCACCGACGCGACGGGGACGCCGTGATGTTCGGCCAAGATTCCGCGAAGCCACACATTCGCGGTGAGCTGGTATTCGGCCAGCCCGACCGTCTTCCCGACAAGCTGGCCAGCGGGGTCGGCGGCCGGGTCGCACGAATTTTCGTTGACGTAGACGCTGTTGTGCCGAAACATCCGCGACGGGAACACGGGAATGGCCACGAACGGACCGTCGGTCATGTGCGTCAGCAAATAGGTGGACAGCGACATCTCAGAGACGTCGAACTCCTCGTACGTCAGCATCCGGAAAAAGATTTCTTCAGGTTCGAGATGGACGTAGCGCAAGTCCACTCCGTCGATGCGAACCCGCCCGTCTGCCAGCGCCTGCGTGCGGTCGTAGCGACCACACGCCAAAGTGATCGGCAACGAAGCCACGAATCCCTACTTTCAGCGAGTGGCCGGTGGCACGAAGACCACACCATGCCGTGCGCATTCGGCCGCGAAGAGCTCATCGATGCGCGGCGACTGCTCGTCGTACTCGATCTGATTGCCCCCCTGGCGGCGGTCGACTAAAGTGCCCTCGTAATTGTGGTTTATCAAGTGCTTGCGGCTGCCCCAGCGCAGTGCCACGTAGCGCACCGGTTCTTTGCCGGAGTTGAAATGCTGATGCCACCACATGTCGGGCGGAACGAAAATCGAATTCGGTGCCCAATCGACACGCTGCGGCTCGTCGCCGTCGCGTGCCCACAGCAGCGAATAGCCGTGCCCACCGAGGATCACGATGTTCGCGCCGGGCCCATGCCGATGCGCCTTTTTGTATCGGCCCGACGGGAATTGCGAGATGTGCGCGATCAACGAACCCTCGCCCAGCTGAAACGTCACCATCTGGCCGTCGCCGCCCCTCTTGGCGAGGTGCGGCACCTCGAAGCTGTTGACGTCGTCGACCCAGGTCGTCTCCCAGACACCAGCACCGTCGGCGCGCTTCCATAAGCGGCCGCGATTGTCGAAATAACCACGACTGCCGTTGCCGACCGGCGTCAAACGGTCGTCGAACGAAAACGGGTTTTCGTCGACGAAACGCCTGTTGTGAAACAGGTTCATGACTGGCGGCGCCGCGTTGACACAATAAAGCGTCGCCGCGGAGTCGGCGAGAATCCGATATTCGATGTTGAGCGGCGGCGCGAAGACAGCTCCGGCCTGCCATTCCTTGCTCGTGATCCGGCCGTCAATGCGCAGTTCGACGCGGCCTCGCCCGGCGGCCGCGTAAAACAGCTCCTCGTACACGTGCCGCGCCCACCGAGTCGCCTCTCCCGCGTCGACCTTCAGCAGGTAAGAGCCGTTCGTCTCGTCTGCCCCGTCGAGACAGACGATCGCGCCCGCCGCACCGACCGCCTGCCACGGCGCCGTCTCGACCTCCGTCAGGTCGGGAACATGGAACCCGCGAACGATCGGGATTCGCTGGCGGTCACACCATTGCTCGTACGGCGTGGTTTGCGGCCACGGAAGACGCGGCGCCGAGGCCGAATCTCCTACCGAATAATCACCGAACGGCGCAACCTGCCGCTGGTCTTGTTGCTGCCGCGATTGGCCTGTGATGGTCATGTCACTCCACAACCGGGATGCCGAGCTCCGCGAGTTGCGCCCGGTAAGCACCAAGGATCGACTCGGTCAGATTTTCGCGATCGACGATGCGGCCCGGCGCGAAGTCGACTCCCTGCACGGTCGCGAACGTGGCGCCGGCACCGCCGCCATAACGGAACGCGACCTGACGCAGCGGCCCGCGGCCGGTATTGGCGTGCAGGTGAAACCAGCCGGTGCCGACGGAAACCGCGCCGGAATAACGGAAATCCTGGCGAACGACGGCGTCGTCCGGTGGCTGCGGTCCCACCGTGTTTCGCCACGACTGCGTGTAACCTTCGCCTGCCACCGCGATGAGCACGGCACCACCCATGTGCCAATGCGCGTTGGAGATGTGGCCTTGCGGAAGGTCGCCGACGTGGCAGCCGAAGATGCCGCCCGACAGTTGCAGCAACATGTACCCGAAGCCGGAACCGCGAATGAAGGCGTGCTCGGAGAGCGGTACGGAGCTGAGGTCATGGAAAATTGGCCCGCGAAACGCGGTGCGGCGGCCCACCTGGTGCTTGCCCGGCACGAGGCTCTCGTCGAGTACGACCGCCTCACGGTCGGGAAAAGTCAGGTCACACCCGAACGCGGCGTCCGCGCTTCCGAGCAGGTCCATCCAAAGGTGCGCGTTATTGATGTAAGCCAGCCGCGCGGGCTCGCTTCCCGTGTTTCGCAGCGAGTACGCCATGTTGAGCGGGATCGCGAACACCGACTCGCGACGCCACGGCAGTTCTCGTCGTCCGCCCGCGGAGCCGTGAAAGGTCACGCTGCCTTGACCAGACAGCACGAGCACGTACTCCTCGTATAGATGGCGACGAACCGCTGTCTCAAATCCGACCGGCAGTTCGACGACCTCCATCGAGGTCAACCCCTCCATGCCCGGAAGCTGCACCGCGATGGCGGAGGTGCCCTCAGGTGTCGGGGTCAGCTCGAGGTCGACCAGGCTAGGCACATGTCCGTCGCGGATCACGCGCGTGCCGCGGCCCGCCAAGTAACGCTCGTACGTCGAGCCCCTCTTGCCGTCCGAACCGCTCTCCGGAAGGGGACGCGCCTCGCCCGCCACGGGCGCCTGGTCGCTTCGGTCGATCGTCGTCATGATGCCGTACTCCTTCGTGGGCTCAGGCGCGCAAGCTGCTCGCCGTCGGTCAGCGCAACGAGCTCGATCAAGTGGTCGAGACATGTGGCCTGATAGGAACTGCGCCACAGTTGTTCGGCTTGCGCCGACAACTCGTGACTGGATCGGGAAAACAGGCGGAACTTTTCGGTGATGCTTTCTACCGACAGCGCCCGCTCGCCGGGCACGTCGTCCATGACGGTCTCGAACGTCGCGCCCCGAGCTGTGATCCGCACACGCGCGGGCCACTGTTCCGGATACCGGCGCGACAAAGCCTCGCTTGCGTGCACGTGCACCCGCGACATCAACGCGGGCGTCGAGTCGCGAAGCGCCTGCCGGTCCACGTCGAGCAATCCGTCCGGATCAGCGACCGCGAGGGCCAATTGATACTGGGCGCTCGACAGACTTTCTCGCCGAGTAGCCACGGAAGGCTTATCGAGCATCGCCGCATATTCAGCCGGCACGTCGACGTCGATTCGATCGATGTCGGTGGCCGCGAGATTCTGCTCATCGATGAGCTGGCGCACGCCCGCGACCGCCGTCATCGCCTGGCGCGCCGAACAGAAACTTTTGACGCACGGCCGGAGAATCCTTGGCTCGTCGCCGATCTCGACGTGCGCGTCCAGCAAGTTTCCGAGAACACCGTCGCTACCGCGCCCCGCCACCGACATCGAGTGACGGACGGCAAACGCGGCCGCCATGCCCGTCACCACCGCGCCAGCGAGCAGTGCTTCGCGGGCGTTACCGCCCGGATTCACCTGAACACTCTGCTGCGCCGCCAAGAGTGCAGCAGCTCGCTGCTGCGCGTCAGAGCCGTCGAGCAACAAGGTGGTGACGACCGCGGCGGTCACCGCGCCGGCGGCAAGACTCGGCCAGACACCTTGTCGCAGCCGTTGTGGCCCGCGCATCGCCTCGCCGAGCCCGACAGCGATTTCGTACCCGCGCACGATAACGTCGAGTGCATCGCCCAAGGTCAATGTGGACGAAGCCTGTTCAACGCGCGCGAGCACGGCCAACACCGTCGGCACCACAACCGAACCCGGTGTCACGCACGAAAGCAGGTCGACGTCGTCGATTTCTGTCATTCGGCAAGCCGCCGTCAGCCGAAACGCGGTACCGGCAAGGGTGCGCCGTCCGTAAACGTCTTGCGCGAGCCGCGCACTACGGCCGCCCTGCTCGGTTCGGATACCGACGAGCATGGCGAACGCCGTGTCAGCAAGGCGAAAGCGCGCGGCCTCACGGGCGCGCTCTCCAGTCGGCACACTGGAGAGCTTCGCCACGACGTCCGCAATCGTGTTCGGTGTCGAAACGGTAAGCGAGATCGAGCCCGTCATGCCAGTGCACGCGACCCTTCGGCGGTGACGAGAACAGTACGCACGTCAAGCTCCGACCCGTTCGCGCCCTGCCGTTCGCGAACAACGGTGAGAACCTCGTTGGACATCAACGAAGCACTCGGATCCGTATTCAGGTTCGGCGCCTCTGCCAGACCGCAACCGATGCCGTTGATAAGGAGCCTGTCGGCGAAACCGGCCTCGGGCTCCAGCAGGTCTGCCGCGGTGGCACCGACTCGCAAGCGACGTGTGACCTGGTCGAGCACTCCGTCGTCGTGGGGCGAAGCGTCGAGCCGAATCGGTGCCATACCCCAGTAGCCAAGGGATTCCACCGCAATAACCGCGTGCAACGGACCACGATCGTCGGCAACTTCGGAAAGATTGGCGACACCGCCGTCGACGCCGACGGTAATCCGGCAGTCGTGTGCGTCACCCGAACGAGCGGCGAAGTCGGCTGCCGCGAGAGCCGCCCGACGCCCGGCGCCCGAATCGTAAGCCTCGGCGGCCGCGGCAGCCGCGCGCGCGGCGATCGAATGCGCTCTGGCAAGGACGGCGATTTCACGCGCGGACTTTTGCCGTCGCTGCTGAATGACCAGATCGTCGATACCGACCATCCGCCCGTCGAGCGCGGCAGCGACTTCGTCACGCACTTCGTGCGGAAGCGCGGTGTCGAGGCCCACGACCCCAAGGCGCCGCCAGGACGCGCCCCACTCATCGGCCGTCGCGACAATCGCTTGTCCCAGAGCAGCGGCATAGCGGAGGTCCTGCACCCAGCTGATGCTTTTGATATACGGGTGGTCACGCGCGCCACCTTTACCGGCAAAGAGCGTCGGCGCCTTGCCGACACTCGCCACGAGTGCGCCGTGGAACGTGGTTGGCGTGTAATTGGCGTAGTAAATCAAATTTTCAGGCATGTGAGCGGCCGCGAAAATCACCACGCCGTCGAGCCCTCGCTCGCTCGCGCTCGCGACAAGCGCCGTGAGCCGAGCCTCGTTCTCATCACCGGGGAGCAACTGACGGTCGAGATAGCTGCGGCCCCGTCGCAACACGGGCTGCATCATCGGCAGCGCCGTCAACGGCGCGGCCGACAACCCCAGGGGTACGGTCGACGCGGACGTCGTCATCAAGCCTCCACGACCTCGAGGCCGGCGATCCGGCCGGTGACGATTTCGCCGGTGGTTTCACCAACGATCATTGGTTCACCGCACATCAGGTAGCCGGCGCCCGGAAGCGCTTGATTGGGATGCAGCACGAACGTGTCACCCGCCCGCAACTCCAGCGTGTTCTTGCTGACGATGTCGCCGGGCGCCACGCTGCCGAATCCCATCCCGTGACCCCGCACTCGCATGAACGGCGGCTTTGTGTATTTCTCCAGCCCTTGCGCGATCAGAGGGGCGTCCATTGCCGCGACAACGTCGCACACTCGGTTTCCCGCGCGACATTCCGCGACACCGGCCGCCATGAGCTGGGTGAGTAGTTCGTGATCGTGTACGACTTCTTTGCTCGGGGTACCGAAGGCCACGCTTCGGCAGATCTGAGCGAACACGCTACCGACACACGGCGAGAGCTCCGTCAACAATACGTCTCCGGGCATCAGCACCCGGCCCCACGGCCGCTGCACCGCGCGGTTTCTGGTCGACGCCGAAAGAAACACGAATGCGTCGTCCGCGCCGAGTTCGCGAAGCGCACGTTCGACGATTGCCTCTGCCTCGACGTCCGTCATGCCAACGCGCAGCCGATCACGCAACGCGTCGAAGGCGATCTCCGCGATCTCGCACGCGCGACGGTACTGCGCCATTTCCAGCTCGTCCTTGAGCCTGGCCTGCGCGTCGAGTTCGGTGTCGATACCGACCAAGGCGTAGACGCCGTCGGAGGCAACAGCGCGATATTCCACGGTATTGAGCTTGCGTGCTCCCGCCGTGCCAACCGGCGACTTCTTCGATCCGCCGAGAAGGCCGGCAAGATGATTCGCCGCGGCCGCGAATGGATCGTCAACGGCTTCGACCTTCGCGGTGGTGCCTGTGCGTCGGGCCCGACCAGCCTCCCATTCGCCTTGCGCGTAGACGACGAGTTCGGCATCGCGCGAAACGACGACGGCGGCTTGGCGCATGGGCTTGAAGCCGGTCAGCCACACGACCGGATCCATGTCAGTGAACAAGTGCCGGCCAGAAGAAAGAAAGGTGGCTTGCGAAACCCCCGCATTTTCCATCGCGGTTTGCGCGCGCCGCGCGCGGTCGGCATAGACAGCGCCGAGGTCGGACACCGGAGGCGTCCAGTCAACGACTGTTGTGGTCATCGCTCATCTCCAACGTTCGCGGCCAATTCGGCTCGCCGCCGATTCGTCGCTTCGAGATCTGGCAGCCCTGTTTTCTCGTCCAGGACGACGCCGTAGACGTTCGCCGCCGAAGCGACGCTGACGTAACCGCGTTTCACGTCGGTCGTCACGGTTTCGATTGGTCGGTCAAGAGGCGATCCCCAGCCACCACCGCCGCCGGTAAAGACGCGCGCCACCGAATTGGCCGGCGCATTCACCCGGCCATTGACGGGTTCGAATTCCTCTTCACCGGGCCGCTTCAGCGCATGGCCGCCGGGAGGTGCGGCGTTGCCGTGCCACAAACCCCACGGCGGGCATTGGTGCCGACCCGCCATCGACAACCGCCAGGTGCCTTCGACCAAGTTCGTGATTTCGGTGACCACGCCGAGTCCACCCCGGTGCTTGCCGGGCCCCCCGGAGTCTTCGCGCAACGACCGCTTTTCGACCCGCACGGGAAAGCGAAGTTCGAGCGCCTCAACCGGGGAGTTGCGCACATCGCCTTGGCACACCGAAACGGCGGCCGAGGGTCCGTCTTCGCCGGGCCGGCCACCCCAGCCACCGCCTTCGATCCCTTGAGCCACGAACGGGCCGCGCTCGGGGTGTTGGCCAAAGAAGACGAAGCTTCCGCCGAGCGTTCCGAAGTGAGCGGCGGGGATGCGGTCTTTTTGTGCCGGCGCCAGCGCGGTAATCACAGTGTCGACCACCGTCGGCAACGCAATGCTCCAACTTGCCATCGGGGCGGGGAATTTCGCCATCATGAAGTTGCCTTCGTTGATCTTGACGGAGAGCGCCCGAAACGAGCCCTCGTTGACCGGCTCGTTCGGCGTCGTCAGCGCCTTGTACGCAACGTAAGCGCCAGCGAGAGTCCGCGCGTTGATCGCACCCTTGCGCTGGTCCGAACATCCGGTCAGGTCGATCGTCATGTCGGATCCTTTGATGGCGACTTCGACGGCAATCTCCACCGGGTCGTTCAAATCAGCGAAGTCGTGGTCTATCGACGACGTGGCGCGGTACACGCCGTCCGCCATCTGTTCGACGATGCTTCGACAACGCGCTTCTGTGGTGTCGAATACTTCCTCGATGGCCGCCTCGACGTCAGCGACCCCGTAACGCTCCACGAGTTCGGCAAGCCGGTGTTCGGCCGCGCGGCACGCGGCGAACTGAGCCCGCATGTCTCCGAGCGCCGCGTCTGGGAAACGAATGTTGTCGGAAATTACCTTGAGCAACTTCTCGTCGTAAACGCCTTGGTCGATCAGCTTCAATTGGTCGAGTTGAAGGCCTTCAAGCCAGGCGTCGACACCCGCGGCACGGGCTCCGAAGCCCGTGCTCATGCCACCGACGTCCGACCAGTGTGCCCGCGTCATCGCGAAACCGAACAACGCGCCATCAATGATGACGGGGGTGTACGTCACCACGTTGTTGAGGTGCTGACCGGCCACTCGCTGGTGGTTCATGATGTAGCCGTCGCCCGGTTTGAACGCGTCGGCGCCGAAACGTTCGAGTGCGTCGGTGATAATGACACCGAGGTCGGCGACGAAATGCGAGACGCCGCCGACATTTTGGGCGAGCAGCCGGCCACGCTTGTCGATCAGTGCGCAGCAGAAGTCCCTCACCTCGTAAATCATCATGTTGTACGAGCCTTGCTGCAGATCGAGCGCCATTTCGTCGGCAATCGCGGCAAGCGTGTTTCCGACGACCTCGACGGTCACCGGATCAGGCGCCTGACGCCGTGCTGCGCTACTCATGCGTTCGCTCCATTGTTCTTCGCGCCGGTATCGATACGGATGTCGAGCGCGCCGTCAGGTCCGACGGTCGCAACGTCGTTTTCGTCGAGCACGATGGTGCTCGCGTATTCTTCGACGACTGCCGGCCCGCGCACCTCATAGCCGACCGGCAACTGTTCGCGCTGGTAGATGTTCCAATCCTTCGCGACCGCCTGGCTACCGATGCCCGCGATGACCCGCCGCTTCGTCACCACCGGCTCGCCAGCCGTCGCGCTGATGGTCGGCCGGATGCGTTCACGACGCCCGATCCCGACGACGCGCACGTTGACGATCTCGACCGTCGATCCCGACGAGCTGTGGCCGAATCGCAGTTCGTGCAGCTCGTCGAACCGCTGACGAACCTTCTCCAAGTCGGCGCGGCTACGAAGCTCAGCGGCGCCACACGGCGTCCGGATCGTGAATTCCTGGCCGCGGTAACGCAAGTCGAGAAACAGCTCGATGTCTTGGTCTTGCTTGGCAATCAGCTCCGAACTCAACATCGATGTGACGTCGTCCGACATCTCGTTGGCCACGCCCGTGAGCACATCGGCGCTGACATCGTCAGTGGTCGAGTAGATGGTGCGGACGAGCTCGTGGCGAATATCGGCCAGCAACATTCCCAGCGCCGAGAAATGGCCCGGCAGCATCGGCACGATCACGCGCGGAATCTTCAGCTCACGTGCCACCGCGCACGCGTGTAACGGACCGGCCCCGCCAAACGCGATCAGCGCGCAATCACGAGGATCAACCCCGCGCTCGATCGAAACGCTGCGGACGGCGAGCCCCATGATGTTGACAGCGATGTTGACCACGGCAAGGGCTGCCTGCTCGGGAGACAATCCCAGTTGCGTGCCAACGCCGCGGTCGAATGCGGCGGCCGCGGCAGAGACGTCCAGGCCCATTTCTCCACCGAGAAAGCGGCCAGGATTCAAGCGGCCCAACACGGCATTGGCGTCAGTCACGGTGGGCGCCGTACCGCCCCATCCGTAGCACACCGGCCCAGGCCGCCCACCCGCACTTTGCGGACCGACTCGTAGGGCGCCGGCCACATCGAGATGCGCGATGCTGCCACCGCCTGCCCCCACCTCGACCACGTCGACGACGGGTACGCGTACCGGAACTCCGCTGGCAAAACCGCCCACGTAGTAACCAGGCGCGATGTCGGGTGTGCCGCTTCGCAACAGCGCGGCTTTCGCCGTGGTGCCGCCCATGTCGAAAGCCACCGCGTTCGCTATCCCGTACTCGGCGGCAATCATGCCGGCCGCGACGACGCCGCCGACCGGTCCCGACTCCATCATCATGACGGGCTCCTCGCGAGCAATGCTCGGAGCCATCACTCCACCGTTTGATTGCATGATGAGCGTACGGCCGGCGAACGATCTGGTCTCGAGAACACCCTTCAGATCATCGAGATAGCCACTGACTCTCGGGCCGATATAGGAGTTCATAGCGGCGGTAGAAATGCGCTCATATTCGCGGTATTCACGCAAAATACGGTGCGACAAGGTGAGGTAGAGCCGCGGCGCGATCTCTTGCACGATTTCCCCGATGCGCTCCTCGTGTGCCGGGTTGGCGTACGAGTGCAGCGTGCAGACAGCAATTGCTTCGGCGCCCGACTTCACAGCCGCTTCGACGGCAGCACGCACGCTGTTCTCGTCGAGCGAGCGAATCACCGATCCACTCGCGTCGAGACGCTCGTCCACCTCGTAGACGAGTTCACGAGACACCAGCGGTACGGGACGGCGAAACATCAGGTTGTACGCCTCGGGCCGGTTTCCGCGGCCGATCTCGTACACGTCACGCATGCCGCGAGTCACGAGCAAGGCCGTTTTCGCACCGGTGCGCTCGATGGCCGCGTTGATCGCCACCGTCGAGCCGTGCACGAACTCTCGTGCCTCTAGGAGCGGCAGTCCGCTCTTGTCGATGCACCTTGCTATACCGCTACTCAGATCCGCGGGATCGGTGTAGTCCTTGGCCTGAAACACCTCGCCGGTTTCGAGGTCGTAGGCGGCAAGGTCGGTGAACGTGCCACCGATATCGGTCGAAATCGCTATGGCCATGTGACTCCTTGGTTCAATCCATCACCGGAGAATGTCGACGGAAAATGCTGGTCGATATCTGACTGGCGGCCGTCGTGCTGGCAGGTTCGTGGTTGCGCACTCAGCTGGTCTGTTGCAGCCGGCCTCCGGTGATTTTGGTAGCGACGAGACCGACGACGACCGTGACGACGCTCATGATGACGCCGAGCGCGGCGGCCTGCTCGAGCAGACTCGTCGAGCTGTACTCCAGCAGGAGGATTGACAGCGGCCGCGATCCGGCGCTGCTTAATAAGACGACGGAACTGATGTCGCGAATCGCGCTGTCGAAGGTGAGTACCGCGACCGCCGCCACCGAAGGCCCGATGAGAGGCAGCACGATGTGCCAGAGCGTACGGATGGGTCTTGCGCCACAGGTGCGTGCGGCCTGTTCGTGCTCCGGACTGATTTGAATGATGCCGGCTTTCATCTGCTGAGTGCCGGTCGCCATGTGGTTGATGACGATAGCGAGGATCAGCCCACTCACGCTGCCATACAAAATTGTTCGCAACGGCGTGCCCAGGTACAGCCAGAGGAGGGCGAGCCCCAAGAGAATGCCGGGAATCGCGACGGGCAGCCACGCCATGACGTCGACCGTGCCGCGACCGGGCAGCTTGCTGCGAATGGCGATGTACGCAATCGCGAAATAGACGATGACACCGAGCACCGTCGCCCCGACACCGAGCTTGAGGCTGTTGACGGCGGCCGACGAAAACAATCCGTCGCCTAACAAGCCGGTCCAATGCGCGGTTGTGAAGGGATGTTGAATATGGAAGAACCCGAACCTTCGCATGAACGAACCGACGACGAGCGCGCCCGCCGGAAGCACGACGATCACGAAGATATAGGCGTACGCCGCGCCGCCGATCACCCACCGGCGCACGCGGCCAAGCGACATCGGCACGTCGCTGAAGCCACGTGACCCGACGGTCACGAAGCTTCGTTCCCGAGTCAATAACCGTTGACCGACCGCAAGAAAAATCATAACTGGGATGATGAAGATACCCAGAGCCGTGGCGATCCCGTACAGCGGCGGGTCGCGATATATCCAGTCATAGATTTGGGTCGAAAAGACCTTGAAATCAACAGGGTTGCCCAGCAGGTATTCGATTTCGAACGTCTTCAGCGAGTAGATGAAGCTCAGCAAGGCAGCGGCGAGAATCGCCGGGCGGGCGAGCGGCAGCGTAACGAACACAAACGTCTTGAAACGGCCCGCGCCGCAGCTACGCGCGGCCTCTTCCAAACCCGAGCTCATTCGTCTCAGTGACGGGATGATGAGAATCGTCATGATGGGAACCGACGAGGCGCTGATGTGCGCGAGTATGATTCCCCAGAATCCGTAGATGTTGAAAGGCCCGTGGGTACTCGTGAGCCCGAACACCGAGCGCAGGGTTGTGTTGACAACTCCGTTCGACGGGTCGAGCAGCAGCATCCAGCCGAGAGTCATCGACAATGGCGGGATGAAAAAGGCGAACCAAAGGGCGACCTCGATCAGGCGGCGCCCCGGCATGTCGGTGCGAGCGATAAGCACCGAAAGTGTCGTAGCGATGACGACCGCGATCAGGGTCCGTGTGATTCCGAGCCGCAGAGTGTTCCAAACGGCCGTGCTGAGCTGCGGATCGTCGAGCGCGCGCCGCCAGTTGTCCAGGCCGTAGCGCGCGGGTTCACCGGGCCTGGTGACGTTGAAGCTATTGATCAATAGCAAGATGACTGGCACGGCCGTAACCGCGCCGACCAGTACCAATGCGGGCACCCCGCGAAGTCTGTACGACAGCCGTCGCTTCTGGCGCGGTGCCGGGCGCGGGTCGCCGAGCTGCGCGGGATCGGTGGCTGGGGCGGTGAGAGTCATAGTCCCCACACCGTGGCGCGTGACGGGTCGATCTGCAGGGCCACCGTGGCGCCGACGTTGTAATGACTCGCACGCGGCCCGGCGAGAATCCCTTCCACGCCTCGGACGTCGACCTTGTACTCGATGTGATCACCGAGGTAATCCGCGGAGAGCACCGTCGCGAGCACTTGGTTGCGAGCAGGCGTACTGCCAGCGGGTGGAACTATTTCGACGTCCTCGGGTCGGAAGAAAACCTTGACCCGTTGCCCATCGAGCGCACCGAGGTCGTCGCCAACCAATGGCGCGATGACGCTTGCGCCCTTGTTGTCATCTGATGACTCGATGTGGACGACGCCTTGCGTGCCGGACCACTCGAGTGTGCCTTCGACGCTTAGCATTCGCCCGAGGAAATCACGAACGTATGGCGTCTTCGGATTGTCGTACATGTCGACGGGTGTACCGACCTGCTCGAGCCGACCGTTGGACATGACGCCGACCCGGTCTGCGACGGTGAACGCCTCGTCTTGGTCGTGCGTGACGAAGAGCATCGTCACGCCGAGTTCCTCGTTGAGCGCGCGGATCTCACGCCGCATGTGAGCACGCAATTGGGAGTCGAGGTTCGACAAGGGCTCGTCAAGTAACAGCAGATCGGGCTGATACACCAGTGCCCGGGCCAACGCGACGCGTTGCTGCTGGCCGCCGGACAAAGACGTCGCCGACTGGCTTGCCCAACGCTCCATACCGGTAATTTCTAGAACACGAGCGACGCGTTCGCGACGTTCCGCACGACGCACGTGCCGCATCCTCAGCGGAAACTCGACGTTCTGTGCCACCGTCATGTGCGGCCAGACCGCATATGACTGGAAGACGATGGCGATATTGCGCCGCTCGGGTGGCAAAGAGGTGCCCGTTCGAGCATCGGCCAGCGTTCGTCCCGCCATCGTGATCGTGCCCTCGTCGAGCGGCTCCAGGCCGGCGATCATCCGTAACGTCGTCGACTTGCCGCACCCGCTGGCTCCCAACAGAGCGAATACTTCGCCCTGACGGATGTCGAGATCGATGCGGTCGACAGCGGGTGACCCGCCGAATCGGCGGGTCACCCCCTTCAAGAGGACCAAGGATTGTTCGTCAGCCGTCGTCGCTTCGTCGGCTCGACATTGCTTGCCCTTCACAGCAGAGCCGCTTGTGCTCTGGGTTCCCGGGAACCTCACGCCGACATTCCTTCCTGGCCGCTTACTTCAACAGTTGGTTCAGCTTTTGCAAAACCTGTTCTGCGGTATCGGAGGTGAGCAACTTCCAGTCGTAGGTGTCCCAATACGACGCGGAGAGGTCCGGTTGCAAGAAGTCCGGCACATCAAGGTGAACGTCCTTGCGCAGCGACACGTAGCGGTTGGGCTCGTTCCACGCCTTGTTGCCATCGGGGCACAGCAGCCAGTTGGCGAACAACTTCGCGGCCGCCGGATGCGGAGCGGGCTTCATGACGCCGAACATGCCGTAACCGGCTGACACCATCTGCGGCGCGTCATCGGGATGCGTCATTGCCTTTATTGGCAGCCCGTCAGCGATCAGTTGGTCGATCTGCCCGTTGGCCTCGGAAATCCCGATCGCGACCGCGTACTGGCCTTTCGCGACAGCGTCGGCGGCCTGCCGATCGCTGGTCTGCAGCACGACCTTCTGACCTTTGTAAAGCTGGCTGAGGAAGTCGGCACCGAGCTTACTGTCCAACATGATTGCGACGTTGAAGCTCAAACCCGCCCCCTTGCTTGGGTCCATCGCCGCAATCTTCCCAGTCCACTTCGGGTCGAGCAGATCGTGCCAGCCCTTGATTTCGCCGTCCTTGACGAGATCGGTGTTATAGATGAACTGCAACTGCATGTCCGCACTGATCTTGGCCACGCTGTTAAAAGTCGGCTCGTCGACAAACGGAGCGCCTTGCGCGCCGCCTTCCCAGATACTCGGGTCAGTGACTTTGGGGGAAATCAGCTGTGACTTCAGGTCGTCCAGCCAGCCAGACTTGTAGATGAGCGTCGACATTGTGTTACCGCCTGAGAAGAAGATGTCGAGGCTGTTAATGCCCGCCTGTCGCTCGCTCTTTATCTTTTGCGCAGTAGCACCACTACTACCCGCGAGGTAGTCGACGCTGATGCCGAACTGCTTCTTGAAGGCCTCGGGAAGGTCTTTGTTCACCTTCGGGTTCGGCGGACCGGCGACGACGACCTTGCCTTCCTTTTGCGCCGCGGCAATGAGGGTCGCCCAGTCAGATTCGCTACCGCCGCATGAGGCGGCTAGCGCCGCGGCGACGCTCTGCTCCGCGTCGCCGGTCGCCTGGGCCGACGACGACCCGGTGTTGGAGCCTCCGGCCGACGGCGTGGTCGCGGCACCAGAGTCGCCGCCGGAGGAGCTACAGGCAGTAAGGCCCGCAAGTGCGAGGATCGCGGCACCCGCCACGATCGATCGGTGACGCAACATCCACGAAGGAGTGTTGCGGCGGTGGAGTTGGTTTTCGCTCACGAAAGCCCTCGTCTCTTGATGATGTCTCTGATTTGTTGGCGAATGCGCCAGCAAGCCGAGGCGCCTGCCGACGAATCTGGGGAATGAGTTAGTCGTGTCCTTCTTTGGCTACGGCTGGCTCTTGCTTTCTGTGTCGTGGGCGTTCTAGTTCATTTGCTTGTCGGAGACACCGGGCGGAGCGGCTCTCCCGTCGTGTGGGCGCAACTCTCGGGTTGGGAGTAAAACGTGTTTACATACGTGAGGTCGGTCGGTTTGCGCTCGCGGAAATACGCGTTGCGTAGGGTCTCGACCAAGCCGCCGGTGTGCCAGATGTCGCCCCACACCCGCGCGGTGCGCTGGACGTTCGTCGCGACCGGCACTCGGTGCCGCTCGTACTCGGGAAAACCGCTGACGAGATCGCGGCCCGTGTCGCGGGCCGACGACAATGCGTAGGCGAGGCAATCGGCATCTTGAATGGCCTGGCAGGCGCCTTGCGCGAGGTACTGCAGCATCGGGTGCGCGGCATCACCGAGCAGCACCGACCGGCCATGCGTCCATTCGAACAGTGGCTCTCGGTCGTACATCGGCCAATTGGCGCCCCGATCGATCGCCTGCAGCGCCGTCTGTATTCGTTCACTGGTAGCGGCGAACGCGGTATCGAGTTCGTCGGGTGTTCCCCACTCCTTGTGGCCCTCGAAGTAGCGCGCGCTTCGAAACACCGCGACCTGGTTGTAAAGATCGCCTCTGCGCAACGGGTACTGCACGAAGTGCAGCCCGTGCCCGATGTACGCGACCACGTCACGACTATCCGAACGAGCAGCCACCCGCTCCGTCGGAACGGCACCTCGGTACGCGATGAAACCGGAGCAGATCGGGTCAGAAGAGTCGATCGCCTTGCGCACCGTCGAATGCAGGCCGTCAGCACCGACCAGGATGTCACCGGTGTAGCGGGAGCCGTCGGCACATTCGACGACCACCGTCTGCCCTTCCGGTTCGATGACCTGGACGACGCTCTTGCTGCTGCACAATTCGAGCGACGGTTCGGCAACGCACGCGCGCACGAGGATCGAAAGAAGATCGCCACGATGTGCCACCACGTAGGGCCCGCCGAACTGATCGGTAAAGCCCGTGACGTCGAGAGCGGTCAACTCTTCATTCGTCGCCGCGTCGGCCAACACCAGGCGATCAGGAAGCACTCCGATGTCGAGCACATCGTCTAGCAGGCCGAGTGCCTTCAGAATGCGGGTAGCGTTCGGCGCGAGCTGAACGCCGGCCCCTATCTCACTGAAGCTCGGCGCGCGTTCCAGCACGGTGACGTCGAATCCGCGCCGGGCGGCGGCTAGTGCGGCGCTCAGACCGCCGATCCCGCCACCGGCGATCAATATGTGCGGATCTTTTGCCGTTGAGCTGGAGGAATACATGGCGCTGGACAATACCGCATTGCAGAATCGAGGCAAGACTTTTCCGCTCTGTCGAATAGCTTCCAAATACGGTATACACGCGAGTACGATCGGCCAAGATTCAAGTACGCCGAAATAATCGATCTCGAAGTTCTAGCCCGCGTTTGTCAACCCTCCCCGAGCCAGACGAACGAAAGCAGAGCACATGTTCGAACTCAGCCGTGTGGATCGGTTACTGGACTGCCATTTCCACTGGTATCCGCGCGAAGTCGAAGAACGCCTCAACGCGGTTAACGGGAAATCGGGGTTGCACGGCGCGGAGTGGTACGACCTCGACGGCCAGTTGGAGCGCATGGACGCCCTCGGTGGCCGCGTCGACGTCATCTCCTCGACCGGGCCTTTTACCGGGCTGTTCACCGCGACTGACGCCGAAAACTCTCGGAAGCTTACCCGCCGTTACAACGAAATCATGGCGGAAGGGCAGCGAAAGCACAGCGGGCGAGTCTGGGGAACCTGCGTACTGCCACTACTCGACACGGATTCGGCCCTCGCCGAACTCGAATACGCGATCACAGAACTCGGACTCGTTGGCGTCAACATTCCCGGACGTATCGGCGAGTCCGACAATCTCGACGATCTCCGGCTCGAACCTGTGTACGACCGCATTGTCGAGCTCGGCGTACCGGTATTGATTCATCCCAACGACGAGGCGTTCGAGTCGGCGCTGGCTGGCTATAACGGCGCGCTGCACTTGAGCCTGGGCCGGGTCATCGACGTCAGCGTCTCCGCCTACCGGCTCGTGCTGAGCGGGATCATAGAACGGCACGCCGCGATGAAAATCATGATGACCCACACCGGCGGCGCGCTGCCCTATCAGGCCGGTCGCATGGACAAGAACTCCGGCGCGGCCGGACTGCCGAAAACGCCGACGCATTACATAAAGACCATGTACACCGACACAGTCTCGCCGCACACAGCTGGGGTGCGATTCGCGCTCGACTTCTACGGCGCGGATCACGTCATGTACGGCAGCGACTACCCCTGCTGGGATCCAGTCGCCGCGCTGCGAATCTTGAGCGAGATCGAATTGGACGACGTTACGTTGCAAAAAGTCGCCTACCAGAACGCGTACGAGTTCTTCGGCCTGGATCGACAGTTGTATTCCGCCCGACCGTCCGCGGCCGCGCCGCGAGAGGTGTTGTCCGCCCGGGCGTGAAGCGACGTTGATCGGCAGCCCACATCGAGCGCAGAAATCGACCGCGCGTAATAGGAGCATTCGTGGACCCACGTGTGACGTCCCTTTGGGAACCCTTCCTCACCTCGCGCGACCGCGCGCACCTGGCGCTGGTAGGCCCGCCGCGAAGTGGTGGTCTGGGCAGCCGGCCGGCACTGCTGTTGATCGACAATTACTACCGGGTATTCGGCGAGGACAGGCGGCCCTTGCTCGAAGGCGTATCCGACAACCGCTTCTACCTGGGCGCTGAAGCCTGGCCCGCGATTACCGCCCAGAAGCGGTTGCTGGACGTCGCTCGCGAGATCGGGTTGCCGGTTATCCACGCGACCGGCGATCCAGGGATGCCGACCAGTGGCGGGAGCCGGCGCCACCCTGAGCTTCGCGGCTCAGCGACGGGATGGCCGTTGCCGGCGCCTGAGGACTTCCGTATCATCGACGAACTCGCGCCGATCGAGCATGAGTTCGTCATTACCAAGTCAGCGCCAAGCGCGTTTTTCGGCACGACTCTTCCGGCGCTGACGCAGATGCTCGATCTCGACACGGTGATCGCCTGCGGCGAGAGCACGAGCGGGTGCGTACGGGCAAGCGCGGTCGACGCCGCGTCGTTGCGTCTTCAGGTGATCGTTCCGGCCGACTGCGTCTACGACCGGCATGAAGCCGCGCACGCGATGAGCCTGTTCGACATCGCCCAAAAATACGGCAGCGTCGTGATGTCCGATCACCTCATCGACGATCTCCGGAGCGGCCACCGGCGAGAAGCCGCGAAGGCGGCAGCGAAATGACTGTCCGGCTAGGCCATTACTGGTAGCCGAACTCCCAGTGCCACGGCTCGAACGGATTACGTACGGCCCATGCGGGGTGCACCCACCCGTACGCGCCCGCGTGCTGCGTCATCCAGCGGTATTGAGCCGACCCATAGTTTTGAATGCCACAGCCGAGGTCGACCGCTAAGCCCCAGCCGTGGTTGCTGGTGCCCGGCACGGCGGCCAGGCTCGGCTTGCGCCGGTAGACCGACACCTGGCCGCTGTAGCTGCGGTAAGAATCTGTCACGCAGATCGCGTGGCCGAACGCCTTCGCGTAGGCCTGCGACATCTTGTTGAACGCCACAGCCGCGTCGGGCCGCAGGCGTCCGCCGCCGATGATCGAACACAATGCCGACGCGGGGATGAGCCCGTTGGAGTAGCCGCCCCAACCGGCCCCGACCGAGTAGCTACGGCCGCTGCATGCCGGGATCGCGACGGCTTGCGAACCAGCAAGCTGTTGCGCCCGGCGGGCGGCGGCGGCCCGCGCTGCCGCCTCACGCGCTGCCTTCGCCTTGGCCGCGCGTTCGGCGGCCAGGCGCGCTTGCTCCTTGTCGTAGGCGGCCTGCGCGGCCTCGAGAGTTTTCGCCGCCTTCTCGGCCTTGTCTTGCAGCGCCACTACTTGCGCGGCGACCGACTTCTTGAGTTTGGCCGCTTCGGCGAGGCTTTGATCGGCTTCGGTGCGCAATTCTTTGGCCCGTTGGCCATCGACGGCGACGTCTCGCAACACCTTCGTGCGCTTGCCATTGGCGTAGTCGAGTAGCTGATTGGCCTGCAAAGATCGGGCAAGATCTTCGTCGGAGAGCACCCGCGCGAGCAGGTCGGGGACGGGGTTCTCGTAAAGATCGCCAGCAATCTGGGCGACCTCCTTGCGCATTCCCGCCAACGTGGCGTCGAGCTTGGCGGCGGCGGCTTTCGCCGAGTCAGCCTTCTTTTGCAGCTGGGCAAGGCGAGCTTGCGCCGCTTGCAGACGCTTGGTGCCAGCGGTCAGATCAGCTTGGACGGCGGAAGCCCGCGCGCGGATCGCGGCCAGTTGCTGCGCGGTCGGGACGTTGTTCGCCTGCGCCGCGACGGCAATCCCGCCGTCCATCGGAATCACCGCCAACGCCGCCGCCAACGCGAGCGAGATCGCGGCTAGCGGACGCCGGACGGAAAATCGACGATCAATCGGACGGCGAGAGCTGGGCCGACGAGTATCGACAGCGCGGGCATCGACAGGCAGTCGACTACCGGCATGGCGGCGAACGATCACGAGCGAAAAAGTCCCTAAAAGACTCGGGTTTCCCGGGTGGGGGCTGCGCGGGATCGTAGCGAACCTTTGAGCGAGATCGTGGGAGAACCGCCGATTCCCAGCAGGAGAGCGTGACGAATCCAACAAATCGTCGTGGGTGATCCTCCGCTCGAGACTGCCGAGAGGGCGAGTAGCCTGGGATTTTGACCGGTCCGCGTCGGTCGCCCGCGTGTTCGCCACCGCGGGCAGCAGGCGACGACCGGCAGTCGACTGTCCGCACCCGCCGACGAGACCTCCGACCCGTCGGCACAGGCAAAGAGGCGATCGCCGCGGTGTCTTCCACCTCCACCCACCCGTTCGCGGGCTTCGGCGCGAACGAGTGGCTCGTCGACGAGATGTACCAGCGGTATCTGAAGGATCCCAGCTCCGTCGACAAGGCGTGGTGGGATTTCTTCTCCGACTACTCCTCCGGCGACCGCACGCCGCCAGAGGTCAACGGCAGCTCGGTGCCGGCCGCATCCGCGCCGCCGGCGTCGAAATCCTCGACCGCCCCGGTGCCACTCGCCGCCGCGCCACCAGCTGCTTCGCGTGCCGCCGGCGGCGGCACGCCGGCGAAACCGGCCAACCCGGAGCCGGACGAGCCGTCGGCAGTCCCGCTGCGCGGAGCCGCCGCCCGCACCGTCGCGAACATGGAGGCCAGCCTCGCTGTGCCGACGGCGACCAGCGTGCGCGACGTCCCGGCGAAGTTGTTGGCCGACAACCGCCTGGTGATGAACAACCACCTCAAGCGCGGGCGCGGCGGCAAGATCTCGTTCACGCACATCATCGGGTACGCCGTCGTCCGGGCAGCCATGTCGTTGCCCGAGATGAACGCGTCGTTCACGCAAACCGGCGGCAAGCCGGGCGTGATCCGCCACCCAGACGTCAATCTCGGTCTCGCCATCGACTTGCAAAAGGACGACGGCAGCCGCCAGCTCCTCGTGCCGAGCATCAAGGGCGCGCAAAAACTCGACTTCGCGCAGTTCTACGCGGCCTACGAAGACGTCGTGCGCCGGGCACGCACCGGTGGCCTGACAGCTGACGACTTCGCCGGCACCACGATCACGTTGACCAACCCCGGCACGATCGGCACCGTCCATTCGGTACCGCGGCTCATGCCGGGGCAAGGCTGCATCGTCGGTGTCGGCGCGATGGAATACCCCGCCCAGTTCCACGGCGCGTCCAACGAAACGCTTGCGAACCTGGCGGTGAGCAAGGTGTTGACGCTCACCTCCACCTACGATCACCGCGTCATTCAGGGCGCGCAGTCGGGCGAGTTCCTGCGCATCATTCACCAACTGCTGCTCGGCGAAAACAACTTCTACGACGACGTCTTCCGGGCGTTACGCATCCCCTACGAGCCGGTTCGCTGGGTGCGCGACATCGTCTCGACCCACGACGACGAAGTCGGCAAACCGGCTCGCATCATCGAACTCATCCACGCGTATCGCGTACGCGGCCACCTGATGGCCGACACCAACCCGCTCGAATTCGAGATGCGCCGCCACCCCGACCTCGACATCGTGAACCACGGTCTCACGCTGTGGGACCTCGACCGCACGTTCGCCACTGGCGGCTTCGGCGGCAAGCCGGTCATGACGTTGCGCGAAATCCTCGGCGTGCTGCGCGATTCGTACTGCCGCACTATCGGCGTCGAATACATGCACATTCAAGACCCGGAGCAGCGCAAATGGATCCAGGATCGCTTCGAGCGGCCGCACAGCAAGGCGAGCCGCGACGAACAGCTTTACATCCTTAATCGGCTCGGCGTCGCCGAAGCGTTCGAGACTTTCCTGCAAACCAAGTACGTCGGGCAAAAGCGCTTCTCGCTCGAGGGCGGCGAAACGCTGATTCCGGTGCTCGACAGCGTCATCGTCGAAGCTGCCCGCGCCGGCCTCGACGAAGTGACGATCGGCATGGCGCACCGGGGCCGCCTGAACGTGCTCGCCAACATCGTCGGCAAGAGCTACGGCCAGATTTTCCGTGAGTTCGACGGCAACATCGACCCGCGATCGGCGCACGGTTCGGGCGACGTGAAGTACCACCTGGGTGCCGACGGCACGTACAAGACACCCGACAACGCCACGATCAACGTTTCGCTCGCCTCGAACCCGAGCCACCTCGAAGCGGTCGACCCGGTTCTCGAAGGCATCGTGCGCGCGAAGCAAGATGTCTTGAACAAGGGTGCCGCCTACCCGGTACTCGCCATCGCCGTTCACGGCGACGCCGCTTTCGCCGGCCAAGGGGTCGTCGCCGAAACTTTGAACCTGTCGCAACTACGCGGCTACCGCACGGGCGGCACCGTGCACGTGGTCGTCAACAACCAGGTCGGGTTCACGACGTCCCCGTTGTCGGCGCGCTCGAGCGTTTACGCCACCGACGTCGCGCGCATGATCCAGGCGCCGATCTTCCACGTCAACGGCGACGACCCAGAGGCCGCCGTCCGTGTCGCTCGTATCGCGCTGGAGTTCAGGCAGGCGTTCAAGAAGGACGTCGTCATCGACCTGGTCTGTTACCGCCGCCGCGGCCACAACGAGGCCGACGACCCGTCGATGACTCAACCGTTGATGTACAACCTCATCGACTCCAAGCGTTCGGTGCGCAAGCTCTACACCGAGGCGCTCATCGGGCGCGGCGATATCACGGTCGAAGAGGCCGAGAACGCGCTGCGCGAATACCGCGGGCATCTCGAAAAGGCTTTCGTCGAAACGCGTGATTCGACGAGCACACCGCACGACCCGACAGTTCAAGAGAACACGCCGATCCCGGCAGCGGACGTCGACACCGCGATCAACCGCGACGTTTTGAAGAAGATTGCCGAGTCGCAAGTCAACCTGCCGCCGACGTTCGTGCCTCACGCGCGGCTTTTCCCGCAGTTGCAGCGACGCGCCGCGATGATCGACGACGACGCGATCGATTGGGCGATGGGCGAGCTCCTCGCGTTCGGATCGCTGATGCTCGACGGCCACCCGGTTCGGCTCGCGGGGCAAGACACCCGGCGCGGCACGTTCGTGCAGCGGCACGCCGTGCTCGTCGACCGCGTCACCGGCGACGAGTACACACCGCTTTCGCACCTCGACCCGAACCAGGCGCCGTTCTACGTCTACGATTCGCTGCTTTCCGAGTACGCGGCCGTGGGCTTCGAGTACGGCTACTCGGTGGTACGACCCGAGGCACTCGTCTTATGGGAAGCACAGTTTGGTGATTTCGCTAACGGCGCCCAGACCATCCTCGACGAGTTCATCTCGTCAGGCGAGCAAAAGTGGGGGCAGCGGTCGGGTGTGGCCATGCTGCTGCCGCACGGCTACGAAGGGCAAGGCCCCGACCACTCGTCGGCGCGCATCGAGCGCTACTTGCAGCTTTGCGCGCAAAACAACATGACGGTGGCGATGCCTTCATGCTCGTCGAGCTATTTCCACTTGCTGCGCTGGCACACGATGAGCCCGCACCACCGCCCGCTCATCGTGTTCACCCCGAAGTCGATGTTGCGATCGAAGGCGGCGGCGTCGCCAGCGGGCGACTTCACCGACAAGCGCTGGGCTCCCGTTCTCGGCGACCCGCACCCGCAAGCTGCCGACGCCGTGCGCCGAATCGTCTTGTGTAGCGGCAAGTTCACCTGGGAGCTTGTGGCGCGGCGCGAGAAGCGGGGCAACACCGATACCGCTATCGTGCGGGTCGAGCAGCTGTATCCGCTTCCGAGTGACGAGATCGCGGCGGCCATCGGCGATTATCCGAACGCGACCGAATTGCTGTGGGTGCAAGAAGAACCGGCGAACATGGGCGCCTGGAGCCACATCGCGCTGCACCTTCCGGCGAGGCTCGGCCGGCAGATCAGCTGCATATCGCGACCCGAAAGCTCGTCGCCCGCCACCGGCTCGCACATGCACAGCGAGCACGAGCAAGAGTCGCTGCTCTCGGCAGTATTTCCGGAGTAGCCGATGTATTTCACCGACCGCGGTATCGAAGAACTCGAGACCCGCCGCGGAGACGAGACTGTCACGCTGGCGTGGGTTTCCGAGCAGCTGCGCACGTTCGTCGACCTAAATCCTGAATTCGAGGTGCCAGTCGAGCGTCTCGCCACCTGGCTCGCCCGCCTCGAGGACGACGAGTAACCAGCACCGCGGTTTAGAGCGTAAAAACCACCTTGCCGAATACTTCGCCGGCCTCCAAAGCCGCGAATCCTTCGGCAGCCCGCGACAACGGCAACACACGGTCGACAATCGGGCGCACACCGGTTACGTCGCAAAACCTCAGCAATTCCAGGAGTTCTTCGCGTGAGCCCATCGTCGAGCCCACCACCCGCAACTGTTGGAAGAACACCCGAGAAAGTTCAGCGGACGGCGCGTCGCCGCTCGTCGCCCCGCATACCACGATGGTGCCGCCGGGCCGCAAGCAGCGCAGCGAGTGGGCCCAGGTCGCCTGCCCGACGCTCTCGACGACCGCGTCGACCCGTTCGGGCACCCGGGCGCCCGGCTCGAAAGCCTGATGCGCGCCGAGTTGTAGCGCACGCGCGCGGCGTTCTTCGGAACGGCTCGTCACCCACACCCGAAAACCGGCGGCCCGGGCAAGCGTGATGGCGGCCGTCGCCACGCCGCCCCCGGCCCCCTGTACCAACACCGTGCCTCCCGGCCGCAAGCCGGAACGACTGAAAAGCATGCGGTACGCGGTGAGCCACGCGGTCGGCAGACAGGCCGCTTCTTCAAAACTCAAACTCGCCGGTTTCGGCACCAGGTTTCGCGCGGGCACCGCCACCCATTCCGCGAACGTCCCGTCGACTCGTTCCGACAACAGGCTGCGCGCGGGATCGTCGACCTCGTCGCCGTGACCGGCGTCCGCGTCACCGATAACCGCGTGGACGACGACCTCGTTGCCCTCCTCGTCAACCCCGGCGGCGTCGCAGCCGAGAACCCGCGGCAGCTCGTCGGCGCGCAGCCCGACCCCTCGCAAGCTCCACACGTCGTGCCGGTTCAACGCCGCGGCGCGCACCCGCACCCGCATCCAGCCCGGCGGAATCGAAGGATCGGCGGCGTCGCCGACCTCCAGCCCGGCGAGCGGGCTTTCGCGGTCGAATCGGACGGCGCGTGCGGCCAGCATGGCGACCAACCTACGCGACCGCTACCGACGTCCGGCAGTTCGACCTCGTCGCACGGCGGTTCGACCGCGGTGTGAGTCGTGCGATGCCATAGGCTCAGCGACTATGGACGTTCGTGAACTCGCGGTGGCTGGGGCATGGGAGTTCACCCCGCGCCAGTTTCCCGACGATCGCGGCGTTTTCCTCGAATGGTTTCGCGCGGACGTCGTCGAGCGCGCGATCGGCCACCCGTTCACGATCGCTCAGTCGAACCAGTCGATCTCTCGGCGGGGCACCGTACGCGGCGTGCATTTCGCCGATGTGCCGCCGTCCCAGGCAAAATATGTGTACTGCGCGAGCGGTGCGGTGCTCGACGTAGTAGTCGACATCCGGGTCGGCTCGCCGACGTTCGCGCGTGTTGACACGGTGCGCCTCGACGACGTCGACCGACGCGCGGTCTATTTGTCCGAGGGCCTCGGGCACGCCTTCATGGCCCTGACCGACGACGCCGTCGTCACCTACTTGTGCTCGACCGGCTACGCGCCTGATCGCGAGCACGGCGTGAATCCGCTCGACCCCGAACTCGCCATCCCGTGGCCGGATGAACTCGAGCCGATCCTCTCGCCGAAAGACGCCGCCGCGCCAACCCTGAAGCAGGCCGCGGCCGACGGCATCGTCCCGACCTACGCCGAGTGCTTGGCATTTCTGGCTTCACAACGGTCACGCGCTTCCGGTTGATGCCCGACGTCGAGCATTACATCGCGGTGTGCGCGACGACCGAACTCGTCTCGGTGCCGCTCGTCCCCGAGATCGTGCAATACGCCGCCAACGACGCATACCACGTATGGGAAGTCACCACTCTTGGCGGCAACGAAGCACCCGTTCCTTATTGGTCTTTTCCGTGGGCGGGCGGGCAAGCCCTCGCCCGCTACCTGCTCGACCACCAAGATTTCGTGCGCGGACGGCGCATCCTCGACTTAGCCTCCGGTTCCGGGCTTGCCGCGATCGCGGCGGCGAAGGCCGGAGCGGCACGAGCGATCGCCAACGACATCGATCCTTTCGCCGCGGCGGCCCAAGAATTGAACGCCCGCGCTAACAATGTCGCGATCGAGCCGCTGCTTCGTGACGTCCTCGACGACGATCCGGCGAGCCTCGGCGTCGACGTCGTCGTCGCCGGCGATGTCTGCTACGAACGCGACCTTGCCGCGAGGTTGATGGCGTTCTTGCGCCGTGCCGTCGTCGCCCGAGCCGACGTGCTGCTCGCCGATCCCGGCCGCACGTACCTGCCGCGTGAAGGGCTCGCGCCGGTCGCGCATTACGACGTCCCGACGTCGCTCGCGGTCGAAGGCACCGAAGCGAAGCGGACGACGCTTTGGCGGCCCGCGCTCTAAAGCCGGTTGACTCCCCCGCTCGCGGGCAGTGTGCAAGTCATGAGAGCTTTGCCGTCGCACAAGGGAAACGTAACCGCGCTCACCATCCTCGCCGGAATATGCGCGTTCGCACTGGTCGGTTGCACGTCGTCGTCGCATCCGTCGTCGAACGCGTCATTGGCGAGTGCGAACGCGAGTTCAACGGCCTCGCCGGCGTCCGTGACGGCGGCGCCGCCCGATTCGTCGCCCGGTCAAGCGGCGTCGCTCGAGGCGGCCTTCACGAGCGTGGTCGGCAAGGTCTTGCCGTCGGTCGTCGAAATCAGGACGAGCAGCGGCCTCGGCTCCGGAATCATCTTCGACGACCAGGGTGACATCGTCACCAACGCGCACGTGGTCGGGAGCGCAACGCAGTTCGAGGTGCGGCTGGCCACCGGAGCCCGGTCGTTGAAGGGAACTCTCGTCGGGTCGTACCCGCCCGACGACCTCGCCGTCGTCAAGGTCAACGACGCGAGCGGCTTGCGTCCGGCGACGTTCGCCGATTCGAGCAAGGTGCGGGTCGGCGACATCGTGTTGGCGATGGGCAATCCGCTCGGGCTTTCGAGCAGCGTGACCGAAGGCATCGTCTCGGCGACCGGGCGCACCGTCACCGAGCCAAGAGATTCGACCTCGCCCGGCGCGACGTTGGCAAACGCGATCCAAACGAGCGCGCCGATCAATCCGGGCAACAGCGGCGGCGCGTTGGTCAACCTAGATGCTCAGGTGGTCGGCATCCCTACGCTCGCGGCACAAGACCAGCAGATGGGCGGTGCGGCGCCGGGCATCGGGTTCGCCATTCCGAGCAACACGGTGAAAGACATCGCGGACCAACTCGTGAAGCACGGCAAGGTGGTCAACTCGCACCGCGCCGCGCTCGGCGTGAGCGTCGTCACGGTGATCGGGCCGGACGGGCAGCCCGCGGGTGTCGGGGTCGTCAGCGTGCAATCGGGCGGCGCGGCCGACAAGGCCGGGATCACCGAAGGCGACGTCATCACAGCGGTCGACGGTACGAAAACCCCGACCGCGGACGCGCTCACGACGTTGCTCGCGCAGAAAAAGCCAGGCGACAGGGTCAGCGTCTCAGTGACGAAACCCGACGGGTCGACGAAGCAGGTTTCCGTTACGCTCGGCGAATTGCAGGCTCCGTGAGCTAGCCGCGTACTACTTCGCGCTCGTGAAAAGCCGCTCACGATCGAACAGCGCGGAGGCGAATGTGCCGCCGAGGCGGATCAAGACGATCAGGCCGATACCGAAGCCGAGCGCCAGTTTGAAACTAACCGGTATGACGTTGAACGCGACAAGCGAGGTCAGCGCCACTGTGGGCAGGCTCAGCAAGATGGCGAGCTGGCCCGCGGTGCGCGGATCGGTAGACCGCGCCGAAACAGCAATGCCGACCCATATCGACCAGGTGGCGAGCAGCGGAGTGAAGACGAGTTGGGCGAGCACGTCGGGACCACGGATCAACACAGTCGCAACGGCATGCTTGGCGAATAGTTCGACGACCACGATGTAGAGCGCGAACACGCCGTACGCCACCACGACCGTAGGAATGAACGCGGCGACGGCTTTGCCGAGCAGCAGTTCGTCTCGCCGAATCGGGGTTGAGAGCACCGGTTCGAGCGTGCCCTGCAAGCGTTCGCCCACCACCGAGTACGAGGCAAGCGCCGCCGGAACGAGCACCGGTATCGCCAGCATGTACAGCAAAGCGTGCTCGTGGTGCAACGCCACCGACGCCCGCGTCGACAAGGTAAATGCCTGGATGAGCGGCTGGATCAGAAATACCAGCGGTAGCACCGCCATCGCGTACACGATGTTTCCGTTACGCCGGTACTCGCGCAGTTCCTTGCCCGCGATTGCGCGAATCCGCCGGCGGTTGACGCTCATCCGCTGGCTCCGCGTGTCTGGTCGACCAGCTCGAGGTAGACGTCTTCGAGGGTGTGCCGGCCCTCCGTGACAGACAAGACGTCGGCGCCGGCGGCTACCAGGGCGCGAGCGACGGCGGGCGCGGCGGTCACCGTCTCGACGACGGTGAGCCGGTAGCTCGCCTCGCCGTCCGCCTGCCAACCGGTAACGGCGGGCAACCCGTCGAACACGACGGCCGGGTCGGGCAACGGCACGACGAGCCGGACGTCGAGAGACCTGGCAAACAACCGGTCGCGAAGTTCGTCGGGCCGGCCGACCGACCGAAGGGTGGTGTTCAAAATCGCGACCCGGTCGCAGAGCCGCTCGGCCTCTTCGAGCCGGTGCGTCGTCAAGAAAACGGTGACCCCCCGCTGCCGTAACCCCTCGATCAACTCGTGCACGTCTCGGGCGGCGGCCGGGTCTAGCCCCGATGTCGGCTCGTCGAGGAAGAGCACTCGGGGTTCGCTGAGCAGCGCACGAGCCAGGGCGACCCGCTGCCGAAGCCCTTTCGACAACGCGCCACACGCGTCGTCGCCTCGATCGTCGAGCTTCACCGCTCGCAGCGCCTGCGCGACGCGCGTTTTCGGGACCTCGTACAGATCGGCGAAGCAGGCCAAGTTTTCGCGCACGCTCAAACGCAGGTACAGGCCCGGGGCCTCGGGCATGACCGCGACCCGCTTTCGAATCTCCACGCCGTTGGCGGGCGTCAAAGGTAAGCCGGCCACGTGAGCGGATCCGGCGCTTGGCACCAGCAGGGTCGCCAACGTGCGAACAGTCGTCGTCTTCCCGGCGCCGTTCGGCCCCAAGAAGCCGAACACCTCACCCTGAGAGACCTCGAAACTGACGTCGGCAAACGCGACCCGGTCACCGAACCGCTTGGAGAGGCGGTCGACCACTAATGCGGGTGCGCGCGTGTCTGCCATCGTTTGCCGGGCTCGTCGTCTAGTCGCTCAACGAGCGCCGCGGATCTAGCCTGCGCATCTGGTGGGAACCCCGGTGACGCCAGGGGTAGTAGCGAAACAGCACACGCCCAACGATGGCGTCGTCCGGGACGGCGCCGAATGCGCGACTGTCGTCGAGCCCGGCTTCAGCGTTGTCGGAGAGCAACCACCATCCGGAGTCGTCGCGGCGGGCGACCCGCTTCACGAGCAGCAAGCCGTCGACCGACGGGTGGCGGGCGACGACGACGTCACTCACGCGCGCCTTGGCGCCGAGGCGCACGAGCAGGCAGTCGCCGGGCCGCATCGCCGGCGCCATCGACTCACCGCTGACGACGACCGCCCGAAGCCGCAATCTGATCGCCTCCCGCCCGAAAGCCACGGTGACGCGTCGGGGTAGTGTCCAAGACAGATCACACGCTAGTCGTGACGCACGCGGAAGGAGCCCACGCTCATGCATTTCCTCGCCAAATTCCTCACTCCGAAGACGGTTGTCCACGCCCACTGCGACCTGCCGTGCGGCGTCTACGATCCCGCTCAGGCGCGCATCGAGGCAGAGTCGGTCAAGGCCATCATCGAGAAGTACCAGGCGAACGACGACCCCGCTTTTCGCACCCGCGCGTTGCTCATCAAGGAGCAGCGCGCCGACCTGGTGAAGCATCACCTGTGGGTGCTATGGACCGACTACTTCAAGCCGAACCACGTGGAGAAGTACCCGCAGCTGCACCAGCTCTTCTGGGATGCCACCAAGCTCGCCGGCGCCGCCGGCGCCAAGGGACAGCAGGACGTCGCTGTCGCCCAGCAACTGCTCGACAAGATTGCCGAGATCGACAAGATCTTCTGGGAGACGAAGAAAGCCTAGGCTCCTTCGTGCTGCTGTTGAAGTCCGGCGCGTCTGACGCGCGCCGGACTTCAACAGCTTCTGCCGGTCGTGCCGGCTGTGCCGGTTCGCGGCGTGCGCTACCTGCGCTGCCTGCGCTGCTCGTTCGCTCCTTTTCGCGATTTCTTCCACGCCAGGGCATATTCTCGTCCGCCCGCTTTGCTCTGAGTG
>JBDZVM010000028.1:19279-48339 GCA_040255675.1 Actinomycetales bacterium | reverse complement strand
AGACCGCGCCCGGCGCGGCAGCGTCCGACCAGACAGAAGGAGGGACCCAGTAGTGGGCCAGAAGGTCAACCCGCACGGGTTCCGGCTCGGTATCACCACCGAGTTCAAGAGCCGGTGGTACGCCGACAAGCTGTACAGCGACTACGTGAAGGAAGACGTCGCGATCCGCCGCATGATGACCCGCGGCATGGAGCGCGCCGGCATTTCACGCGTCGAGATCGAGCGCACCCGCGACCGGGTCCGCGTCGACATTCACACCGCGCGTCCGGGCATCGTCATCGGACGCCGCGGCGCCGAGGCCGACCGCATTCGCGGCGACCTCGAAAAGCTCACTAGCAAGCAGGTGCAGCTGAACATCCTCGAGGTGAAAAACCCAGAGGTCGACGCGCAGCTGGTGGCCCAAGGTGTGGCCGAGCAGCTCACCCAGCGCGTGTCGTTTCGCCGCGCGATGCGTAAGGCGATGCAAAGCGCGATGAAGTCGGGCGCGAAGGGCATCCGGGTGCAGGTCTCCGGCCGTCTCGGCGGCGCCGAGATGAGCCGCACCGAGTTCTACCGCGAAGGCCGGGTGCCGCTGCACACGCTGCGCGCCGACATCGACTACGGCTTTTACGAGGCGCGAACCACGTTCGGTCGTATCGGTGTGAAGGTTTGGATTTACAAGGGCGATTCCGTGAACGGCCGAGTCGAGCGCGAACCCGGTTCGGTGCCCGGCCGAATGCCGTCTCGTGGGGGCGGTCGGCCGTCGCGCCCGCCGCGCGCGGCGCGCCCCGCTCGCGAGCCGGCGGCCGCTGTCGCGGAACCGGCGACCGCACCGGTAGCCGAGGCAGCCGACGTCAGCGCGGCACAGGTTGCCGAAGCCGCGCAGGTCGAGGCTCCTCACGTCGCCGAGGCCGCGCCGACCGAGCCAAGTGCGAAGGAGAGCTGAGCCATGCTCGTCCCCCGCAGGGTCAAACACCGCAAGCAGCACCGGCCAGGCAGGTCAGGAGCGGCGACCGGTGGCACGCACGTCGCCTTCGGCGAGTACGGCATCCAAGCGCTGGAGCACGCCTACGTCACGAACCGGCAGATCGAGTCGGCGCGTATCGCGATGACCCGACACATCCGCCGTGGCGGCAAGGTGTGGATCAATATCTATCCTGACCGTCCGCTGACCAAGAAGCCGGCCGAAACCCGAATGGGATCAGGCAAGGGCTCGCCCGAGTGGTGGATCGCGAACGTCAAGCCCGGCCGCGTGATGTTCGAACTGGCCGGCGTCCCCGAGCCGATCGCCCGCGAGGCGCTGCGGCGCGCGATGCACAAGCTACCGATGAAGTGCCGCTTCGTGCGGCGCGAAGTTGGGGAGGCGTCATGAGTTCAAAGGCTGACGAACTGCGCCTGCTCGAGCCCGACGAGCTGGTCACGCGACTGCGTGAGGCGAAAGACGAGCTGTTCAAGCTGCGTTTCCAGTACGCCTCGGGCCAGCTTGAGAGCCACGGCCGGCTCAACGCCGTCCGTAAAGACATCGCTCGCATCTACACGATCATGCGCGAGCTGGAGCTCGGCATCACCGTCAAGGAAGAAAACACCGAGGGCGCCGCATGAGCGAGCAGACAGTCGAGACCCAGGCCGCCGACAACAAGCGCGGCTTTCGCAAGGTCCGTGAGGGCTACGTCGTCAGCGACAAGATGAACAAGACGGTCGTCGTCGAAGTCGAAGACCGTGTGAAGCACCCGCTGTACGGCAAGGTCATCCGCCGCACCAGCAAGCTCAAGGCGCACGACGAAGGCAACACCGCGGGTGTCGGCGACCGGGTGCTGCTCATGGAGACCCGGCCGATGTCGGCCACCAAGCGGTGGCGGCTGGTCGAAATCCTCGAGAAGGCCAAGTAACCGGGCAGTTCGCCGTCCGCGTAACGAACAAGAGCAGGAGTCAGCAGTGATTCAGCAGGAGTCGCGACTTCGAGTCGCCGACAACACGGGTGCGAAGGAGATTTTGTGCATCCGCGTGCTCGGTGGCTCCGGGCGGCGATACGCGGGCATCGGCGACGTCATCGTGGCCACCGTCAAAGACGCGCTGCCCGGCGCCGGCGTCAAGAAGGGCGACGTCGTGAAGGCTGTCGTCGTCCGCACTGTGAAAGAGCGTCGCCGTGCCGACGGTTCGTACATCAAGTTCGACGAGAACGCCGCCGTGCTCATCAAGGACGGCGGCGACCCGCGCGGAACCCGCATCTTCGGCCCGGTCGGCCGTGAGCTGCGCGAGAAGAAGTTCATGCGCATCATCTCGCTGGCTCCGGAGGTGCTGTAACTGATGGCTGGATTGAAGGTGCGCAAGGGCGACACCGTCCAGGTGATCTCGGGCAAAGACCGGGGTGGCAAGGGCAAGGTCATCGAGACCGACCCCGACAAGAACGTGTTGCTCGTCGAGGGTGTCAACCGCATCCGCAAGCACACCAAGGTCACCCAAAACACGCGCGGCGCGAAGACCGGCGGCATCGTGACGCAGGAAGCGCCGATCCACGTGAGCAACGTGATGGTCGTCTGCCCCGAGTGCGACAAGCCGACCCGCATCGGCAAGCGCCAAGACATCGTCGACCAAGAGACCGGCAAGACTCGCCCGGTCCGCATCTGCAAGCGCTGCGGCAAGGAAATCTGATGACTGCTACAACCCAAGAGCGCACGATCCCGAGGCTGAAGCAGCGCTACCGCGACGAGATCGCTGGAGAAATGCGTCGTCAGTTCGGCTACGGCAACGTCATGCAGACGCCGACCCTCGTCAAGGTCGTCGTCAACATGGGTGTCGGCGACGCCGCCCGCGACTCAAAGCTCATCGAAGGCGCGGTCCGAGACCTGGCCACCATCACCGGCCAAAAGCCGCAGGTCACCCGCGCGCGCAAGTCGATTGCCCAGTTCAAGCTCCGCGAGGGCCAGGCGATCGGCGCGCACGCGACTCTGCGCGGCGACCGCATGTGGGAGTTCGTCGACCGGCTGCTCACCCTTGCGCTGCCCCGTATCCGCGACTTTCGCGGCCTGTCGCCCAAGCAGTTCGACGGCAACGGCAACTACACGTTCGGTCTCACCGAGCAGGTGATGTTCCACGAGATCGACCAAGACAAGATCGATCGTTTCCGTGGCATGGACATCACCGTCGTCACGACCGCGACCACCGACGACGAGGGGCGTGCGTTGCTTCGCCTGCTCGGCTTCCCCTTCAAGGAGAACTGAATCTCATGGCGAAGAAGGCGCTGAAGGTCAAGGCCGCGCGGAAGGCGAAGTTCGCGGTGCGCGCGTACACGCGCTGCACCCGGTGCGGGCGACCGCACTCGGTGTACCGCAAGTTCGGCTTGTGCCGGGTGTGTGTCCGTGAGATGGCGCACCGCGGCGAACTCCCCGGCATCACGAAAAGCAGCTGGTAAACCCTGACGCCGAAGGTCCGAACCGTCAATCGGTCGGAAACCGCGGCGAGAAAGGCCATGTGGCCACGACATGATGACTGACCCGATCGCGGATTTGCTCACGCGAGTGCGCAACGCGAACAACGCTTACCACGACACCGTGCCGATCCCGTACTCCAAGATCAAAGCTGGCGTCGCCGAGGTCTTAAAGGAGCAGGGCTACATCGCCGGTTGGCGAGTCGAGGACGTCGAAGGCCACGCCTCGGCGAAGACCCTGATCGTCGAACTCAAGTACGGGCCGAACCGTGAGCGGTCGATCGCCGGCGTGCGCCGGGTGAGCAAGCCGGGTCTTCGGGTTTACGCCAAGGCGCAAAACCTGCCGCGCGTGCTCGGCGGGCTCGGCATCGCGATCATCTCGACGTCGAACGGCTTGCTCACCGACAAGCAGTGCGCGAAGCGCGGCGTCGGCGGCGAAGTGCTGGCTTACGTCTGGTAAGGGAGACAAACTTATGTCGCGTATCGGACGACTTCCGATCCAGATTCCCAGCGGCGTCGACGTCACCATCGACGGCCGCGAGGTCACTATCAAAGGCCCCAAAGGCACGCTGAGCCACACCGTCGCCGAGCCCATCTCGATCGAGAAGGCGGACGACGGCACGCTTCGCGTGACCAGGCCGGACGACGAAAACACGAGCCGGGCGTTGCACGGCCTGAGCCGCACGCTGGTGGCCAACATGGTGACCGGCGTCACCGAGGGATATTCGAAGACGCTTGAGATCGTCGGCACCGGTTATCGCGTGCAGGCCAAGGGCTCCGACCTCGAGTTCGCGCTCGGCTTCAGCCACCCGGTGACGGTCCCGGCGCCCGAGGGCATCAGCTTCGAGGTGCAGGCGCCGACCCGGTTCGTCGTCAAGGGCATCGACAAGCAGAAGGTCGGCGAAGTGGCCGCGAACATCCGCAAGCTCCGCAAGCCCGAGCCGTACAAGGGCAAGGGCGTGCGTTACCAGGGCGAAAACGTCCGCCGCAAGGTCGGAAAGGCAGGTAAGTAAGCCATGCCGCACGGTTTGCTCAGCCGTCGCAAGGCGCGTGGGTCTGGCAAGGCGCCGTCGCTGGCGCGCCGGCATTTCCGGGTGCGCAAGAAGGTCACCGGCTCCACCGCGCGGCCCCGACTTGTCGTCAACCGCTCTGCCCGCCACGTGTTCGCGCAGATCGTCGACGACTCGGTCGGTCGCACGCTCGCGTCGGCGTCCAGCATGGAATCCGACGTCCGCGCGTTGACCGGCGACAAGACCGCGAAGGCGCGCAAGGTCGGCAACGTGCTCGCCCAGCGCGCGAGTGCGGCGGGGGTGTCGGCCGTCGTGTTCGACCGAGGCGGCTACAAGTACCACGGCCGCGTCGCGGCGATCGCCGACGGCGCCCGCGAAGGCGGGTTGACGCTGTGACGACTACGAACCGCACGAACGCTCTCGAGATGGGAAAGCTCTGATGCCAGGACCTCAGCGCCGCGGAAGCGGCGGCCCGGGCGGCTCCGGTGGCTCCGGCGGCTCGGGCGGAGAACGCCGCGAGCGTCGCGACAACCGGCGCTTCGAGGGGGCAGCCGACAAGTCCGCCTACGTGGAGCGCGTCGTCACCATCAATCGCGTCGCCAAGGTCGTGAAGGGCGGACGTCGGTTCAGCTTCACCGCGCTTGTTGTCGTCGGCGACGGCGACGGACAGGTCGGCGTCGGCTACGGCAAAGCGAAAGAAGTGCCGGCCGCCATTGCCAAGGGCGTTGAGGAGGCCAAGAAGCACTTCTTCAAGGTGCCTCGCATTCAAGGCACGATCCCGCACCCGGTGCAGGGCGAGGCCGCTGCCGGTGTGGTGTTGTTGCGTCCGGCGAGCCCCGGTACCGGTGTCATCGCCGGCGGCCCGGTGCGCGCCGTGCTCGAATGCGCCGGCATTCGCGACGTGCTCTCCAAGTCGCTCGGCTCCGACAACGCGATCAACATCGTGCACGCGACCGTCGCGGCGTTGAGGGCGTTGGTGCGCCCCGAAGAGGTGGCCGCCCGTCGTGGGTTGCCGCTCGAAGACGTCGCGCCTGCGGCCTTGTTGCGCGCCCGCGCCGGAGTGGGGGCGTAGAGAATGGGACGTTTGAAGGTCACCCAGGTCCGCTCCGAGATCGGCGGAACCAGCAACCAGCGCGACACGTTGCGTTCGTTGGGCCTGAAGCGCATGCGAGACACGGTGGTCAAGGAAGACCGCCCCGAGATTCGCGGCATGATCAGGGCCGTTTCGCACCTGGTCGCCGTCGAGGAGGTCGACTAACCGATGGCACGAACAGCAAAGGCCACGAGCGAGGCTGGGGCACAGGCTGCCGAGGCGAGCGCCGCGCCGTCCGTGTTGAAGGTTCATCACCTTCGTCCCGCGCCCGGTGCGCGCACCGCGAAGACCCGAGTCGGTCGTGGTGAGGGCTCGAAGGGCAAGACCGCCGGCCGCGGCACCAAGGGAACGAAGGCTCGTTACCAGGTGTCGCCTCGGTTCGAGGGCGGCCAGATGCCGCTGCACATGCGGCTGCCGAAGTTGAAGGGCTTCACTAACCGGTTCCGCACCGAGTACCAGGTGGTCAACCTCGACAAGCTCGCCGCGTTGTATCCGGGCGGCGGCGACGTCACGATCGACGACCTCGCGGCGAAGGGCGCGGTTCGCAAGGGCGAGCTCGTGAAGGTGCTTGGCGACGGCGAGGTTTCCGTGGCGCTGCGGGTGCGCGCGCACCGGTTTTCGGCGTCCGCGAAAGAAAAGATTGAAGCTGCTGGAGGGAGCGTCACCACGCTGTAAGACGGCGACGTCTCGGCCGATCCCGTTAGGGCCTGCCGGAGCGTGCGTTACAGTCACGAAAGCGCTGACCGGCAGCGCGCTCGGCAACCGACGAACCTGATCCACTCGTTCCCGGCACCACCGACGATTTGCGCAGGAGGAATCGTGCTTACCGCCTTTGCCCAGGCGTTCAAGACGCCTGACCTGCGCAAGAAGCTGCTCTTCGTACTGTTCATCCTCGCGGTGTTCCGGATCGGCAGTTCGGTCCCGACGCCGGGTGTCTCGGTCAAGAACATCAACTACTGCCTCGGGGTCGAGGCGAGCAACAACGTCTATACGCTGATCAACTTGTTCAGCGGCGGCGCGTTGCTCAGATTGTCGATCTTCGCGCTCGGCATCATGCCGTACATCACGGCGAGCATCATCATCCAGTTGCTCGTGGTGGTGATCCCGAGGCTGGAGAAGCTGAAGGAAGAGGGTCAGGCCGGCCAGGCCAAGATGACCCAGTACACCCGCTACCTCACCATCGGGTTGGCGGTGCTGCAGTCGGCGGCATTCGTGGCGCTCGCGCGCAGCCCAGGGCAGATTTTCCAGAACTGCAACGACGCCTCCGGCAACCCGATGCCGATTATCACCGACACCAGCTTCGGCGTGATCGGAATGATGGTGCTCACGATGATCGCCGGTACCGCGGTCATCATGTGGCTCGGCGAACTCATCACCGACCGCGGCATCGGCAACGGCATGTCCTTGCTGATCTTCGTGCAGATCGCGGCTCAGTTCCCGTCGCAGCTCAACACCATCCGGCTGAACAAGGGCATGGCCACCTTCACCGGCGTCATCATCGTCGGCATCGTGATCATCGCGGCGATCGTGTACGTCGAGCAGGCGCAGCGCCGCATCCCGGTGCAGTACGCCAAACGCATGATCGGCCGCCGCATGTACGGCGGCACGTCGACGTACCTGCCGCTGAAGGTCAACCAGGCCGGTGTTATCCCGGTCATCTTCGCGGCGTCGCTGCTGTACATCCCGTCGCTGATGACTCAGGTGTGGCACACCAACCTAGGCATGCAGCAGTTCGTCGCCAAGTACTTGTCGCCGTCCACCGCCGGCCCCGTCTACCTGTTGACCTACGCCGTCCTCATCATCTTCTTCACGTTCTTCTACGTCGCGATCACGTTCAATCCCGACGACGTCGCCGACAACATGAAGAAGTACGGCGGATTCATCCCCGGCATCCGTCCGGGCCGGCCGACCTCCGAATACCTGAGTTACGTGCTGTCGCGCATCACGGTGCCCGGCGCCACGTATCTGGCATTCATCGCCGTCCTGCCCGAAATGGCATTGTCGTTCGTCGGGAGCGCCCAAGCTTTCCCGTTCGGCGGCACCTCCGTGCTGATCATCGTCGGTGTCGGACTCGACACCGTGAAACAAATCGAGAGCCAACTCATGTTGCGCAACTACGAGGGATTCTTGCGTTAGGGCTCTTGCCGCCGTGGTTTAGCGCACGGGTTTTGCGCCGGCCAGTGCGAGCAGGGAGGGCGTGTGACCATCACCGATGTGTCGACCTTGCGCGGTACGGCATACCCCAGGGCGGTTAGGGCGCCGCGGTCACGATCGTCCTCGCGTTCGTCGGCCGGCGGCTTAGGGAGCGCCCGCTAGTGCGGCTCGTCTTGGTGGGTCCGCCAGGGGCGGGCAAAGGGACCCAGGCACAATTCATCGCCTCTCACCTGTCCGTACCGAAGATCTCGACGGGCGACATCTTCAGGAGCAACGTGTCGAAGGGCACGCCGCTCGGCGAGAAGGCGAAGCAGTACATGGACGCCGGCGATCTGGTGCCCGACGAGATCACCATCGCGATGGTGCGCGATCGGCTGGCTGAAGACGACGCCCGCGACGGGTTTCTGCTCGACGGCTTCCCGCGCAACATCGCACAAGCCGAAGTGCTCGACGAGATACTGGCCGAATTAGGCACGCCGCTGTCCGTCGTCCTCGAGCTCGTCGTCGACGACGACGAAGTCGTGCGCCGGCTATCCGGACGCCGAACCTGCTCCGAATGCGCGCATGTCTGGCATGTCGCGTTCGACCCGCCGGCGAGCGAAGGCGTCTGCGACCTGTGCGGCGGCAAACTGTTCCAGCGTGACGACGATCGCGAAGAGACGATTCGCCACCGGCTCGAGGTCTACTCTGACCAGACGGCGCCGTTGATCGGATATTACGCGGCGCGCGGGATGCTCGAAGGCCTCGACGCGACAGGCCTGGTCGAGGACGTGACGGCGCGCGCGGTCGCGGCGCTGCGACACTGGAACCGCTAGGTCGCGTTTGTGATGGGCCCTCCCCAGGCGTAGCCGTCCGAGGACAGGCGTCCTGGCCTGTCCTCGGGGGTGTTGATCACGTTTACGTGATCGACACCGCGCTGCCCGTGGTATGCCGTTGATGGAGTTGCTGATGATCCACCTAAAGACCGAAGCCGAACTCGCCAAGATGCGTGAGGCGGGCCTTGTGGTCGCCGCCGCACTCGAGGCGATGCGGGCCGCGATTGTGCCGGGCGTCACCACCGCGGATCTCGACGCGATTGCGGCGCGGGTCATTCGCGAGGCCGGCGCGACGTCGAACTTCCTCAACTACAAGGCGGGCGGCAACACCCCATATCCGGCGACGATCTGCGCGTCGGTCAACGACGAGGTGGTGCATGGCATCCCGAGTCGCAAACGCGCGTTGCGCGAGGGCGATGTGATCTCGATCGACTGCGGGGCGGTCATCGACGGCTGGCACGGCGACGCCGCGTTCACCGCGGGCGTCGGAGAGATCGACCCGTCGATCGCGCGCATGCTCGAGGTGTGCGAGGAGTCGATGTGGCGGGGCATCGCGGCCGGCGTCGTGGGCGGGCGGCTGTCTGACATCGGCTACGCCGTCGAAAGTTACGTGCGATCACAGGGCCCCTACGGTCTCGTCGAGGAGTACGGCGGGCACGGCATCGGCACCGCGATGCACCAGGATCCGCACGTGCCCAACCACGGGCGCCCGGGCAAGGGTGTGCGGTTTCGGCCCGGGCTCACGCTCGCCGTCGAGCCGATGATCATGATGGGCGACCGCCACGTCTACACCTTGGACGACGACTGGACTGTCTCGACCGTCGACGGTAGTTGGGCCGCGCATTTCGAGCACACCTTCGCCGTGACGCCGGACGGGCCGCGCGTCTTGACCGCGCCCGATTTCGGCGCCGCCGGACTCGCGCGCGTTGGCCCGACTGTCGCCGCGACCGCGCCGCCCAATGCCTGATCAGCCCTCGCTACGTGCCTCCGACGCTGATCGCGACCGGGCGGCCGCGACCTTGCGCGAGGCCTACGCCGAGGGTCGCCTCACCTCCGAAGAATTCCAAGACCGCACCGGGCGTGCGCTCGCGGCCAAGACCGTTGGCGACCTTACGGTCTTGACCGCCGACCTGCCGGCGCCGCCCACCCCCGTAGTGCCGTCGTCAGCCGAGATCGCCCGGCGCCGAGACGTGCGCCGGATCTGGACGGCGTGGATCTCGATGGCCGTCCTGCTGAACGCGGTGTGGCTCCTGACCGTTTTCACGTCGTCGTCGTTCCCGGGTTACTGGCCGGTGTGGCCGCTTGGCATCACGGGCGCGCTGGCCGTCGTCCGGACTCTGAATGCGCGATCACGGTGATCCGCTATCTCGGTTACTGAGTTGATCTCCTTTGCTCGTCAAACTCGACCGACGGCACCCCCACAGACGTTGCAAGGGACCCCTTTGCCCCCTGAACGTGATCGCGGCGTCCAGGCGGCGAGGGAGACCTAGCCGGTTTCGCGTTCGCCAGGGGTGTCCCGTAGACTGTGCAGTCGGTTCACTGTCTGTCCCGGCTCGACGGCGCAGTAGTCGCCCAAAGAGCGGGGCAGACGTGTGCCGCTGTTTGTGTGATCAGGCACGAGACTGCTACGGAACGCGGAGGACATGGCGAAGAAAGACGGGGCCATCGAGATCGAAGGCCAGGTCGTCGAGCCGCTCCCGAACGCCATGTTCAGGGTCGAACTCGCGAACGGCCACAAGGTGCTCGCTCACATCAGCGGCAAGATGCGCATGCACTACATTCGCATCCTGCCCGGTGACCGAGTCGTCGTCGAGCTCAGCCCCTACGACCTGACCCGTGGCCGCATCGTTTACCGGTACAAGTGACAACCGCACGCTGGGCGTCCCGGACGCCTTACCAAGAGAACAGACACGTCCAGGAGAACCTGTGAAGGTCAAGCCGAGCGTCAAGAAGATTTGCGACAAGTGCAAGGTGATCCGCCGCCACGGCGTGGTCATGGTGATTTGCGACAACCTTCGCCACAAGCAGCGGCAAGGCTAGATCAAGACCACAAGCGCGGACCGCAAGCGTCGTCCGATTCGACATCGGACGCCGAACCCCCGGTCGGAGGCCGGGGCCCTGCCAGGGCAGGCAGGGGTGCGGCTCGCAGGACCTCCGCGAACGACTAGGAGAACGCCCGTATGGCACGACTCGTCGGAGTCGACCTTCCCCGCGACAAGCGGATGGAAGTCGCCCTTACCTACATCTTCGGCATGGGCCGCACGCGCGCGGCCGAGACACTGGCCCGCACCGGCATCAGCCCTGACCTTCGGGTCCGCGACGCGTCTGACGACGATTTGCTGAAGCTGCGCGAATGGATCGAGGCCAATTACAAGATCGAGGGCGACCTCCGCCGCGAGGTGGCCGCCGACATTCGCCGCAAGGTCGAGATCGGTTGCTATCAGGGCGTCAGGCACCGTCGTGGGTTGCCGGTGCACGGCCAGCGCACCCACACGAACGCGCGCACCCGCAAGGGCCCGCGCAAGACCGTCGCAGGTAAGAAGAAGCCAGGCAAGAAGTAGTCCCATCCGGGTGTTCGGCGCCCGGTTCGGGTCCGACGATCTCATTTTTGGAGCAAGCAGCAGATGCCCCCGAAGTCGCGCCAGCAAGGCGCCGGCGCCAAGAAGGTGCGCCGCAAGGAGAAGAAGAACGTGGCGCACGGCCACGCTCACATCAAGAGCACGTTCAACAACACGATCGTCTCGATTACCGACCCGACCGGTGCGGTGATCTCGTGGGCGAGCGCGGGCCACGTCGGATTCAAGGGATCCCGCAAATCCACTCCGTACGCCGCGCAGATGGCGGCCGAGGCTGCCGCGCGCCGTGCCCAGGAGCACGGCATGCGCAAGGTCGACGTGTTCGTGAAGGGTCCAGGCTCGGGCCGCGAGACCGCGATCAGGTCCCTGCAGGCGGTCGGCCTCGAGGTCGGCTCAATCCAAGACGTCACTCCCGTTCCGCACAACGGCTGCCGTCCCCCGAAGCGACGGAGGGTCTGAGCATGGTTGCGAAGAACCGTAGTCGTCAGTCAACACAGCGCCGGAGGGTTTGATCGATGGCTCGTTACACCGGTGCCGACTGCAAGCGTTGCCGTCGCGAGAAGACGAAGCTGTTCCTCAAAGGCAGCAAGTGCGAATCGCCGAAGTGCCCGATCGAGAGCCGGCCGTACCCGCCCGGCGAGCACGGTCGCGGCCGCAGCAAAGACAGCGAATACCTGCTGCAGATGCGCGAGAAGCAGAAGTGCGCGCGCATCTACGGCGTCCTCGAAAAGCAGTTCCGCGGCTATTACGAGGAGGCGAGCGGCAAGACTGGCCGTACTGGCGAGAACCTGCTGCGCATCCTCGAAAGCCGCCTCGACAACGTCGTCTACCGCTCCGGCTTCGCGGCCAGCCGCGACCAGGCGCGCCAGATGGTGCGGCACGGTCATTTCCTGGTCAACGGCAAGCGGGTCGACATCCCCAGCTACCGCGTCAGCGAGAACGACATCGTCGAGGTCGCCGAGAAGTCGCGTGAACTCGACCTCTTTGTCATCGCTCGGGCGGTAGCCGGCGAGAAGACGGTCCCGGCTTGGCTCGAGGTGCTGCCGAGTCGGCTGCGGGTGCTCGTGCATTCGCTGCCGGCGCGTCAGGTCATCGACACCCAAGTTCAGGAGCAGCTCATCGTTGAGTTCTACTCGAAGTAAGCAGTGTCGAGTTCTACTTGAAGTAATGCACCAACCCGGTGCGGGCGGCGGCCGTCGTCCGCACCGAAAGCAGTACCCCACCTACTCGGCCGGCGTCATATAGCGGGCGCCCCGAGACCACCGGAGGAATCGTGCTCATCGCACAGCGCCCCACCATCACCGAAGAAACCGTCGACGAGACGCGGTCGCGCTTCGTCATCGAGCCGCTCGAGCCCGGCTTCGGCTACACGCTAGGCAACTCGCTGCGCCGCACGCTGTTGTCGTCGATCCCCGGCGCCGCCGTCACCTCGATTCGCATCGAGGGCGTGCTGCACGAGTTCTCGACCGTCCCCGGCGTCAAAGAGGACGTCACCGAGGTCATCCTCAACATCAAAGACCTTGTCGTGTCGAGCGAGCACGACGAACCCGTTGTGATGTACCTGCGCAAGCAGGGGCCCGGCGACGTCACGGCCGCCGATATCGCTCCTCCCGCGGGTGTCGAGGTGCACAACCCCGAGTTGCACGTCGCGACGTTGAACGGCAAGGGCAAGCTCGAGATCGAGCTCACGGTCGAGCGCGGCCGCGGTTACGTGCAGGCCAACTCCAACAAGTTGCCCAGCCACGAGATCGGGCGCATTCCCGTCGACTCGATCTACTCGCCAGTGTTGAAGGTCAGCTTCAAGGTCGAGGCCACGCGTGTCGAGCAGCGCACCGACTTCGACAAGCTCATCGTCGACGTCGAGACGAAGCCGTCGATGCGCCCACGCGACGCTGTCGCGAGTGCCGGTAAGACGCTGGTCGAGCTGTTCGGCCTGGCACGCGAGCTCAACGTCGACGCCGAGGGCATCGACATCGGCCCGTCCCCCACTGACGCCGCGCTTGCCGCCGATCTCGCGCTTCCGATCGAAGACCTCAACCTCACGGTGCGCTCGTACAACTGCTTGAAGCGCGAGGGTATTCACACCGTTGGCGAACTTGTCTCGCGCAGCGAGGCCGACTTGCTTGACATTCGCAACTTCGGCGCCAAGTCGATCGACGAGGTCAAGGCCAAGCTCATCGAGATGGGTCTGAACCTGAAGGACGCCCCTCCCGGATTCGACCCGAGTGCCGTCGTCTATGCCGGTGACGACTACGACGACGACCACAACTACGCGGAAACCGAGCAGCTCTAGACACTCGCCGCTCGCGAACCGCGATTCGCACTCGCATCACTCGAACACGTACGACTCGAACACGCACGACGAAGGAGCACGACGACAATGCCTACGCCCACGAAGGGTCCTCGCCTCGGTGGGGGCTCGTCGCACGAGCGGCTGATCCTCGCCAACCTTGCCACGGCGCTGTTCGAGCACGGTCGCATCACCACGACCGAAGCCAAAGCGAAGCGGCTGCGCCCGGTTGCCGAGCGGCTCATCACCAAGGCAAAGCGCGGCGACCTGCACGCTCGGCGCCAGGTGCTCACCGTCGTCCGCGACAAGGGCGTCGTGCACTCGCTGTTCGCCGAGATCGGCCCGCGCTATAACACCCGGCCGGGTGGCTACACCCGCATCGTGAAGCTCGGCCCGCGTAAAGGTGACGCCGCGCCGATGGCGCTGATCGAGCTAGTCGAGCCGCTGGCCGAGCAGGTCGTTGCCGAGGCGACGTCCGCCACCAAGCGGGCCGCCAAGAAGGCGCCGGCGAAGAAGGCAGCTGCCGAAACCGCGGCCGCCAAGGCCGAGGAGGCCGCCGCGGCGGCGGAAGCGGCTGCCGACGCCGAAGCGGCGGGTGACGTCGAGGGAGCAGCCGAGGCTGCCGCGACCGCTGACGAAGCGGCGGCGCGGGCTGAAGAGGCAGCGGGCGAAGCCGGCGACGACGCGTCGGCCGAAGCGGCCGGCGAAGCGCAGGCGCACGCCGAAATCGCCGACGAGGCCGCCGAAGACGCCAAGAAGAACGCCGAGACCGGCGAGTAGAGCCTGACCGAATTGTTCGACGAGCCCGGTGTCCGCGTGACGGACGCCGGGCTCGTTTCGCGTACGGGCGAGGTGACCCGGTTGCGGCTCGACATCGCCTACGAGGGCACTGAGTTCTCGGGCTGGGCGTCGCAGCCTGGCCGCAGAACCGTGCAGGGCGACATCGAAGCCGCGCTCGCCACCGCGCTCCGGATGGCCGAACCGCCGCAACTGACCGTCGCCGGCCGCACCGACGCCGGCGTGCATGCGCGCGGCCAGGTCGCGCACGTCGACGTTCCGGCTTTGCCTGAGAACGACGAAAGACGGCTGGTGCGCTCGCTGAACGGCATCCTTGCCGCCGACGTCCGCGTCAAAGACGTCCGACTCGCGCCGCGCGGGTTCGACGCACGCTTTTCCGCGCTGTCGCGACGGTATTCGTATCGAGTGGCCGACGGATTCCTCGACCCGTTGCGTCGCCGCGACACGTTGGCGTGGCCGCGGCCACTCGAGGTCGAGGCCATGAACGCGGCGGCGACGCGGTTGCTCGGAGAGCACGACTTCGCCGCTTTCTGCAAGCGTCGCGAAGGCGCCACCACAGTGCGAGGGCTCCTCGGCTTCGGCTGGCGGCGCGACGAGAACGACGTCGTCGTGGCGAGCGTCGAGGCAGACGCGTTTTGCCATTCGATGGTGCGCGCGCTGGTCGGCGCGCTGCTCGCGGTGGGGGAGGGGCGCCGCGACGTCGGCTGGCCGTCGTCCGTGCTTGAACGGCGGGTGCGCGATTCCGCGGTCAACGTCGCCCCGGCGCACGGCCTCACGCTCGAAGAAGTGAAGTACCCGGACGACGAAGAGCTGGCGACTCGGGCCGAAGAAACTCGTTGCCGCCGAGAAGTCAGCCCAGAGCCTGCGGAGACCGCGCCAGGCCAACGTCGGCGGTAAGAACGCTGGCGACCGCGGCGGCTCTACCCGAGACCCCGAGCTGGCGGTACACGTTGTCGAGGTGCTTGCGCACGGTGCCCACCGAAACGACGAGCCGACGCGCGATTTCTTCATTGCGGTAGCCCTGGGCGACGAGTCGCAACACCTCGTGCTGCCGCGCGGTCAGCGGGCGTTTCTCGCCACGCTGCCTGCGGGTTTGCCGCTCGTTAATTCGCTGAAGCGCGGCGATGATGTGCGGCCGCAGCAAAGCCAGAGTGATCCGATCGGCGTCGGTGAAGCCGGCGTCGCGCACGAAGACCAGCCAGGCGTCGCGGCCTGCTGTCGCCGGCAGCGAGATGACGATCGCGGTCCGGGGGACCGGCCCCTCGATGATCCGCTTTATCCGCTCGCAGGGCAGTTCCATCGGCGGCGACCCCGCTGTGCGGACCAGCGCTCGGCTCGCCTCGTCGCGCACGAAGAGCGCTGTCTGGCTCGCGGCGGCGAGCTGGCGAAGTTGTTCGATGGCGGCGTCGAGCGTGAGGTCGTCGGCCGGGCCGCGAAGGACTGTGCGCAACGCGCGGAGATCCGGCTCACTCAGCGCGTCCGCGATGGTCATAGCGGCGTTCCTCCGGCGAGCACAATTTAACGTCAGGATCAGTGACATCATAACGTCAGACCTGACATCGCGCATCTGCTTGCCAAGAGCCGCCCGCCGCGACCGGGGCGACAGTGTCGCGCCATCGGCAACATTTGACGCAACTCGCCATCGTGTGCTCGGTTCGCGAACAAGAGCTAACCCAAGCGTTGGACAGGGCGTCGAAGATACGTAATCCGACCCATTCCGCAAGCGGCCGTTCTCACGCCACCGTGTAGTGGCCCGGGCGACGGCTGCCCGGGCGCCGCGCCGGTAGCGGAGTTGTGGGGTCGAGGAGGTTGGGTTAATGGGGGGGACGCTGGGTCGTTCCAAGGCGGTGTCCATGTGTGCCGCCCTGGCACTGGTCGTCGCCGCGTTGGTGGTGCCCGCCGCTGTTTCAGCACTTCGGGCCGGGGCTTCGCCTACGCTCGCCGGCGCCGACACCACGTTGTGCGGCTGCGCCGGCGATTTCGTCGACGAATCAAGCACCGCGCCGACGACCAAAGAGGCGGCGGTCGCGAAGGGCGACACCTCCCCGCACGGGAAATACCAGCTGACGGTGACTGGCACCAGCGAACCGGTCACGTTCGGCATCACCCGGGTCAGCGACGGTGTGCAGGTGCTCTCGAAGACGATCACCGCGACGTGGTGGGGCTTCAGCCCGGACGACGACCGCTTCCTTGCTGGTGCGTCCGACGGCAGCACCGAACTCTTCGACCTGACGTCGGGGGGCACCCAAATCTGGACCAACTACCCCGGCCCGGTGTCGTCGTACGGCTTTAGCCCGCACGGTAAGTACCTCGTGCGGCACACCGCGATGACCGCGCCGTCCGGCTCGGCGGTGACCGCGACGATCATCGACGCGCGCACGGGTGCGACCGTGGTCGATTCGATTCCCGCGTACGAAGGCGGTTTTAGCCCCAACGACATCCACTACGCCACCTGGGACATGATTGGCGACGCCGCCGTCTACGACCTGACGCTTTCGAATCCGTCGGCGCCGATCTGGTCAGTGACGACGACGCCCGAGCTGGTGGTGCCAGCCATCATTTTCAGCCCCGGTTCTGGCCACTACGTCGAAATCAAGACCGTCACGAACGCCTCGCACGTGCAGATCAAGGTGTACGCGATGACGCCGGGCGACACCCTCCTCGACGGAAGCGACGTGGCGTTCAGCGCGGAATACGACTTCTACATCCCGCCGATTTCCAGCAGTCCCTCACCGACATCGAGCAAGAGTTCGACCGGATCGGCGAGCCCCAGCGCGTCGGGCAAAAGCAGCGCGTCCGCTAGCGCGTCGCCGAGCCCGACGGCGTCCGCGTCGGGCAGCGCATCCGCGAGCCCATCCGCGAGCCCATCTGGGAGTTCGTCGCCGAGCCCGTCGGCGAACTGCCCGACAGCGTCCGCGACCGCGAGCTCGACGGGTAGCGTCTCGCCGTCCGGATCGCCGTCGCCGAGCTCGTCGCCGTCCGCCAGCTCGTCGCCGTCCGCGAGCTCGTCGCCGTCCGCGAGCGCGTCGCCGTCCGGATCGACGAGCGCGAGTGCGAGCACGAGCCCGAGCACGAATCCGTGCGCGACCCCGACGTCGAAGCCGAAGAAAGGCACCACGACGCCGAAGCTCTTCTCGGGCGAGCAGTCGGGCTTCGGCCCCGACGGCCGCACCTTCGTCGACGCCTATACGGTCGACAGCAGCCACGTTCAGCTCAACGTGGTCGACCTTGGCACCAAGACCACGGTGCTCCAGCCGCTGCTCGGCACCACCACCACGTGGCAATTCAGCCCGTGCGGCGGCACGTTCGTGCTCGCTTCGCTGAACGGCAACGGCAGTGCGCAGGACGTGACGCTGTACGCGTCGTCGGACGGCCGCGTTCTCGGCTCCACGCAGACGCCGGTCATCGACATCACGGTGTCCGCGACGAACGACTCGGTCGTCATCACCGACAGCGTGGGCAACAGCGAGACGTTGTGGGGCCAAAATCCCGAGTGCGCCCAGGCGACTTTCGAGGCTCCGCACGTGGTGTACGGCGGCAACGCTGGCGCGACGTCCGGTGACGTCTTGCTCGACCGGCCGGCGCCCGACACGGGCGTGACCCTGGCGCTGACGTCGAGCAATCCGACGTATCTGCGGGTTCCGGCGAGTGTCACCGTGCCTGCCGGTGAAACGAGCGCCACGTTCCCCATCACCGTGGCACTGCCGAACGCCGATGTGTCTGTGACGCTGACCGGCAATCGCACCGACTTCGTGCCGCCGCCGTACTTCTACAAGCCGACTCCGTTGACGGTTGTGGTGACGGCCGGTTGGGCGCAGGCGCTCGACGCCTATCCCGACCAGCTGATCGGCGGGGGGTCTATTGACGCGACGCTCACGCTCCAGATTCCTGCCGCGCCGGCCGGTGGTGTCGTCGTCCCGCTCACGAGCGACAATCCGGCCGTCGTCGTGCCCGACACGGTGACCGTGCCGCACGGGCAGACCAGCGTCGATTTCACGGTGACGACCAGCGCGGTGACGCAACCGGTCAACGCGACGATTTCGGCCACCGAGGGCGTGACGGTGACGTCGAGTGTCGAGGTCGATCCGCTCGTCCAGACAGGCGTCAACGTGGTCGTCACCCCGCCCGGTGGCCGAGCGGTTGCCGGCGAAACGGTCACGATCGACGCTACGGTGGCACTCCCGGCGCCGGTGCCGGACTGGGTCGACTATTACGACTCGCCGGGCGGCACCCTCACGTTCAGCGACGGCACCACGGTGCTCGACGTCGCTGACGTGCAGACTGACGACTTCGGCAACCCGCAAGCAACCACCTTCAGCACGAGCGACCTCACCGCGGGCCGGCACGACATCACGGTTACTTACAGCGGCGATGATTCTCATGCGCCGTCGCAAAATTCGGTCACCGTCACTGTCGGCGCGGGCCTTACCTGGACTGGCGCCGCGGGCGATGGGTTGTTCTCCAACCCGGCGAACTGGGACGCCAACCGCGCGCCGACCACCGACGACGTCCTGGTCGTCGACGCCGACGCCCCGACGACGGTGCACGACGACATGCCTGGCTTGACCTTGCTCGGCCTGCACCTGTACGGACCCGTCACCGTCGACGGGCAGCCGCTCACGTTGGACGGCGGTCTGCTCGGCGCGGCCGCCGGCGCCACGACCGGCTCCACGACCGGCTCCACGACGATGACGACGGTCAAGAACGACCTAGTGTTGCCTGCCGGCCAGCACCAGATCACTTCGGGCGATTTCCTTTTCCTTCCAGGCCTCATCTCGGGCGACGGCGACCTGGTCGCGACCAGTTCAGCGGGTGCGTTCGTGGTGCTCGACGGCGCGGTCGCGAACAGCTACACCGGCGTGACGGCGGTGGCGTCCGGCGCGACGTTGCTCGTTGGCAACGGCAGCCTCGGCACGACCGACAAGGGCACGAAGGTCTCCGGCACGTTGTGCATCGCCGCGGGCGCCACGCTCGCGGAGCCGATCGAGTCGGACGGCGGGGCAGTGGCGAGCTGCTATCCGGCGGGCACGCTGGTCGCGATCGCGAACGGCACGTATGAGGGCGGGCCGGGCCCGATCGGGCCGGGTGAGGGCCCCGGTGGTGCGGATGGGCCGACGGCCACCGCGACGCTGACGGGCCCGGTCGACAACGCGGGCGGGGTCTCGTTCGGCCCGTATTCCTGCTACTCCGGCGTCAACGTCTACGACAATCCTGATCTCGGTACCTTCGGCCTCGGCGTCGAGCCGGCCATCGACGGCGCCATCTCGGGCCCGGGCGACGTGCGGATCGGTTGCATGGTCGGCGACGGCGGTTCTTCTGGCGCTGTCGCGTTCGGCGGAACAGCGGCCAACACCTACACCGGCACGACGATGCCCGAGTACGCCACGTTGGTGCTCGCCAAGCCGGACGGCGTCGTCGCCGTTCGCGGCGATGTCGACGGCACCATGAGCGGCGGCCTCACGCTCGCCGGCAACGACCAGATCGCGGCGGGCGCCACGGTGAACGTGAGCGAACTTGACCTCGGCAGCTACGACGCGACCATCGCCGACTTGAGCGCCGGCAGGCTCGACACCACGGTGCGCGGCGATGGCACCGCCGGTGTCGTGCACGTGAGCGGCCCGGCGGGCGCCAGCTCGGTCAACGTGACCGTCGACTCCGACCCGCCGGTCGGAACGCCCGTCGTGGTGGTCGACAACGAATCCGCCGACGCCGTCGAGGGTTGCCCAGGTCGCATCGCGAACGGCGGAAGCGCCGTCACGGCGTACCGCGTGAGCTGCACCGGCGGCGACGGCAACGACATCGCGATCACGCCGATTTGGAAGCCGGCCATCACCATCACCGCGAACCCGATGGACGGCGCGGTCACGGGCACGCAGGTGACGTTCACGGCGCCGGTCACGACACCCGGGGGCGGCACCCCAGCCACCGGCCAGGTGTCGCTGATCTCCTGCTCTGACTACTACTGCAACTCCTACTCGGGGCCGATCACCACGATCGCGACCGCCACCGTTGACGGCACCGGCGTCGCGACGTTCACCCTCCCCGACAATTTCTCCATCGCGGGTACCTGGCTGAAGGCGTCGTATCTCGGTGACAGCGTGCACGCCCCCGCGCAGTCGCCGGTGATGCATTACCTGTCGTGGCCGGCGCCGGCCGACGCGTCTACGCCGTCCGCGCCCGTCATCAGCACGAGCGCGAGCTTCTTTTGCGGCGACCTCGTCGCCTGCCTAAGTTGGAGCGCCCCGGCCAGCGCCGGCGGTAGCCCGATCGTCAGCTACCAGATCACCGTGTCTCCTCAGGGCGGCGCCTCGTACGTCGTCGACACGAACACGAGCATCAACCCGGTGTACAAGTCGTTCGACATCCGCAACCTGACCCCGGGCACGACGTACACGTTCACGGTCGCGGCGGTTAACTACGGCGGCGTCGGGGCGGCGTCCGACCCGTTCAGCCTCACCACCCGGCCGCCGGGCACCAGGCCCGGCGTACCGACCGGTGTGACGGCGACAGCCGGACCGGGCCAGGTGACGCTGAGCTGGCAGGCGCCGTCCGACGACGGCGGCCAGCCAATCACCGGTTACGACATTTCCTGGTACGACGCGAACGGTTCGCGGGTCGACGACATCGCCACGGTCGACGGATCGACCTCCGCGACGGTGACCGGCCTGACCCCGGGCACGCCCTACAGCTTCACGGTCGGCGCGTTCAACGTGATCGGCTTCAGCGGCGAGTCGGCGCCGAGCGCTCCGGTCGCCGCACTGTCTCTGCCGGCAGGCACCACGGTTCCGGGCGCGCCGGGCGACGTCGTCGCCACCGGCGGCGCCGGCAACGCCACGGTGTCGTGGACGGCGCCGAGCGATGACGGCGGCATGCCGATCACCAACTACCAAATCACGGTGTTCGACCAGTACGGCGCTTGGTTGCCGGCGATCACCAGCACGTCGGGAACCTCGGCGACGGTCGACGGATTGCCGGCCGGCACCTACTCGTTCGAGGTCGCCGCGGCGAACGGCGTCGGAGCGGGCGCGCTGTCCGCGCAAAGCGCTCAGGTTACTGTGACCGCGCCGGTGAGCGGCGGTGGCACCGACGTGCCGGGTGCTCCCACAGCGGTGCAAGCGAGCGCCGGCAACGGACAGGCGTTCGTCACCTGGACGCCGCCCGCCGACGACGGCGGCGCGGCAATCGACCACTACGTCGTGACACCGTACATCGGCACCGGAGCCCAGGCGCCCATCACCACGAGCGGGCCGGTCACCTCGCTTACCGTCGCGGGTCTTTCAGCGAACGTGCCGTACTCGTTCACCGTCGCCGCGGTCAACGTCAACGGCGCTGGGGCCGCGTCTTCGCCGAGCGCGGAGGTGACGCCGTCCGCGCCGGTGGCCGTCACCGGCGTGCCGACCGCGCCGCTCGATGTACAAGACCAGGTGAACGGGCAGCAGGTGACCCTCACGTGGTCGGCGCCCGACAGCGACGGCGGGTCTGCCATCAGCGGCTATCTGATCCAGGCGGCTGACTTCCTCACCAGCGACACCGGGGTGTGGCAGCCGACCGTCATCGTCAACACCGGCCCGATCGGTTCGTGGTTCGTGCCGGCCGACAGTCTCTCCAAGGCGATCACGACCAACACGATCACCTGGCCGTGGACGTCCGGGGTCTACACGTTCACGGTGACCGCGATCAACGCCAACGGATATGGCCCCCAAAGCTCGACGGCGTACGCGCAAGCGGTTTGGGTACTGCCGCCCGGCTATCCGACCGGCGGGGGCAGCACCTTGCCGCCGTGCTCGTCGGTCGCGCCTGGCACGCCGTGCCAGGGGACGCCAGGTGTCTGGCCGCCCACCGGTATCGGCGATGGAACGGGACCGACTGGTATCGACAACTTGCCCGGCGGTTCGGCGGATCTCAAGGGCAGCGGATTCGATCCGGGCGAAACGGTTGGCACTGCCCTGCACTCCACCGTCGTCGACCTCGGGACAACGGTCGCGGGCCCTGACGGCTCGGCCGACGTCACCGTGACGATTCCGGCCAACATCGCGCCCGGGCAGCACGAGTTCACCTTGACGGGCAAGACCAGCGGCCACGTGGTGACCATCCCGATCACGATTTCGCAACCTCTCACGGTGACTGACGTGACCTCGTCGTCCGCGATCCTGTCGTGGCCAGCGCCGGCGTGGGGCAACGTCACCGGATTCACGGTGAGCGTCGACGGCACGCAGGTCGCCAGCTTGTCGTCGTCCGCGACGACGTACGACCTCACCGGCTTGACGCCGGCCGAGGCGTTCACGGTGACCGTCACGGCGCACGGCGACAGCGGCGCGCTCGGCAGCCTCGCGGTCGTCGTGAACACGCTGTCGGGGTTGTCGGCGACACCGTCGGCCGGTTCGGTGGCGCTGAGCTGGACGGCGTCGTCCGATTCGACCGTGACCGGCTACGACATCCTGGCGGCCAGCGGCACCGACGACCTGGCGAAGGTCGGCCACGTCGACTCCTCGACGACCTCGTACACGGCGACTGGTTTGCTGGCCTCGACCGGGTACCGCTTCGAGATCGTCGCGACGCACAGCGACGGCTCGACGACCATTTGGTCGGACGTCGCCTCCGCGACCACACCCGATTTGGCGATCAGTGGCGTCACGTTCTCGGGCACCGCGGCCTTGGGTGGAACCGATTTCGCGTACGGCTCCGATGTCTCGATCGAGATCACCGGCGACGCCGGGCGCGCGGCGTCGGCTCTCGTCGCGGGCAAGGCGCCCGACGGCAGCGCGGTTTCGACGACGGTCGACCTCACGGCCACCTCGGACGGCGTCTACGACGGCACTGCGACGCTTGATTCGGGTGTCGCGGAAATCGACTCGATCACCGGTAGTTTGTCGGACGGCGTGCACACGGTGACCGCCACCGCGACTGGGTTGCCGGTCACGCAAAGCGGCCAGCTCACGGTCGACGTCGCCGGCGCGAACGTGCCGATCAGCGGCGCGACCCTTGAGCTGGTGAGCAGCGGCGTTGACGACACTCGCGCGATCGACGTGCCGGGCACGGTAACGGTCGCCCTCGACGCCGGCACCTGGAACGTGCGGCTGCTTGCCTCGGACGGCGACGTGATGGCCGAGCGCGACGGTGTCACCATCGCGGCGGCGACCGCGGTGACGCTGAACCTCACGCCCGTGCGGCACTCGTCGCTCACGGTGAATCTCGTTGCGCCGTCGGGTGAAACGCCCGGCGGGTTCACCGTCACCGTGACCGATTCTGGTGGCACCGTGCTCGGCCAAACCGATGTCGCCTCCGGTGACTCGTCGGCGACTTTCGACGCGCTCCTCGCCGGTACCGCCGTGACCATCACCGCCACCCTCGACGACTCGACCCGTCCGCTGCTGTCGACGCTGACCGCGTCGTCGACGTTGGCCGGTGGTGCCAACAGCGTGGACGTTGACGAACAGGCGCTGCCCACCGGCACGATCTCCGGATCGGTGTCGCCCGCGTCGGCGTCGGTGGTGGTCGACGAAACGATCGACGGACGCTCCTGGCACTTCACCACGACGCCTGGCGCCGACGGCACCTACACGGTCGGCGTGCTCGCGGGAACCGCTCATGTCACGGTCAGCGCCGCCGGCTACACGCCGTCCACGTTCGACATCGACGTCGCGGCGGGGCAGACGGCGAGCGCGCCTCCCGTCGTCCTCGCCTTGATTCCGGTACCGGTGACGCTGTCGGCAACGGCGTCTCCGGCATCACCGGTCGAAGGCGACGACGTGACGATCGCCGTCACCATGTCGCCCGCCGTCTCGGGCGCGACCGTGAGCGTGGCGGAAGGCTCGACGACTTTGGGTTCGGGCACCGTCGGCGCCGACGGCACGGCGAGCATCGTGGTGAGCGGGCTCGCTGCCGGGGCGCACGACCTCGTCGTCTCGTTTGCGGGCGACGCCGGACACCTCGCCGCCTCGACGTCGTTGACTGTGACCGTCGCGGCGTCGGCCACCAACCCGGTGGCCACCCAGCTGCGGATCGAATATCCGCGCACCCTGCGCGACTTGTTCGCCTTGCTGTTCGGCCAGTACCGCCTCGCCGCGCGGTTGACGACCTCGGACGGCGCGCCGGTGGCCGGCCAGCCGGTGGTCATCTCCACCTGGAAGGGCGAGCTGTGCCAGGCGACGACGGACGCGGACGGCGTGGCTAGCTGCCCGGTACCGCGCCAGCTTGCGGGTGAGGTGCTCGGTGGCCTGGTGTACGCGAACTTCGCGGGCTCGGCGACCTATGTGCCGTCGAGCGCCGGGGTGTTGCCGCCGGGCCAGCGCGGTCCTGGTCGCGGGGGCGCGGGCCATCACGGGAGTCCGGGCCACGGCGGGCGGGGCCTCGGCGGGTTCGTCAGCTGGTTTTGGTGAGCGCGGGGGTTACGAGCTACGGCCGTCGCGGGCGCGCGGGAGCTGATGCACCGACGCCGGCGAACTCTTGAAGTTCGGGTAAGCGGGGACGCCGTCGGGGAAAGCTCGCGCGACCGCGGCGGCCCGGCTCGAGACTCCGAGCTGGCGAAACGCATTGTCGAGGTGCTTGCGAACCGTGCCGGGCGAGACGACGAGTCGCTGAGCGATTTCGTCGTTGCTAAAGCCTCGGGCGACCAGATGCAGGATCGTCTGCTGGCGAGGCGTCAGGGCGGTGAGGCCCTCTCGTCGTTCGGTGCCGCGGCGATGCACCGCGGCCAGATGCGGGCGCAGCAAGGCGAGCATCGTGCGGTCGGATTCGTCGAAGTCGCGGTCACCGCGAACGAGCATGATGCGCGCCTCGATGCCAGTCGGCGACGGCAACACCGCGGTCATGGCATGGTCAAGAGCGGCACGGTGGATCGGAAGGTTCTCGAAGAGGCGGTACATCGTGGTCTGCCGCAGCTCTTCGGCGGTGTAAAAATCCGAAAGGAAGCAGATCCGTTCGAAGTCACCAGTCAGTTCGTAGTAGGTGCACGGGGCGCACGTGCCGAACGCCGACCAAAAGGCACGCTCGAACATCGGCTCGCACCTGATCTCGACGTCTGGCGATCCTTTGATCGAGATGAGGCGCCGCTCGGCAACGTCGAGTTCGAACGAAAGTGCTTGATCAGCTGGCACGAGCTGGCGAAGATGGTCGAGAACTTCGGTCGTGATGCCGGCCGTCGTAGCCTCGTTCGGCTCGACAATCAGGCGAAGTGAATCGAGTGCTGTCTCGCCCAATCCAGCGACTATTGTCATCAGTCTCGTGACCCGCGGCCCGTTGGCGCAGACCCCCTCCCTTCGTCACACGACATTCTGACACTGCCAGGAGATCTGTCGTCGGGGAACACCCCGAGAAAACCCCCTATTTAAGGGCGTAACTGACGCTCAGCGCCAAGTGAAGGTCGTCGCCGCTCAGTTCGCTCGACCGTTCGAGTGACGCGCGCTGCCTCATGGCTCAGCGATTCGGCGGCGTCCGGCATCCATGCGATGTGCTGCGGGAGGGCTACCGCATGTCGCGCGAGTGCCCCGAATGTCGTCACCTGCCATAGGATCTTCTTACGTGCTACCCGATGCCAGATGGCACCTCGGAACGAACATCACGTCCATGTCTAGGCCAAACGGCGGATATTGCGCTGCTCAGCAGGGGAGGTAGTGTTGATCCATGACGGTGATGCGCACGACGACGAGGTCGGCCAAGCGCATGACGAACCCAGTCGCTTGGTTCGTGAAGACGGCACGCCACGTATCATCCGGGTTCGATCGGATCAGCCTCGACACATCGCCGCGTCTTCGGCAGGCCCGGCAGGATCTGAGTTACCGCGACCCCGTGCTGGAGGCGTGGATCGAGACGGCGAAGGCGTTGACCGAAGCGACGACCACCGTTCGGAAGTCCTGCCGACTGGGCTAAGCGACGACCTGATCGACGAAGTCGCTGAGGTCGTAGTCGAGCGTCTCGAAGTACGCCGAAACTGGATTGCTCCACTTCCGCCCCCGGAAACGTTGGGCGAATACGAGCGTGTCGTCCCGGGCGCGGCAGAGCGAATTCTGGCCATGGCGGAGAGCGCCGCGACGGGCCACATCCAAACCGATCGGCGACTTGCCGACGCCGAGATCGTCGAGGCCAGGATCGGCAGAACAATGGCGTTCTTTATCACAGCTGTCGCCCTCGTTGCGGCAATTGTGTTCTTTGGACTGCATCGCCTCGTTGCGGGCAGCGTTTTGCTTTCGATGCCTGTCGTCATGATCGTTCGGTCGTTTATATCTGGCACCCGCCATCGAGGACCAGGAATCTCCGAGCGGGAGATGTGACGGACCGTAACGAGAACACTAAGAAGCGCCATGCGGACGAGCTCACACTGATGTCATCCACGGCCGAGCTGTCCGCGATGGGTTCGGGCCAAGCCCCGGGGGTGACCCGTTTTGACCTCCTCGCTGGCCGCCCGGTAGGCTGTGACGTCGTTGCGCGTGGCTCGCGCATGCCTTCAGGCGTGCGCTCGTGCCGGTCGCGCATCCAGGGAATCCGATCCGACCGAAGGTCTGCTCAGTGCGCACGTTCTCTCCGAAGGCTGGCGACGTCCAGCGGCAGTGGCACGTGATCGACGCCAGTGACGTCGTGCTCGGCCGACTGGCCTCCCAGATCGCGATCTTGCTTCGCGGGAAGCACAAGCCGATCTTCGCCCCGCACGTCGACACCGGCGACTTCGTCATCGTGGTCAACGCCGACAAGGTCGCGCTCACTGGCAACAAGCGCGAGCAGAAGATGGCTTACCGCCACTCGGGCTACCCGGGCGGCCTCACCGCCAAGCCGTACCGCGAACTGCTGGCCGAGCGTCCCGAGCAGGCGATCGAGAAAGCCGTGCGCGGCATGCTGCCCCACACCACGCTCGGCCGGGCGATGCTAAAGAAGCTCAAGGTCTATTCGGGTCCCAACCACCCGCACCAGGCGCAGGCGCCGGTGCCTTTCGAGATCAGCCAGGTAGCGCAGTAGCCGACGTGAGGTTACCGTCGGCGCCTCAGTAGCGACGCCACCGGGCGAGAGTGAGATTCGAGGAGTCCCGTGACAGAAACCACGACCCTTGCGGGCGACGACACCGAAGTCGGCGCCCAGGTCGAGAGCGCTGCCGAGGCGCCGTCGTCCTACACGACGGAGTCGTCCTACACCAGCGAGACGGCGGCTGTGCGCCGCCGTTCGGCGAGCGGTTCGGGCAACGCGACCGGACGCCGCAAAGAAGCCATCGCGCGCGTGCGGATCGTCCCCGGCACCGGCCAGTGGAAGATCAACGGTCGCAGCCTCGAGACGTACTTCCCGAACAAGGTTCACCAGCAGCTGGTGAAGAGCCCGCTGACGATCCTCGACGGCACCGAGCAGTTCGACATCGTCGCCCGCATCACCGGCGGCGGTGTCAGCGGCCAGGCCGGTGCGCTGCGGCTCGGCGTCGCTCGCGCGCTGCTCGTCGTCGACGCCGAGAACCGTCCGACGCTGAAGAAGGCGGGCTTCCTCACCCGCGACGCTCGCGTCACCGAGCGCAAGAAGTACGGCCTGAAGAAGGCCCGCAAGGCTCCGCAGTACTCGAAGCGGTAAGTTGCCGCCCGTGCGGCTGTTCGGTACCGACGGCGTCCGCGGCGTCGCGAACAAAGAACTCACCGCCGAGCTGGCTCTTGAGCTAGCGGTCGCGGCGGCACACGTGTTGGCCCAGTCGGGGGAGTTCGACGGTCGACGTCCGTGCGCCGTGGTCGGTCGCGACCCGCGAGCCTCCGGTGAATTCCTCGAAGCGGCTGTCGTTGCCGGCCTCGCGAGCGCGGGCGTCGACGTCGTCCGACTCGGGGTCTTGCCCACACCCGCGGTCGCGTTCCTCACCGCTGACCTCGGCGCCGACCTCGGCGTCGTGCTCTCGGCCAGCCACAATCCGATGCCCGACAACGGCATCAAGTTTCTCGCGCGCGGCGGCCACAAGCTCGCCGACGAACTCGAAGACGCCGTCGAAGCGCAGCTCCTCGAGGAGTGGCAGCGGCCGGTCGGCGACCACGTGGGGCGGGTACGCGACCTCCCCGAGGCGCTGCCGCGCTACGTCGAACACGTGCTGTCGACCACTAAGCAGCGGCTCGACGGGCTGAAAGTCGTCGTCGACTGCGCGCATGGCGCGGCCCACCTGGCATCACCCGACGTCTTGCGGCGGGCCGGCGCCACCGTGACGACGATCGGCTGCGACCCCGACGGCATCAACATCAACAACGGCTGCGGGTCGACACACCTCGAGTTGCTGCAACAGGCGGTCGTCGAACAAGGCGCGGACGCCGGAATCGCCCACGACGGCGACGCCGACCGCTGCCTCGCCGTCGCGGCCGACGGTTCGATTGTCGACGGCGACCAGATATTAAGCATTCTTGCCCTCGCGCTACGCGACGAAGGGCGGCTTGTGGGTGACACGGTCGTCGCGACCGTGATGTCGAACCTCGGTTTCAAGCTCGCGATGCAAGCCGCCGGAGTGCGGGTAGTCGAAACGCCGGTAGGCGACCGCTACGTGCTCGAGGCGATGAAAGCGGGCGGCTACGTGCTCGGCGGGGAGCAAAGCGGCCACGTCATCATGCTCGACCACGCGACGACCGGCGACGGCGTGCTCACCGGCTTGCAGGTCTTGGCCCAGGTAGCGGCGACCGAGAAGTCACTCGCCGAACTCGCCGGCGTCATGACCCGGCTGCCGCAGGTGCTCGTCAACGTCAGTGGTGTCGACAAGTCGCGCGCCGACTCCGACAAAGACTTACTCGGGGCGGTCGCGGTCGCCCAAGCCGAATTGGGCGAGCAAGGCCGCATCTTGCTTCGGCCCTCCGGCACCGAGCCGCTGGTACGCGTGATGGTCGAGGCGCCAACGCATGAGCAAGCCGATGCGATCGCGCGTCGGCTTGCCGACGTCGTCCGCGAAAGGCTCGGATCGTAGGCGCGTCTCGGATCGTAGGCGC
>JBDZVM010000028.1:6175-19179 GCA_040255675.1 Actinomycetales bacterium | reverse complement strand
GCCGACGTCGTCCGCGAAAGGCTCGGATCGTAGGCGCGTCTCGGATCGTAGGCGCGGCTCGTTCGTGCTGGCGGCGCTGTTCGCGGGCTCAGTGTCGTTCGATGGCTCAGGTCGCCTCGCCGGCGATGCGGTAACTGCGCAGCTGGTCGACCGCCAGCCACATGGCAAGCCCGACCACCACCGCGGCCATCGGGATCGCCGTCGCGACCGACACCGTCGCCGGCACCGCGTCTCCGGCTCCTGAAATCGCGCGGGCTATCGCGAGCGTGTATTGCTGCACGCTCAAGACGCCGATGCCGGAGACGAAGCTGGCCAGCAGGCCTTCCCAGACGAGCACGTAGAGCAGCCCGACCGCCATGGCGCGCCGAGTGAGCACTGACAGCGCCACGAAAACGGCGACGTAGACGATAGAGCCGATCGCCGCACCCGCCGTGTAGGCCAACACGAGGCGCGGTTCGTCGGGAAACGCGATGAGGCCGGCCACCCATTCGGGAAGCGCGGTGAACACAACCGTGACGGCCGCGCCGACCACGAATTTGCTGACCACAATGGTCTTTCTCGGCACCGGTGTGGCAAGCAGGTACACGGCGGTGCCGTCGTCGAGTTCCGCGCCGAGCACGCCGGTTCCGACGATGAGCGCCACGAGCGGCAGAAGCGCGGTAATGCCGAAACGGCCGAGCAGGACGTCGGTGTCGGTGCCTCCGCCGGCGCGGAACGCGCCGGCGAGCGCCAGCAAAATCAGCGGTAACAAGATAAGGAGCAGCACCCGGCGTCGTCCGAAGAGCGCGCGAAAGGTGATGCCGGCAACCACGGCGTTCATCGGCGCACCAGGTAAGAGAAGACGCTTTCCAGCGATTCGTCGGCCGGGATCACTTCACGCAAACCCACGCCGTGGTCGCGCGCGGTTGTCGCGAGTGCCCGGGTGAACGAGCCGAAATCCGCGGCGTGTACGCGTAAACCGGCGGATTCGATCGCCACGCCAGACGTATGCGGCTGGGCCATCAAGGCCGCCGCCAGCTTGCGATCGTCGGTCGAGCGCACTGTGAACACGTGAGGCCGGTCGGTCATCAGCCGCCGAATTTCGCGGAAGTCTCCCGATGCCGCGAGCCGACCCGACACGACAACCTGGACGACGTCGGAAAGCTGCTCTACTTCTTCGAGAATGTGCGAGCTGAACAGCACGGTGCGCCCGTCGGCGGCCATCGCGCGCAGCAGATCCATCATGTGCAGACGCTGGCGAGGGTCCATGCCGTTGAAGGGCTCGTCGAGCAACAGCACCTGGGGGTCGTGCACAAGCGCCGCCGCGACCCGTGCGCGCTGCCGCATGCCTTTCGAGAAGGTGCCGACCTTGCGATCGGCCGCTTCGGTCAACTCGACGATATGCAGCGCCCGCTCGGCGGCCTGCTCGGGCAGGGCGAGTTGATGCAATTTCGCGCTCGCCACGACGAATTCGCGCGCCGTCAAGAACTCGTAGGCGGCTTCGCGTTCGGGTACGAGCCCGACCACGCGATATATCTCCGGACGTCGCCAGGTCGGCTCGCCGTCGATCGTCAAAGTGCCGCTCGACGGTGGTAAGAAGCCGGCCATCATGTGCAGCAGCGTCGATTTTCCGGCTCCGTTAGGGCCGAGCAAACCGGTGACTCCCGGGCCGATCGTCATCGTGATGTCGTTGACGGCGACGACGTTGCCGTACCAGCGCGAGACCGACCGCAGCTCAATGTTCATGGGACACGCTTCACGGCGTTGAATGTCGCGCCGCCGGCGCGGGTGAGCATCGCAGCGAAGCGAGGAGCGGAGCGGAGAAGCGTGTGGGGTGGAGTCATGCTGACAACCTTTGGTAGCGGCGCACTAACACGGCGATAGACACCGCCGTCACCAGCAGGGCTACCGCGACCGAGGCCGGTAGGCCGGTTAGCGTGTCGTCGATTGGTTTGCCGTGCAGCAGCCAAACGCGAAGGTTCTCGAGGAGCGGGAACGGCGAGACGAGCACGGCCCAGTCGCCGCTTCGCCCGGGCAGCGCCTGGATCGCCCCGGAAAAGGCGGAGGAGATGACGTAGACGCCGATCACCGCCGCCGTGGCGAAGGCGCGGCGGCGGGCGAACGCGGCAATCGCCATGCCTAAAGCGCCAAGGAGCACGGCATGAAAAGCCGCGTTCACGACGCCGAGCAGGAATTGGGCCGTTTGATGGCGGGCATCGGCGGGGGAGTGCACGAGCGTCGCGACGCTGCCGAGGTAGTAGACGAGTAACGGTCCGGCGGTGATCGCGAATATCGCGGTCACCATGGCGGCGAGCTTGGCCAGCGCGTAATCGCCTCGCGAGATCGGCCGCGAGAAATACAGCGGCAGCACGCGATAACGCTGGTCGCGCGATAACAGTTCAGGTGCTTGAGCGGCGAGAAAAAGCGCCAGCGCCGCCTGAAGTTGAAAAGGGTAGAAATCGTAGCGCTCGATCTGCGTGCCGGTGCGCGACATCACCGCGATCAGCACGATCATCGGCACGAACATGACGGCGACCACGAGCCACGGCAACACTTTCGCTTTGGCCGGTCGGCCGAGGCCGAAGACGCCGCGCAACCCGTGCACGTAAAGCGAAACGACGGCATTTCGACGTCCGAGACGAGGGCCGTCGTAACGCTGATACCCGATGTCGTAGATAACGCCGCCGCCCTCAGACACGGCTGCCCTCCATTCCCTGCGAGGACGGCTCACGAAACATGTCGGTGAGCCGATGACGGCGCTGCTCGAGCCGGGTCAAGGCAAGCCCGAGGTCGGCAATCGCGTCGCGGACGACGTCATAAACCAAGTCGTCAGACGGCGGCAGCGCGACAACGATCGCGCGGCCTTCGATACGCGCGCCTAAGCTTTCGAGCCGGACGGCGAGAGCTCGCCGCTCGTCGTCACCGCCGTCGATTTCGACGGCCAGCAATTGCTGCGCTCCGGTATACGCGGCGATCGAGTTGGAGGCGCGCAGCCGGCCCGCCTCGATGACGACCAGATGGTCGCACATGCGTTCAAGCTCGCCGAGCAAATGCGAGGCGACCATAACGGCCATGCCGAACTCGGTGCCGGTGCGCTGCACGAGGGCGAGCATTTCGTCGCGCCCGTCGGGATCGAGCCCGTTTGTCGGCTCGTCGAGAAAGATCAGCCTAGGGTCGTGCACGAGCGCTTGCGCGAGCTTCACCCGTTGCTTCATGCCGGTCGAGTAGCCGCCCATCGGGCGGTAGCGCTCTTCATAAAGGCCGACGTGGCGCAGCACTTCCGCCGTCCGTTCGCGCGCCGCCGCGCGTGGCAGGCCGGAAAGCCGGCCGAGGTGGGTCACGAATTCGGTGGCCGAGACATCGGGCGGCAAGCAGTCGTGCTCGGGCATGTAGCCCACGAGGCGGCGCACCTGTTCGGGCTCGGTGGCGACGTCCAGGTCGAGCACGCGGGCCGAACCGGACGTCGGCTCGAGCAGGCCGAGCAACACCTTGACCAAGGTGCTCTTGCCCGCGCCGTTCGCGCCGACCAGGCCGATGATCCCGGGCTCGATCGATACGGTGAGCGCGTCAAGCGCGGTCACCTGCCCGTAGCGCTTGCTCAGCGCGGCGGTCTCGATCAGCGGCACCCGTCTGAGGCTACCGTCTCGCGGGTGATTTCAGGGTGATTCGGTCGCCCATCAGGGCGACCGGGCTGGTCTCGGCTCGTCTCGCTGCATGATGATCCGAAGCGGCGATGGGCATTAGGCTGTGCGGCGTGTGCGGAATCGTGGCGTATGTGGGTCGTCATCCGGCCAAGGACGTCGTCATCGACGGGTTGCGTCGGCTCGAATATCGCGGATACGACTCCGCGGGCATCGCGGTCTTGAACGGCTCCGCCGTCGAGATGCGGCGCAAGGCGGGTCCGCTCGCGAACCTCGAGCAGGTTTTGGCAGCCGAGCCGCTGCCGGCGAGCGGTACCGGGTTAGGCCACACGCGGTGGGCCACCCATGGCGCGCCGACCGACGGCAACGCGCATCCGCACCTCGACTGCAAGGGCGCGCTCGCGGTGATTCACAACGGAGTGATCGAAAACCATTCCGCGTTGCGCGCTGAGCTCGTCGAAGCCGGCCATGATTTTCGCTCGCAGACCGACACCGAGGTCGCGGCGCATCTGCTCGAAGACGCGTTCCTTCGCACCGGCGATCTCGCCTCGGCCTTGCGCGAGGTCTGCCTCGCGCTCGAGGGCTCGTTCAGCCTGGTGGCGATTCATCGTGATCAGCCCGGGGTCGTCGTCGGAGCGCGCCGCAACTCGCCGCTCGTCGTCGGGCTCGGTGCGGGTGAGACGTTCTTGGCCAGCGACGTCGCCGCCTTCATCTCGTCGACGCGCGACGCCATCGAGCTTGGCCAAGACCAGGTCGTGCGTGCCACTCCCGACGGTGTGTCGATCGTCACGTTCGGCGGCGTGCCAGTTGAGGGACGGCGCTACCACGTCGACTGGGACGTCTCCGCCGCCGAAAAGGGCGGCTACGACCACTTCATGTTGAAAGAAATCGCCGAACAGCCCGACGCCGTCGCCGCGACGTTGCTCGGCCGGCTGTCGGCCGACGGCACCTTGACCCTCGACGAGATGCGGCTCGACCCGCGGGTGCTGCGCGACATCGACAAAATCGTGGTCGTCGCATGCGGAACCGCCTACCACGCCGGCCTTATCGCGAAATACGCGATTGAGCATTGGGCGGGCCTGGCGTGCGAGGTCGAACTAGCCTCCGAATTTCGTTACCGAGACCCGATTCTCGATGCGCGCTCGCTCGTCATCGCCATTTCGCAGTCGGGCGAGACGCTCGATACCTTGATGGCCGTGCAGCACGCGCACGAGATGGGCGCGCGCGTGCTCGCGATTTGCAACACGAACGGATCGACGATCCCGCGTGAATCGGACGCCGTTTTATACACCCGAGCCGGGCCAGAGATCGGCGTGGCGGCGACGAAGACGTTCGTGACTCAACTCGTCGCGGTGTATCTGGTCGCGTTATATCTCGGCCAAATGCGCGGCACCAAATACGGCGACGAAATCGTTGGCGTCGTCCGCGAATTGGCGTCGATGCACGATCACGTGGCTCGGGTGCTCGACACGATGGAGCCGGTGCGCGCTATAGCGCGCTCGTTCGCGTCGTCCACGACTGTGCTCTTCTTGGGTCGGCACGTCGGATATCCGGTCGCTCTCGAAGGTGCGCTAAAACTCAAAGAACTCGCCTACATGCACGCCGAAGGTTTCGCGGCCGGCGAATTGAAACACGGGCCGATCGCCTTGATCGACCAGGGCTTACCGGTCATCGTCGTGATGCCGCCGCCGCGCGGCCGCTCGGTGTTGCACTCCAAGCTGCTGGCGAACGTGCAGGAAGTGCGGGCCCGTGGCGCCTACACCATTGTGGTTGCCGAAGAGGACGACGACGCTGTGGTGCCGTTCGCCGACGAGCTGATTCGGGTGCCCGCCGTGCCAACGCTCCTGCAACCGATCGTTTCAGTCATTCCGCTGCAGGTATTCGCGTGCGAGCTTGCCGTGGCGAGAGGCAACAACGTCGACCGGCCGCGCAACTTGGCGAAGTCGGTGACCGTCGAATAGGCCGTGTTCGGGGCTCGGCTTCGTCGCATCGCTCTCGCTTTCCCGGTTCCGGCTGGATTGCTCGGTTTTCGCGGCTGCCGGTGTCTTGGCGGGTTCCCTTTTGGTGCTTTGCTTTGAGTCATCGGTTTTGAGTCGGCCGGGACCGGGTGTTTTGGTGGGTTGCCTTTTTCGATGCTTTGCTCTGAGTCATGGGTTCTGAGTCAGATTGGTGGCGGCCGCGCCGAGTGGGCGGACGGCAATCGCCGGGCCTGGCATCCTCGCCGGCCCGGGCAGTGACTCAACCTTGGTGCCTCAACCTATGTGACTCAGAGTTGGTGACTCAAAGCAAAGCGTTTGTTAGAGAGGTAGGTCGGGCGGGCGTCGGCGTCTGTTGCCGGGGTTACGCCTGGCCCACAGTTGTTGACTCAAAGCAAAGCGCGAGAAACACCGCCTCGCGGGTCGAGTTCAAGACGAACAGGTGCGGTCAAAGTGGCAGGCTGATCCTGACAAGGTCGACCGGCGAGAGGGTGCCCGTGCGTCACGCCCACGATGTGGCCACTGTCCGCGCGGCCGAGGCCGCGTTGATGGCGACGCTCCCGCCGGGCACGCTGATGCAGCGAGCGGCGGCGGGGCTCGCTGCGACGTCCGGACGAATTGTGGGCAGGGTGTACGGCGCGAACGTCGCGCTGCTCGTCGGTTCGGGCGATAACGGCGGCGACGCGCTTTTCGCGGGCGCGCAGCTCGCGAGACGTGGCGCCAGGGTGTCCGCCGTCCTGCTCGGTTCGCGCACCCATGAAGCCGGTCTGGCCGCGCTACGTGCTGCCGGTGGGCGCGTCGACAAACCCGCCGTCCTCGCGCACGCCGATTTGGTGCTGGACGGCATTGTCGGCATCGGCGGGCGCGGCGCCCTTCGCGATGACGCGGCCGCGGCGGTGGCGCACATCTCACCGGACGCCGTCGTCGTCGCCGTCGACGTCCCAAGTGGTGTCGACGCCGACACCGGCGAGGTCGCGGGCGCGGCCGTGCGGGCGCACGCCACCGTGACGTTCGGCACCTGGAAACCGGGCCTGCTGGTCGATCCGGGCGCCGAGTATGCGGGTGCCGCCGAATGTGTCGATATCGGGTTGGGCCCGTACCTGCCGAGTCCGCAAACGACGGCACTGCAGAATCTCGACGTCGCGGCCATGCTGCCACGGCCGGACGCCGAATCCGACAAGTACCGGCGCGGAGTCGTGGGCATCGTCGCGGGCAGCCGGGCCTATACCGGCGCCGCGGTGCTTACGACCGCCGGAGCACTGCGCGCGGGCGTCGGCATGGTGCGTTTCGTCTCCGTCGCGCATCCCGCCGAACTCGTGCGCGCTCGCCACCCGGAAGCGGTCGTCACGGCACTACCGGACGACGGCGACGGCGTGCTCGAAGCCGGTCGCGTGCAGGCATGGGTCGTCGGGCCCGGCATCGGCACGGACGACGTCGGAAAATCCCTTGTATCACAGGCACTTTCGGCCGACGTACCGGTGATTGTCGATGCCGATGGGCTGACGATCCTGAGCCAGCACAGGGAATTCCTCGCTGGGCGTGAGGCGCCCACAGTGTTGACGCCGCACGCGGGCGAACTCGCGCGCCTGCTACACCTCGACGCGGCCGCCCGCGCCGATATCGAGGCTCGCCGGCTGCACTACGCGCGGGCGGCCGCGAGCGAGTTCGGGGTCACGGTCTTGTTGAAAGGCTCGACAACCGTAGTTGCGTCTCCAGTCGGGTTGACTCGCGTCAACCCGACTGGAACCCCGTGGCTCGCTACTGCCGGCAGCGGGGACGTGCTCTCCGGCATCGTGGGTGCCTTTCTCGCCAGCGGATTGGCGCCGCTCGACGCGGCCTCGTGCGCTGCCTACGTGCACGGGTCGGCTGCCCGGCTCGCGTCCGTCAGGCACGGCGCCCACGCGCCGATCGCGGCGGGCGATGTCGCGACGTCGCTCACTGACGCGTTCCGCGAGATCACATCCAGTCGGTGACAAACTAGCTGGCGTGACTTTCGACAGCGCGCTGTTGCGCGCGGCTGCGCGCATCGACGTCCGGGCGATCGAGTCCAACGTGAAACGGCTGCGTGAGATTGCTGAACCGGCCGAGGTGCTCGCCGTCGTCAAGGCCGAGGGCTACGGGCACGGACTCGTGGCGAGCGCTCGCGCCGCCCTGGCGGGCGGCGCGACCTGGCTCGGCGTCGCCTTTCTCGAAGAGGCGCTTGCCCTTCGCGCCTCGGGTATCGGCGAACGCATCTTGTGCTGGCTGGCCACGCCGAGCGAGCCGCTCGCTACCGCGGTCGCCGCCGACGTCGACCTGTCGGCCTCAGCGCCGTGGATGGTCGACGAGATCGCCGCCGCCGCCATGGAGGCCGGGCGGGTCGCCCGGGTGCACCTCAAAGTCGACACCGGGTTGTCGCGCGGGGGAGCGGTGTTGTCTCAGTGGCCCGATCTGCTGACCTCGGCGTCCAAAGCACAGGCGGCGGGCCTCATCGAGATCGTGGCCGTGTGGTCGCATCTGGCGCACGGCGACGACCCCGCGCACCCGACGACGCGGCTGCAGATCGACGTGTTCAACGACGCGCTCGAGATCGCCGACCGCGCGGGGGTGCACCCGCCGCTTCGGCACCTGGCCAACTCTGGTGGCCTGATACATGTGCCCGACGCCAGGTTCGACCTTGTACGGGCCGGCATCGCGACCTATGGGCTGGCACCCGCCCCCACACTCGCCGACTCGCCGTCGCTTGGCCTGCGACCCGCCATGACGCTCACCGCCCGCCTCGCGCTCACCAAGCGCGTGCCGGCGGGTGTTGGGGTTTCGTACGGCCATCGCTACCACACGCCCGTCGCCACCACGCTCGGGTTGGTGCCGCTCGGTTACGCGGACGGCGTTCCCCGCGCGGCCGGCAACACGGCAGAGGTACTCGTTCGTGGGGCGCGGGCGAATGTGCGGCGTCCGATATCTGGCGTTGTTTGCATGGACCAGTTCGTCGTCGACTTGGGCCCCGACAATTCCAACGACAACTCCAACGACAACTCCAACGACAATGGTGACGCGTTCGCGGCCGGAGACGAGGTGCTGCTCTTCGGCCCCGGCGATTCCGGCGAGCCGACGGCGCAAGACTGGGCCGAGGCACTCGACACGATTTCCTACGAAATCGTGACCCGGATCGGGGTTCGGGTACCGCGGGTGTACGAGCCAGTGGCTGAGGCGGCCAAGGCTGAGGTAGCAGAGGCCGAGGTAGCAGAGGCGACTGCGGTGCATGAGCGGTGAGCGCGGCGTGGGAAGCCCTCGCCCGTGAGATCCGGGCCTGCCATGCGTGCGGCGATTTGGCGGTGCGGCGCACGAACACCGTCGTCGGCGCGATGCCCGCGGCTGGCGCGCGCGTGCTGCTCGTCGGCGAAGCGCCGGGCGCAACCGAAGACGAGCGCGGGATACCCTTTGTCGGCAAGGCAGGTCAGTTGCTCGACGAGATTCTCGCTGACGTCGGCATGCCTCGCTCGAGCGTCGCGGTGACGAACGTGTTGAAATGCCGGCCGCCGAAGAATCGCAAACCGGCAAGGACGGAAATCGCGAACTGTCGCGGCTACCTCGAACGGCAAATCTCCATTGTCGACCCTGACGTCGTGGTGGCGCTCGGCGGCACGGCGACCGAGTGGTTCTTCGGGCCTGGTGCGAAAATCGGTGCGTTGCGCGGGCGGTTCCACGACGTCGGGGGGCGCCGCGTGCTGGTGACCTATCACCCGTCCGCGGCCATCCGATTCGGTCCGCGCGGCATGCCCAGGGCAGCGTTGCGCGACGACCTCGCGGTCGTCGCGCGCAGCCTCACTCAACCACGTCAAGGAGCGCGATGACGGTCGAGATCGCGGTGCCGACGGCGTCCGCGATGCGTGAGATCGGCGAGCGGCTCGCGCCGCTGCTGCGCGCCGGCGACGTCGTCGTGCTGACCGGTTCGCTCGGCGCGGGCAAGACCACGCTGGCGCAAGGCATCGGCTCCGGCCTTCGGGTGCGCGGCGGTGTCACGTCGCCGACGTTCGTGATCTCCCGGGTGCATCCGCCGCTTGCCGGCGGTCCGGCGTTGGTGCACGTCGACGCCTACCGCATCGGTGGGCGGCTCGAACTCGACGATCTCGATCTTGACGCGTCGCTCGACGACTCGGTCACCCTGATCGAGTGGGGCGAGGGCCTGGCAGACACCTTGTCCGCCGAGCGGTTGGAGATCGAGATCGCTCGCGCCGAAGGCGCTGACGGCAACGATCGCGTGGTCCGGGTCACCGCGGTCGGCGAGCGCTGGAGCGATGTCGAGCTGAAAAGTCTCGGCGGTTAGGCTCTTTTCGTGCTTCTCGCATTCGACACCGCGACTCCGGCGGTCACCGTCGCTCTGCACGACGGCACCCAGGTTGTCGCCGAGCACACCGTCGCCGACGCCCGCCGCCACGGCGAACTCCTTAGTCCAGGCATCGCGCACGTCTTGCGGGCCGCCGGCATCTCGCCGTCCGATCTCACCGCGATCGCGGTCGGCGTGGGGCCGGGACCGTTCACGGGTCTTCGGGTCGGGCTCGTCACCGCGCACGCGTTGGCCGACGCACTCGGCATTGCCTTGTCGGGCGTATGCACGCTCGACGTGCTCGCCGCCGACGTCGAATGCGCCAAACCCTTTTTGGTCGCCACCGACGCTCGGCGCCGCGAGATTTATTGGGCGACGTACGACGAGTCTGGTGCGCGGCTCGACGGCCCGCACGTGGGGCGCGCGGCCGACGTCGGCTGGCGCGGTCCCGCGTTCGGCGCCGGCGCTTTGATGTACGCCGATTCGTTCGACACCGCGCGAGCGCCGCAATACCCGCGCGCTTCAACGCTGGCTGCTCTCGTTGCCGACGGCCGCGCAACCGTGCTGGCGCCCGACCCGCTGTACATGCGCAGGCCAGACGCCGTTGCGCCAGGGCCGCGCAAGGCGGTGACCCCGGCATGATCGACACCACGGTGTTGCGCCCGATGCGGTGGTGGGACGTCGAGAACATCATGGACCTCGAGCGCGACCTTTTCGGCGACGAATGCTGGACCGTCGCGATGTTCTGGTCAGAACTATCGGAAAGCGACACTCGGTATTACCTCGTGGCCGAAGACGACCGCGAGATCGTTGGTTACGGCGGCTTGTGCGCCTACGCCGACGAATCGTTCATTCAGACTTTGGCAGTGCGCCGCGATCGGCAAGGGCGCGGCCTGGGCGCGCGGCTGCTTAGCGCCCTGATCGACGAAGCGGTTCGGCGCGGCGAGCCGATGGTCGGGCTCGAAGTGCGCGCCGACAACGAGGGCGCCCAGCGATTGTATGGGCGGTTCGGCTTCGAGCAAGTCGGAGTGCGCAAAGGCTATTACCAGCCGAGCAACACCGACGCGATTTTGATGGTGCTGAACATAAAGGGCGTCGATCCGAGCAACTGGGCTGGCAATGGCTGACGAACCTCTCGTACTCGGAATCGAGACCTCCTGCGACGAAACCGGCGTCGGACTCGTGCGCGGAAACACCTTGCTAGCCAACGAAATCGCGTCGAGCGTCGAAGAGCACGCGCGGTTCGGCGGCGTCGTTCCCGAGGTGGCGAGCCGCGCGCATCTCGAGGCGATGGTTCCGATCATGCGGCGAGCGCTTGCCAAGGCGGGCGTTTCCTTGCCGGACGTCGACGCGATCGCGGTCACCGCCGGGCCAGGTCTCGCGGGCGCGCTGCTCGTCGGGGTCGCCGCCGCGAAGGCCTACGCGCTCGCGCTAGGCAAGCCGCTCTACGGCGTCAATCATCTTTCCGCGCACGTGGCCGTTGACGTGCTCGAACACGGTCCGTTGCCGGAGCCGAGTATCGCGTTGCTCGTGTCGGGCGGGCATTCGTCGCTGCTGCTGGTCGACGACATCACGCGCGAGGTCAAAGCACTCGGGTCGACCGTCGACGACGCCGCCGGCGAAGCATTCGACAAAGTCGCGCGTGTGTTGGGCCTGCCATTTCCAGGCGGCCCGTACATCGACCGTGCGGCCCGCGAAGGCGATCCCGCCTTCGTCCACTTCCCGCGAGGCAAAGCGGACGACGGTACCCTCGACTTTTCTTTCTCCGGCTTGAAAACGGCGGTCGCGCGTTGGGTCGAGGCACGCGAACGCGCGGGCGAGCCGGTGCCAGTTTCCGACGTAGCCGCGGCTTTTCAAGAGGCGGTCGACGACGTCTTGACCGCGAAGGCGCTTGTCGCTTGCCGAGACCACGGCGTGGAGCATTTGCTGATTGGCGGTGGCGTGGCCGCGAATTCTCGGTTGCGCGCGCTGGCGCAGGAGCGTTGCGACGCCGCGGGGGTGCAATTGCGCGTGCCACGGCCGGGGCTTTGCACCGACAATGGCGCCATGGTCGCCGCGATGGGTGCACGATTGGTGGCAGCGGGTCGCGAGCCTTCGTCGCTCGACCTGCCGGCCGATTCGTCGTTGCCCATCACGGAGGTGCTGGTGTGATCACGCGTATGTGGGAAGCCCGCATTAGCGGAAATCAGCTCGACGAGTTTTTCACCTGGTTGCGCGATGCGGCGTGGCCGCAATTTGCTTCCGCGCGAGGCTTTTCCGGCGGTGAAGCCTACCGCTCCGACGAGCAAGGCAGTGCCGTCGTCATCACACATTGGTCAGACCCCGACGCGTTGGCGGCGGGTAACACCTGGTTCGACTTGGGCTCCGAACGTTTTTGCGCTGACGCCGCCAATGCCTGGCAATTCACGCCTGTGCCGATGAGCTAAGGCGGGCGGTTCAGCGCCTGGGTCGCCGATCTCGCCATTAGAAGTGTTCTACGTCGTGAATACGCCAGTTCAAATACCGGTATCTCTTACACGCTGCAAGAGTGGCAGATGTCAGTTAACGTTCCATGAGGGCGTGGCGATGCTCGAAACGTCGACGCTGTAGGACTGCGATTCCTCGAACCATGCCGCGACCACCGTGTGGTCTGCGCCGAAAACAAGGAATAGGCGAGGGAGACCGAGGCCGAGGTCCACGGGTCGTGGGTCGCACTTTCCATCCACCCCTAGAAGGACCCCTTCGAAAAGCTGATTCTGCTCGTAGAGAGCGTCAGATTCAGACCGGCTCAGGCCGAGGAATTGAGGGGCCGGCAACGCCGGGCCCTGCAGGTAGGGGTAGTGAGCTATGCACTGTTGCGCCCAAACGGGTGTCGCGGGCGGGCTGGTGGCTGACTCGATCGGCGGGGTCTGCTGCCACGCGGCGGCCACACGCCCATTAGACGCGAATATCAGGAACAGGTCGGGCCCGGCGTCTTCGGGAAGGACCGGTGACGAGACGCACTCGCCTCTGTTGGCCAGCACGACGGGCAAGAGGCGGAGCTCGCCGACGGTGCGACTGCTCCGGCCGAGGTCGGTTGTATCGCCCCGGGCGTCGCGGTTGTGTCGCTGGCTTGTAAGGAAT
>JBDZVM010000028.1:0-6075 GCA_040255675.1 Actinomycetales bacterium | reverse complement strand
GAGGTCGGTTGTATCGCCCCGGGCGTCGCGGTTGTGTCGCTGGCTTGTAAGGAATGCGAATGCGGGGCACCGAAAAAGCTTTGCGCGGCGAACACTCCACCGGCGACGACCGCGACGATGGTTGCCGCCCGCGGCACGCGCCGGTAGCCGATCTTCGTCATCTGCCAACCCCCGCTTCCACGTCGATCGTGACGTTAGCGCAAGGCCGCCCATTTCGCTTCGAGGCCGTTACGGCGATTCAGCATCCCCATCGGCTGGCAGCTGCGCGCTGTTCCAAGCGGCTGACGAACGGCGGCGTGCGGCGCTCACGGACGAGTTCTCCAGGTATCGAGTAAGGCGGTGCCGCCATCGGGTCGTCGGCCGCCTGTGCCACGATCGCGTCGACGAGGCAGCGTGCCATCTCGAGCCGCGGATATTCGGCGTGTATCGAGGCTGCAACGTCGTCCGGCACTTTTTCCACACCGCCGCCGACGTCCATCGAGATGCCGGTGCGGGTAAGGGCAGCTTCCGGCGAGTGGCTGTCGGCGATGGTGTACGACGAATGCAGCTTGATGGCTTCTGACACGACGTCGACGAATGGGCTGGCTAATCCTTCTCCTGCGAGGAATGTGGCGGCCGTCATGGCTCCGACGACTTCGAAACGGTCGCGTGCCGGCGTATCAGCGGCATCGGACAGTCCGATGTCGTGCAGCACGCAGGACAGGCACAACAACTCGTCGTCGAAGTTCTCGGCTGGCCGCCAGCCACGCCAGTCGGCGACCATGCGGGCGAAGAGATAACTTCGCACGCTGTGGTTGAAAATCGCTGCCGGCAAGGCAGTTTTCGCGAAATCGTAGGCGGCCTGAACGAGCGGTGTGGTGGGTAACGTAAGAGACCGGACGCTTTCGATTGGTGCCGTGGCGCGATTGGTCTCAGCTACCCGGCCGAGCCGGTACTCGAGCCGCCGTTCGTGTGCCCGCATGGCCTTCGCGCCGAGTTCACGCTGGATCAGCCAAAGCCCCAGGTCAATGCCTGACGTGACGCCACCGGCGCTCACCATGTCGCCGTCGTCGACCACGCGAACGTCACGAATGACATCGACGCCGTAGTTGCTCAGCTCGTCGAACGCTTGATGGTGTGTCGTCGCACGACGTCCGTGCATCATTCCGGACGCCGCGACAAGCAGCGCGCCCGTGCAGACCGACGCGATGTTCGACCCGGCTGTCGCACATCGAGCTACCGCGGCGGGGATCGTCCCTCGCCGCAATTCGGCGCGCACGCCGTGTTCGGCGTCGGACACCAGGCCGCCGCCCGGAACAACGAGCCAGCTCGGCGTCTTGTCGAGCGTGCCGTGGGGGGTGATGACGGCGCCGCTTGCCGACGTGATCGCATCCGCCGGTTCGGGTGTGACGAAGCGCGTCCGCATGCCCGCGCGAGAGACAACGTTGAACGGAGCCAGTGCGTCGAGGTCTTCGAAACCGTCGAAAAGCATGATTGCGATGTCCATGGCCCGATCATGGCCTTCCGCGTTCGAATTGCCGAGTGGCAGGAATGCCAATGTTCGATAGATTTCCGCCATGACAGTTCATCGGGTGGTGGTGCTCGCCCTCCCTGACCTCGTGCCGCTCGACGCCGCAATTCCAATGCAACTGTTCGCGGGTGGTGCCGACCTGCCGTACCGGGTGACGCTGGCCGGGCAGGTGGCGGGGCCGGTGCGGACGACGTCCGGGTTCTCCATGCAGGCGACCGCGGGGCTTGCTGCCTTGCGACGCGCCGACACCGTCGTCGTCCCGGGCTTCGCGCCGCCCGCTCAGGAGCTCCCGAGCGACGTGGTAAACGCGCTGCGAGCGGCGTCTCGGCGCTGCCGCGTCGTCTCGATCTGCACCGGCGCCTTCGCGCTGGCGGCGGCGGGGCTCCTCGGCGGCCGACGCGCTACCACACACTGGCGGCACGCCGAACAGTTGGCGCGGCTCTATCCGGACATTGAGGTCGTGCCTGACGTGCTCTATGTCGACGAAGGTCAGGTGATGACGTCTGCCGGCGTGGCCGCGGGTATCGATTTGTGCTTGCACATCATCCGCAAAGACCTCGGTGCGGGAGCGGCAAACCGTGTTGCACGTGCAATCGTCGTCGCGCCGCATCGCGACGGCGGGCAAGCACAATTCGTCGAGCGCAGCGTTGCGATCGCCGAGCGAGAAGGGCTTTCCGCGACGCTGAATTGGGCGTTGCGACGACTCGATCGTCCACTGTCCGTCGCCGACCTCGCTCGCCACGCGTGCGTGTCGGAGCGCACGCTGGTGCGCCGCTTCGAAGCTGAGGTTGGCACCGCACCCTTGCGCTGGCTCACCCGGCAACGCGTGACGGCTGCGCAGGCGTTGCTCGAGACGAATGACGACAGTCTCGACACGATCGCGGCCGCCGTCGGTCTCGGGTCGGCGGCAAACCTGAGGCTGCACTTTCGCCGTCACCTCAAGACCACACCGAGCGCCTACCGGAACACGTTTCGGTACGGCGAGGTTTCGGGCAACACGAATTCCTGACGTTTGCTGTTGCTCTGCGACAGCAAACGTCAGGAATTTCGCGGAACGGGGTGCGCCAACAGCGCGTAATGCCGCCCGCCGACCAGGGCGAGGACGACGACCAAATGTCCGTTCCCCGAAAGCTTGAGATCGCGGCGCAGCCGCTCGACGTCCACCGCGGAGCCGCGCTTCATGATGGTGACCGCGCCGATATCCCGCGCGCGAAGCGCTTGCCGCAATCGTTTCAGCGAAAACGGCATGACCTCGACAATCTCGAACGGTCGAGCGAACGGCGTGCTGACTAAAGAATCGCTGGTGACGTAAGCGGTTGTCGGGTCGAGCAGCACGCCGCCGACGATTTCGGCAACGCCGCCGACCAGATGCGCCCGCACCACGGCCGGATCGGGTTCGTAGAGATATCGCCGAGGCGCGCCGACTGCAGGCGCGTGATCGGCCCCGCCGACGAGGGTGGCGCCCGCCGGTAATACCGTCGCGCGTTTGCGCGCGCTCGTAGCAAGTGCTCCCGACCAAAGCGCGGCTTCTTTCAAGTCGCCGCCGAACGAGACCCATTCCGCTTCGATGCCGTCAGGAATCAACTCATGCGGAATACCGGGAGCGACCTTCACCGCCGAAGGCATCGATTCGAGCAGCTCCGTCACGAAAGACCACGGCGGCGAATAAGCCCGGACGTCGAAAGTGCGGCGCCCTTCATGCCGGCGCGCTGGGTCAAGGAACGCGGCATCGAAGCCTGCGCGGTCGAGTGTCTCGACATCGAGACACTCAACCGCCGTACCTTCGATATGCAGCGCGGCGATATTCGCCTGTGCCACAAGGGCGGTCAGCGGATCGCGGTCGAATCCGGTCACGTCGCATCCGGCCGCGGCCAAGGCGCGCAAGTCGCCGCCGACACCGCAGCAAAGGTCCCCTACTTTGGCTGGCCGCCCGAGCGCGCCGTTCAAAGCGGCAAACCGAGTCGCGCGATGGGTCGCGACCTCGGCGCGCGTGGCTTGCTCCACGCCGTCCGGGGTGAACCACATGCGGTCGGCGGTCGGGCCGAACTTCACCCGCGCTCGGCGACGCAGTTGAGCCTGCGTGATTGCGACCGCCGCGGCGGCTGGCGACAAGTCGGGGAACCGGCGCCGCACCTCAACACTGACGGCTAATACCTCGCCGCCGTCGTCGAGCCGCTCGACAGCCAGCCGGGCGGCGGCACCGCCGTCACCCTCCAGGAGCGCCCGGAAGCCTTCGACGTCCACAACCGTGATGTTTTCACGCGGAGGATCGGCACTCGGCCATCGGACGCCGGGAAAGCTTGGCACTCTGCCCATGCAGCGCCTCTGGCACTCGGGTTGACGGAGTGCTAAGTCCGGCATAGGCTTCCGGTCAGTTGGCACTCTCGCCCTGAGTGTGCCAACCAAAGATCGCGTCAGTGGCTCGTAGCGCCTCGGTCTGACCCCCGCGACGGCAGGCCGAACGAGGCGAGCCGCTACAACTGAAGTAAAGACCTAGACACCCAGACACGAGGAGGGGGAGTCACAAAGTGACGACCGCCACCACTTCCAGGGTTGCCATCCGGCCGCTCGAAGACCGCATCGTCGTGCAGTCCGTCGAGGCTGAGACCACTACGGCGTCCGGCCTGGTAATCCCCGACACCGCGAAGGAGAAGCCGCAGGAGGGCATCGTGCTCGCCGTCGGCCCCGGCCGGTTCGAAGACGGGCAGCGGGTTCCGCTCGACGTCAAAGAGGGCGATCGGGTCCTCTACAGCAAGTACGGCGGCACCGAGGTGAAGTACAACGGCGAGGAGTACCTCGTGCTCTCCGCGCGTGACGTGCTCGCCGTCATCGAGAAGTAACCAGACACGCGTGTTGCCGCCCCGGTGCCGTTATGGCCCGGGGCGGCGTGCGTGCACGACCGACAGCTGAGAGGAATCCCTGGCGAGATGCCGAAAATCTTGCAGTACGACGCCGATGCTCGCGCGTCGTTGCAGCGCGGTGTCGATGCGCTCGCGAATGCCGTCAAGGTCACGCTCGGCCCGAAGGGCCGCAACGTCTTGCTGGCGGCCGGCACCGGGCGCGCCACCATCACCAACGACGGCGTGACGATTGCCCGCGAGATCGAGCTTGAAGACCGCAACGAGAACTTGGGCGCGCAGCTGGCCAAGGAGGTCGCGACCAAGACCAACGACGTCGCGGGCGACGGCACCACCACCGCGACCGTCCTGGCGCAGGCGATGGTGCGCGAAGGGCTGCGCAACGTGAGCGCGGGCGCCAACCCGCTGTCGCTCAAGAAGGGCATCGACGCCGCGGTCGAGGCGGTGTCGAGCCGGTTGCTCGCCGCGTCGCGCGAAGTCTCCACCAAGGATGACGTCGCCAACGTCGCCGCGATTTCCGCGCAAGACAAGGCGGTCGGCGAGATCATCGCTGAGGCCTTCGACAAGGTCGGCAAGGACGGCGTCATCACCGTCGAAGAGTCGAACACCATGGGTGTCGAGCTCGAATTCACCGAAGGCATGCAGTTCGACAAGGGCTACATCAGCCCCTACTTCATTTCCGACGCCGAGCGCATGGAAGCCGTGCTCGATAACCCCGCGATTCTCCTCCACGAAGGCAAAATCGGGGGCATCGGCGAGCTCTTGCCGCTGCTCGAGAAAGTCATCCAGGCCGGCAAGTCGTTGCTGATCGTCGCCGAGGACGTCGAGGGTGAGGCGTTGCAAACCTTGGTCGTCAACAAGATTCGGGGCACGTTTAGCTCGGTTGCCGTGAAGGCACCTGGTTTCGGCGACCGGCGTAAGGCGACGTTGCAAGACATGGCGACCCTCACGGGCGGCCAGGTCGTGTCGGCCGATGTCGGCCTCAAGCTCGACGAGATCGGGCTGGAAGTGCTCGGCAGCGCCCGACGCGTCACCGTCACGAAAGACGACACCACGATCGTCGGCGGCGGCGGGTCGAAAGAGGCCGTCGAAGCGCGCATCAGCCAGCTTCGGGGCGAGGCCGAACGCACTGACTCCGATTGGGACCGCGAGAAACTGCAGGAGCGGCTGGCCAAACTGGCCGGCGGCGTCGCGGTCATTCGTGTCGGAGCGGCGACCGAACTCGAGCTGAAAGAAAAGAAGCACCGGCTCGAAGACGCCATTTCCGCTACCCGCGCCGCCGTCGAGGAAGGCATCGTGGCGGGCGGCGGGTCCGCCCTGGTGCACGCGGCGTCCGCTGTCGATGACCTGAAGCTTTCGGGCGACGAAGCGACCGGCGCCTCGATCGTTCGCAAGGCCGCTGTCGAGCCGCTACGTTGGATCGCCGAAAACGCCGGCCACGAAGGCTACGTCGTCGTCAATCGGGTCGGCGAGCTCGAGGCGAACCACGGTTTGAACGCCGCCACCGGCCAATACGGCGACCTCATGGCGCAGGGTGTTATCGACCCAGTGAAGGTCACTCGTTCGGCGCTGGCCAACGCCGCGTCGATCGCCGGGTTGCTGCTCACTACCGAGACGCTCGTCGTCGACAAGCCCGAGGAAAAGGCCGCTGAAGACGGTCACGGCCACGGGCACAGCCACGGCCCCGGCGGTCACATGCACTGACGT